>JAYRZU010000041.1:0-137909 GCA_041916315.1 Anaerolineae bacterium
GCCTCGCTTGTATCATGGCGGCCTACAACTTTGGGCTCTATCTGAACCGCCGCCTCCTTCGTCCCGATGGCGCGCTCGCTACTCTTCTTTGCTGAGTACCGGACAAGCCTTAAATCCCCTCTCCCAAGGGCGAGGGGACTTAAGCGCTTTGCCTCCCCTCTCCTCTTTTCGGAGAGGGGCTGGGGGTGAGGTGAGGCAGAATTCTTACGCCGCTGTCGGATTAACTCCCGTTCGCTGACCGCAGCGGATCGCCGAGGCCGAACGAGCGCTGCTTGAGGAAGTTGTCGCGCGCATCGATTTGCGCCTTGAGCGCCTTGAACGACTTTTCGAGCAGGGCGGGCGGCAGTTCCGGCAGGTCATCCTGCGCGACCTGAGTCAGCGCGTAGATCGCCACTTCGCGGATGAACGCGCCCGGATAACCGACCAGCTCATGCGCGAACTGCTTGAACTCTTCGTTCCACATTGCGCCGAGGTAGCGCTTGAGCATCTCGACCGCGTCCATATCCGTCTTGACTTCGGGGATGATGAACACGCGATCCAACCGCCCCGGACGCTTGAGCACACGCTCGTCGATGGCTTCGGGGTAGTTGGTGGTCGACACCAGCAGCGTGCCCTTGGTGTTGAGCGGCGCTTCCGAGCCGTCGAGCACGTTGAGCACGAGCGCCTTTTCGTCTTCGTGCAGGTACGCGTCGAGTTCTTCGAGCAGAATCAGCGTGGGGACGCTGGATGACGCCGCTGCTTCGAGCGCCCGCTCAATCTTGCTGAACGAGGTCGTGTATTCTTCTTCGTTGCTCGTTTTGCGCGCGCTGGAGATGTAAATCACCAGATAGCCTTCGCTGATCGCCCACTTGGCGAGCGCGTTGCACAGCATCGTCTTGCCCGTCCCCGGCACGCCCGCCAGCAGCAGCTTGCGGAATGGCTTGAGGTTCAGCTTCAGGTAGATGCTCACGCCCTTTTTGAAGAAGGCGTCCACATCGTTGAGTAGATCGGTTTTGAGCGCGCTCGGCAGCACGATTTCGTCCCAGTCGACGGTGGGCACAAACGAGTTCTGCCGCCCGCCGATGACGATTACGCGGTCGTGCTGATCGTACGCTTCGTCCAGCCGGTTCGCCTCTTCGACGAAGGCCGTCCAGCCCTTTTTGAAGGCTTCGGGCAGCGCGGCCAGCACGACGAAGCTCCAGCCGACCTCGTGGATTTGCGCGCACAGCACCAGCACCTCGATCACGTCGCCACCCGCTTCCGGGTTGAAACGATAGACGAACGCACCGGTTTGCCGCCACACAAAGCTGCGATCATCCAACTGGCGGATATTGGCGACGACCGGACAGTCGAGGGCTTCGCTGGCCGTGAAGCGATACCCCGCAAACGACATGCTTCGATCAATCCGCTCGACCACCGTCTCGCTGACGACGGCCACCGAGGTCCACACCGTGATCGCCGTCGGGTGCTGCGGAAGCCAGGCGCTCTTAATCCACGCCGCCATGCGGTCTGACTTAAAATGATCGTGATTGCTGTCGTTCATTAGTTTCCGTAGCAAACTTCGTTATGCAAGACGATCAGTGTACACCAGCTATTCAGACGAGTCCAGAGGGGTTCAAATCCCGGTTCATTAAGGAGTTCTGACATACTAGGGCCATAGTCTACGTTACAATGATACCAGTGTTGCGTAATCCAAGGTCAATCGATGATAGACTCCTAAGGTTGTGTAGGGACATTGCACTGATTGACGGACGAAGTATCAAATTTTTACGACAACCGCTGCCCGAAAGAATTGTCAGTTGCTGCCACTGCTGAGACCACGCCAAGCTTTGTTTGAACTCGTTTTGATCGCGGCGTTTGCGCTGTCGGCGACCAGCGCCTATCTTAACTTTGACCCCCAGTGGACGTTAACTGGTCTGGAAGCTCAGTGGTTGACCGGCTCAGCGCAGTTCACGGCTGAAAGCCTACAAACCTATGGCTACCTGCCTTTGTGGCAGCCCTATTTCAGCCGAGGCGAACCGAGCATCGACAACCCGGTGACCTTCGTTTTAAACCCGGTCGAAACCGTGCCGAGCATCATTTTCGGGTACCCCAACGGGATCAAAATCAGTGTGGTCGTGGCCGCTATGGTGGTCGGGTGGGGTGGCTGGTATCTCGGACGAGTACTGGGTTTCGGACTAGCGGGGCGCGTTTTGCTCGGCTTACTCTTTGTCGTAAAAGGGCCGCAGCACGCTTCAATTTCGCTTGGCTTCTTTCAGCTTGGCATCACCCAGAGTTTTCTCCCGTGGGTCTTAGCCTCGGCGGTCGGGGTAGTCAAGTTTCCGCAGCAGCGCTATCCCTTGGTGCTGCTCGCTTTTTGGTTAGCACAGGTCTTTCTCGGCGGCAATATTTACTTTACGCTCCCCGCCCTCTTGATGGCGGTCAGCATTATTGGCGCGTATATTCCTCGTTCACGTACCGCCAGCGACCCGCCGCACTGGTTTCCCTACACTCTGGATCGGGCGATGAGTTGGCGCTTGATTATTTCGTTGGCGCTGACTGCGGGTTTTGCTGCCATTACGCTGCTCCCCCTCATTCTGAATTCCGGCTATATCGGACGGCACTTTCCCGAAACCGGTTGGGGTACCTACGCCGATCCAGTGCAGGTGCTGGCGCAGCTCTTCACGCCGAACCTAATCATCGCTTCAGTTGGGGTACGCTTCGAAAACTATTACATATATTCGATGCCGCTCTGGTTTGCCTTCATTGTGTTTGTGCTGCTGCCCGTCATTGAGCGTAGTTTCCCCGGTGAACGGAAGTTGTTTGGTCCGCAGTGGCGTATCTGGGCGATGGGTATTTTCCTGCTCATCTTCTTTACCACGTGGGGCACGGGCACAAACGCGCTGGTAGGTTGGCTGCGCGAAGTCTCGCCGTTTATCGCGCGCTGGCGCGGCGTAAACCGCATGCTGACTATGACGTCCTTCTGGGTGGCCATCTTTACCGCGCTTGCTATCGATCAGACCTGGAAGCGGATTGATCCCGAAGCCTACTTCCAACGGTTGAGTACAGCGGATCTCCGTGTTTGGGCACGCGCCGCCGCTCGCGTGGGGCTCGGGTTGGGTATCGTCTTCGTCATCCTCATCGCGATGTGGGAAACGTTAAGCAGCCGGGCTGTGTTTGGGACGCTCGAGCCGGAATCCCAGCTTACTACAGACTGTCTGGCGTGGATGCGGGCGAATGATAGGGATGATCCGTTTACCAGCGTGTGGACGCTGGATTACAATGCCGCCGCCTCGTTCCTCAAAAATGGGGTGCGGATGAGCAATCTTACGGCGGATTACGATCCCTTAGGGGTGGCTCCAACACTCTACAACGGCGATCTCACACAGGTGATGCCGGAATGGGCGCTGCCGGGCGACGATGGTCAGCGGCAGATGTTGTCTGAGCAGGGGTGGTCGCCTGCGGTGGGTAGTCCGCCCATCTATGCTGATATTCCCTGCGCGTGGCATAATCCCAACGCTTTAAGTTATGTCTTTACCATCCCTTACGAGACCCTGATCAGCACGCCGCCGCAGCTTCCGCCAGAGGATATACGCTTTCCGACCATCACGCCGTTAACCCAACCCGTGCGCGACTATACCTGGCTGCCCGGCCACATTACCATCCCGATTGACAACCCAACAGACGAGCCGCTGGTGTTGGTCGTGCAGGATGTTGCGTGGCCGGGCTGGGTGGTGCGCCTCGATGGACAACCTGCGCAGATCGAATCGGTCGGGCAATTGATCGGCGTGGTCGTGCCGCCGAACAGCACGCCGACGGTCGAATTTGAGTTTACCGCGCCGCTGTTGCGGGTGGGCGCCATCATCACTGGGCTGACGGGGCTGTTCGCGCTGCTCTATCTGTTAAGGGCGGACCGCTGGAGAATTGCGCCGCGCATCAGTTTGAATCAGCCGCGTACGCAAACGGGTCGCTGAAGGTTTGCCAACCGTTCACACCGAGCGCCATCTCCGCATCGGTCAGCAAGCAGCGATCCAGCACGGCGCGCACTTGCGGCACGGACATGTTTAAGCCGATCACGACAATTTCCTGCCGCCGATCCCCAAACTCGCCCTCAAACTGCTGTTCAATGGATTGGCGCAAGCCTTTATCCTGCGGCCATTCATCAGCGGTGACGCCAGCCCACCATTCGCCTCCATATTCCAGACCGATCACGCTGCCCGCCTGCGACCAGATACCAACCGCATCCGGTTGGGTGGCCATCCACATAAAGCCCTTCGACCGGATAACTGTGTCGAGTTGGTCGCTTTCGAGCATCTCCAGCAGCCGCTGCGGATGAAACGGTCGCCGCGCTCGGTAGACGAAGCTGCTCACACCGTACTCTTCAGTTTCTGGGATATGTTCTTCACCGCTCAACCACTCGGCAAACGTGGCCGCCTGCTCAAAGTCGAACCGCCCCGTATTCAGCACTTCGGTGAGCGGTACGCGACCGTATTCGGCGTGGACAAGGCGAGCGCGGGGATTGAGCTTGGTCAGCAGGGCGTCGATCTGATGCTGTTGCTCTGGCGTGATGAGATCGATCTTGTTGAGCACCAGCACATTCGCGAATTCGATCTGATCGACCAGCAGATTGGCGATCGTGCGTTCGTCGTCTGCGCCTACGCCGATTCCGCGTTCGCTCAGGGTGGCGAGACTGTTCATTTCCGCCAGCACATTGCGCGCATCGACGACCGTGACGAGCGTATCAAGGGCGGCAACTTCCCCCAGCCCGACACCCTCCGCCGTCACAAAGGTGAAGGTTTCGGCAACTGGGAGCGGTTCGGAGATACCACTGGATTCGATCACCAGATAGTCGAAGCGTCCCTGCTGGGCCAACTGAGCAACCTCGCGCAGCAAATCTTCGCGCAGCGTACAACAAATGCAGCCGTTTGTCATTTCGACGAGCTGTTCGTCAACCCGGCTGAGCGCGGCTTCGCCCCGACGCACCAATTGCGCATCAATATTGATTTCACTCATGTCGTTAACGATCACCGCGACGCGGAGCTGATCGCGATTTGTCAGAATGTGATTGAGGAGCGTGGTCTTGCCGGCTCCCAAAAACCCGGATAACACGGTGACTGGCAGGCGCGTCATGGTCAGTCCTCCTTTTATTGATACGATGTATCAATAAGGATAGCAAAAATCGTGCAGGGAGCAAGCCTTAAGTTGGGTGGTTATTCAGTTGGTGGAGTGTGAACAGGGATGAACAGCCAGACGGTCGTACCGTGTCCGACCGAGCTGGTAATGTCGACGCGCCCGTGATGCAGTTCGAGGATGCGTCTGACCATCGAGAGGCCGATGCCGCCGGTGCTGCCGTCGGCGGTGCGCGCGGCGTTGCCTTTGTACTGCACATCGAACACGCGCTGGAGCGCCGCCGCCGGAATCCCTTCGCCCGTGTCAGCAATTTCGATCAGCGCATGGGTATCGCGACAGTGCGTGCGCACCGTGATCATCCCACCGGAAGGTGTGTAGCGCACCGCATTGTTGAGCACCTGAATCAGCGCTGTTTGCAGAAGGAGCTCGCTAATCGGCGCGATCAACTCACCCGGGTAGATCTCCGTGACCACGCGCAAACCTTTTCGTTCGGCCAGCACCTGATATTCGGCGACGGTCCGTTCAACGAGGGGGTTAAGCGCGGTGGGCGTGAGGACAACATCTTCCATTTGATTCAGGCGCACCATCTCCGCAAATTGATCGAGCAGCTTGCCGAGCTGACGGACTTCCGTCTGAATGTGCTCCAGCCGTTCGCCGCGCTTCGCTGCGTCGTCGGTACGCCCGGCGATGTAGGCACTTGTCCCAATCGAGCTGAGCGGCGTGCGCAGGTCATGCAGGGTATTGGTGACGAATTCTTTGAGCAGTCGGTTGCGTTCGCGGTGCAGCGCAAATTCCAGTGCATCTTGAGCCGCCGTTTGCCGCAGCAGTTCCTCGGCATACTGGGCGCGCATGGTCACGCCGATGACGAGGACGAAGACGATGGTGGTCAGCAGCACGAGGAGGGCAAAGCCGAGGGCGTCATCAAACACCCCCCGGCGTACAAGCTCCATCAGCGCCCAGCCGAGCAGGAGCGGCGCGCTTAGCGCCAGGGGGAGCAAACGCCGCCCCGTCAAGCCTGCGCTCGTGGGGGAGCGCAGAATGGTCAGCAGGGGACTAGGCCGCGCGAAAAAGTAGCTGAATGCCTGCACAATGAAGGTGAACGCGGTTGTGAACGCCATGCTTTTGTAGGCCGGCAGCGCGTACACTGAGGCGACGCTGTACAGCAGACCAAGCAAGCCAACGGCTGATGTACTGACCAGCACCAGCATCAAGGTTCCGAACAGCACGGACGCCCGTCCCATCCCTAACGTGGTGACGATGCCCAGCAGCAGCATATTGAAGGCCGTGACCGGACTCATCTGTTCCAGTTGGGCGTACAGCGGGTGTGAGGGGAAAAAGAAGAGGCGATCAATCCCAAAATCACGGGCAAAGATGATTTCGATCAGCGTGAGACCAGCTAGCAGGGCAACGATCAGGCCTAGGCCGCTGGCGCGGCGGGGATGGCCGCGGAGATAGAGTAAATTCGCTAGCCCGATAACGATAAAGCAGACAGCGGTCGTGTGCGACATTGACGAAAACGGCGTCGCCAGTGAGCGAAAAACCGGGACATCGAAATACCAACCCAAAAGCGTCATAAAGCCGACGAACAGAGTAAACCAGGCGCTGAAGTGGGTGATTTTCGATGACAATGACGAGTTTGACATAGTCGCTAGCGCTTAATCTGCACTGTAAACTTGTCTAGATTATCAGAGTGATCCGCCACAACTGTCAACTAAGCTTCATTTTCATCCCTGAACGGTGGCCACCTCGACGCTCAACAGGGTGAATTATCCGGCATCAGGGCTGAGCTTTACTTCACCAGCATGCATATTGCTTTTTCTTTCACAAACTTGCGTTTTGCATCGATTGGTGCTATTTTTCAGAAAAATGTCAGCCGAATGCTCGTCATCAAAAGAACCTTCTTGTTGGATTCACGCCAATTACGAGAACTGAGTGAGGATACCGATGCAACTGTATACCCCGGGCGACTATCGCCATGTCAATTATCTGTGGGACGACGCCCGCGCCAATGCCCTCGATCCGGTCGAGCGCCTGGTGTACCGCTCGAATATTCTGGGCACCGACCAGCGCATCACCAACACGGGCGGCGGCAACACATCGAGCAAGGTCACGCTGCCCGACCCGCTCACGGGTGAACCTGTCCGCGTGATGTGGGTCAAAGGCTCCGGCGGTGACCTGCGCACCTCCAAGAAGGCGAACTTTGCGTCGCTCTACATGGACAAGCTGATGGCGCTGCAAGGCATCTACGCCGCCGCCGAGGTCAAAGGCGTCAAGACGCCGATGGAAGACGCGATGGTCGACATGTACACGCACACCGTGTTCAACCTGAACCCGCGCGCCACGTCGATTGATACGCCGCTGCACGCCTTCATTCCGTTCGACCACGTCGATCACACCCACCCCAACGCGGTGATCGCCATCGCCGCATGCAGCAACGGACGCGAACTGGTCAGCGAAATCTGGGGCGACGAAGTCGCTTGGGTTGAATGGCAGCGCCCCGGCTTTGAACTCGGCCTGCTGCTTCAGGAGACCATCCGCCAGAACCCGAATCTCAAGGGCATCATCCTCGGCGGCCACGGGCTGATCAACTGGGCGAACGACGACAAAGAATGCTACGAACTGTCGCTCACGCTGATCGAAAAAGCGGCGCGCTACCTCGAAGCCCACGACAAAGGCGCGGCGACCTTCGGCGGCGCGAAGTACGAGCCGCTGCCCGACGCGGAACGCCGCCTGATCGACCTGCTGCCCACGCTGCGCGGTCTGGTGTCGCAGTACAACCGCTTCATCGGCACGGTGCAGAGCGACCCGACGATCCTTGAATTCGTCAACAGCCACGACGCCGCGCGCCTCGCCGAACTCGGCACGAGCTGCCCGGATCACTTCCTGCGCACGAAGATCAAGCCGCTGTATGTCGACTGGAATCCGCAGGTCGAAGACACGAACGCGCTGGTCGCCAAGCTCAACGGTGGGCTCGCGCAGTACCGCGCAGACTATGCCGCGTATCATGCCGCGTGCAAGCACCCGAATTCCCCCGCCATGCGCGACCCGAACCCGACGGTGATCCTCATCCCCGGCCTCGGCATGATCGCGTGGGGCAAGAACAAGAGCGAAAGCCGCGTGACCGCCGAATTTTATAACTGCGCGGTCGAAGTTATGCGCGGCGCGGAAGCCGTTGGCGAATACGTCGCGCTGCCGCGTCAGGAAGCCTTTGACATCGAATACTGGCTGCTCGAAGAAGCCAAGCTCAAGCGCATGCCGCCGGAAAAGCCGTTCGAACGCAGCGTCGTGATCGTGATCGGCGCCGGCAGCGGCATCGGGCACGCGGTCGCGCACCGGGTCGCCAAAGAAGGCGCGCACGTCGTGTGCGCGGATCTCAACGGCGACGCGGCGCAGGCGACCGCCGATGAACTGCTCAAGATTTACGGCGTGGGCATCGGCGTGGCGGGTACGGGGCTGTCCGGTTCTGGTCCGGCCATTGCCTGCGCGGTGAACATCACCAACCGCGAGAGCGTGCGCGCCCTGCTCGACAGCGTTGTGCTGGCCTACGGTGGCATTGACAACATCATCGTGACGGCGGGCGTGTTCGTGTCGCCGGATAAGACGGGGCACATCAGCGACGACAAGTGGCGCTTCACGTTTGATGTGAACGTGCTCGGCGGCTACGTCGTCGCCGACGAAGCGCGCGCCGTGTGGGAAGCGCAGAAGCTGCGCGGCACGCTCGTGCTGACGACCAGCGTCAACGCGGCGGTCGCCAAGAAGGGCTCGCTGGCTTACGATACGAGCAAAGCGGCGGCGAATCACCTCGTGCGCGAACTGGCGGTCGAACTGGCGCCGCTGGTGCGCGTGAACGGCCTCGCGCCCGCGACGGTGGTCGATGGCAGCACCATGTTCCCGCGTGACCGTGTGATCAGCTCGCTGGTCAAGTACAACATCGCGCATAGCGAAGACGAAAGCACCGAGTCGCTGCGCGCCAAGCTGGCGGATTTCTACGCGCAGCGCACGCTGACCAAGCTGCCGATCACCCCGGCGGATCAGGCGGAAGTCGCGTACCTGATCAGCACGGACGCCTTCAGCAAGACGACCGGGCAGGTCTTCAGCGTGGATGGCGGCTTGATCGAAGCCTTCCTGCGCTAGTGACATCCAGTTGAGTTTTCGCGGCGCATCGTCACTTGGGCGATGTGCCGCGATCTTCTATAGTGGGCATTAGTCCTAATCCATCGGAGTGTCCACCTTGATTCGCAGCGGTATTCCGGCTCAACTGCCCCAAATTTCTGCTTTTCAACATCTGGACAGCACGATCCTCAGCGCTATGCTGAGCGTTGCGCGCAGCCTGACCCTCAAGGCGGGCGAAGTGCTGCTGTATCAGGGTGACTACATCCATTCGTTTTATATCTTACAGTCGGGTGGGATGCGCCTTATCCAATATACGGAAGATGGACAATGCGTCGCCCTCAAGGTCTACGGCGAAGGCGATGTCTTTGGGCTGCTGGCGATCTCCGGCAGTTACCCGCACCCCACGCAGATCGAAGCCATTCAGGAAAGCACGCTCATCGGCATTGACGGGCAGGACGCCCGCGCCTTAATGCTCGATTACCCGGAGTTGGCGCTCACGATCATCGACCTCCTCACCGCGCATGTTCACGAAGGACATGACCGCGTCCGGCACATGGCGACCAAACGGGTTGACCGTCGTCTCGCCCTGACGCTGCTCAAAATGTGCGACAAGTTCGGCAAACCTCTGGATGGCAACATCTTGATCGACGTGCCGATGACTCAGCGCGATCTCGCCGAGTTCAGCGGGACAACCGTCGAAACGATCAATCGCACGCTGACACAGTGGGAAAAACAGGGTTGGCTGATCTGTTCGCATAAGCGGCTGGAAATCTGCGATCTGGCCGCCTTACAGGTAGTCGCTGAGCTTTCCTAACTTCCACGTTCACCCCATCGCACCGCCGTACTCTGCCTGCGTTATCCCGGCTGATCTACGCCTGCCTTGAATTTTCCTGAGCCTTCGGGAGAGGGGATTCGGGCAGGTGGGAAACTCCCCCCAAAGTTGATCTGGATCAATTTTCTGCTTCTCACCTCGTGCTAATGTAAGCGTAGAACCGCTGTCACGGCTAGAGGGAGGTAATGCTATGCGGCGACTCGGCAGCGCTCGTTCACTGCTGCTCGGCGGCTTGTTGATGATTGTGCTCGGGGTGCTGGTCGGGTTGGGCAGCTTCACGTTTGTGTATGCCCGCGGCACGTCGTATCTCTCCAACGACCCCGAGACGTGCGTCAACTGCCACATCATGCGCGACGAATATGAGGCCTGGCAAACATCCAGTCATCGGAACTTCGCGACATGCAACGACTGCCACACCCCGCACGATCCGGTCGGGAAATGGGTGGTCAAGGGAATCAACGGTTTCAACCATAGTTTGGCGTTCACGACCGGGAACTATCCGGAAGTGATCCAGATCACGGACTTCAACGCGGATATCGCGCAAGAGAACTGCATTCACTGCCACGCCACGCTGATCAGTAACGTGTACGGCATGCATGCGGATCAGGAGCGGCGCTGTGTTGAATGCCACGGCAATCCCGGTCATCAGAATCGCAACACGCAATAAAGAGGAAAACTGCTCATGAAGAGATCACGTCAAGCCTTACTCTACGCCTTCGTGTTCATCGGGGCGGTACTTCTCACGGTAGGAGTCGCCGCGCTGCTGTTGAACATCAACGAACGGCAAAACGAAGCGCGGCAGTCACCGCTGCGCATCGTCGAAATCGGCGCGGATGAACTCGATCCGGCGGTCTGGGGACAGAACTTCCCCGTGCAGTATGAGATGTTCCAGCGCACGGCGGAAAACTACGGGCGCACGACCTTTGGTGGTTCGGAACCGTTCAGCCACCTTGAAGCCAACCCGAATCTGCTGCGCCTGTATGCGGGTTACGCCTTCTCGATTGAATACAACGAGGAACGCGGCCACGCTTATGCGCTGATCGACCAGCGTGAATCGGAGCGCGTGCTCCAGCGCCAGCAGCCCGGCGCGTGCGCCAACTGCCACTCCGCCGAAGCCCCCGTGCTGATCGCTGAGATGGGCTGGGAAGAGTTCAACCACACGCCCTACAATGACCTGAGCGCCAACCTGCACACCGGCAGCTCGTGCCACGACTGCCACGACCCGGAAACGATGGAACTGACGATCACCCGCCCGGCCTTCATCAACGCGATGGCGGCGCGGGGGATTGATGTGGCGGAAGCCACGCAGCAGGAAATGCGCACGTATGTGTGTGCGCAGTGCCATGTCGAATACTACTTCGCGGGCGAAAACAAGGTGCTCACTTTCCCATGGGCGAATGGTCTCTCCATCGATAACATCGAAACCTACTATCAGGAAGTTGGCCACATCGACTGGACGAACCCGGACACCGGATCGCCGCTGCTCAAGATGCAGCACCCGGAATTCGAAATGTACAGCTCCGGCATCCACTCCCGCGCGGGCGTCGCGTGCGCCGACTGCCACATGCCGTACACCCGCGTTGGCAGCGTCAAGTACAGCGATCACTGGCTGCGCAGCCCGCTGACCAACGTCAGCGCCGCGTGCCAGACGTGCCATAACGTCGATGAAGATGAACTGGTCTCGCGCGTGGTCGCCATTCAGACGACGACCGCCGGGCTCGTTGATGATACCGAAGTCGCCATCCTCGCGGCGATGGACGCGATCAGCGCAGCGATGGCGGGCGGCGCGACCGACGAGCAGCTCCTCGAAGCACGCACCCTGCACCGCGGCGCGCAGATGCGCTGGGACTTCGTCTCCTCGGAGAACAGCACAGGCTTCCACAGCCCGCAGGAAGCGGCGCGCATCCTCGCCGAAGCGATTGACCTCGCGCGCCAGGCCCAGATCAGCGCGTTGTCGATTGAACTCGCGGAGACCGTCAGCGTCACGAGTGGGTCGTAAGTCACTTCACCCGAAAAGCAACCTCACCCCCAACCCCCTCGCCTCTTTTCGGCGAGGGGGAGACTAGTTCCTCTCGCTTAGGTGAGGAATTTAGGGTGAGGCGGCCTTTCAAGTTCAGCCCTTTCTCCGAGCAGAGAAGGGGCTATTCTCCCCACCAGAACAGCACGTCGTAATCGCTGACCTTCTCAAAGCCCGCTTTCTCCGCGACGCGCCACGACGGCACATTGTGCGTCCATGCGTCCCAATGCGTGCGCAACCCCAACTGCGCGGCCTGCTGCGCGAACTGCCGCGCGGTCGCGGTGGCGAACCCACGTCCCTGATGCGATTCGCGGGTGGCGATTCCGACACCAATCTGACCGCGGCTGGCGTACTCGGCGGTACAGCGGCACACGATGCCGTCCGCATTGCTGAACAGCACCCAACCGAAGCCCCGCTCGAAAAAGCGCTCCCGCGTCGGCCAGCACAATTCGATTTCTTCGATCAGGTCGGCGACACCGGGATCAGCGGCATCGGTTAGCAGATCGCGGGTGATGGGGCGCAGGCTGTAACCGGGTGGCAGTTCCAGCACAGGTGGAATCAGCGCGGGGTTGAGGCGGTAGCACACGCGCGGATATTTCGATAATTCCAGTGGCTGAAAGGCCGCGCGCAGCGGGTCTTCCCAGTCGGGTGAGGCCAGCGTGAGTTTGAAACCGCCGAGTTTTTCGCGTTCCAGCGTGGGCAAATACGTGTCGGCGATGAAACCGCGCAGCCAGTCGGTGAATGCTGGATTGCTGGGATCACCGCCGGCATACAGGCAGTGCGTGGTATCCCACACAAAGGCGCTGCGCGGGCTGTGCGGATCATCAACCCAGAGCCGAGCGGGGCTGTTGCTCGCCTGCATAGCATCGAGGACGAAACTGAGGTGGGGGACGGCGAACAACGAGGTCAAGGACGGGTGAGCCTGAATCGGGTGCATGCACTTTCCAGTTCGGAGGGTATTCTGTTTGCCCCAACCTACACACGATTTCACGGCAGTTGTGACACTCGCTAATGAGATACGGTCTGTAGGGGCGAGGCTTGCCTCGCCCACCAGCGGGAGGGGCGAGCCCCTCCCCTACAGGTTGCTGCTGCGTATCTAAGTGTCACCCCTGAGCCCTGAATTCGGGTTGGAGCCTAATACAGACCCTCTCAAAAATCCGTTTTGACCCATTATAACCCATTTGCCTGACCTTTCCACCACACCGTGATCGTCGTGCCTTTGTCTCGTCCCGCACTGTCGATACGAATGGTCGCGCCGTAGGCATCGACAATCGATTTGACGATGGCGAGGCCGAGTCCCGAGCCGGGAATCTCACGTGACCGTGCTTTGTCGACACGGTAGAAGCGTTCGAACAGCTTGGGAATTTGTTCTGGTTCGACGCCGCGCCCCGTGTCGCTGATGACGCTGCAAATGCCGCCCTCTTCGGCGCGCGCCGTCCACGTCACCACGCCGCCTTCGGGCGTGTACTTGATGGCGTTGTCGAGTAGGTTGCGGAACACAACCGTCAGGTGATTCAGGCTGGCGCGCACGGGCGGCAGTCCCGACTGCACGTTGACCACCAAGCCGATCCGCTTGGCGTCGGCCTGCGGCTGGATGCGCCGCCCCAAACTGGCGGCCAGCAGCGCGAAGTCAATCGCGTCGCTGCCAAGTTCGGCGCGCCCGGCATCGAAGCGCGCCAGCACGGTCAGGTCTTCGATCAGCGTGCCCATGCGCTGCGCTTCATCATCAATCTCGCTGATATACTGCTTGAGCGTGCCCGCATCCACGCCCTCTTCGTAGCGCAGCGCTTCGGAGCGCAGGCGGATGGTGGTCAGCGGTGTGCGCAGTTCATGCGACGTGTTGGCGGCGAAGGCGCGCTGTTCTTCCAGCATGCTTTCAACCTGGTGCGCCATCTCGTTGAAGGCGTGCGCGACCTCGCCGATCTCGTCGTCCCGGCTGTATTGCACGCGGCTGGAGAAATCACCCGCCGCCAATTGGTGCGCCGACTGCTTGAGCGCGGTCAGCGGGCGGATGATTGAGCGGGCGAGCAGTACTGAAGCGATCACCCCGGCGATCAACACGACGCCGAACAGCAGCCACAGCAGTGCCCAACGCTCAAAAATTACATTCTGTAGATTGGCGAGCGGCACGCTCAACTGCACGAGCACGGGCGGCTGCGCATTGATCCCGGCGGCCGTATAGAGCGCAGGTTCGCCGTTGTCGTTGTCGCGCTGCACGACGATGGTTTCACCGCGCAGGGCAGTCTCCATTTCAGGCGCGTCGCGGAAATTACTGCGCGGCGCTCCATCACCGCCCCCATTGCCGCCGCCGCGGGGCGCTCCGCCCCCGTCCATCTCCAGTGTGTACAGCGTGATGTCGCCGTGAGTGCGGCCTTCGTATTCCGCGATCAGCACCTCTTTTTCCTCGTCGGTGAGGGTGTTACCTTGCCGCAGTTCCGAATAAACCCCCTGCGCGATCAACTGGATTTCGTTCTGGAGGCGATACTCAAAGTCAGCGCGCGCCGCCGAAGAGATCTGCGCCCCGGCGATCACCATCAGCACGATGAACCCGGCGCACAATACCCCAACCGACCCGAACAGCAGCCGCGCGCGAATGCTCGTCAATTTCATGCGGGTTTGCCTGTCACGAGGCGATAGCCAACGCCGCGCACCGTCTGGATGATGCGGGGATCGCTCGGGTCATCTTCCAGCTTTTCGCGCAGCCAGCGGATGTGGACGTCGAGCGTGCGCATGTCGCCGAGCCAGTCCGTCCCCCACACCTTATCGAAGATCTCCGCTCGCGTGACCACATCGCCCGCTTTGAGCAGCAGCAGCGAGAGCAGTTCGAACTCTTTGAAGCGCAGCGCGACCTCTTTGCCGCCTTTGAAGATCTGGCGGCGGTTCATATCGATGACGATGTGCGCAAATTCGATCTGTTCGTTCTGCGCGGTGCGCACCGTGTCGAATTCGACGCGCCGCAGCAGCGCCTTGATGCGCGCCAGCAGTTCCCGCGTGCTGAACGGCTTGCTCAGGTAGTCGTCCGCGCCCAATTCGAGGCCGAGCACGCGGTCGATCTCTTCGCTCAAAGCAGTGAGCATCAAAATCGGCACGACGCTTTTCTGGCGGATGCCTTTGCACACATCCCAGCCGTTCATTTCCGGCAGCATGATGTCGAGAATCACGAGGTCAGGTTGGGCGGTCAGCGCCAGTTCCAGACCAGCCGCGCCGTTCGTCGCCGTAAGCACGGTGTAATTTTGCAGTTTGAGCGACCGGGCAATGGGCTCGGCGATCAGGCGGTCATCTTCGATGAGGAGGACAGTCGGCATGGCAAGTTATCCTTCGGTATAACTTCAGTATCCCATCAGAAACGCGCAGCGGCGGGCAAATTTAAGGTCGATTTAAGGTAATTTGATGCTTCGATAAAGCATTTCTGGCCAGCCTGTTTTAGAGTAAAGGTGTTGCAATTGTGCCACAACCGATGATTAGGGGAGTAATGGGAGTTCCATGAAACAGTCAATGATGCGGATGATGTCCGCTTGTGTGCTGGCGGCGCTGGCCGTCGGCGCGGTGAGCGCGCAGGCTGTGACGACGGCTGTTATACCAGTGTACAGTGATCCGGTGGAAGCGGCGGGTACGGTGCTCGTGCTCACGGGCCATGTGCTCGATTCGAACGGGGCTCCGGTCGAAGGCGCGCGTGTGGAAATCTGGCAGACCGACGATAACAGCGTATACGCTCACCCCAACGTCGATGCGACCAACATCGACGCGAATTTCCAGCACTTCGGCGCGTATGTGACCGACGCGGACGGTTTTTACACGTTCCGCACCGTCGTGCCGAAAGAAGAGGGCATCGGGCGACCGCTGCACATTCACGTCAAGGTGTTTGTGGATGACGCCGAAGTGCTGACTACGCAGTTCTATTTTGCCGGCGACGAGAGCGCGGCGAATGACCAGTGGTTTGCGCAGGCGGGTGATGCCGCCAGCCTGATGGTGCTCGAACCTGCTGAAGTCACCGATGCTAACGGTCTCACGTTCCAACTGGCCGCCAAAGACATCATCATCAGCCTCGGCGAAACGGGCACGCTGACCCTCACGCCGGAACAAACCGAAGGCCCGTACTACCCGGTCGCGACGGTCGCGGATTTCGACAACGACCTGACCGTCGTCAGCGAACAGGCGAACCCGGCGAACGTCGCTGTCAACGCAGAAGCGGTCGCAGCCTTCACGCTGCTTAACCTGAACACCGCCTCGGGCGATGACTTTTCCGCGACGATCCCGAACTTCCCGAACCGTATGGTGCGCGAATTCCTTGAATACCGCCCGTACGTGAGTATTCAGCAGTTCCGCCGCGAGATCAGCAAATACGTCGGCGATACACAGACCGCCGAATGGGAACAGTATGTGTACGTCCCGATTGACGTCAACAATGCCGATGCCGCCACGCTGATGCAGATTCCCGGCGTCGATGAAGCGATGGCGAACGCCTTGATCGCGGCGCGTCCGTTCGCGTCCAATGAGGCGTTTCTCGAAGCGTTGGGCGGCACGTTATCGGCGGCGCAGGTGCAGTATGCTGCGAACTACCTGAGCCAATAACTATGGGGAACACGCCACACACAGGCAGCGGAGAAGGCAGACTATGAGCGCGGAAATCATTGTTGAACGGCTGCGGCGGCTGTTGATCGGGCTGGCAGTGTTTCTGGTGGCAGGGACGTTGGGCGAACTTCTCGTCATCGAACACTATCAAGAGACCGAGCAGTACATCCCGATTGTCATGTGTGTGGTCGCGTTGCTGGCGTTGGGGGCGGCGATTCTCCGCCCTCAGCGCCTGACGCTGCAAGCCCTGCGCCTCGTCATGCTCGGCATGGGGCTGGTCAGCCTGTTGGGGCTGTACTATCACGTTACGGGTAATTTCGCCTTTGAACTGGAAATACGCCCGAATGCCACCCTCGGCGATGTGTTTCTGCAGGCGCTCGGCGGCGCGAATCCGCTGCTCGCCCCGGGGATTCTGGGCATCGCCGCTGTGCTGGCGCTCGCCGCGACCTACTATCATCCTGCCCTGACAGCGAAGTAGTCCATGAAAATCAACAAGACCAAGGTCAACTTTTTCCTCGACATCCTGTTCGTAATCGGCTTCGTGGTCGATCTCGAGTTTCGCTTCACCGGGCTGCGCCTGCACGAGTTGATCGGGTTGGCATTCACGCTCATCTTCGCGCTGCACATCATCCTGCACTGGGACTGGATCTGGGGCGTGACCAAGACGCTCTTCCGCAAACTTCTGCAGGAGTCGCGCCTCAATTACCTGCTCAACTGGCTTTTGTTCCTCGATGCGCTCATGCTCGTCGTCAGCGGCTTGATCATCTCGCGCACGCTCGGTTTGAATTTGCAGGGTGTCGGGCGGAATTTGCCGTGGCAGCAGTGGCACATCCTGTCCGCAGAACTCAGCCTCGTGATCATCGCGGCGCATGTCGGCATGCATTGGAAGTGGATCGCCACCTTTGGCAAGAAGTATTTGCTCACGCTGCCGAAGTTGACCCGCCGGGAGGAAGCGCATGGCGCGTAAATCGAATCGCCGTACGTGGATCATCAAGATCGCTTTCATCGCGCTGGTCGTCGTGAGCGGCATCGCGCTCGCCCAGAGCGGCGATCTGCGCAACCCGTTCACCGTGTTCTCGCGGTTGACGGGCAATCAGTTTGGCGGGTTTGAGCGTGGTGGGTTCGAGCGTGGCGAGCGTCCCGAAGGAGTTAATCAGCAAGGCGAGGGTGGCAGCACGACGCCGCAAGGGTTTCGTCGAGGTGAACGTCCGGAAGGCTTTGGCCGCGAAGGCCGGGGCATTGACGACGCGATCACGCTGAATTGGAACGCGTTTGACGGCGTGCTGTTCGACCTGTGGTTCATCGCGGCGGCGGCAGCGGTCATCATGGTCATCGGGCCGCTGGTCGGCAAGCTGATCAAGAAGCTGCGCCCGCCGCGCCGCCCAAATCGACCGCAGGCGGCGGTGGTGTAGCGCGGCCTCACCCCGTTTGTCGGGTTCCTCGCTGACGGATGGCGGACGTCAGTTCGATCCCACGTAGAGAAATGTAGGGGAGGGGCTCGCCCCTCCCGTTGGTGGGCGAGGCAAGCCTCGCCCCTACAGATAGACCCTGAAATTCAGATGTTGCCCCGTCAGTCTCAGCAGGGTGAGGTTGTTTTTTACACTGCAGGCAGCAGCAGCACATCCAGCCCGATCAGGATGCCGACCGCGCCCTCCGCGCCGGGGGTCACGATGACCACGCCGCACTGCGGGTGATCGGGGTCGGGCGGGTCGGTCATGAAGTCACTCAGCGACCGGAAATGTAGATCCTGCATGACGTCTTCGCCGGGGATGACGCTGCCGTCACCCATTTGCGCGCGGGACGCCGCTTCACGGACTTTCTGCACGGCAGGCAGCAGCAGGCCGATCAAAATGCCCTGCGTACCGTCCCCGGCGCTGATCAAATCCAGTCCGCGCACCAGTTCATCCGGCGTGCACAGCGGGCTTTCGCTCGGTGGATCGGCTTCGTTGACCGCGGGCAGCAGCAGACCGTAATCCATGCACAGCCCGCCGCCGACGTCGAGGCACGTTTCGCCATCCGCTTTGCGGTGTGCGCCAATCAGAATCTTCTGGTCAGTCGGAATCACCGAACCATCGCCGTTCAGGAAGTTGATGATCAGATGACTGCCGTCGAACACGCGGGCGTGACCGCTGGGGGCAGGCGCGGGCTGGGGCGGCTGCGGGTGGGGCGTGAGCGTGACACCGGGCTGCGGAATCAGGTCGATGTCGTCCCACTCGATGATCACGATGTCGAGCTCGTCAAACAGGTCGCCGAAGTTCCAGCCATCGCCTTCCTCGTCGATGATTTCCGGCGGGATGATGCTCGGATCGAACTTCACATCGATGGACTGGCCATTATCCGGCGCGTCAACATGGATGACCTGCGGCAGATACACACACTGCCCGTTGGTGATCACGACAGAGCCGGAGACCCAGCCATAACCACCCGGTGATGGCGCGCCGTCGAACCACACCTGATTGTTCTCATCGTAGTCGCGCAGCCACGGTTCCCACTGGGCACCGGGGGTGAGCTGACCGAGGATGTTCGCGCTGGTCGAGGGTTGTTCGCGCACGTTGACGTTAGCCGTCGCCGTCAACGGCACGCCGACCATGCACACGTCCATGCGATCCCAGATCATCACGAGCGCGGGGGTGGGCGCAACTTCGAGCGGGCAGCCGTTGCTGAAACCCGTCCCGGCTTGATCCGGGCACGCATCGACAAAATCCTGCACGCCGTCGGAGTCGCGATCCTGCGGCGGGGCGCTGGTCGCTGGCAGCGGACAGCCGCCGTTGGTGCGCGGGCCAGCTTCCGTCGGGCAGCGATCCTGTCCGTTCGGCAGGCCGTCGCCGTCGTTATCCTGCGCGGATGCCGTGCCGGCAAACGCCAATAAAGCGATCAATAAAAGCATGAGCACAACACTGTGTCGGCGGTTCATGATGATCCCCTTTGAGCCGATCATTAGTCATTGTCCCTATTGTCTGGCAAAGGATATTCGACGGCGTCCAGCGAAAGTCGGAGACAAACACCAAACTTTTGCTTGATTTTCGGGGGATGACAGTGCGCCGTACATTTCAACAAGCGGAGTAAGACTTACGCCCGCTGTTCCTGTTCTTCCGGCGGCTTGATCGCCTTCATATTGCGGTAGAGCAGAAAGTCGTAGACCAGCTTCAGCCCGCCCGCGAGGAAAAAGGGAGCGCTTAACCAGATTCCACCCAGATTGAATAGTGCCCCAGTCAACCCCGGCGAGAACGACGCGCCGACCGAGCGCGCGATGCTCGTCACGCCGTTGGCGGCTGATCGTTCGCTCGGGTCGACTACGGCGACCGTGTACGATTGGCGTGTGGGCACATCCATCTGCGAGATACTGAAGCGAATGAGCAGCACGAGCACCGCCAGCGGCAGCGTCGGCATGAGCGGCACGAGGATCAGCAGCAGATTCGAGGGCGCGTGTGTGAACACCATCGTGTTGATCAGCCCATAGCGCGCGGCGACCCGCGCGGCGGCCAGCGCTGATAAGCCCGCAAACAGGTTGGCGCCGAGGAAGATCGAGCCGATGACGGCCGTATCCACGCCAAAGCGGCGGTTGAACCACAGCGCGACCAGGCTCTGCACGATGAAGCCACCCGCGAACGCGTCAAGCATGAACAGCAGCGATAGGCGGAACACGATCTGACGCGATTTGTGCAGCCCGAACAGACTGCCCAGCGTGGGCGCGGGTTTGATCTCCGCGACTTCGACGGCGGGCGACATGCGCCCAAAGATCAGCAGCAGCGCGCCGCCGAGCACTGCATAACCGATAATGACGGCGCGGTAGCTGTCTAAAGGGGTCGATCCACTCGCTTGCAGCGCCTGGGCCAGCAACCCGCCGACCAGCGAACCGAGGCCGGTCATCAACGAGCCGACGAGGCTGTACCACGCGAACACCTGTGTGCGCTGTTTGTCGGTGGTGGTTTGTGGGAGCGCGGCTTGCTCAATGGCGAGGAACGGGCCGACTTCATTGCCGCTCGGGCTCATCACGCCGATGATGGCCGTGATGGTCAGCAGCACGACATTGCCCGTGAGCGCGAAGACGCTGCCCGCGAAGATCATGAGCGCCGCGCCGACCATCAACATCCTGCGCCGCCCGACCCGATCCGCGATGATGGTGATGGGCAGCGAGATGAGCGCATCGCCGATCAGCGTGAGGCTGAGCAGCAGGCCGATCTGCGGGTCGCTGAGGCCGACTTCCGCAAGATACAAACCGAGCACGACGGCGAGGAAACCATATGCGAAGAGACGCACCATGCGCGTGGCGAACAACCGCCAGCCATCACGCGAGAGGGTGGTCAGAGCCTGAATTTCAGGGAGCTGCAGCAAGGCCAGTTTCTTCCTGTGCGGCGGGATCACCCGCCCGTTTCCGGCGTTGGATCGTATTCAGCGCGGTGAGGCAGGCGGTCAACCACACGCCACCCGCCGCGAATCCGGCGACCACGTCGGAGAGATAATGCACGCCCAGCGTCATGCGGCTGATGCCGACCAGCAGAATCAGCATCACCGCTGCGAACACGAGGATAATCCGGCCAACGGAAGTTCGCAAGAGCGGCCACACGAAATAGGCGAGCAGACCAAAGCCGATCAGCGACATCATGGCGTGCCCGCTCGGAAAGCTGAAGTTGCGCTCGATCACGAACGGGTCGGCGAAGACCGGGCGCGCGCGGGCGAAGATCAGCTTGAGCACATTGTTGAGCAGCGTCCCGCCGATTAGCGCGGCGATCCAGATCGCCAGGTGCAGCCATTGACGGCGCAGCAGAAAGTAGAGCGCCACCAGCCCGCCTGTGATCCACAACCCTTCCATGCCGATCCAGCTCACAAGCCGGTAGATCTGAATGAAGGTCGGCGTGGCCTGCGCGTGCAGTTCGTTGGCGACTTCCGTGTCAATGCGCACCAGCAGTTCCTGTTCGCGTACCTCATCGGCGATGGCGGCGAACACGCCGAGGCACGCCAGACTGATGAGCAGGCCGATCAGCAGTTGGAGGCCCAAGTGTTCCACGAGTGGCAGCCGATAGAGCAGGGATCGGATGCGTTCGAACATAAATCACTCCCGTACAGCTTCATGCCTTCACTCTAGCAGATTCCGCGGCGCCTTACGTTACAACTCGATGAATAGCGCCGATCAGCAGACGCGCTAGAATCAAGTCAGCCTTCGCCTAGCCCTGAGGACAACCATGAATACGACCCCTACGCGTCCCTTCTACCGTTGGACCATCGAGATTCAGCCCGTGCCCACGCTGCTCGGTTCACTGGCGATCTTCGCCATCCTGTTCCTTATCCTGGCAAGCGTGCTCAACTTCACCGTCGATATGGTGCTGATCGGCGCGCTGCTTGGCACCGTGCTGCATTGGTCACTGGAGATGATCCATCACCTCGGCCATGCCTATATGGCGCAGCGCACCGGCTACCCGATGCTGGGCGTGCGCATTGGCATGTTGGGCATCCTCGCCATGTCGCTGTACCCGAAGACCGAACCGAAGCTGCCCGCCAGCGTGCACATTCGCCGCGCCATTGGCGGGCCGATTGCCAGCGGCATCTGCGCCGTGATCTTTCTGGGGCTGGTGCTGGCGACGGCTCATCTCAACGATGTGCTCGCGTGGTTGTTTCGGCTCGGCCTGTTCGAAAGTCTGCTGATGTCCGTAGGCGCGCTCGCTCCGATCCCCGGCATCGACGGCGGCACGATCCTGCATTACTGGCGCAAACGGTGACAACCGTCCCTATTTTGCGGCTCGGTCAGCCGAGGCCGGACAATTCGGGAGTACAATCGAAGATGTAGTACGAACTAAGACTTGGGGAAATGGTTCATGCGAAAGGACTAGTTCAACATGATTCTGGTCGTCGGCTCAACCGGTTTGCTCGGCGGCGCGATTACGCGCCGGTTGCTCGCAACAGCCCAGCCTGTGCGCATTTTGCAGCGGGATAATCCGGCAGCACAGACTTGGATCGATCAGGGCGCAGAGGCCGTCAAAGGCGATCTGCGCGACCGGGCGTCTCTGGATAAGGCGTGTCAGGGTATCAGCGTCGTCATCACCACGGCGATTGCGCGGTTTGTCGATGGCGGTGATTTTCAGTCGGTCGATTTGCAGGGGACGAAGAACCTGATCGACGCGGCCAAAGCCGCTGGCGTCAAACAGTTCATCTATACCTCGGCGTACGGGTCGACCAAGGACGCGCCCGCCGAACTGATGCGCGTCAAAGCGGAAGTCGAAGAGTATCTCAAAGCCAGCGGCGTGCCGTATACGATTTTGCAGCCCGCCGTTTTTATGGAAGTGTGGATCGCTGCGGTTATCGGCATCCCACTGCAAGCCGGGCAGCCCGTCACCCTCGTCGGGCATGGCACCCACCACCACCACTTCATCGCCGTCGACAATATCGCCGAAATCGCCGTCAAGGCCGTCGGCAACCCCAAAGCGATCAACCAGATGATCCCGATTGGCTCCACGCGCGCCTCATGGACGGAGATTGTGCAGATGGTCGCGCATGCCACGAAGCGCCAAATCCCGGTGCAGTACGTGCCTATCGGGACGCCGCTGCCCTTGCTGCCCGACATTTTCAACGCGTTGATGTGGGGCATGGAGACCTATGAGACCTCCATCGACATGAAGCATTGGCGCCAGGTCTTCAACGTGAAGCTCGACAGCATCGAAGATTTCGCCCGGCGGACATTCGTCGCGCATCCCGCCTAGGGCCGTATATCTCCCAATTCACCCCAAAATCTGACAGTTTTTGCCCCTCTCCTGTGGGAGAGGGGCGGTTGAGCGCAGCGAAACGGGGTGCGGCGCTACGGCGCGACCTTCGCGACGATCCCGGCGATGCGCCGTTCGCGCGTCTCTTGGGCTTTCGCCTCGTTGACCTGCCGCACGAACTCTTTGCGCTTGGACGGCGCGAGCGCATCAAATGCTTCGGTTGCGCCGGGCTTGGACGCCAGCGCCGCCGCGAGATCAGCCGGGATGGCGACGGTGCGCGGCTCAGTATCCAGTTCCAGCGTTACTTCGACCGTGTCGCCCGCCTGCACACCAGCCGCCTTTCGATGCTCAGCCGCTAACGAGAGCATAAACACGTCACCGTAGGCGGCAATGGTATTGTGATAGGTGTAGCCATTGATCGTGACGATGACGGGCGGACGCTTATGCGAACCGAGGGCGGCAACAATTTCGGCGGGAATGGGTAGTCCGGTGGCGTTCACGCCTTCGGCCTGCTGGACGGTGGTGGTAAAGGTTACAGCCATGGTCGCGGGGTCTCCTTAGCTCGCGTTCGCTGATTTGGGAAAGCGTTTCGCGCTGCGGATGCGCGCGCGCTCGGCCTCGACTTCGCGGGTTTTGGGCGGCGCGGCCGTTTCCAGCGCGCTGAGTAATTTGCTCGCCGCGGCGGCGACTTCGGCGACTGCGGCGTTGAAGGCGTCCGCGTTGACCTTCGAGGGTTGGTTGAAACCACTGATCTTGCGCACGAATTGCAGCGCCGCCGCCTGAATCTCGTCCTCGGTGACGGGCGGCTCAAAGTTGTACAGCGGCTTGATATTTCGACACATGTTCCGTTCCTCCTCACTCGTACGGTCGCGACCACTGGTCGCTCACCTGTTCTACAGTATACCCGAATTTGGGAGCCGCCGGGTTTCGCCCAATTCACGCTTACCGGACAGCCAAAAAGTTTGGACACCTAAACTATCTAGGGAGCTCTACGAATGATTCATAAGAGTTGAGTTATATTGAGATGACGCACAATAGCTGAACGAACACCGTCATTTCTCAATACAAACATCGGTTGCAAGCGAACAACAGCATGAACTCTATGACCGACAACGTGACGCCTACTCCACCGCTAGGTCAAAACACGGATCAACAGCAGCTCGACGCCGTCAAAGCAGAGCTGGAAATGCAGCGTAACTACCTGCGCGATATTCTCGACAGCGTCGAGGATGCCTTTATGAGTGTCACCCCGGACGGTAAGCTGATCTTTGCGAGTCGGTCGTTTGAGCAAGTCTTTGGCTATCCGGTCGAGCGCTATCTCAGTGATCCCGATTTCTACAAAACGGTTGTCCACTCCGATGATCTGGGGATGGTGATCCGGCAGCGTGCTGATTTGTTTGCCAAGGGGTCGGTCGAACACGAACGCCGCCTCATTTTCCCCGATGGCAGCCTCCACTGGCAGTTTCAGCGGATCTGGGTCAATTATGATGCGCAAGGGCAGCCGCTCACCATCAATACGCTGGGACGCGATATCACCGCCCGCAAACAGGCGGAGGCGGCTCTGCGCGAAGCGGCAGCGACGCTCGAACAGCGTGTGGATGAGCGAACCGCCGAGCTCAATCAGACCAAATATCGGCTGGAAACGATCTTTGAGACGATCAGCGATGGCGTGCTGCTGCTGGATCCGCTGCACGGTATTCAGGCTGCGAATCCCGCTGCCGAAGCGCTGCTCAACATCACGCCCGCCGACTATGCGATGTTCCGGCTCGACCACAGGTTTGCGCCGGAAACTGCCGCCCGGCTGCACGCGGTCAAGCTAGAAGTCGCCCACACGCGCCAACCGCAGCAGGTCGCGGCCGTGCTGCAGCGTCCGAGCGGTCTCAGTAATGACGTGGAGATCAGCTTCGCCCCGGTCTCCGGGGATGCAAGCGAGCTGGCACAGCTTGTCCTCATCATTCGCGATGTGACGGCGCGCAAGCGCACGGAAGCCGCGCTGCGCGAAAGCGAGGCGCGCTATCAGAATGTCGTCCAGACGCAGACGGAATTGATCTGCCGCTACGATACCGACCTGAAGCTCACCTTTGCCAACGAGGCGTACTGCCGTCGGTTCGACAAAACATCCGCTGATCTGATTGGCGAATCGTTCCTCCCGTTGATCCCGGAGTCGGATCAGGAAGCGGTGCGCCTGCACGCTCTGGATTTGCTGCAGAATGGCGGGGCGAGTGTGCACGAATACGAATTTTCGGGCGCGGACGGCCAGAAATACTGGCAATACTGGACGGACGTCGCCCTCTACGATGATTATGGCGCGATCACGGGGGTGCAGGCCGTCGGGGTCGATATCACCAAGCGCAAACGCGCTGAATTGACGCTGCAGCAGAAATTGGATGACGAACAGGAGCTGCAGCGGAATTTGCAGGTGCTGCACCAGATCAGCATTGAATTGACCAAGGTCGAGACGCTCGACAACTTTTATCGGGCGGTGGTCGAGATGGGGCTGACGCGCCTGGGCATGGATCGTGTTGGCATTTTCCTCTACGACGAGGCCGCCAACATGGCGCAGGGCGTGTACGGCACCGATGATATCGGGAACGTTCAATCGGAGAAGTACATTCGGTTTCTTATCCGACCGGACGGCGGTATGTATACCTCGATGATCAAGCCGGAACGCTTTCACTTCAGTGAGGATACGGAGCTGTATCACCATGAGGAGGTCGTGGGCCGGGGCTGGAACCTCACGGTTGCCCTGTGGTCGGGTGACCATGTGCTCGGTTGGTTGGTGGCCGATAACTACATTCATCGGCGTCCGGCCACCCCAACTCAGATCGAGATCCTCGCCCAGTATGGCATTTATGTAGCTGCTTCGTTGGTGCGCCGGCAGGTCGAAGAGGCGCTGCGTGTGAGCGAGGAACAGTTCCGCTTGCTTCTCGAAGCTGCGCCAGTCGCGACGATCATCAGCGACACGTCAGGCATGATCGCCCTAGTCAACCAGGCGACTGAGGATATGTTCGGGTATTCACGCGCCGAGATGCTCGGCCAGCCGTTGGAAATCATCATGCCGCAGTCGTTGGAAGAGACTGATCTCCAACTTTCGCCCATCACCGGCAGCGCTGACGAAGAGCGCGAACGCCTGAATGTTATGGCGCTGGTTGGACGGCGTAAAAATGGCACACGCTTCCCAGCGGATATCCAATTGAGCTATATCGAGATCCAGTCGTCATCCGTCATGATGCTGCATGTGCTCGATATGACTCAGCGAGCCGCCGCCGAAAAAGCGCTCAAACAGGCGTTGGCGCGCGAAAAAGAGCTCGGGGAGCTCCGCGCCCGTTTCGTCTCGACGACGTCACACGAGTTCCGCACGCCGCTGGCGGCGATTCTCGCTGCGACCGAGTCACTCAGCCTGTATCGCCAGCGCATGGACGACGAACAGATCGCTAACCGGCTGGAACGCATACGCGCTCAGGTGCTGCATATGCGCAACATCATGGAAGACGTGCTGCAGTTGACCAAAATGGAGGCGGGCTATGCCGACTTCAAGCTCACCGATGGGGACTTGGGCGCGCTGTGCCAGACGATTGTTGATGAATTCAACAGCCAGCCCGAGTATCATGATCGGCTGGTCTTCAGCACGCCGCTTGCCGACCCGACCGCGCAGTTCGACGTGCGCCTCCTTCGACAGGTGATCACGAATCTCGTGCACAACGGGCTCAAATACTCGGAGAAACAGGTACGCCTTGATCTGGATCGCGATGAGGATGAGCTCATCCTCAAGATCAGCGATCGGGGTATTGGCATCCCGGCGGACGACCTCAAACGGCTGTTTGAGCCGTTCCACCGCGCGGCGAATGTCGGCACGATCTCCGGGACGGGATTGGGGTTGAGCATCGCGAAGCAGGCGGTGAGCTTACATAAAGGCTCGCTGTCGGTGGCCTCGCAGTTGGGCGTGGGGACGACGTTCACCGTGCGCGTGCCCATCAAGGCGTAGCGCTGGTCAGTAGTTACAGCGTTATGGCGCTCGGTTTAGCGCGGGAATGAGACGGTGAAGCGGGTGCCTTGCCCGACTTCGCTCTCCACGGTGATCGTGCCGTTATGTAGGTCAATGGCTTGTTTGGTGATGCTCAAACCGAGACCGGTCCCTGAAATCGAGCCAACGTTGTCCGCCCGATGAAAGGGTTCAAAAATACGCTTGATATCATCCGGCGGAATACCGATCCCCGAGTCACGCACGCAGATGCGAATTGCCTGCTCGTCGTGACTGAGCTGTAAATCGACTGGTTGCTCCCCAGCGGAATATTTGAGCGCGTTGTGCAGCAAATTGCTGACCGCTTGGCGCAGCAGGCGCGGATCATAGGCAACTGGGACCGGCGTGGCGGGGCAGTCACAGCGGATGCGCCCCTGATATTCGGCCTGACCGTCGAATTCCTCGGCCAAATCTCGACACAAGCGTGCCACATCGCCCATGACCGGGCGGCACTCGGTTTTTCGCCCCTGAAAGCTGGAGAGCTGCAGCACATCTTCCATAATCGACTGCAAGAACCCGACCTGCTGCCCGATGCGCGTCAATCGTTCGCTGATCTGCTCGTCCGTCATGCGCTGGCGGTAGAGGGTGAGCGATTCGGTCGCGGCGAGGATCGCGGCGAGCGGCGTGCGGAACTCATGGGACGCGGTCGAGACAAAACGCGTCTTCAGCTCGACCAGTTCCTTCTCCTGTTCGAGCATCAGTTTGAGCGTGGCATCCGCTTGTTTGCGCTCGGTGATGTCGCGAATGATGCATACGAGATTCGTCACCGAAGAGACCGAGCGATTGATGGGCGCGATGCTGATTTCGACCTCGATGAACGTTCCGTCACTGCGGCGGAGGCGCGCTTCTACCCCCTGCGAATGCTGGGCGCTGGCGGCGGCGTGCAGGCTGGCGTTGATGTGTGCCACATCGTCCGGGTGTACCCACGCCAGCAGACTCAGGCCAAGCGTACTGCGATCCCCGAGATCCAGCATCCGGTTGAACGTATCGTTCGTCTGCTGAATGCCTTGCTGCATGTCGAGCAGGAGAATCCCGTCGCCGCTGTTATTGAAAATCGCTTCCAGTCGTTCTTTCGCGCGTTCCAGTTCGATGGTGCGTTCGGTGACGCGGCGCTCCAAGGCATCATAGGCTTCTTCGAGGTCGTTGCGGGCATTGACGCGGTCGGTAATCACTTCAGAGAAGAGGAGAATGCCGCCGATTCGGCCATCGGTATGCCGCCACGGGCGAATTTCCCAGCGCACCCAATCATGTGAGCCATCGAGACGAGGAAAGCGGTCGGCGTCGCTCATTTCGACCGCGCCTTTGAGGCAGCGCTGGTGGATCTCGCGCCAGCGGTCAGGAATCTCAGGGAAGACGTCGTAGTGCGAGCGTCCGATGATGTCGTCGTCCCCGAGACGATAGTCCCGTAGCCAGCGGCGGCTGACCGCTATATAGCGCATATCCTTATCGAGCATCGCAATTGCGGCGGGCGCGTGTTCGATGAACAGGCGCATGTGTTCCCGCGTTTCGAGCAGCTCGGATTCGGCGCGTTTCTGCTCGGTGATGTCACGCCCAACCGCCTGATATTCCACGATCTGCCCGGCTTCATCGAAGATAGCCCGGTCCTTCCATTCCACCCAGCGCAGGCTGCCATCCGCTTGCAGCGAATGGTGCACGCTGATCGCCACCGGGTTGGTCTGAGTGAGCGCGCGAATGTGGGCAATGCCCGCTTCGCGTTCTTCGGGCGGGATTTTGCTCAGGATGGATTTGCCGATCAATTCTTCCGGAGTGAGCCCGAACGACTTGCAGTAGGCGCGGTTGCCGAAGGTGAGGTTGAGATTGGGATCGTAGCGACAGACCAACTCAGTCTGGTCTTCGACGATAGCGCGGTAGCGTTGTTCAGTACGCGTTAGCGCGGGTCCCCCATCTTGCGGACGGGATGTATCCGCATTGACGGGATAATGATCATTCATGGCCTGTCTCTTCTGACACCCAGTGTTTCCAGACGTGCTGGTCGAAGCGGTAGCGGTTCTGGTTCACCAATTCTGATTGTAAAGCTGATTCAGCTTTCTAAGACTGGATTAGTCTAGAGATTTATATAAAACCACTCGACATGTTTGATGAACTTATTCAAATAAAGGTTTTATTACTATATATTCTACTACGCACCATGTTTGATTGTATACCCATTCTGATGGCTGGAAGTTGTAAGATTCGTAAATCCGCTTCAAATTCAGCCCATCTCACGATCTCCTTGAGTGGGCTGGGTGAGCAGGCATTCCGGCGACTCGAATTCAGTGTGAGGCGCCAGCAGTCCACGTCCAATCGCATGTGTTTTCGTCGAACCGCGACCGATACGGTGTCTAAAAACGCACAGTTAAATTGACTAGAGAAGTTTTTGTAGGGACAAGGCATGAAGTCATTTCATAATTGGTGAAAATGTTCAACCTCACCCCCTACCCCTCTCCTATAGGAGAGGAGAGATAGGCGCGATTTTTAAGTCCCCTCGCCCTTGGGAGAGGGGATTTAGGGGTGAGGTTAGACAAAATACCGATTCTGAAATCAGCCCATGCCTCGTCCCTACAGATGGCGCCCTTTTCTAGATACACTTTCGATTAAGTCTGCTGGCGTGCGCTCCGGCTGTGAGACCTACTTCTTACCTACGCTGAGACCTCATCCTCGGTTCAAATCAGTACCAACACTTGCCGACCGGCGTCGCCACTCGGACTCACACGAAGACTTTGAGCTTGTCGAAATCCTTGCGGAGCAGCTCTTTTTGGCTGGCACTGTAGAGCACCACCGCCGGGTGATAGAGCGGCACGACATGGATGTCGCCGTAGGGCATCGTGGCACGGATCAAGCGCCCGTGCAGCTCGCCGATCTTGCCCTTGTGCTCGCTCAAGCCGAGCTTTTTGAGGATGTAACTCGTTGCAAACCGCCCGAGCGGCGCGATCACGGCGGGCTGCACAATGTCGATGATGCGATCCACGAAGGGGACGTAGAACGCGATTTCTTCGGGCGTCGGTTCGCGCTTGGTCGGCGGGCAGTCGAGCAGCAGATTGGTCACGAACACATCGGCGCGCTTCAAATTGATTCCAGCGAGCATTTCGTCGAGCACCGCGCCGGACGGCCCGATGAACGGGCGTCCCTGCCGACCTTCGTTCTTGCCGGGCGCTTCGCCAATGAACATGAGATTCGCGTCGGCGCTGCCTTCGCCAAAGACGGGGAAGTAGCCATTTTCCATCCGGCAGGCGTACAGCGGCGATGCCTGCGCGTTGATCACCTCGGCGCGGACGGCACGCAGGGCTTCGTCTTTCTGGCGCAGGGTTTCGGAATTGGGGCGCGGCTTAAACGACTCGTTGGCGGGAACGGCCTCTTTAATGGCCGTGACCAACTTTTCAACATCCCGGGCGAAGCTGTGATGCCCGAGCGCGATCGCGTTGCGGCGGGCTAAGGCCTGCAAATCGTCGGGGAGGTCGCCGGGGGCGGGCATGGGGGCGCGCCCGACCAGCACCGGGACGACGAACTTGCCCAAGCGCAGCGCGCTGGCGATTTCGATACGCACGAAGTCATTCCACTGCTGGATGCGCCGCGCACCGCTCTCGTCGGTGATCGTCGCCCACTGCGGGCCGATCACGGCGAGCAGCACATCACAGGCGGCGACCGCCTTCTCCAGCGCGTCGACAAAATCAGCCCCGGCCGGAATATCATCCACGTCGATGAACACCTGCTCGCGTTCCAGATGATGCAGCAGATGGTCAAACAGGCGGCCGGCGTAGCCTTCACTGTCCTGCCGTCGATAGTTGATAAAGATCCGCAGCATGTGTTTGCTATCCCCCTGAGTCCGATTTTAGTATAGCCGATCAGGTGAATCGGCGGGCATTAAGCTCAGCCCGTCATCGACCGACTGGTGTAGGGGCAGACCTGTGTGTCTGCCCCTACCTTGGATGACCAGAGAGGTGCGCCCCTACTTTCAAAACGCCGAACTCGTGCTAGATTCTGCGGCGGAACTGGAGCTCATCAACGGGGAGGAACCATGCATCCAGTAGTAGCAAGGCTGCGCGGCGGGCTGATCGTCTCGTGTCAGGCAGGTTCAGGCGATGGTCTGTACGGCAGTGACGCGATGGCGCACATGGCGCTCGCCGCGCAGATCGGCGGGGCGGTCGGGCTGCGCGCGAACGGCGTTGCCGATATCACGGCGATCAAACGGCTGTCGGATTTGCCGCTCATCGGCATCGACAAGCAGGATTTACCCGGCCTCGGCATTCGCATTACGCCGACGGTCGACGCGGCGCGCGCCATTGTCGCGGCAGGCGCGGAGATCATCGCCGTCGATGCGACCCGGCGCGGCGCGGAAGAGGGGCGCTTGCCCGCCGCCGAACTCATCCGCCGCATTCGCGCGGAACTCGGCGTTCCGGTCATGGCGGACATCGCCACCTACGAGGAGGGGATCGCCGCCGCGGAAGCGGGCGCGGACATCGTCGCGACCACGCTCTCCGGCTACGCGGCCTACACCCCCGCGCAGGACGAACCGGATTTTGATCTGCTGGCACGGTTGGCGGCGGCGCTCAGCGTCCCGGTGATCGCCGAAGGGCGCATCGCGTCGCCGGACCACGCACGGCATGTGCTGGAACTGGGCGGTTTCGCGGTCGTGTGCGGTTCTATGATTACCAAGCCGCGCTGGATCACCGAGCAGTATGTGACGGCACTCAAGGGTTATCACCGCGCGCAGTCCGGCGTCGTGATTGGCGTGGACGTCGGCGGCACGAAGATCGCCGTGGGCGCGCTTCAGAATGACACTGATCTGATGTACGAGGAGCGTATTCCGACGCAGGCCGCTGAGGGCGGCGCGCAGGTCATGCAGCGCATCGGCGACGCGGTCGAGCGGGCGCTGCATGCGGCTCCCAATGTCACGGCTATCGGCGTTTCGACGGGCGGCGTGGTGGATCGGCAGGGCGTGATCCGTTTTGCGACTGCCTCAATTCCCGACTGGGTGGGCACGGATATCAAAGGCACGCTGGCGGCGCGCTTCGGCCTTCCGGTCGCCGTGGAGAACGATGGGCAGGCGGCGACGCTCGCCGAAGCGCTGATCGGCGCGGGGCGCGGTTATCGTTCGGTACTCGGCGTCACGGTCGGCACGGGCATCGGTGGCGGCTATGTCGTGGATGGGAAGATCTATCACGCCGATGATCGCAGCGGCATCGAACTCGGCCACATCGCCGTCGAACGGGACGGGCGCTTGTGCCCATGTGGACGTCAGGGTTGCCTCGAAGCGTATGCCAGCGGCGGCTGTCTCGTCACCGAATACAACGCGCGCGCCGCGACGCCGCTGAACACGGGCGAACAGGTTGTCGCCGCCGCGCTGTCGGGCGATCCCGCCGCGCTCATGGCGATCCGCGTCGTCGGGGCATGGCTCGGTTATGGGCTGGCGAGCATGGTCAACGTGCTGAGTCCGACGGTCGTGGTGATCGGCGGTGGCGTCGCCCGCATCGGCGACCTATACCTCGACAGTGTGCGCGCGGCTTTCCGCGCTCAGGTGTACCCGCCGCTGGTCGACACGCCGATTGTGCCCGCCGCGCTCCGCAATCACGAAGGCGTGCTCGGCGCGGGGCTGCTGGCGCGGCAAATTTGAGGGAGAGTTGGTCAAAACTATACGAATCCGGTGTACATATCCTACAAGTTGACCTATACTGGAACAAAATACGTTTTGGTTAACGTCAGTTTGGGAGCAAACCGCCGCTTCGAGGCGCGGTTTCGTGACTTCCGTTCGCATCCGACCCTTTCCTTGAGAACGGGACGCTTTAACAATCGAGCCATTGTAGGGACGGCCAGAAGGCGGTCCCTACAATGTACTTCCTGAGGGAAGACTGTCTCGAAATGTCAAACCTGTTCTGTTGTGAACCGAATTTGGCTAGAGGATGAGGGAATGTGCGAATAAAATCGAGTCCCTAACGGACGTACATTATAGGTTTAAGCCGTGCAAAAACCCTTACAGCGCCTCAAAGCGGTGCCGCAGATCAATGATCAGGTGCAGGAGGCGATCAAACAGTACATTCTGGATAATCATTTGCAGGATGGCGCGAAACTGCCGTCCGAAAACGCGCTGAGTCAGCAGTTGGGCGTCAGCCGTAACTCGGTGCGTGAAGCCGTGCAATCTCTCGCCTCGCTCGGCATCCTCGACGTGCGGCGGGGGAGCGGATTGTACGTTAAAGGCTTCACGCTCCAACCCCTGCTCGAAAACCTCTCGTACGGTGTGCTCTTCGACCTGCACGAACTACAAGACATGCTGCAGGTGCGCGAAGTGCTGGAAAGCGGCATGGTCGACCTCACCCTGCCGTATGTGACCCCGGAACGACTGGCGACGCTCGACGCGATTGTCGAACAGATGCGCCGCCGCGCCGAACGGGGCGAGTCGCTGGTCGAAGAAGACCGCGCCTTTCATCTGGAACTCTTCCGCCCGCTCGGCAATACCATTCTGCTGCAATTGCAGGACATCTTCTGGAGCACGCTGCGCAAAGCACTGGGAACGGTCAACATTGCGGACAGCAACCCGGTACGCACCGCCGCCGCCCACGCCGCGATTGTCGATGCGCTGCGCACCGGTGATGCCGAGAGCGTGCGCCGCGCACTTACCTCGCATTACGGCGACATCAAAGAGCGGTTGCGCCTGATGAAGGCCGCGCACGCCGAGGAAAAAGCCCCATGAAGCCGCTGACCGCCGCCGAAATCGTCGGCAACTGGTGCACGCTCATGCTGCCGATCAACGCCGACGAGAGCATCGACTATGCGCGGCTCGACGAAGAGGTCGCCTACCTGACGGCGGTGGGCGTCAACGGGCTGTATACCAACGGCACCGCGGGCGAATTCCACACGCAGACCGAAGCCGAATTTGACCGTATTCACGAGCTGGTTGCGGAACGTTGCAACTCGACGGGGTTGCCGTTCCAGATCGGCGCGAGCCACATGAGCTTTCAGATTTCGCTGGAGCGCATTCGCCGCGCCCGCGCCTTGCAGCCGAGCGCCTTTCAGGTGATTTTGCCCGACTGGTTTCCGGTGCAGGAAGCCGAAATGATCACCGCTGTGCGCCTCTTCGCCGAAGCCGCCGATCCGATTCCGCTGGTGTTGTACAACCCGCCGCACGCCAAACGCCGCCTGGTTCCAGCGCAGTTCGGGGCGCTCAAACGGGCGGTTCCGGCGCTGGTCGGCGTCAAAGTGCCTGGCGGTGATGAGGCGTGGTATGCCGAGATGCGCGCGTATATGGGCGATCTCTCAGTGTTCGTGCCGGGGCATCTGCTGGCGACCGGGTACAGCCGCGGCGCGGCGGGCGCGTATTCCAACGTCGCCTGTCTGCACCCGGTCGGTGCGCAGCGCTGGTACGACCTGATGCGCGTCGATCTTCCGGCGGCGCTGGAGATCGAACGGCGCATCCTGCAGTTCTGGGAAGCGGAGATCATCCCCTACATCACAGAGCAGTATTACCCGAATGGCGCGCTCGACAAGTTCCTGTCGGTGATCGGCGGGTGGGCGCGGGTCGGCTCGCGGCTGCGGCTTCCCTACCGCTGGATCGACGAGACGGAGGCCACGCGGATTCGCACGGTTGCCGAACGGCTGATCCCGGAGATCTTGTGTATCGAAGGAGCAGCGCGTTAGGTCAGCTCCTTTTCGATGGAACATACGCTTTATTTACTTTTGGAGGCAGCAATGAATCTTTGGAAGAAGTTAGTTTTGGTCGCCCTCCTGCTCGTTCTGGCGATCCCGTTGACCGTCAGCCTCGCGCAGGACACGAGCGGGAACACGCTCATCGGCGCTTTTGATATTGGCCCCGGCGGCGCGCCCGGCGTGCGCCCCTATATGGATACGGCTGGCCGCACGTGGCTGTCGAAGATCTGGTCGACGCTGGTGGTGTGGAACAGCGACATCAGCGCGCTTGAACCGGAACTCGCGACCGGTTGGTCGTCCAACGACGATTTCACCGTGTGGACGTTTAATCTGCGCGAAGGCGTCACCTGGCACGATGGCGAACCCTTCACCGCCGCCGATGTCGTCTTCTCGTACAACCTCGCCGTGAACCCGGACGCCGCGACGCAGTTCTCCGGCTTCAGCCAGCTTTCCGCCACCACGGTGTCGGAAGTGCGCGCGGTCGATGACCTCACGGTCGAATTTGCGCTGACCGCCGCGAACCCACGCCTGCCCTACAACCTGATTCTGCTGTGGATTCTGCCGGAGCACGCGCTGGCCGACCTCGCCCCCGCCGACTACCAGACGACCGAATGGTTCTTCACAGACGCGATCGGCACTGGCCCGTTCATGCACGAAGAATTCCAGCGCGATCAATTCTGGTCGCTGGTGGCCAACCCCAACTACTGGCGCGGCCAGCCCAAGCTCGACCGCCTGATCAACCGCTATTTTGCGGACGAAACGTCGGCCATCCTCGCGTTGGAAGCGGGCGAAATCCAGTTCAGCTATGCCAGCGGCGATGTGGCGCTCGGCTTTGAAGGCAACGAGGGCTATCAGGTGTTCTCCGGCCCGTCGGGCGTCACCAACTACATGATCTTCAACGAACGCGATGCCCGCTTCGCTGATGCGCGCGTGCGTCAGGCGTTCCTGTACGCCATCGACCGTCAAGCGATTGCCGAAACTGTGCTGCGCGGGACGGCGCAGGTCGTGCCGTGCATCGGCGCGTTCCCGAATATGTATCCGGAAGGCCTGAACGACTACGCCTATAACCCCGATATGGCGCGTCAGCTCCTGAGCGAAGCGGGCTTCGATGCCAGCCAGCCGGTTGAAGTCGTGACCTACTACGACAGCCAGTTCCACTCGGACGCGCTGGCGGCAATTCAGGCGTTCCTCGCGGATGTCGGCATCACCATCACGCCGATCAAGCAGGACGTGCCGACCTATAACAGCTACTTCTACACCGGCGAAGGCTGGACGATCTCCTACCGTGGCATCGCCGCGGGCATGGCCAACTTCCCCTTCCCATTCTACGAAGTCGGCGGCCAACCGACGACCGACGGCGCGCCGCTGAGCGGCACGGAATACCCGGAACTCACCGCCCTGATCGCGCAGGCGCGCGTGGAAGGCGATCCGGAAGCGTATGTCGGCCTGCTGCAGGACATCTGCGCGTACCAGAACGCCAATGCGATTGAAGGCTACATGTGGACGGCGATCCGCTTCGGCGTCGCTTCCAGCGGCCTGCAGGACTTCTACTGGTTCCCCGCGCCGGCGGGCGGTCCCTACTACGACCGCGCCGAACTGTGGTCGGTCGGCGAATAACGTTCGTAGCACGCTGAGTTTGTCCGTGCTCCGCTTCGGCGGGGCACGGATGACTTGATCCGCGCCGCCCGTACTAACCGAGGGCTTGGGTTATGCAAAAGTATATTCTGCGCCGGATACTGATCGGCATTCCCGTCTTCATCAGCATCACGATCATCATCTTCGGCCTGATCGAACTCGCGCCGGGCGACATCACCGACTATTTCATCCGTCCCGAACTCAACATGACCGATGAATCCGAAGCGGCCATTCGCGCGCGTTTCGGGCTCGATCAACCGCTGACCGTGCGCTACGTCAACTGGCTCGGGAACGTGCTGCAGGGCGACTTCGGCTACCGCTACACCAACGGTCAGCCCGTCGCCGCGACCATCGCCCAGCGACTGAGCGCGACCGTGCTGCTCGCGGGCACGGCGCTCATCATCGGCGCGACGATCGGCGTAGCACTCGGAGTGTTCACGGCGCTGCGTCAGTACTCTGTGTGGGATTTTCTGCTGACGGGCGTCTCGTTCTTCGGCATTTCGATTCCGCCGTTTGTCGCCGGGATCATCGTGCTGTATATCTTCGCCATCAAACTGGGCTGGTTCCCGGCAGGCGGCATGCGCCCGGTTGACCGCGAACCGTCGCTGCTCACGACGCTGCATTATCTGGCGCTGCCCACCGCCGTGCTGAGCCTCGCGCCGATTGCCAACTTCATGCGTTATACCCGCTTCGCCATGCTCGAAGTCATCCGCGCCGACTATGTACGCACCGCCCGCGGCAAAGGCATGCGCGAAAACCGGATCACGTGGCGGCACGGCTTTCCGAATGCCCTGCTCCCGGTGATCACGCTGTTCGGGCTGAGCCTGCCGACACTGGTCGTCGGCGCGGTCTTCACCGAAACGATCTTCAGTTGGCCGGGGATGGGCACGCTGTATCTTGAAGCCGTCAACGGGCGTGATGTGCCGCTGCTCATGGGCATGAACCTCGTGATCGCGCTGGTGGTGCTCGTCGCCAATCTCGTGACCGATCTCGCCTATGCCGTCGCCGACCCGAGGATTCGCTATGACTGACCAAACCCGCCAGCCCATTGCCGTCCTCGTCACCGACGAAGATCAGGCCAAACTCGACCGCCGCGACGATAAACGCGCGCTGCGCCGCTTTTTGCGCAACCGCCCGGCGGTCGTCGCCTTAATCGTGCTGATCGTCATCGTGCTGCTGACCATCGCCGCGCCGCTCATCGAACGCTACCGCTACGATGCCATTGACCTGCGCGCGCGGGCGTCGCCCCCGGGCGACCTGCATTGGCTGGGCACCGATGGCGTCGGACGCGATGTGTGGAGCCGTTTGCTCAACGGGGGACAGGTGTCGCTCGTGGTCGGCTTCGGCGCGACCCTCGTCGCCACGCTGATCGGCACGTTGTTAGGCGCGATCTCTGGCTACTATCGCGGGTGGGTCGACATGGTGATCATGCGGATCACCGACGTGTTCATGACCTTCCCGAGCATCATTATCATGCTCACGCTGGCGGCTATGCTGCCGCGCACGGTGTGGACGATTGTGTTCATCATCGGTGGGCTGAGCTGGACGGGCACGGCGCGCATCGTGCGCAGTCAGGTGATGTCGATCCGCGAGCAGGAGTACATCCTCGCCTGCCGCGCGCTTGGCTACCGTGACCGCCGCATCATCATCGTGCATATTCTGCCCAATGTGTTCGGGTCGTTGGTCGCGCTGGTGACGTTCGCCATCGGCTCGGCGATTCTCACCGAGGCCGGTTTGAGCTTCCTCGGGCTGGGCGTCCCCCCGCCGACGCCGAGTTGGGGTAACATGCTGGAAGCTGCCCGCAACCTCGATATTCTGCGGAATATGCCGTGGATGTGGATACCCCCCGCGATCATGCTGGTGATCACGGTGCTGTCGGTCAACTTTATTGGCGATGGCGTGCGCGACGCTGTTGACCCGCGCATGGTCATCTGATCAGAGGACATGGCAACATGCGCGGAAGAGAACTACGCGCCAAACTGCACGCCGGAGAACGCGTGTATGGAATTGCGATGGAAAGCTACGGTCAGCCGCGCTTTCCCAAGTTTTTTGCTGATGTGGGACTCGATTACGTGTGGCTGGAGAGCGAACACGCTCCCGTGAACCGCGAAACGATTGCGTGGGCGATTCAAGCCTACGCGGGCAATGGAGTCGCGCCGCTCGTGCGCATCCCTGAGATTTCGGCGGCGCGCGCGGCGATGGTGGTGGATGCCGGGGCACACGGCGTAATCGTGCCCTACGTGGAAACGGTGGAGCAGGTGCGCGCCATCGTTGGCGCGATCAAATACCGCCCGCTCAAAGGCGCGGCGCTGACCGCGGCGGTCGAACGCGGCGAATTCCCCAACCCCGAAACCAAGACCTATCTGGAAAACTATAACCCGGACGTCAACCTGATTATCATGATCGAAAGCCCGACCGGGGTGCGGAATCTCCCCGATATCCTCAAGGTGCCGGGCGTGGATGCGATCCTGATCGGCCCGCACGACCTCACCGTCTCACATGGCATTGCGGAACAGTACGAGCATCCGCTGTTTGAGCAGACGGTCGAACACATCATCGACACCTGCCGCTCGCACCATATCGCCGTGGGCATGCACTTCATCAGCGGTTCGGTCGATTGGGCGCTGCGCTGGGCGCGGCGTGGGTTTAATTTCATCAGTTATCGCGGTGATACGTTGTTCACGGCGCGCGGCATTCGCAGCGAACTCCACTACCTGCGCGAACAGCTCGACGGAACGCCCGCCGCGGGCAGTACGGATGCGATTGGCGCGTCCGGCCACATTCATTTCCAGACAGGGGATTCCACATGACCGAATTTCGCGGGATTTATCCGGCGCTGGTGACGGCCAGCACCGCCGACGGCGGCGTGAGCGTTGCGGGCGTCGAGGCGCTGGTCGAGTATCTGATCGGCAAGGGCGTTGATGGGTTGTATGTCGGCGGCACGACGGGCGAAGGCATTTACATGACTGCTCCCGAGCGTCAACTGCTGGCCGAAACTGTGCTCAAGCGGGTCAACGGGCGTATTCCGGTGATCATGCACATCGCGTCGATGGCGTTCAACGAGGCGAAGCTGCTCGCACGGCACGCCGTCGATCATGGCGCGGCGGGGATTGCCAGCATCATGCCGCCCATGTATACCACGCATGCGTCGGTCGTCGCCTATTACAAAGGGTTGGCCGCCGCTGTGCCGGAAACCCCGTTCTTCTCCTACATCCTGAACCCGGCGATCAATCCGGTCGCGGTGATGCAGGAACTGCTCGACGTGCCCAACCTGCATGGCGTCAAGTACACGGGTTCGAACATGTACGAGATGCGCCTCATCATGGACATGAACGCGGGGCGCTGGGTGACGTTCTCCGGCATGGATGAACAGGCCGTCTACGCGCGGATGATGGGCGTGCACGGCTTCATCGGCTCGACGCTCAACTATATCCCCGGCGCGTACCGGGCGATCTTCGAGGCGGTCGAGCGTGGTGATTTTGCCGCGGCCCAGTCGATGCAGGAGAAGACCAATCTTGTGACAAAGGCGCTGTATTCGGTCGGCTTTAATGGGGCGCTGCGCGAAACGCTGCGGATTATCGGCGTGGACTGCGGTGAACCGCGTCTGCCGTCGATTCCGCTGACCGCGGAGGGCAAAGCCGCCCTGCGCCGTGCACTCGACCAGACCGACTTCGCGCAACTCGCGGCGTTGTAAGCAACCTCACCCCGTTTCGCTGCGCTCAACTGCCCCTCTCCAGAGGGCGAGGGGCAAGGGCACGGCATGGGGCTATTGCAGGATCGGCATATTGTCTAACCTCACCCCTAAATCCCCTCGCCCTTGGGCGAGGGGACTTAAGAACTCTGCCCGTCTCCCCTCTCCTTTAGGAGAGCGGCGGGGGTGAGGTTTGTGATTTTTATCGACACCATCACCCTTTATCCGCCCCGTCCGTGAGCCAGCCGAGCGAGAAGCGCACAAAGTGCAGGCCGCCCGTGTTACCGCGCTCAAACAGCACGCCGATCTCCCCGCTCCGCGTCACCACCAGATCGCTGTAGGCCGCCGCGCCGCGCTCGATGACTTTGCTGTACGCCCATGTGTGCCCTTCGTCATAGCTCAGGCGCACCGTCAGGTTGACGCGGGCGCGCTCATGGGCCGGATTGGCGAACAACAGCCGACTCTTTCCACCCGGATCGCGCCACGAATAGCGCAGCAGCGTCGCCTGCACCGCCGGGTCGATCAACGTCTGATCGAGCACCGTCTCCCCGAAGTGGATTGCGCCGTCGGCGTCAAAGTGCGCGCGTGTCACCGCCCGCCGCCCATCCGACTGCCCGTTGGTGTACGAGCGCGTGTTGATCAGCACGCCGCCGTCTTCCAGTTCGGCGGCAATCGCTTCGTTCAGGCCGAACCGGGGGATAATCCCGCCGATCTGCCACGTCGCGCCGAGGTCATCGCTCCAGAAGGCGTAATTCTCCGACTCGAACACACTGCGATCACCGCGCGTGAGGCTCCCCGCGAAGAACAGCCGCCTGCTGCGCAGTTGGATCGCGTGCCCCTGTGCCGGAATTTGAATTCGCCAGTCGTGCGCCTGATTTTCGGGGAGCGCAGCGGCGGGGCACACTTCAGCATAGTCTGGCTGATACGGCTTATGCACCTCGGCGGTGATGTCGCGCGCGGCGTTCCACGTCACCCCGTGATCGTCGCTGGTCACGCACAGGGCGCGGCTCAGCCCAACTCCGCGCGCGATGTCCCATTCGGAATGACTGGCGGCGCGGAACACCAGCACGACTTTGCCCGTGCCGTGTACCTCGTCGACGACGGGCGAAGCGTTCATGTTGACGCAGCCGTCCACCGCCGCGACCACCGTCAGCGGCGACCACGTCGCGCCATCATCGGCGCTGCGTTTGCTGACAATGTGGATCGTCCCGGTCGAATCGCTGCACGATTCGAGCCGCGCTTCGGCAAACGCCAGCAGATCGCCGTTCAGCGCGCGGACGATGCTCGGAATGCGGTAGCAGGCGTAGCCTTCCGTCCCGTTGCCGAACACGGGCACAAAGCGCAGCGGATGCGCCTCTCCGGTTACATGCACGACCTGCTCGGCCGTGGTTTGACTGTGATCCGGCGCGATTACCCACAGGCGCACCGTGTACTCGCCCGCGTAAGTATAGGTATGGCTGACGTTCGCTCCGCTGGCGCGGTCGCCGTCGCCGAAGTCCCACAGCAGCATGGCTAGCTCTGTGGAGATCCGCGCACCGAACTGCACCGTATGCGGCGCTTGGCCGTGCAGCGTATCGGCCTCAATGGTTGCCCACAGTACGCGCGCCGGGGGCGTGCCGAGATCGGCGAGCTCAGCTTCGAGCAGCGGCCGCGCATACACGCGCACGTCGTCCAGCAGACCGCTGCCATTGCGCCCAAAGGTGTGATCCCAGTGTCCGCCCGCCGGATCGGTGTAGCCGCCTGCGCGCAGACGTTGCATATGCGCCTGTGGGTCGAGTTGAAAAACCAGCGTTGAGGTCTCGACTTGTCCGTCCAGCGCGGCGCGCACCACGCCGAGCGGGTCGATGCTCACGGCGAAGTGGTGCCAGCGGTCACCCAGCACGCGGAATGCGACGCCCATATCCAATTCCGGATGCTGAAAATGGATGAACTCGTCACGCAGCACGATCTCCCAGCGGTGATAGGCCTGCGGCGCGGCGGCGTGTTCGAGGATCACCTGCGTGCGCGTTGTATCCTCCGCCCAGAACCAGAAGGCGATGGTGAAACCGCCGCGCCAGTCAGTCGGTGGCAGGTCAAGCGGGCGTGAGTAGAGCTGCAGACAGTCGAAGTCGGTCAGAGTCCAGTGGGCAGTCGAGTCCGCGGCGCTCATCCAGCGAACTCGCTGAGCTGAATTTCGCGACCCGCCGCTGATGACGCTTCCGCCGCGAACACCGCCCGCATAATCTCCCGCGCCACTGTGCCCGAAACCGAGGGTTCGGTATCCGTAGCGATGGCATGCAGGAAGTCGCGCCATTCATTGGCGATACCTTCGACCATCCAACTGCCCGTCGGCACGGAGTCCGGCACAAGCTGCCAGCGATCCTCGCGTCCGATCTGCACGCCTGTCGCGTAATCGATGTTGAGCATGCCCTTGGTGCAGGTCAGTTCGGTGCTGTGCTTGGGCGCGCCGACCGAGTAGCCCGTGCTGACAATGGTCCCCGCTGCGCCATTGGCGTAGCGTACGAAGACCATGCCCGTGTCATCCGCCGTCATATTGTCGTGATAATGGGTGCCGAAGCGCGCGCTCACCGCGCTGATCGAGCTGTCGACGAGCCATGTCAGCCGATCCAGCGGGTGAATGCCCACGGTCAGCCACACGCCGCCGCCCCGCGCCCGGTCGAGATGCCAGTCGCGGCGATTCGGCTCAAACCAGAATTTCTGCATGGTGGCGAGGCCGTGAATGACTTCGCCCAGTTCGCCGCTCGCGATGAGCGCTTTGGCGATGCGATAGGGATGCGTGAAGCGGTTGACATGCCCGAGCATCAGTTTGACGCGGGCCTGCGCTGCCGCTTCAATGATGGCGTCGCATTCCGCCAGCGTGGGCGCCATCGGCTTTTCGAGCAGGATGTGCTTGCCCGCGCGTGCCGCCGCCAGCGCGATCTCCGTGTGGTGATGATGCGGCGTGGCGATCACCACCGCGTCGACCTGCGGATCGGCCAGCAAGTCACGGTAATCGACATAGCCGCGTCCGCCAAATTCGGCCACGAAGTCGGCCAGCGCGGTTTCATTTGTCCGGGACGCCGCGATCAATTCCGCTCCGGCGACCTGTTGGAGAGCGCGGGCATGCTGGATGCCAAAATCGCCTGCGCCGATGATGCCAATTCGCTGCATGTTGATCCTCGCTGGCCTGGACTGAAGTGAGAGCTCCGATTTTACCCGGCGGCGGTGCTCGTTCAAAGGAGTGGCAGATGATCGGGACAAGCCGCGGCTGGCTCCCGCATCATCCTGCCAGCGCGGAGACCAATCGCGGGCGGATGCTTGGTTGGATGTCCCCGCAATCGAGAGTTTGCGCCGAGCGCGAAATCCGCTTAAATCTAGGGAGGTATGGAGCAGCGCCTTGTGTCTGGGGCGGCAGACCACAAACGCGATCAGTTCATCCATAGCCAACGTTCAAGTGATGACGCCATCTACCTTGAGTCAACTTGTGAAAGGGAAAGCATGTCAGCCGATGCACGGTTTGAACCCACTTGGGAATCGCTCGCGCAGTATGCAGTGCCGCCGTGGTTCAAAGACGCCAAGTTGGGCATCTTCATTCACTGGGGTGTCTATTCGGTTCCGGGCTTCGCCAACGAATGGTACGCCCGCAATATGTACCAGCAAGGCAGCGCAGAGTTTCAGCATCACGTCGAAACGTGGGGCGAGCATACCCGGTTCGGTTACAAAGACTTCATCCCCATGTTCACGGCGGAGAAACTCGATCCCGAGGCGTGGATTGATCTCTTCAAGCGGGCGGGCGCGCAGTACGTCGTCCCAGTCGCTGAGCATCATGACGGATTCGCGATGTATGACACCGCGTTTTCGGAGTGGAACGCCGCCCAGATGGGGCCGAAACGTGATGTGGTCGCGGAGCTGGCAGCGGCGGCGCGCCGCCACGGCTTGACTTTCGGTGTGTCCAATCACCGCGCTGAACACTGGTGGTTCTTCGATGGCGGGCAGAAGTTCCCGTCCGATGTGCAGGACCCGCAGTATGACGCCTTCTACGGGCCAGCCGCCGAAGCGTCGCCGAATGCGTCGCACACGTCCGCAGACTGGGCCAGCAAAGACTGGCGTCCGCGCCCGAATGCCAAGTTCCTGGATGAGTGGTTGGCGCGCTGCTGCGAATTGGTCGACAAGTATCAGCCGCAGGTCTTCTGGTTTGACTGGTGGATTGAGCAGGCGGTGTTTGAGCCGTATCTGCAGAAGTTCGCCGCCTACTACTACAACCATGTGGCCGATCCCGTACTCCAGTACAAGCTGGAGGCGTTCCCGGTGGGCACAGCGCTCCTCGATGTTGAACGTGGCAAGCTCAGCGCTATCCGCCCGGATTACTGGCAGACGGACACCTCGGTCAGCTACAAATCGTGGTGCTACGTGGCGGATGACCACTTCAAATCGGTGTCCACCCTCGTGCATGATCTCGTCGATATTGTCAGCAAGAACGGCAATCTACTGCTGAACGTCGGCCCCAAACCGGATGGCACGATCCCGGCGGAAGCCAGCGAGCGTTTGCTCGGGTTGGGGGAGTGGCTGCACATCAACGGGGAGTCGATCTACGGGACGCGCCACTGGCAGACCTTTGGTGAAGGCCCCACGACCGTCAGCGGGCACATGCGCGAACACGAGGACAAGCCTTTCACCGCGCAGGATATTCGCTTCACCATGCGTGACGGCGCGCTCTACGCCATTGCTCTCGGGTGGCCGGGTGAGGGCACGGTGATCCAGTCGCTGCGAACCGGATCCGCGCTCGCCGCCGAGCAGATTCTATCGATCACCATGCTGGGTTCAGATGAAAGCCTGACGTGGTCGCAAGCGGATGACGGTCTGCACATCAGCACCCCGTCTAGACGCCCGTGCGAGCACGCCTATACCTTCAAAATTACGCTCAATTAGAGATAACGTTCAGCGATCCGCACTTTCACAGCCGCGAAATGCGCCAGCGGAGGCGTTGATTGCGAATTTTGGATCCTGATTGAAACCGGAGAGGGCGGTGCTCAAGGCCATACTGCGCCCCGAGCACCGCTTTGATTTGGCCGGATACTGCCCTAGCGCGCCGTCTCGGCTGACTTCGTGGGGGTGGCGACCGCATCTTTGTGGTCGTCGTACAGGTGGCACTGCACCAGCACGTCGTCGATTTTGACTTCAGCGGGGACGACAGTCTTGCAGATATCCATCACATTGGGACACCGACCAGCAAAGCGACAGCCTTGGCGCAAATACTCTTCCTGTTCCAGTTCCGCCAGCGTGACCGTGGTCGTCCAGCGCTGTTTGGGATCGGCCTGCGGGATCGAGTCGCGCAGCAGCTTCGAGTACGGGTGCCGGGGATTCATCAACACCTTATCCACCGTGCCCATTTCGACGATGCGCCCGCGGAACATGATGGCGATGCGGTCGCTGACGTAATAGGCGGTCGCGAGGTCGTGCGTGATGTACAGAATGCTCACGCCTAACTCATCGCGGAGCTTCTTGAACAGGTTGACAATCGACATACGCAGCGAGGCGTCGACCATCGACACCGGCTCATCCGCAATGATCAGCTTGGGGTCGGTGACAAGCGCGCGGGCGATGGAAATACGCTGGAGCTGCCCGCCGGAGAATTCATTCGGGTATTTCCCGGCGATGTCGGCATACGTTAAGCCGACCAGGCGCAGCTTCTGGTCGATGCGGGCGATCGCCTCCTCTTTGGATTTCGCCAGGCGGAAGTTTTGCACCGTTTCGTGAAAATACGACTCGACGCGCCGCAGGGGATTGAACGTGCTGAACGGATCCTGGAAGATCGCCTGCACGCCTTCGGTGAGCCATGACTTCTCGTTGCGCTCCTGCGCCTTGCCGTTATGACGAATTTCGCCGGACGTCGGTTCTTCAAAGCCGAGGACTAACTTCGCCGTGGTGGTTTTGCCGCAGCCGCTTTCGCCCGCCAACGTGAAGACTTCCGCTGGCTTGATGTAGAAGTTGACCTGGTCAACTGCGGTGAAGACGCTGCGGTCGAGAACATTGCCTTGGGAGTAGCGTTTGGTGAGGTTCACAACCTCCAGCAGATTAGCCATGTTGTTGTTCTCCAACTAACCAGCAGGCAGCTTTGTGGTCAGCATCCAACTGCGTGAAGTCCGGCATCTGCTGGCGGCAAATATCTTTGACATGCGGGCAGCGCGGATGGAACGGGCAGCCTTTCGGCAGCTCAGCCAGCGACGGCGGACTGCCGGGCACGCTGTCGCGCACACTCTTGTCGCCAAACTTCGGCAGGGAGTTGATGAGGAAGCGCGTATAGGGATGCGCCGGTTCGGCGAAGATCTGCTCAGTTGTCCCCTCTTCCACGATCTTGCCCGCGTACATGATGCCAATCCGGTCCGAGACGTTGGCATGCACGCCCATATCATGCGTGACCAGAATGATCGTGTTCTTCAACGACTTCTGAATATCGGTCAGCATCTGGATAACGCCGCGCTGCACCACCACATCCAGCGCCGTGGTTGGTTCATCGCCGATCATCACGCGCGGGTTGAGCGACGAAGCGAGCGCAATGGTCACGCGTTGACGCATGCCGCCGGAGAGCTGGTGCGGGTAGACATCCAGCACGTTTTTGGGCAAACCGAGATCGACGACGCGCTGATACGTCAGTTCGAAGATCTCTTCGCGGCTCTTGCCGCTCACATGGCTGCCGATAAAATCCTCAAACGTCCCGCGGATGCGCTGCACGGGGTTGAATACGCTCATCGACCCCTGCGGAATATACGAGATGAACTCCATGCGCAGCTTGCGTTTCTCTTCCGCGCTCATCCCCGTGACATCGACTTCCGTCGAATTGATGCGGTAGTAGATTTTGCCGTCCATGAGGCGCAGCGGCGGCACAATGTCGTTGAACAGCGTTTTCAGCAGCGTGGTCTTGCCGCAGCCGCTTTCGCCCGCAATCCCGTAGATTTCGTTCTCGCGGATTTGCAGGTTGATCTCGTTGACGGCCTTGACGACCTTCTGTACCCCCTGCATTTCTAGCACATAGAACGCCTGCAGATTTTGCGTGCGGAGGATGGTCTGTTTCGTTGCGGTCATGTCTGCCATCCGACTAGGCTCCCACGCGTTGAATGCGCGTGCGCGGATCGAGGTATTCGCTCACGCTCACCGACATCCAGTACAAGGCGATGAAGACGAACAGGGACAAGAGGACAGGCGTCAGCACCCACCACCAGCGCCCCAACAGAATCGACTGGTAGTGCAGCGCCCAGTTCAACATTGTCCCCAGCGTGGGGATATTGAGATTGACGAGCCCGAGGATGGCCAGAAACATTTCGATGCCAATCGCCCACGACATGTTATTGATCAGGGTCGAGAAGACCAGCGGCATGGTGAACGGCATGTATTCTTTCAGAACCAGTTTAATCGTCCCGGTGCCGGAGAGCACTGCCGTCTTGGTGAACTCGCGTTCGCGCAGACTCAACACCATCGAGCGGATCAAGCGGGCGTCCCACGCCCAACCGAAACCCGCCAGCATCAGTCCCAGCGTCACCAGTGTCATATTTTGCCGCACCATCATCGCCAGCATGACGAAGATGAGGACCAACGGGATGACCAGCAGACTATCGCCCACGAACATGAGCACCCGGTCGAGCGTGCCGCCCTTATAGCCAGCGACCATACCGATCAGGATGGCGATGCTGCGGGACAGGAGACCGGAAATGAGGGAAACCACCAGCGAGTTACGCACGGCAAAGGTCGCCTGCCAGAAGATGTCCTGCCCGTTCGAATCAGTGCCCAGCAGATACGTCGCCGACGGCGGTAAGTCGCGCGGGACGACATACCAGAGGGTCGGGTCGTAGGGCGAGAACAGCGATAATACCGCCAGGGACAGGATGATCACCAGCACGATAAAGCTGAGCGTAAACCGAAAGTCCTTGAATAGATCTCTGAGAAGTCTCATTGAAGTAGTTTCCCTACACGTACCGAATCCGGGGGTCAAGCAAGGGATAGGTCAGGTCGACCAACAGGATGGCGGTCGTGATGCCGACAATGGATAGAACGGTGATGCCCATGATCAGGTTGTAGTCGCCATTGAGGATGGCGCGATACAGCAGCATACCGATTCCGGGGTAGCCAAATACGATCTCGGTGATGAGCGCGCCGCTGAAGATTTGCCCGAACGACAGCGCCAGCCCCGTGATCTGCGGCAGCATCGCATTGCGGATGATGTACTTGCTCACGATGCGGTCTTCGGTCACGCCGCCCAGCTTGGCATACTGGACGAAGCTTTCGGAATTCACGTTCTGCACCAGCAGCTTCATCGTCTGGAAGACGACCACGCCGCCCAGCACCACCAACGAGGCCGCCGGCAGGGTTGAATGCCAGAGGACATCCTTGATGAAATCCCAACTGAACTCGGGCAGCGCCCCGAGCGACGAGCCGCCCGTGATCGGGAACCAGCGCACAAGATACGAGAAGATCAGCAGCAGGCTGAACGCGAAGATGTAGTAGGGGAGCGGACGTATGACCATCGCGAGCGCATCCAGCCCGCGTGACCATCGTCGACGTGTGTAGTACCCGGCTATGCCGCCGATGACGTTGCCAAAGATAAACGTGATCGCGGTGGTGGAAAGCAGCAGGCCCAGCGTCCACGGCAGCGCGTTGCCGATAATCTGGTTAACCGGGGTCGGGAACTGGAAGAACGAGACGCCGAAGTCGCCGCGGACGAGTCGTCCCCACATATCCCCGTACTGGTCAAGCCACGAGCCTTCCAGCCCATACATGCGGGTCAGGTCCTCGATGATACCGTCCATCGCGCCCGGTTCCAGGGTTGAGCCGCGCGCCCTCATCTGATCGATCATGCGGATGACAGGGTCGTTGGGGGTAAGTCTGGGGATGAAAAAAACCACCGTAATACCCAACCAGATGACCAAAAAGTATGAAATCAGACGGGGGAGGAGATAACGTTTCACAAAATTCATGGTCTTACCCTCAACAATCTATACCCTCCTAAGTAGCAACCACCTGCGACTTTCAAGCACCTGCTCTGGGCGGGAACCCCGCCCAGAGCAGGTTTTCTAAGTGGTTGGAGCAAACCGCAGCGAGCTTACGCCTGACCCGCCGGACGCAGGAACGGCGTCACGTACTTGAAGTTCGGCCAGTGCGAATACGGCACGGCATAGGGATTCTCGCTGCCGGGCCAGTTGGTCCAGTAGGCTTCATCCCAACCGATAAAGCCGATGTAGCCGTAGGTCGGAATGCTGGGCAATTCGCGGACCACTTCCTTCAGCCCCTCGATGCCAATCGCCACGACCTGTTCGGTGTTGAACGGATCGGTTTCGCGCAGACGGCGGATGATGTCGTCCATTTCGGGGGTCGACCAGCGCGAGTGATACGCGCTCTGCGCGCGTTCGCCCACGGGCTTGATGTAGGCCGAATTCCAGTCGTCGAGCACGCGGTAGAGGTCCGGACCCGCGCCCCAGGGCTCACGGCCCGGCCACACGGTTTCCACATCGAAGTCGCCGACGGCGCCGAGGTCGGCGCCGTTTTCCGTGTTGAACACGGTCGCATCGATGCCGAACTTGCGCCACTGCTGCACGGCCGCGACGGCGTTCCGCGCGTCGTGGTTGGAAAGGACGGTGCCGCACATGTAGGCAATGCGCCACGGCGTACCGTCGGGCAGCAGCCACATGTTGTCCGCGCCGCGCGAGAAGCCATTGTTCACCAGCAGGCGTTCCGCGATATCGGGAGCGTACTTGTACCAGCCATACCCGAAGGTCTTGATGATGAATTCGTCATCTTCGGGGAAGACATAACCACGGCTGCGGGCGTAGTCGGCCACGCGCCGCGCGGCATCGGGATCATACGGCGCGAAGGTCTCGCCGTTGCCGATGTCGATCGTGAATTCGGTCAGCCATTCCTGCATCGGCCCGATGTAGAGTTCCGGATACGGCCCAAGGTGCGGGATGTGCACCGGGCTCAGCGTGCCCGAGGAGTCGACGGCGATGCTGGTGTATTCGACGATTTCAATCGCCAGCAACAGCGCCCAGCGGACATCGCGATTGTCAAACGGCGCGCGAGCGGTGTTGAAGACGATGCCCGTGATGGCCGGGTCGTTGTTGACCACGAACGGGAAGGTCGGCTGATAGGCACGCGAGGTTTCGGCCTGCGCCAACAGCGCCTTGAGACCGTCGGCGGAAAGTTCGACGATATCCAGCTGGTGGGTCAACTGAGCGAGGATCTGCGCGCCTTCATCGGCAAAGTATTGATAGATGATGTAACGGGGCTGGGGTTCGCCGTACATGATGCCGGTCGGGCTCTTGTCCCAGTCTTCACGCTTTTCCCAGGCCGTCCAACTGCCCTGCGGATCAAAGCTGTGCAGCTTGTAGGGGCCGCAGCCGACGTAAGGGTTGAACGTGAACAGCGTCGGGTCTTCCTGCGTTTCGAAGATGTGCTTGGGGAAAATGCGGGTGCAGCCCCAGCGATCAAGGAACGTGGTGTGGAAGCGGGAATTGGCCTGCTTCAGCACGAATTCGACGGTGAGGTCATCGACGGCGGTCACGCTCTCGACGTTGTCGATGAAGAACGTGTGGGCGTTGAAGCCCTCGTACGCCATCAGGGTTTCGACCGTGTAGACCACATCAGCGGCGGTGAACGGCGTGCCGTCCGACCAGGCTACGCCTTCGCGCAGCGGAATGGTGAGGGTCGTGAAGTCGGCGTTGTAAGCCGGGTCGCCCGCGGCCACGCCGTTGATGATTTCACCGGTGGCAAAGTCGACCGACCAGAGCGGTTCGTCGGCCAGATTCTGAATGCCACGATCCTGCCACTTCCAGCCCACCCATTGATTGAAGTTGTCGGGGGTGCCCACGCGCCCGGTCAGAATACGGGCGATCAGCGTTTCTTCGCGCGGGAACGTGCCGATCTGGGCGGCAAACGCTGCATCAGTTTTGAGCAGCGATTCAGAGATGGGAATTAAACCAGTGGATCCCAGTAAGAAAGCGCCAGTCCCAGCGCTGAGAGACTTCAGAAAGTCGCGGCGGCTGATTTGACCTGCCATTTTGTCCTCCGTTTATTCGAGAAGGTCACATAACAAACTAACTAAGCGGTCTTCTGTGGGAAAACGTCTCAATTTGTCGGCGCTCGGCTGCCTCCTGTCTCCGGGAAGGGTTCTTGGCTGTCACTCACTTGAAGTTGGGGTGGAGCGCATGAATCGCGAATGACAAGCTGTGTCGCCAGTGTCACCCGCCGTGGTGGACGGCTGGGATCCATAATGCGCTCCACAAGCATCTCGGCGGCCATCTGACCCATTTGCTGCAGCGGCTGCCGCACGGTCGTCAATTTAGGGTAGACCAGAGATGCCTGGGGGATATCGTCAAAACCAATGATCGCGATGTCGTCAGGAATGCGTAGGCCGTGTTCACGAGCGGCATCCATCGCCCCAAATGCTGAGATGTCATTGGAAGCAAAGATGGCGGTCGGCGGCGGAGTGACATCGTTCAAAACTTGCTTGGTAACCTCGTAGCCGCCTTGCTGCTGATAGTTACCCTTGAGGATGAGTTCTGGCACCAGCGGAATCTGGCAGTCGACGAGGGCGGCCTGGTAGCCGCGCAGTCGCTCGACGGCGCTCCACACGCTCAACTCGCCCAGAATAAAGGCGATGCGGGTGTGCCCCAACTGGCATAAATAGCGGGTGGCCTCGTACGCGCCTTGATAGTTGGTCGATTCAACTACGTCGCTGATATTGGTGGGGTCGGTCTGATCGATGAGGACGTACGGGAAACCGCGCTCACGCAGCGTGTCGAGATAGGCAGAAGTAAACTGCGGTGCCACGAGTAGCAGACCTTCGGTGATGCCGTTCGCAATCGCGCTGACATGGTAGATTTCTTTGGTCGCTTGATGATGGCTGGTATACAAGACGAGGTCGCAGTTGGCCTTCGACAAGGCTTGATCGATGCCCTGGGTGACCGTGCCGACATACCCAACGTCCAGATTCGGCACAAGCACACCGATGGTTCGCGACCGCCCACCGGCCAGACTGCGCGCCGGGATGCTTGCCACATAGCCGAGCTGGTCCACCGCTTCCATCACGCGGGCTCTGGTCGACTCTTTGACGAATTCGTAGCCACTTAGGACGCGCGAGACCGTCGCCACCGACAGACCCGCGGCGCGGGCGACGTCCGTAATCGTGACACGAGGCTTCTTTTTTCCATCAAGATTGCCACTGTTCATCAAATTGTAAACGCTTTCAATTTACTACCAAAAAAACGGCGGAACAATCCACCGGGGTGTTACTACTGACAATCTCAGACTAACAACGCTCTTAAATCCGCCGTCCATCACCTGTGTTGATGCACAACTACGGACATTATAGTGGCTTTTTTGACTCATGCAACATTTTTTTCAAGAGCACGGTCCACGAATTTCTGCCGGGTGCTGCGCATGCCTGAAAACGGCTGATCGACAGCTCAGCAAACAACCTATTGTAGGGATGGCCTTCTGGCCGTCCGCTGACCACGGACGCGCAGAAGCGCGTCCCTACAATAGCTCGATTGTCAAAAGTGTCCCGTCCTCAACCCATGCAAGCGGGGAGTGGGGAGGAACAGTGAGTTGGCTGAGTCTGCGAAATCGGGGAGGGGCTGGGGCAAAACCTGACGTTTTCAACACCCAGATCGTCAGCCCCTCCATCTGTTCGTGACGCGCGGTCGACCGATTTAGGCCAGCGCGATGGTCTTGATCTGCTGGTCAGCTTCCGCGGAGCTGGAACCAACTGCGAACGTGTAGGTTCCGGCCTCAAAGACCCAATGGCGCTGCTCATTGCTGAAGTAGCGTAGTTCCTCCAGCGCGACCGGAATCGTCACCGAGGCGGCCTGTCCGGGTTCCAGATACACCTTCTTGAAACCTTTCAGGAGTTTCTTCTGCCGATCAACCGCCGACTGCTGCACACCGACATATACCTGAACGACTTCAGCGCCTGCCACACTGCCCACATTGCGCAGCTCGACGGTGACATCGACGCGGTCCGCCTGCTGGGTGAGCACCGGTTCGCCATACGCCCACGCCGTGTACGACAGCCCAAAACCAAACGGGTAGGCGGGCGTGTAGCCGTGCTTGTCGAGATACGAATAGCCGTGGTACAGGTCATAGGTGATCTCGGCGTCCGTGTTGCTGAAATAGGGTAGATGGCTGACATCCTGCGGGATGGTGAACGGCAGTTTGCCCGAGGGATTCACGTCGCCGAAGAGCACCCGCGCCAGAGCATTGCCGCCTTCCATGCCTGAGTACCAGCCATACAGAATCGCCGGAACGTCGGCTTCCCACTCTTTCGTCATGATCGTGCCGCCGCCGATGAGGACAACCACCGTGTTCGGATTCACGCTGCCAATCCGCTTGATGAGTTCGATCTGCGCGGGCTTGAGCGACAGGCTCTGCCGATCGCCGCCTTTCGCGTCACCAATGCCGGGAAACGCTTCGCCGAAGCGCTCGGTGGACAAGCCCATGTTCTGTGTCCCCTTGATGACCGCTTCGTCAAACGAGAAATCGGCGTTGGGTTCGGCGGAGATGTATTCACCTTCGTCGTATTTGTCGTTGCCAACTACGATGATCACGCAGTCGGCGTGCGCGGCTTCGGCGGCGGCGGTGTCGAGCTCGCTTTCCGTGCAGTACACGATCTCGGCATCTGCGCCGAAATAGTTGCGCAGCCCTTCCAGCGGCGGCACGACATAAGGCGAACTGGTGTTGCTCGAACCGACATCGCCCGTGTTGTTGCGATTCCCCAGCTCCCCAGCCAGCAGAATGCGCTTCACCGGCTTCTGGAAGGGCAGCACAGCGTTCGCATTCTTGATGAGCACCATCGACTTTTCCGCGACTTCGCGGGCGAGATCGGTGTGCTCTTTGCAGGCGACGAGGTCTGGCGTGTAGGTCGTGGCTTCCGGCGTGCTTTCAAAGACCAGCAGGGTGCGCAGGATGCGGAGGACGGCGGTGTCGACAGTGGCTTCTTCCACGCGACCTTCTTCGACGGCGGCGAGGAGGTTGCGCTGATAGTGAATTGGCATGGGCATCTCGATATCCAATCCGGCTTCAATCGCCTTCTTGGTCTCGCGGACACCGGCGACGAAGTCGGAGATGGCGAAGCCCTCGAAGCCCCAGTCGTCGCGCAGGACATCAGTGAGCAGCCAGCGGCTTTCACAGCAGTGATCGCCGTTGAACAGGTTGTAGGCTCCCATGACTGAGGCCGCGCCGGCATCAATCGACTTCTTGAAGTGCGGAAGGTACACCTCGCGCATCGTGCGCTCATCCGCCTTGACATTCACCCAGAAGCGGGAGTTCTCGATATTGTTGACGGCATAATGCTTGACGCAGGCGATCACATTGTGCGCCTGAACGCCTGTGGTGAGCGCTGCGCCCATCTCGCCCAGCAGGAAGGGGTCTTCGCCATAGGTTTCCTGTGACCGTCCCCACGCTGGATGCCGCAGCAGGTTGATACATACGCCGCCGAAGTAGTTCGCCCCCTGCGCGCGTGCTTCTTTGCCGATCACGGCACCGATGCGCTGCTCAAGTTCGGGATCAAAACTCGCTCCGCGTGCCATCGACACCGGGAAGCAGGTCGAATGCCCCATGACTACGCCGCGCGGCCCGTCGCTGAAGCGAATCGGCGAAATGCCGAGCCGCGGACAGCCATTGGTGTCAATCGGGACGGGGTTATAACCGTTCTGGTATTTCTCGATGTTGCCCCAGATATCCCAGTTGCCGTTGAGCATCCAGACCTTTTCTTTCAAGGTCATCTGCTTGAGCAGCGCTTGAGCTTGCGCTTCGATCTCTTCACGACTCAGGGTACAAGTATCTTTTTTGAACATTAGGTTTGAACTCCAACATGATTCAAGTAGAACTCAACAGCTCCCCAAACACGCAGATAGTCCGGGGAGACAAATGAACTTTGAAAGCGCTTACAAAGATACCACATTGAGAGATTTTCAGCTCAACCATCTCTAGGTTTTATCCAAAGGTTGTGATTTGGCGAATTAGCAGTGAGCACAGATTCTGGCGCAAGCATCCAATATGTACAGCTAATCCTAGCGGATTCGAAGTGACAAATGTCCTCAAGAAAGCCGCGTGTTGTGTATGCTTTTGAGGCATCACAGTACTATGACCTGAAGTGCCGTGACCAGAAAGAACACTTGCGCCAAGTTGTGCATTGGGTCATTGTGAATGATGCAGGAAATGTGTCCCTGGAATTGAGAACCCTCTTTAGCCGTTTTACGTGAACTGACTGATGAAATTCGAAACGTCAGCGCACAACGCCAAGGGGGAAAAACGGCAATAAAAAAACGGCGGGGAGGTTCCCGCCGTTTCATCAGGAGCATGTTCGAATCTGCTCCAATCCTGCTGGGGGACTTGGATTCGAACCAAGATACACGGCTCCAAAGGCCGTTGTCCTGCCATTGGACGATCCCCCAATCTGGCGCGAATTATAGCAGAAAGGGTCTCGGTGACAAGTCCCGATGCTAGGTGGTGCGGTGATCGCGTACGCCGATGGCTCGCTCAATCGGCACAACGAACAGGATGCCGTGATTAGGATCGGTCAGGTCGCCGAGAACAGCGCTCGTTGCCTCGATCAACGTGTCCACCAGCGCATCATCGACCAGCGAGAGCAGCATGTGATTGCGCGCTTCCATGTTGTCGAGAATTGCCGCCATCGCCGCCGCCATCGACGAGACCATGCGCGGCAGTTCGACATCCCCGTGGCGCAGTTCCTGCTGCAGCGCGTGCAGCCCGTGCGCGCGGACGATGGTCACGCCCGGCGCGCCGGCCTCCTGCCACGCCAGCGCGACATCGAGGCCATCTTCAACCTGCGCGGTGATCAGCACGATGAGCTTCATGAGTCTGCTCCCCTTTAAATATCGCGCGCACAAGCGGCGGCGTGATGAGCGTTGAGACGAGGATCACGAGAAACAGCGACGCGAACAGCGGATCATCGGCGCGAAATACGCCCACGCCGATTCCCAACGAGGCGATGATCAGGCCAACCTCGCCGCGCGAGATCATACACACGCCGAGCCTCAGCGAGTCGCGGTTATCAAAGCCGCCGAGCCGTCCGCCGAGGCCGCACCCGCCGATCTTCGAGCCGACGGCGACCACCAACAGCAGCAGCGCCAGCGGCAGCGCTGAGAGCGGGAAGGCGCTCAGATCGGTCTGCAAGCCGACATCCACGAAGAAGATCGGCACGAGGAATGTGTAGGCAATCCCGCTGAGCGCTGTTTCGATGTCATGACGCACCCGTTCTTTGGAACGGCTGAAGCCAACGCCCGCCAGAAATGCCCCAGTGATCGCCGCCATGCCGCCGAGTTCTTCCGCTGACCAGCCGAACAGGAGCAGCGCGATCAGCGCGAAGGCCGGGATGCCGTAGGACTGCGCCAGTGATGGCCGCGTCGACAGCCAGTTGATCGCTTTGGGGAGGATGAACCATGCCAGCAGGAACGCGCCGACGAGGTACAGCGCCATCGTCACGATGATCGAGAGCAGCGAACCGAAATCCACGCTGGCGGCACTGGTGTCCGTCCCGGTGATGGCAACGGTCAGCGAGACGAGCAGAATCGCGACCACATCATCGATCAGCGCGGTGGCCAGGAGCGCGTTGCCCACCTTCGTCCGCAGTACGCCTAATTCCAGCAGCACCTGCGCGGAAATGCTGACTGATGTAGCGGCGAGTGTCACTCCGGCGAACAGCGCGGGCTGCCAGGCGTATTGAAACAGCAGCACGAGCGGCAGCGTGAGCAGCACCGGCGCGAACGCCCCGGCGAAGCCACCAATCACGCCGACGCGTCCGACCTTCATCAACTCGCCCATGTTGACTTCGAGGCCGACGATGAACATCAACAGCAGCACGCCGAGTTCGGCAAACAGCTTGATCGTCTCTTGCAGTTCCACGCCGTGAAATATGGGTAAATGCAGCACATCGATCAGCGTGGGGCCGAGGATCACGCCGATGATCAGTTCGCCGAGCACGCGCGGCTGATGGAAGCGGCGTGCGATCGTTCCGCCAATGCGGGATGCGGCGACGATCAGTCCAATGGCCAAGAATAAGGCGACGGCCGGGTTGTGTTCCATCGCGCCTCCAAGGGATACGAAAAAATCATACTAAAGGAAACTTGACTGCGGCGCAAGGGAAATCGGCTGTGACTGAATACGGGTAGCTAGCGGAGAATCTGTGTAGGGGCAAGGCGCGCCTTGCCCCTATGGGAGAAATCACGACTATCGAACGCTCTACGGATTCCCGTCCCGGTTCGGGTCGGGGAAGGCGTTGCCGAACGTCCCCGGTACCTGGGTTGGGAGTGGGGTCGGCGGCGGGAGCGGCACGCGGGCGTCGACGGGCAGCGCTTCAATGTAGGCCTGCGTTTGCAGGGCGATCAGCGCGATCCAGCCCGTGTAGCCGCCCACCTCGATCTTAACCCACGGGCTGTACGGGCTGCGTGCCAGCAGGTTGACCACCGTGCCATCGGGCAGCGTGACCACCAGCGGGAAGCTGATCTCCGGCCCTTGGCGCAGCGCCGCACCCGCCGGAGCGGAGACCTGCGCCCGCGTGCCGAGATCGCCGTAGCGCTGCGGGGGCAGCGGGGTCTCCGAATACACCGACGAAATCGTCCCGAGGTTGCGCGCCAGCAGTTCGCCGAGCATCCACCCGGTTTCACCGGACTCGAGACGGACGTGATACCACGTGCCTTCCGGGTTTTGACCGAGCACACTCATCACCTGCCCGGCGGGCACCTGCATGATCAAGCCCGCATATTGATCCGGTGACGAGCGCAGATTGACCGCGCCCTGCGTCATGACGAAACCGGGCTGCGGCAAAATCACCGGACGGTCGAACAGGGCGACGGGCAGATTCGTTAGCACCGACGGATCAAGCGGGAAGGCGTCGCTGGGCACATCGCCGGGCGCATACGGATTCACGCTGTCGCGCGTCACACTGACTTCCTGTCCCATATACAACGTGCGCTCGGTGCCAAACGTGAGCAGGCTGTGCTGACCGGACAGCGCGATGAAGCGCGTGCGCGTCGGCTCCGTGACCGTCATCACCGTGCCGTTCAGCAGCATCGACACGCCGTTGACCACGATGCGCGCCGCCAAACCGATCTGACTTTGCAGCACGAGCGTGCTGAGCGGCGCAGTGCCGCACACGTTCTCGTTGACAGTCGTTTCAAGCTGCAGCGAGGTCCACGCCGGGAAGTCGGGCGGGGAGGCATCGCGCAGCGAGACGTCGCCGAGCATGAGCATGGTGTAGTTGAGCGCTCCGGTCGAGCGCACCCACGCGACGCCGTTCGTGCTGCCATCGGCGGCGAGCGGCGCAGTGCGGATGAAATCGACCGCCCCCGACTCGACCAGCGCGCCAATCGGGCCGAGCGCGTTGCTCACCGGGCCAACGGGTTCAACCACCGGCGCGGAACCGCCGTTGCAGATATATCCGCCCGGGCGATTGATACACGCATTGCTGGCCGCCGTCCACACCGCGAGCATGTCACAGGTGGTCGGAGGCGGCAGCTCCTGCGCGAATAAGCGAGTGCCGATGATCAACAACAGAAGGCCAGAGAGCAGGATTTTTCGCATCTTCAACGATTTTTCGGGATTTTCCGGTAAGATTGTGTCAATTCTACCATTGATTGAGGTTTGCTCTGTGCCTTTGTCCGTCGATCCCCCCATCCGCCTGCTGATACATTATCAAACCCTCTACCCTGACCAGTCGCCCCAGTGGATTGTCGTACCACCGGGACGAGTGATGTGGGTAGCGGCTAAGCCGGGGGAGGATGAGCGCTATACGGTCTACGATGTGGAAACACAGACCGAAGCGACCTTCAGTCGCCAGAGCGCCAAGAGCAAGCGCACAGTCTTGAATCGGCCGCTGCCGCGGTGGGCGCGCTATGCCGCCGGGGTGATTCTGCTGCTGGACGACGCGCCGGGAGTTGATGCGGTGATTTGTGGCGACGAACCCGCCGGGGTGCGCTACGAGCATTCGCTCGGCGTGGCCTTCACGGCGTTGATGTGGGAGATGCTCGGCTTGGCCTACGACGAGCGCGCGCTGGTCGACTTCACCGAACGCGTCCGCCGGGAATATGTCGAAAGCAGTTAGCGATTAGCCGTTAGCCCTTAGCCACAACAGAAATGTCCTCAGTGTTGAGCAGATCCAGAGTGCTTTTGCTAACAGCTAATCGCTAATTGCTGAGCGCTTACCAGCCGAGTGACTTGACCGCTTTTTCGACTGACTCCGTCGCACTGACGCCCAACTGCTCATCAATGACCACGCCATGCTCGTCGATCACCCAATGCGAACGGACTACACCCATGTACTTCTTGCCGTACATCGACTTTTCGCCCCACGCGCCCCACGCTTCCAAAACCTGATGGTCGGTGTCGCACAGCAGGTTGTACTGCAACCCCTCTTTGACCGCCCACTTTTTCTGATCTTTCGGGGCGTCCGGGCTGATGCCGAGCACAACCACGCCGTTCGCTTCCATCTTCGGGAACTGATCGCGGAAGCCGCAGGCCTGCGTCGTGCAACCGCTTGTGCCTGCCTTGGGGTAGGCGAACAGCACGACTTTCTTGCCGCGGAAGTCGCTCAAACGTACGGTGTTGCCATCCTGATTCGGCAGCGCGAAATCCGGCGCGGTCTCACCAATTGTCGGCATTTGCTGTCTCTCCTGTGTGCTCACGCCGAGGCTGTGGATCGGCGCGTCGTACTCGGTAAAAATCAATCCGCTATGTGTAGGAATGTGTGGTGACGGGCGCATTGTGACGCTCTACTCGGACGGTTTATCCGTAGGGACGGGGCATGCAGCCATTTCAGAATCGGCATTTTGTCTAACCTCACCCCCGGCTCTCTCCCCGCTTGCGTGAGCGAGGGCCGGAGGTGAGAGAATTTGCCCCTGCAACCTAATCGCCAGTCGGCGCGATGGTCTTCGAGACCGACTCCAGCGCCTTGCGCACGCTCGTCCCCGGCAGCACATTGATCTGCTGGTCGATGAGCACGCCATTTTCGTCGATCACCCAGTACGAACGGTTGATCATCGGGACTTTCACCAGCCCGAAAACCGGGATGCCCCACGCGCCCCATTGTTCAACCATCTCGTGTTTGGGATCAGAGAGCAGGTCGTAGGGCAGATTCTTACTCGTCTGCCACTCTTTGAGCGTGGCCTGCGAGTCGCAGCTCAAGCCGAGCACGACGGCGTTATTGGTGCGAAATTCTTCCATGTCGTCACGGAAACCGCAGGCCTGCGCGTTGCAGCCTGATGTGTTCGCTTTAGGGAAGGCGAAGATCACCACTTTCTGGCCGCGAAAGTCGCTCAGTCGAATCGTTTTGCCATCTTGATTCGGGAGCGCAAAGTCCGGCGCTTTTTCGCCAATGGTCAGCATAGTCCACCTTTGTTACGATATAACGTCTGTGAAGTGAGATATAGCTCGCTTCCATAAGAGCCGCTATAGAATTGACTGATACACGCATGATTCAGCGACAAACTCTCATCCCCCTTTTACCCTTGGCGGCGCTGCTGGTGATCTACGTCACCTCACTGCAGACGATTCCCAATGGGTCGGAACACTACTTCATGATGGATGTGGGGGAGACGCAGGTTGTTCTGAATACTTGGGGCACGCTGCATGCGACGGGCTATCCGCTGTACGTGATGTCGGGCAACCTGACTGTCGCCGCGCTGCGGTTGATCGGCGTCAGCCCGGTCACCGCGCCCGCTGTCGTCTCGCTGATCTGGATGCTGGCAGCGCTCGGCCTTGTCTACGCGCTCATGCGTCACCTCACCGGGCGAACGGTCGTGCCCGCGGTGGTGGTGCTGGTCTACGGGCTGACGCGCACCGTGTGGATTCACGGCGTGATCCCCGAAGTCTACAGCTTCACCTTGTTTCTGATGGCTTTGCTCTTGAGCATCGCCTTGTGGCGCGGCGACTTGAGCGGGCGCGTGCTGTGGTTGGCCTCGCTCGGCGGGATTGGCATCGGGCAGCACCGCGCGGTTGCCATGTTCATCCCCGGTCTGATCTATGCCGCGTGGGATGACGTGCGCCTGGTGCTGCGTCGTCCGCTCACGTTGATCGCCGCCGCGCTGCTCGGCTTGGCGGGATTGCTGCCGTATGCGTACTTGTATCTCCGGGCGCAGGCGGGTGGCGCGTGGGTCTATGGTGAACCGGGGACGCTCGCCGGGCTGTGGGATCAGTTCATGGGCAAGGAGGCGTCGCGCTTCATCGGCTCGATCACCTCGCTCGACGGGCTGATCGCCAACTTCAACCTCGTCAACACGGTGCTGCTCACCGACTTGACGCTGCCCGGCGTGCTGCTCGGCCTCGTCGGCCTGATCCTCGGCGTACGCCGTCGCGAAACCCGCCGTGCCGCGCTCACGCTGACGCTGGTCGGCGCGGTCTGCTATGGCTTTCATGTGGTCGCCTACACGGATGTGCTCTCCGCGCTGATTCTGCCCGTCACGCTGGTGCTGGCCTTCGGGTGGCTGCTGCTGGTGGATTGGGTGTTAACCGCACTGGCCTCACCCCAAACCCCTCTCCAGAAGGAGAGGAGATTAACCACATCCATTCTTCTCCCCCTCTCCACCCGGAGAGGGGGGCGGGGGGTGAGGTTAGTTCTTGCCCTTCTCGCCCTCGTCTCTGCCGCGATTCTCTACGCTCAGAATCAGCCCTTCATTCACGCGTTGACGACCGACCCGACCGGACTAGAAACTATTGACCGCGTGCAATTGCTGCCGCCCAACGCCACGATTATGCTGCCGTGGGGCGTGCATCACGCGGCGGTCGGCGTCGCGCGGGATGTGCTGGGGATGCGCCCGGACATCGGCCTTGTGGATCACAAAGCCGACTACGCGGCCATTTTGCAAAACAGCCGCCTGTTCACGCTGTCTGATGTGTTCTACAACCAACCGATCACGTGGTGGGAGGAGCGCATCGGCCAGCCGATCTATCTGACGGCTGCCGCGCCCTATCTGGTCGAGATCGCCACGCGCCCGCGGTTGGGCTTGGTCGACGCACAGGCGGAGATTGACGGCGTGATCGCGCTCGATTACTTCCTCGTGTGTCATGAGCAGCGCTTTTCGCTGGCGGTCAACTGGTACACGCCGACCGTCCCCGACCGCGATTTGAGCGTGTTCGTGCACGGCATCGATCTAGCGGGCAATCTCGTCACCGCCGACCAAAGCGCGCCTGTGTACGGCTGGCGTCCGCTCACGACGTGGACGCCGCGCGAGATCGTCTCCGACCATTACCTGCTGCCGCGCGTCGGCGGGCTGCAGGAAGTCCGCTTCGGATTGTATGAACAGTTGCCAAGCGGGGAGTTTCGCAATACGGTTGAATATGTGATCACCGATATCCCAGAGTGTTTGCCGTGACGCCATCAGAAAAGAATTGTGTAGGGACGCCATATATGGCGTCCGCAGAACCGATTATGAAGAACAGCGGACGCGATGTATCGCGTCCCTACTATTCATTGATTTTGTTGGCTTTTATCGCCCTCGTCCTTGGCGCATGCAGCGGGCAGAATGCTGCGACCACCGTGGGCACGCCCGTCGTTGAATACAAGCTGCTGGCGACGCTCTATCTCTCGCCGACGCCCAACGATGCCGAGCGCGAAGCGACGCGCCTTGCGGTGCGCTCGCTGCCGCCGACAAGCCTCCCCACGGTGACGCCCGCGCCGACCGTCTATGTTGGCGTGTTCCTCGGGGAGAATGACACGGTGGTCGATCCGGTCGTTGACCCGACGCGTTATCAGGGCACGCTGACGGCGGGCAACCTGCCGACGCCGCTCCCGATCAACTGCCTGTACCCGACCGACGCGGTCTTCGGCACAGTGTGGATGACCAACGAATCGGCGCGGGCGGCGCTCGGCTGTCCCGGCGAACCCGCGACGCCTTACATTGGCACGGTGCAGTTCTTCGAGCGCGGCGTGATGTACTGGCTGCCAACCGGTGAAATCTGGACGGTCGCGCCGGGTGGCGCGCTCGGCGGTGTGTACTGGTATGTGCCGATTGCCCCGCCAGATCAGGGGTGGCAGGCGCAAGCGCCGGATGGTCTGCGCGTGCCCGAGTTCAGCTTTGGAGCGCTGTGGCGCGCCAACGAGCAGATCCGGCAAACGCTCGGCTATGCGCGCGCCGACGAAAGCTCGGTGTCGATCACGGTGCAGCGCTTTGACGGCGGCGCGCTGCTGTTCGATCAGACCTCAGCGCAGGTGTTCACGCTGGTCGGTCGCGATGATGGCACGGCGTATGGGCCGTATTGAAGCAAAGATTTAACGCAAAGGCGCGAAGGCGCAAGGTCGCAAAGTACAGGAGATAAAGCGTGTCGGCGATTTGCCAGAATGGAATCTGGTTAAATCGGGGATGGCGGATGCCATGAATGGCGTCCCTACCCAAAATCCCCTTCGTAGGGACGCGATTTATCGCGTCCACAAAAGCCACCTACCCCTGCGATTTAGGTTACGCACTGCGCCAGCAAACTGGGAAGCTGATCCCGCAGTTCGAGACGCTGCGCCGGATCGTACAGCGTCGTGAACACCCAGCGATTCTGCTCCGGCGGCGTGCCGCGATCCGTGTAGTACAGGTCGAAACTGTCGCGGATCAGTTTGTGATAGGCTTCCGCCTCGTAGAAGGGCGCGGTGAACGGCAGCACTTTCGAGCCGACGATGACGCGCGTTCCTTCGGCCTCCGCGACCGCCCATACACCGATCACCGTGAGCGTCTTGTACCCGAAGTACCCCGCCGGACGATGCCAGATCAGCGAGCCGACCCACGGCGTCGGCTGTTTGCCCGTGAAGGCTTTTGCGCCCCAGCTCAAATTCGGCGAGAAGCGTTTCGCTCGCAGCAGGTCGAGCGCGTCGAGCGCGTTCAACCCGTCGAGGATGCGCGCGAGTTCGTCCAACTGCGCCCGCCCGCGGATCTCGGAGATCTGTTCGAGGATGGTCTTCTTGCGTACTCGTTTCATGAGTCAATTATACAGCGGATAGGGGCAAGCCGCGGCCTGCCCCTACGTGAGGATTGACGAAGGCTGCGCTTTAGTAGACGTATTCGCGTACGCCCAGCGACACCAGCGCCGTCTTGATCATCTGGTTGGTGAAGCCCCACTCGTTGTCATACCAGCTCATCACTTTGACGAGGTTGCCGTCGACGACGCGCGTCATATCGGCCTGCACGACCGAGGCGCGTGGGTCGTGGATGAGATCGGACGAGACCAACTCCTCTTCCGCCACGCCGAGGATGCCGTCGTAACGCTCGGTCACGGCTTCACGGCGGAAAACGTCGTTAATCTCTTCGACCGTGGTATTGCGGCTGAGCAGCAGCGTAATATCCGCCATCGACACGATCGGCACTGGGCCGCGCACCGACACACCGTCGAACTTGCCCTCCAGTTCCGGCAGCGCCTTCGCGGTCGCCGTCGCTGCCCCCGTGCTTGACGGCACAAAGTTCGCTGCCGCGGCGCGTCCCCGACGCATGTCTTTCTTGCCCCCGGGGCTGTCCACCAGCATCTGCGTGGCCGTATAGGCGTGCAGTGTGGTCATGAGCGCCTTTTCGACGCCGAAATGCCGCTGCATGATCTCCATGATCGGGCCGATATTGTTCGTAGTGCAGCTCGCGCACGAGAGAATGGTTTTCTGCCCGTCGGGACGGTTGACGCCGTGTACGACCGTCGGCACATCGGCGCTGCTTGTGGGGCCGGAGAGAATCACCCACTTCGCACCCGCCGTGACGTGCTTGCCCGCGTCTTCCTGCTTGGTGAAGATGCCGGTACATTCAAAGACCAGTTCGACGTTCATGGCGCCCCAGGGGAGCTTCGCCGGGTCTTTTTCGCTCAGGTAAGCGATGGGTTTGCCATCGACGACGATGTTGCCGTCGCCGGCTTCGACGCTGCGTTCATACCGACCGTAAACGGTATCGTACTTGAGGAGATAGACCATGTTTTCCAACGACCCGATGTCGTTGACCGCCACCAGTTCCAGTTCCGGTGTATCCATGAGCAGCTTAAACGCCGCTCGTCCGATTCGACCAAGACCGTTGATCGCAACCCGTACAGCCATAGAACGATGCTCCTATTCATAGAAGTAGCTCTTCTATTTTGACGCGTTCTTAAGGTGATTGTTTACATTCCAGTGTCCGCCGCTTTGGCCTTCGCGGCCTTACGTCTTTGCGTTAGGTATTTTCTTTTCGTTACAATTGTTTTCGGAGGGAAACACCATGCATATTCAAGCCGCAGTCCTGTATACGCCCAATACCCCGTTCATTCTGGAAACGCTCACGCTCGACGACCCGCGCGCGGGTGAAGTCCGCGTGAAGATCGCCGCGTGCGGCGTGTGTCACAGCGATTACCACCTCGTCACCGGGACGACCCGCCATCCGCTGCCCGTCGTGTGCGGGCATGAAGGCGCGGGCGTGGTCGAAGCGGTTGGGGAGGGCGTTACCCGCATTCAGCCGGGCGATCATGTCATCCTCAACTGGGCTCCGGCGTGCGGCGACTGCTGGTACTGCCGCCACGACAAGCCGAACCTGTGCGCGACCTTCACCGATCCGATCTGGGCGGGCGTCATGCTCGACGGCACGACGCGTCTGCATCTGTCCAATGGCGACCCGGTCTATGCGTACTGCGGCCTCGCCTCGTTCGCCGATCATGTCGTGGTGCCGGAACAAAGCTGCATCCCCATTCGCCGCGATGTGCCGCTGACCGCCGCCTCATTGGTTGGGTGCGCGGTGGCGACGGGCGTCGGCGCAGCCTTCTACACCGCGAACGTGCGCCCCGGCGACAGCGTGGTTGTGATTGGCTGCGGCGGCGTGGGCTTGAACGTGCTGCAAGGCGCGGCCATCTGCGGCGCGAGCACGATTATCGCCGTAGACACGAACCCGGCGAAGATGCGCATCGCGCAGCAATTCGGCGCGACCCACGCGCTGCTCTCCGATGACAATACGATTGCCGAGATTCGCGCGCTCACAGGTGGGCGCGGTGCGGATCACGCCTTTGAGGCGGTCGGCCTGCCCAAGCTGCAAGAGATGGCGCTGGCGGCGGCGCGACCGGGCGGCAACGTGATCCTCGCGGGCTTGTCGCCGATGGGGTCAGCGACCAACCTGCCCGGTTCGATCATCACGCGCGAAGAAAAGTCGGTCAAAGGCAGCTACTACGGCTCGGTCGATTCACAGCGCGATTTCCCGCTGCTGGTCGATTTGTACGCGGCGGGCAAGCTCAAGCTGGATGAACTGGTGTCACAGGAATATCGCTTGGAAGAGATCAACGAGGCGTTCGAGTCGATGATGACGGGCAGCGTCGCCCGCGGGGTGATTGTGTTCTAGCTCTTTTCGATTTGGTTAAGAGCTTCTTGCGCACGCTCTCTAACCCCGGCATGTTCGTCTTGTAGCAGTAGCTGTAACTGTGGTACAGCATGCCTAGACTTTAGCAGTCCTAGCGCGTACGCTGCTGCCATCCTAACAATGGGATCTTGGTCTTTGAGAGTAGCGATCAAGTCAGATTCGCTGCTCTTGTCACCCAATTCGCCCAAAGCTTCTGCTGCAATATGGCGGATAGTCGAATTTTCATCCCTGAGGGCAGCGTGTAAGTTTACCAAGAACACCGAATTGGGGTGTCTTCGCATTGCATGAACTGCTTCTTCTCTGACCCGCTTAAAATTCGGAGAAGTCAACTCACATAGAATTTGTCGAAACACAGGTTCTATATACTCTATTTCATTCGGAAGTTCCCCAAGTTCCCTCACTGCAGATTCCTGCAAATTAGGTAAATGACTATTTATATAGGAAACTAATTGTTTTAGGTGCTCAGACGATTCCGATGGGGCAAACACTTTAATTCCAAGATCGCTGTAGCGGGCGACTAATTTCTGAAGCAGGCTGTCCCATTTTTGAGTAGAAAAATCCGTAAAATCAACTCGACTAAAGGTACGCAAACGTTGGTCAATATCCTCCACTGAACTGAGCACAACCGGAATTACGGTCACAGCATTTTGAAGTGCATACTCCCACTCCAGTTTCACGGGCTCTGATTTACTGCTATCAGCGGTAACTACTAAGAGTACAGCCACTGTGTTACGGATAGCATCGCGTACTGGCTCACGCCAATCACCGAAATGATGCTTCTCAACGTCGAACCAAATTTCATATCCCCGTTCAACAAGGAATTTATAAAGCTCTTTGGCAAATACCATGTCCTTACTGGAATAGGAAATGAACAGATGACGTGGAGTGGACATCGGATTTTCTATTCTTTGGGTGGTGGGATAAGTGGCATGAGGGCAGTAATCAATGGCGGCAAGTTATCTTGTACTGCATCCCAAATGACATCAAGATCGATGCGGAAATATTCGTGAATAACGAGAGTTCGCATACCAATCATTTTGCGCCATTCAATTTCAGGGTGATCGATTCGCATGTCGTTTGACATTCGGCGTGCTGCCTCACCGATGACTTGAAAACAGCGAATCACGGCATCCTGTCGTAGTCGACTCTGCAAAAATTGATCACGGGTTAATCCAGAGACATATACTTGTGCTTGGATAGCAGCATCGAGTATGTGGGCGACAAGTTCTTCATCGGGCATAGATAACCTGCATCGTCTCCAAGTAGGCTTTGAAGAGTTTCTTCAGCGAATTGCGTTCTACCGTGTCGCGCGAAGTCATGGCGACTCGCCGTCCTAAAATCGCGCCGAGTTCATCTTCCATGTCGAAGTAGCCTCCCAAATAGCTTGGGGAGCGAACTCCTTCAATGTGGGTATACATCACATCCGTGATCAGACCTTCGCCTTCGCGCTCGTGCGTGTCGAAGATGGCGAGGTCTTGAATGCCCCACTTGTCGGCAAAGGCCGCGAGTTTTTGCTGATCGATCTGGATATTGAGCGCCATCCGCTTGCACTTTCACTCACACGAACATGGCTATTGTACAGCGAAATAAAAAGGACGAGGCATGCCTCGTCCCCGCGTTTATAACACCTCATCCTCGGCGGTCTTTTTGCGGCGCAGACTCAACCGGGGTAGGCGGCGTTTCGCTTTGCCTTCGACCACATCCGGCGTGCCGCGTTCAAAGCGTGAGCGGATCTTCGCCCACGTTTCCGGCGTGAACAGTTTGTCGGCGTTGTCGGTGACGCGCTTGTGCAGCCCCGTGATCGCCTGCTCCACGTCGCCGCTGCCCGACCAGTTATCGCGCAGCACCTGCTTATCGACGTTGCCAATCCCGCTGATCCACATGAGCACCAGCGCCAGCGCGCCCGCGTCTTCCGCCAAGCCGATCACGCCGAGAATGGCTTCTGGCACGAGGTCAACCGGGCTGATCACATACGCCGCCGCCAGCAAAAGCTGCGCCTTGAGCAAAAACGGCACGCGCTTATCCCGCGCCAACCGCACGACCAGCATCAGCATGTCGGGGACGAGCAGCACAATCTGTGCGACCTGCTCATCCGCGCCGCGCTGCACCCACTCACGGATGCGGTTGCGCCACTGGTCGTACCAGTCCGGCGCGCGTCCGTGAATCTCCGCTTCTTTCAGCGGTTCAATCCCCATACCGGGATCGGCGGGGACGGTTGCATTCTCAGTCATTCCTTGAGTTCCTCTATCTGAACCTCACCCCTAACCCCCTCCTAAAGGCGAGGAGAACAAGTCCCTCTCCCTTGGGAGAGAGATTTAGAGTGAGGCTTATTTACATTCTGAATACGCCAAATCGGGTCGGTGGGTTGCGCTGATTCAGGCACGCGCTCAACGCAAGACCGAGTACGCGCCGCGTTTGGGCAGGGTCGAGGATGCCATCGTCCCACAGGCGTGCCGTCGAGTAGTACGGGCTGCCTTCAGTTTCGTACTTTTCCAGAATTGGCGCTTTGAACTCGGCTTGTTCCTCGGGCGTCAGGTCCGGTTTGCCCTCGCGCGCCAGTTGATCGCGCTTGACGGTCAGCAGTACGTTGGCCGCCTGTTCGCCGCCCATCACGCTAATGCGGCTGTTCGGCCACATCCACAGAAAGCGCGGCTGATACGCCCGCCCGCACATGCCGTAATTGCCCGCGCCAAAGCTCCCGCCGACGATCACGGTCAGCTTGGGGACGGCGGCGTTGGCGACGGCGTGCACCATCTTCGCGCCATCTTTGGCGATGCCACCGCTCTCATACGCCTTGCCGACCATGAACCCGGTGATGTTCTGCAAGAACAGCAGGGGAATGTTCCGCGCCGTGCACAGTTCGATGAAATGCGCGCCTTTGAGCGCGGATTCGCTGAAGAGCACGCCGTTGTTGGCGATGATGCCGACCGGGAAGCCTTCCAGCCGCGCAAAGCCCGTGACGAGCGTTGTGCCGTAGTTGGCTTTGAACTCGCGGAAGCGGCTGCCATCGACCAGCCGCGCGATGAGCTCGCGGGCGTCGTAGGTTTCGCGGAAGGTCGTCGGGAGGATGCCATACAGCTCGGCGGGATCGTAGAGCGGTTCTTCCGGCGTAGTCACATCGACCTCGAACGTCTTCTGGCGATTGAGCGTCGCCGCGATGCCGCGTACGATCTCCAGCGCGTGATTGTCGTCCTCGGCGTAGTGATCCGCCACGCCGGAGACGTGCGTGTGCACATACGCGCCGCCCAGTTCTTCGGCGGTCACGTCTTCGCCCGTCGCCGCTTTGACGAGCGGCGGCCCACCGAGGAAGATCGTCCCCGTCCCTTTGACGATCACCGTCTCGTCGGACATGGCGGGCACGTACGCGCCGCCTGCCGTGCAGCTCCCCATCACCGCGCTGATCTGCGGGATGCCCGCCGCGCTCATGGTCGCCTGATTGTAGAAGATGCGCCCGAAGTCGTCGGCGTCGGGGAAGACTTCATCCTGCATGGGCAAAAACGCGCCGCCGCTGTCCACCAGGTAGATGCAGGGCAGGTTGTTCTCCAGCGCGATCTGCTGCGCGCGCAGATGCTTTTTGACCGTCAGCGGGTAATACGTGCCACCTTTGACCGTCGCGTCATTGGCGACGATCACGCATTCGACGCCGCTCACCCGCCCGATTCCGGTGACGACGCCTGCCGCAGGCGCGTCACCGCCGTACAGTTCCCACGCGGCGAGCGGCGCGATCTCCAGAAAGGGCGAACCGGGGTCAATCAGGCGGTCGATGCGGTCGCGGACAAACAGCTTGCCCTGTTCACGGTGGCGCTGCTGATATTTCGCGCCGCCGCCCTGCCGCACCAGCGCGAGTCGTTCGCGCAGCTCGCCGACCAGCGCACGCTGCTGCTCGGCGTTGCGCTTAAACTGTTCGTCGTTGACGTTGATCTGCGTCTCAAGAATTTCCATGAAAGAAGCCTTTATAGCCAGTATCTGTTAGCTTTGAGCGGTTAGGGAAAGCATGTGCCATTTATCCATATTGTAACGTAGACCGGGGGTGCTTGCGGATCGGGTTATCAACGCTTTTAGCCAAAGGCTCATGGCTAATCGCTAACTGCTCATCGCCCAGACTTAACATCGCGCGGCTTTTAAGGTATGATTTGCCGGGTTTTGCCCATCTCACCGGAGTCCTTACGTATGAACAAAAACAGTTCCAGAAGAGCAAGCATCATTCTGGGTGGATTCATGTTTGTCGTCCTGATGGCCGGGACGATCATCCCAATGATCACCCGCAACCGAACGACTAGCTCGCAGACCGTCGATCCTACTACGGTGCCCACGCCGACGTATCCGCCCGTGATCGCGGACTACAGCGGCATCAGCTTCGACAAGGTGTATCTGCACCCGACTGGTATGTACACGATCCCCGAACCGACGGGCTGGCAGGTCAGCGCGCCGACGAGCAATGCGGGTATCGCGCAGGTCAACATGATCAACCAGACGCAGTTGAGCGTGATCGACGCCTATGTGCAGGATGCCGAGGGGCCGATCACTGCGCAAGACTTAGATGCCCGTTTTACCGCCGAAACTATTCTCGCGACGTGGTCGAATTTCCGCGACCCGATTGAGACGAATCGCTCCTTTGAAAATGACATTCTGACCATCGATTTCCGCGTGGGGCTGGCCAACGGTCAAACCTACGTCGCGCGCCAGAACGTGTGGACGGACGGCGAATGGATTTACGTCGTGCGCGTGGTCGTGCCGGAAAATGCGACCGAAACGCTGCGCTTCCTGCTCTCCAACCTGACCGGGAAGATCACGCCGTTCAAGCAGTTCGCGGCGGAACCGTTCAACTGGAACGCCTACTATGACAATGTGACGAGTGCCATCATCCGCTACCCGCAGACATGGACGGTTACCGACAGCGCGCCCGGTCGTCCGGCCAGCATCACCGGTACGAACGGCGAAGCGCTGCGTGTGGAAGCCCGCGCGGGTCAGTCGGTGGCGGATGAAGCCGCCGCCAGCGCGTGGATTGAAACGGAACGCCCCGGCGCGACCGTGTTGAGCGTCGCCCCGGTCACCCGTGGTGATGTTGCCGGTTTCTCAGTGGCGTATACCTATAACGACGTCGAAGGCGCGGCCTTCAGCGGGCTCGCAGTGCTGCTCAATGGCGCGAACGCGCTGTACGTCGCCAACCTGCACTTCTCCGGCGCGGATGTCGACCTGAACACGGTCGTGCTGCCGTCGGCGGAACCGACCGCTGAAGCGACCGAACTGCCCGGTCTGCTGGCTGAAGACACCGCCGCCGCGGATCAGAATCAGACGCTGGCGCAGGTGATGGCCTCGTTCCAGATTATGCCTGCGCTCGACCTCTCGGCGAGCTCGCTGCCGGAAGCCACACCGACTGCCATCCCGACGATTGCACCGACGGTCGAAGCGACCGCCGAAGTCACCGCCGAGGCGACCGACGCCGCCCCGGTCGAAACCACGCCGGAAGCGACCGCCAGCAGCTAAACCGCTTTTCTAACCACTCCCTCTCCCCCAAAGAGGGAGTGGTTTTCTCATGTGTTCCCTTACACTGTAAGGCAAATACTAAAATGATCGAGATCCTAATTGTTTGGCTCATTGTTGGAGTCACGGCGCTTGGGCTTGGATTATTTTTTACCCGTGACCTTGAAGATGCTTTTTGGTTAGGTTGGGTGATAACGGTCGCCGTCCTACTCGTTTATCACTTAGTTGCCCCGATCACACCGATCATTGGCGTAGTCCTCTGTGCAATCAGTGTAATTGGTTGGCTGCGCTGGCGTCCTGTTCCAAAACGAACATGGATAGTCGCGCCCATGATCGCGCTCTTACTGGCAGGTTTCGCAACTGGCCCATCAACTGAGCCCGACGATGGAGGGTATCAACTACAGGTTGTGAAGTGGTATGCAGAATATCCGGTCGTGCCGGGCCTCGCAAACATACAAGGTCGCTTTGGGTTTAATAACTCCTCTTTACTATATAACGCGCTCTTTGCAGAACTACCTAGCAGTCCCACGCATTATGGGATGGGCGTCCTTTTTATCGCCTCAGCGGTTGGCAGCTTACTAGCCGCGGTACGCTTGCGGAAGTCGGGCAAATGGTCAGATTTCTTTCAAGCTCTGATGATTTTTCCTGTAGCACTTTATTTAAAAAGCCTTATGACTCTTGAAACGAGTATCGCCGTAACTTTGCTCGGGTTTGTTATCGCCATCAGACTCGCACGACTACTGGACAACAGTGAGATAGATCATAGATTACTGATCATATTTGTTGCTGCAGCGATCACTGTGAAATTGAGTATCATTTTCTTTGCGGGTACTGCCTTACTGGTTGCTTGGATTGTAGCTAAACCGCCGATCCGCTTACTGGTAAAACCATTGATCCTTGCAAACCTACTGGGTTTAGCATGGGTAGTTCACGGTATCGTTCTGTCGGGAATGCCCGTGTTTCCAGCAACAATTGGTGGTCTCAATGTTGACTGGCGAGTCCCTGACGTGATCGCAAATATTGAGGCGTCTCAAGTCACAATTTATGCCAGATATTCAAGCCCTATACCTATCGCAACAGATGGGGAATGGGGCTGGATACCAGCATGGTGGAACCGTATAGTCCAATTGCCAGCGATATTTTCCACAGTAGCGATGCTGCCTGCACTCGTATTTGCTGTTCGGCGGCCCTATAGACGTTTACTACTGTTTGCACCACCGATTGTAGGGCTAGTGTATTGGTTTATTATTATGCCCTCAACGGAATTTGGCCTTGCAAGCTTCTTCACGCTTGGGTTAGGTGGGTTGGCGCTCGGAGTATCTCGAAAGCTGCGAAAACCAATTCTGTCTGTAGTTCTGGGAATCTCTTTGGTGCACGTACTTCTATATGCACCTTACTTGTGGAATACAAGCCTACAGGAACAATGGACGTCAGAATATGAGACTTTCCAGTTTCCAGACGGGAGTCAGTATTTTGCACCAAACGACAATGGACCGTGCTGGGATACGCCCTTGCCATGTACCCTTCCAATTCAAGTTAATGGGTATGGGGTTGTGCTGCGAACAAGCGAATTACGCGATGGGTTTAGGTCTCAGTATTCACCATCGCGTTAAGCTGATACGTTACCAGCCTTCTGTCTACTCCGCCGCGCGTGGATGTGCCTTGAAGAAGTCCCAGATCACCTGCGTCGCGTCGATATCATAGGTCGTCGTGCCAAGGTCGAGCCCGAGCGCATGACCGGGGTAGTTGTGCCCGCCATAGTATACGCCGTAGAACATCACATCGGCGCCGTTCGCGCAGTCGGTCGCCGTCTGCAGCAGCACGCGCGCCCCATCGTCGGGATCGACATCGTCCAGCATATCGATGCCGCTTGCTGTCGCGCATTCGTTCTGGCGCGTCCAGTAGAGGAGGCTGTTGGCCGCCGACATGTAGCCCATACCCTGCCGCGGCATCCCATAGAACGGCACAACGTTATCAGCCGTGCCTTGAATAATCAGCACGGGCATGTGTTCGCCGTCCGCGCAGTAGGGGGCGACATATTCGGGCATCGTCGAAGCGACCGAGGCAATCGCCGCCAAGCGATCCGGTAATTGGCAGGCGAGGCGGAACGAGAGCATGCCGCCCATTGAGAAGCCCGTCGCATAAATGCGCTGCTGGTCAATGTTGAGCTTATCGGACATGAAGTTGATCGACGCATTGATGAATCCGGCGTCATTGACCTCGGTGATGCGCGCATCGCCGACGCGGCCATCATTCCACACGTTGTTCAGGCCATCGGGGTAGATCACAACGAAGTTCTCGGCTTCCGCGAGTTCACTCCACCCTGACCACGACTGGATTTCATTGCCGCTGCCGCCCGCGCCATGCAGCACCACGACCAGCGGCACAGCCGCCGACGAGGTCACATACGCTTCGGGGATATACACGCTCAGGGTGCGGGGGATGCCGTCGATGCCGAGCTGCACGGTGTAATCACCGGGACCGGGGAAGTCGAGCAGGGCGTTGGGAGGGAGCGCCGCCGTCGCCTCGGGCGTGACGTCTGGCGTCAGTTCGACGGTCGGTTCGGGGGTGGCTTCCTGCGCGGAGATCGGCATGTGCGTCAACGCGGAGAGAGGGAACAACAAGAACATCACGAGCATGATCCAACGCACAACTGCCGGTAGGCGCACCATAATCCACTCTCCTGTCTTCTGCACAATCTTACCCACAGGCGCGGGCAATAGTTCATTTTCGGTGGGTATTTGGTTGGGCGGTGTGGGGGCGCGCAAACTCATCCCTCTCTCGGTTGTTATGAGAGAGGGATCCGGTGCGCGGAGGGTCGTTTCCGCGTTAGTCGCAGCGGATGTATCCGCTCAAACTGCCGCCAATATCGGTGTATTCTTCGATGCGAAAGGTATAGATGCCGCTGGTGGGCACTGTATAGACAAGACGGGCAGACCCATTGTTATCGACTTCGCCGGAGTCGTCGTCATACCCGACCTGATTACCGGATGGATCGAGCAGTGTGACAGTGGGGTCAAAAACGTTGTCGCCGCGACCTTCGACGAAGAAGGTTACCACGTCACCCTGCGCAAAATCCATGCGGTAGTCGCGCTGGCCACCGACCGGAATATCGCCACTGTAACTGATTGGGCTGCACTGACCGCAGTTGAAATACCCGCCGTTCAGCACGCCCTGGACGGTGCACAGAATGCCAGAAATGGAGGTGCCAACCACCGACAAGATCACGATGACGATGATGGCGACGAGAACGAGGATTAACGCATATTCGACTAAAGACTGAGCCTGTTCTTTTTGACGATTAAGTACATCCAACCGTTGATTCATGAAGTACTCTCTTGGAAGATCATTATGGTGCTGTTGAATAATTTCGTTTCACCACGAATGGATTAAATTTAACTTCAGACGAGTATTTCTACCACAATTTCTGTAGGAATCCCCGTGTTTCTAAGCCAGTGTTTGAAAAATGGTTAAATTGGAAGAGATATATCGCGTTCCCACAAGGGCGGTTGGTAGGGACGAGGCATGGGCTTATTTCTGAATCGGTATTTTGCACATTCACCCCACGCCCGGCCATTCCCCGAATTCGGGGAGGGGAGACAGATTCCCCTCGCCCGCTTGCGTGGGAGAGAGGGCTAGGGGTGAGGGGATGTGATTCGGCATTTTCACCGATTCTGGAATAGCTTCATGCCTCGCCCTTTGGCTAGCATTCGGCATGTGGCTTAGAGAAATTGGTTACCGGCTAGCGCCGCGGTCAGGCGCGAATGGGTCATTTAGCGGGGATAGGTCTTGGATTTGCTGTGGCGGGCCGTGGCGCGCACGGACCAGGTATGCAACAGGAAGTTCGACTGCCGTAGATAGGCGAAAGCGGGTGGTTGCGTGGGATGATCGAAGAGCTGCACCGTACTGCCCGCACTCGCGTAATACTCCGTGTGCCCTTCCAGCCGCGCATAGAAATACTGGGGTTTCGCCGTCGGCAGCGTTAGCCGCCATTCGTGACATTCGTCCGCGCTGTGCTCGCTGACGGCGCCCTCGGTTAGGCGCACGTCGAGCAGGCGATGTCCTTGGAGAGCCAGGTGGATATGCCGGGCTGCCACGCTGATCGCTGCATGGTAGTAGGGCGTGTGAAACATCTGCCGTTCGATGAAGGCAAACACGCGGTTCGAGTTGAACGCGTGGATGAGGATACCCTGCGTGTCATCCAGCAGCAGCGAGAGCGACAATTCGCGAAAACGCGTGCCCAGATAGGTGGTTTCGACCGCGCTCAACACGACGGTGAGGGGGTCGGTGGTCGGTGCGCCAAGGTCAAAGTGCGGCGCCCAGAGCGCGCGGTCGGCAGTGCCGATGAGTGTGACTTCCAGAACGGGGTCGACGATGGTCACGTACTCAATCGGCTGGGTCATGGTTGTGCTCCTATGGTTGTGGGGATGATGCAGGGGACGCGCTTCTGCGCATTCCCTGTGAGTCTGCGTTGCTAGCGCCGCCGCATGATGGTCGACATCTGCGGGGAGGGCAGCCACACGGTGAACGTCGAACCTTGCCCCTCCCCGGGACTCGTCACGCTGATCTTGCCGCCGTGCGCCTGAATGATTTCCTGCACAATCGCCAGACCCAAGCCCGTGCCACGCTGCGGGCCGCGCGCTTTATCGACCTGATAGAAGCGCTCGAAGATGCGTGGCAGTTCGCTCGCGGCAATGCCCAGCCCGGTATCCGTGACGACCAGTTCGACGCCGCCGTTGCGCACCTGCGTACACACATTCACCTTGCCACCCGACGGCGTGTACTTGATCGCATTGCTGATCAGATTGGTCACCACCTGCACCAGTCGATCCCCATCTCCGGCGATCACGGGCATGGACGGCGCGTTGACGGTCAGCGTGACCTGCTTTTCGCGCGCCATGATGGTGAGCCGCTGCCCGACCGCCGCCGTCAGTTCGCCCATGTCGATGGGCGTGGTTTGCATGGAGAGCCGCCCGGCTTGCAGGCGCGCCAGATCGGTCAATTCGATGACCATGCGGTTGAGGCGTCCGGCTTCTTCGTGGATGATGCGCGCCGCGGGAATCGGATCGCCGACGCCGTCCATGATGGCCTGCGAGAAGCCCTGAATCGAGGTGAGCGGCGTTTTGAGGTCGTGCGACACGTTGGCAAGGAAGTCCTGCTGCGAGCGCTGTTCGGCTTGAATCTTCTCGCTCATCTGATTGAAGGCATCCGCGACTGCCTTGACTTCTTCCGGGCCGGCCATCGGCACGCGCCGATCATAGTGCCCCTGCGCGACTTCAGAGGCCGCGCTCGCGACCGTTTGCAGCGGGCGGGTGATACTGCGGGTGATCCACCCAGCCAGCATGACCGCGATGATCAAGCCGATGCCTCCGGCCTGCACGAACAGCGGCGCGAGTTCCGTGCCGAATTCGCTCAGCGCCTCTTGCAGCGACTGGCGCGGGCGCGGATCGGCAAACAGCAGCACATTGGCCGTTTCGTCGGTGGGCTGGCGAATCGACTGCAGGCCGACGAACAGCCACTCGTCGCCGCCATCGCTGAAAATGCCGCGTACGGCGCGAATCGCCGCCAGCCGCGTGATTACGCCACGGGCGATGGCCGCCGGAATGTCGTAGTTTTCGACATCGGCGTTGAGCGGCCGATCACTGATCGACTGGTAGCTGTCGTAGAGCACATCTTGTGTGACTTCGCGCACGATCAGGATGCGGACTTCGCGGTCGGTCGCCACGGCATCCAGCTCGCTGGTGAGCCGCTCCCAGCCTGCCGCCGGCGATTCCACGTAGGCCGTCGCCGCCTCCGCGAGAATTTGCCGCAGATCAACGCTGAGCGCGGTGGTCGCGAGGCGCAGATAGGTGGTTTCCGGCGGCGCATTGCGCAGGTTGAGGATGGCGAACAGCGCCACACCCACGACGATCAGCATGACCGCCATGAGCAGCACATACGACAGGAATAAGCGACCGCGCAGCCGAGCCAGCATCGTTACACGTCCAGACGGTAGCCGACGCCCCACACGGTATCGATCACCGGGCGCATGCCCTTGAGCTTATGCCGCAGGTGCGCGATATGCACGTCGACCGTGCGGGTTTCGCCCGCGAAGTCGTAGCCCCACACCACGTCGAGCAGCTTTTCGCGTGTGAACACCATGCCGACGTTTTGCGCCAGCGTGTACAGCAGGTCGAATTCTTTCATACGCAGGTCAACTTCGTGCCCATCGACCAGCACGATGCGGCGTTCGGGATAGATGGCCAGATTATCGAGCGTGACCGCCGTTTCAGCGCTGGCGGCAGGCTGACTGCGCGGTGCGATCCGGCGTAAAATAGCGCGCACGCGGGCGACCAGTTCGCGCGGGTTAAAGGGCTTGGTCAGGTAGTCGTCCGCGCCCAGTTCCAGCCCGACAATCCGGTCGATATCATCGCTGCGGGCGGTCAGCATGATGATCGGCACGTCGCTTTCGGCGCGCACGCGGCGGCAGACTTCCCAACCGTCCATCTGCGGCAGCATCAGGTCGAGCACGACCAGTGACGGCTTCTCGTGCAGAATTTTCTGCAGCGCGGTCTTGCCGTCGGTCGCGCTCGTCGACTTGTAACCTTCCTGTTCCAGATACAGCTTGGCGAGATCAATGATGTGCTGCTCATCATCGACGATCAAGATTGTTTCAGCCATCGGCTTCATCCTTCGGGGCTGCTTCGAGCGTGGACACCAGCACTTTATCCACGCGGTTACCGTCCATGTCCATCACTTCTATGCGTAGTGTACCCCAAGTCAGTTGATCGCCAGCTTTGGGGATTTCGTCGCGCAGCGCCATGATGAAACCGCCGAGCGTTTCGAAGACTTTGTGCGCGCCGGGGATGTCTTCAACCGCGAACAGATCGCCGAATTCGTCGATGGGCAGCAGGCCGTCGAGCAGATATGAGCCATCGTCGCGCCGCACGATCTCCGGTTCGGCGGAGGTTTCCACCTCGCCGACGATCTCCTCAAGGATATCTTGTAGGGTGATGATGCCGAGCGTTTCGCCATATTCGCCGATCACCAGCGCGAAGTGCCCCTTATTTTCGCGGAACAGTTCCAGCGTGCGCGTGACCGGCGCGGACGCCGGAACGGTGAGCGCGGGCTGCATGAGCGCCTGCACGTCGAGCGGTTTGCCGAGCAGCAGGTGATCCATCACGTTCTTGGAATGCACTACGCCGAGCACATGATCGAGGTCGCCGTCGCACACCGGGAAGCGCGAATGATCACCTTTGATTAGCTCATCGCGGATCAGCCCAACGTCGTCTTGAATGTTCAGCCACAGGACTTCGGTGCGCGGGGTCATCAGGGCACTGTTACGGCGGTCGCTGAGGCTGAACACGCCTTCGACCATGTCGTGCGCCGTCTCTTGAAATACGCCCGCTTCGATGCCCTGTTTGACCATGCCGGTAATCTCATCTTCCGTGATCGGGGCTTCGTCGGTGTGGCGGGCGCGCAGCACCCACAGCAGCGCCTCGGTTGAGATGCTCAACAGGCTGACGATGGGCGCGGTCAGGCGGGCAAGCAGATTCATGGGGCGGGCGACGCGCATTGCCATCGCTTCAGGCGCGCGCAGCGCGAGCCGCTTCGGCACGAGTTCGCCGATGATCAGTGAAAGATAGGTGGTGAGGAGGACGATCACCGTGAAGGAGATCACATCGCTGTAGGGTGCGAGCGGTGTATCGACCAGCAGCCGCGCGAACTGGTTTTCGAGCGTGGCCCCGCCGATGGCGCCAGTCATGATGCCGATCAGCGTGATACCGATTTGCACGGTGGAGAGAAAGCGGTTGGGGTCGTCCGCGAGTTTGAGCGCGGTCTGGGCCCCCTTATTCCCTTTCTCGGCTTGCTGCTGTAAACGGCTTTTGCGCGAGGCGATGATAGCAGCTTCGGACATCGAAAAGATGCCGTTGAGGACGATCAACCCAAGGATGATCACAAGTTCCATAGATTGTTTGTTAGGCTCTCCAGGTCATATGGACTAAGGAACGCTGCCGGGTGAAGGCGTATTTTTGGAGGATCGCGTTAGTGAGGATGTCATCCGCCGGATGCTCGATCATGAGGGCGGAACGCAGACCAAACCGCCGCGCCGCCAGATTAAGCAAGGCATCATCGTACACGCCTGCGTAGTCCGGGTCAACCAGCAAGCTGAGTTGAACCGAGCTGGAGGCGAACGCCGACTCGATCCACAGGGAGGCGCGCAGCACATGATCGGTGTCTGTGCGGACGATCAGCCGCTCGATAGAGCGCATATTGAACAGGTCGCTGATCATTTTGGTGAGTGACGGGCGGAACAGCCCGGTCGTGAGCGGTCGCAGCCAGCCCATGCCGCCTTTGTTATTGGGGCGTACGCGCTGCGCGAGGTCGAACTCGGCTTTCCATTCGTCCGGGCGGCGGCGGGTGATGTAAACCGCATCCTGCGGCGCCGGAATGCGCGCGGTGCTGCTGCGCCGCCAAATATGGAAGGTGCGGTCGGCGGTGAAGCCGAGACTCTCGTAGAGATGGCGCGCGACATCATTGCCGTCTTCGACCTGCAGCACGGTCGTCGTCCCGTGCCCGCGCTTGCGGATCATGTCCATGCTGGCCTGCATCAACTGTCGGGCGATGCCGCGTCCGCGATAGTCTGGATGCACGGCGACGTTGGCGATGATCCACGATGAGCCGAAGCTGCGCGGCAGATGCGCTGGATACACCGACGTATTGCCGACCAAGCGCCCATCTTCAATCCAGACGAAGCCCAAGCCGATGCCCTGCGCCACTTCGTTGACGTTGAGCAGCGCGCCCAACCCCGGTGCAAGGCGGCTGAGCGTGCGCATTTCCCTGATCGCGGCGCGTCCGCTGCTGTCCATCGTATCGGCAAATGCCAATTCGATGAGGTCGGCCAGCGGCGCGAGATCAGTGCGTAAATTAACCGGGCGCAGTCCCGCAGACACACTGGGGAGGCTCAATGTGACTACCACGAACAAACCTCACAAAGTATTTTAGGTTAGCGTAACGAGCAGACTAGGATTTTGTCAATAGATTGTCAGAGACATCTGAAAAAAGTCTCAAGGTTAATTGTAAAATATTCATGAAATGCTATAGTACGATTGTGGTAGCATCCCGCGCCGTTCATTTGCGCTGGACACTTGTAGTCATCAGTGAGCGGGAGGTCTTATGGGCATTGAGCTGTGGGCAGGGCGGATGCGACACGCTCTGTCACGCTGGTTCTCTGCTGAAGAGCCCAGCGGACAAGGGTTGGTGGAATACGCACTGATTCTTGTACTTGTCGTGCTTGTCGTTCTCGTAGTGGTTACCTTTTTGGGACCCTGGATCGGCAACGTTTTCTCCAACGTGGTGAGCAACATTTAATTCACATTATTGTTCCCCCCGTCCTTCTTGAAAGACCCTACCGTTGTTCTGGTAGGGTCTTTCGTTTACTATAGTGCCAATTCTGTCTAAACAGGAGAGATGGTAGTAATGGCACGATATAATCCCCAGCGTCGGCGTTCCGGTAGTGCCGCATGGCAGTGGATCGTAATCGGGATGGTATTGGGCTTCGGTTGCTCGGTGATCCTCGTTCTGGCGGCACTGGCAACGGGCGTAGCCAGCCTCGACCCGAACCGTGTCGCCAATGCCGCAACCCAGACCCCGTTCATCATTACCGCGACACCTGCTCCGGTGACCGCCACGCTGACACCAACGCTCGGCCCGCCGACGGCCACACAGGGCATTCAGCTTGAAGTGCAGGCGCCAACCGCCAGCCCGACGATTCCGCCCACGCTGCAAACCGTGCAGCCCACGCTTGCGCCTACTACGGCGACGGCGGGGAATGGCGGCGCGTTGAGCGGTAATGGTCAGGTGGCTGGCACATCGCGCTTTTCGCGTACAATTGCTGGCCGCAGTGAAGTGGTGGCCATTGAAGGTGGCACGTTCCAGATGGGTACAACCATCAGCGAAGTCACCGCGGCCGTGCAGGAATGCCTCGGCGGGTACGGCGGCGACGCCGGGACCTGTCAGTTGTCCTACGGCGAAGATTCGTTCCCCCAGCATCCGGTGACCGTCAGCACCTTCAACATGGAGACGACCGAAGTCACCTATCAGCAGTACCTGACGTTCCTGAACGAAATGGGCGCGGGCAGTCACCGCAACGGCTGCCTCGGTCAGCCGTGCATGGAGACGAGCAATGACTCGGAGACGAGCAATGTCTCGTTTGACAGCGCCAACTACAGCGTCCCCAGCGTGATCGCGGACTTCCCGGTCACCAATGTGACGTGGTACGGCGCGCAGGCCTACTGCGAAGCCGTGGGGCGCCGCCTGCCGACCGAAGCCGAATGGGAATTCGCCGCCCGGTCGCGCGATCAGGGCTTCATTTACCCGTGGGGCAACGAATGGAACGGCAGTCTCGCCGCCACCCGCCGTCTCGCCGATGGTACGCTGGGCGCGAAGGTGTCGGCGTTCAGTTTCCCGACGGGCGCGACTCTGCAGGGTGTGCTCAACATGGCTGGCAACGTCGCCGAATGGGTGAATGACTGGTACGACACGCGCTACTACGCCAACCCAACCGCCAGCCAACCTGATCCAACTGGCCCGACCGCGGGCACGGACAAGGTGAATCGTGGTGGCTCGTGGGATACGATGCCGTTCTTCGCACGCACCGTCCACCGCCGCAACCAGCCGCCGCTCGATCCGACCGCGGACATCGGTTTCCGCTGTGTTGAAGAACCCGGCGCACCGGTCCCCGGCACAGGCCCGCTCGGGGCGGAAGCCGCGCAGACCGGCGAAACAGATCTCGCGCTGCCCACCAACACGCCAAACCCGGCGACGCTCGGCACGAACGAAGAACAAATCGACAGCGCGCCGACCGTTCCGCCCGCGCCGACCAGCGCTATCCCAACGGCGACGTTGGCATCCGGCTAACTCTGATGATCCGGTAGGGGCGCACCGCGGTGCGCCCTTGCGTTATCTAGAGGTCAAACGCTGATGCTTCCTTTGCTCTACGTGATCGGGCGGAATACGTGGGCGCTGAAAGAAGATGCGCTCGCCTTGAGCGAGTCGCTGCAGCGGCAGTTTGGCATCACCGCGCCGCTCGTGACCACGCCGCCGCCCGTGCAGAACACCCTGCTGCACTACATCAACCGCTACGAGTACCTCGACAATGCTGACGCCGGGATCCATCCGGCGAATCGCGTGCTGGTGACGTGGTATCACGGCGCGCCGGACGACCCCGACTACGCCCCAATGTATGCGCGGCTGTTGGGACGCGTGGACGAGATCGAGCGTGTGATCACGTCATGCCAGAGTACCCGGCGGCATTTGCTCACGGCGGGCATCCCGGACGCCAAAATCGCCGTAATTCCGCTGGGTGTTGACTTAGCGCGTTACCGGCAGCCGAGCACGCGTGGTCGCGCCGACCTCGGCATCCCCGCGGACGCGGTATGCATCGGCTCGTTCCAGACGGATGGCCTCGGCAATGACGAAGGCGATGAACCGAAGCTCATCAAAGGGCCAGACGTGTTCCTCGATGTGATCGCGCGGCTGTACCCGCGTGAACGGCGGCTGTTCGTGCTGCTGACCGGGCATCAGCGCGGCTATGTCAAAGCGGGCCTGAGCCAGATCGGCGTGCCGTTCGCACATCACAACTTCGCCACCCACGCGGACACCGCCGCTTGTTTCCGCGCTGCCGATCTCATCCTGATCGCGTCGCGCGAAGAGGGCGGCCCGAAAGCCTTCACCGAAGCGTGGGCGGCAGGCGTCGCGGTGGTGTCGACGCGCATGGGCATGCCCGCCGATCACGTAATCGACGGAGAAAACGGTCTGCTGGCGAACGTCGAGGATGCAGCAGGGCTGGCGGAGGCGACTAGACGACTCATTGCGCAGCCGGATTTGCGGGCACAAGTTGTGGCAGGCGGTACGCGGGCGGTCGAAGCGCTGACGTGGGACAAAATCGCCGCGCGGCACATGCTGGAGCTTTATCAACGGGATTGAAATGGAGCGGACGCGATTTATCGCGTCCCTACGAGAGAAAATTCGGTTTGGCAAGCGTTGTTGGCTCCCCTCCCTGAATTCGGGGAGGGGTTGGGGGTGGGGTCAGAAAGCGCCCGTGATTATTTCTTCGGTTTGTGCGCGACCGGGTGAATGCCGACGACGAGTCCCCACTGCTGCGGTTCATCTGCGTTGAGCTCGCGCAGTGCGTTGAACTCCGCCACCAAGGCTTCAAGGCGGCGGTAGAATTCGGCAGCCTGTTCAGCCGTCAGGCCGCTGGTCGCGCGCCACATGCGCAGCTTTTCGTAGGGCAGGCTGTCATCGCTCATGTCGATGGCGCCCTGCTTGAACGCTTTGTGGATGTCGCCGCGAATCGGCTCGATCATAGCATCGATCGCCGCGTCGATGGCGTCATCGCCGGAGTCCTGACCGGGGGTGAGCAGCGGGCGGTTGATCTCGAAGGCATACGCCGCCGACTGGTAATGCTTCTCGATGATTCCGGAAACGATGCGCGTATCCGTCACGCGAATGAGGCCGTGTTCTTCGAGCAGATTGACGTGGTAGTAGAGTTTGGTGGGGGCGAGATCCAGCTCGGCGGCGATTTGCTTGACTGTCTTCGGGCCTTCGAGCAGGGCTTCGATGATTTGCTGGCGCAGGGTGTCGGAAAACACCTTCAGCGTTTCCAGCGTCGTAATCCGAAATTTAGGGGCGGGTTGATACCCGCCCGCCGCTTGCTGATCACTCATGCGTTAATTCAGACTCACATCCTGTTTGGAGTCACCGTCAGGCTTCGCGATTTCCACCAGCTTCAAGCCGAAATCGGCGATGCGCTGGCCAACCCACGCGAGCGCGGGATTGTTCTGCTTGTGCTCTTCTTTCAGGACTTCCTGAGCCAGCAGATCCATCTGCGCCTGTTTGATGAGTTCCTTGCGATACTGTTCGTAGTCGATTTGATCCCAGTTCATTTGGACGCTCCTAGCACCCTATATTGCTGCTTTTGCAGTACTTAACAACGGAGCGTTTAAAATATTTCAAATATTTACCTTGATTCTACGACTGCGATTTTCAAAAGTCAATTGAGATTTTCAATGCTTGAATTTATTTAAGCATTCGGTGACATCTGTCATTTTGGGCGCTGTGGTTTGAATCAACCTGAAATGGCGCACCGAGGTTACGTCCTTTGAGCGATCTTCATAGGCGGACATATCCGAGCGCCGTGAACACCACGAATACCGCGCCGAAGATCACTTCCTGTACGCCGATCACTTTCGCGGGGACGCGCGGTTCGGCGATCAGCAGTCCGTACCTCGACCGGAGGAAGAGCAGCAGGAGTGCTAACAGGGCGGTGATCGGGATCAATCCGGCGTCGAGGAGTGGGAAGGCCAGCAGCAGCGCGCCGCCATGCGCACCATTGGCCCAGTAGCTGAATGGCTGACCGCGCCCCCGCCGCAGCCGCGCTCGCACGTACAGCACCGAGGGCAGCGCCCGCGCCACGATCAGCACCCACAAAGCGAACGACTGGAGAGGCGACCACCCGCCCGCCAGCGTGATCGCCGCGGCGATCACCGCCAGCGCTGCCGGTCCGCTCAGTTCGGTGAGCAGTTCGCGGCTTTGCCCGGTCGCGTCCCAGTAGGCTTGCAGCGCGAACAACGGCAGCGCGACCAGCAGCGGAACGAGGGGGATCAGGCCGCCCGTGAGCAGCGCCCGCCCGAAAGCGACCGCCGCGGTCAGACCATAGCCGAGCGCGAACCGTTCGGCGTACGGAGTGCGCGCCAAGCGCTGGCCTTTGCGCCGATCACTCAACGCCAGTTTGAGCGGATGCCGCGCCATAAACGCGAAGAACATGCCAATTCCGTAGAACAACCCCGCCGTCGAAAAGGCGACGAGCCAGCCCAGCAAAATCGGTTCGAGGACAAAGCTCCAGCCACCGTGTTCGGCGGGGAGCGCAATCGGACGCAGACGCACGGGCGCCTTCGTCCGGGTCGAATTTTGGGTCATGCTGCTTACAACTCAACCTTATGCCGAATGTTGATCGGCTCGAAACCATACTTGCGGAAAAACGCCTGCGCCGCCGTGTTGAACGCGCCTGTATCCAGATGTACGCTCTTGATACCCTGTTCGCGGGCATACGCGAAGGCCGTCCGCAAGAGCGCGTCGCCGATGCCCGTGCCGCGCGCGGCGGCTGTCACGGCTATGTGGTGGATGTAGAGCAGGCTCAGGGCATAGCGCGCGGCATCCTCCGGGCGTTCCATGCGTTCGACCATGATGTAACCGAGCGCTCGTCCATCCCGTTCCGCGATCCAGATGATTTTACCTTGCGCGAGCAGGGACTCGTAAGCCTCACGCGGAAACGTGTCCGCCGAAGCGGGCTTGAACATCCACGGCTGGGCCTCGGCGTGGATTTGCTGGACTTCAGTATTTAGCGCGGCGACCGCCGCATAATCGCCGCTGGCGGCGTGGCGAATCGTGAGATCGGTCATGGTCTACTTGAGATTCATGGTGAAGCGGGTGCGCAGGGGTTTGTAGCCCAGACTTTTAACCCACCGTTCGACCCCGCTGTTGAATGACCACGCGTCTAACTGGATGTCCTGAATGCCGCGTTCTTTGGCAAAGGCGTAGGCCGCGTTGAACAGCGCGTCCGCGTCCCCGCCGCCATTGACCGCCATGTTGTGAATCAGCAGCGCTTTATGCGCCTGATGCTCGAAATCTGCGGGTTGGTCGAGCACTTCGATCATCACGTACGCGGCGATCCGTCCGTTCCGTTCGGCGACGATGATCTGCCGCCCGGACTGGAGAATTTCTGCGAGTCCGGCGCGTGTCAGGCGGTTGTACTTGAACAGGTGCGGGTAGGCCGAGGCGTGCGATTCCTGCACCATGGCATAAAGTGCGGCGAGCGCTTCGTGATCGTCGGGGGTGGCCAAACGAGTTTGCATCGGTTGTCTCTCCTGGCGTAAGTCTCACGGCTGGCGTGAGGCTGAGTTTAAGACTGCTCCCGGCGGGACAGCGCATTGGCGGGTGTGGCGTAAGCGGTTGGGTCAGCTGACCGGGTTCAGTCAGTAGTGTAGCAAATCCTGTGCGTGCCTACCGTTAAGCTGTGCTGGGCTTTGACCTGACCCCTCAGATCGTGGGGGTTCGCAACATTTCGGGCGTGGACTGCGTATAGAGGGATATGTTGGCATGGTACAATCGTGCTTGTGAAATGCAATGCAAACCGTGAGGAAATCCATGTCTGCATGGTGGGGAACGCGGAACAACGTCTCGCCGCGTCTGCGGCTGGAAGTCGAAGCAATGCGAGCGACGTTTGAGAATACCTTCAAGCTCAACGTGCCGCCGACCGGACGGCTCTACTGGGAAGGTTGGATCGAGGTGAATCTGGCGAATTTGAAGCAGCCGCTTCACCGTATCAAGATCGAATACCCGGACGATTACCCGAGCCGCCCCGCAGAAGCGTACGTGCTCGAACCGCGCATTTACAGCGAGAAGCACCAGTATGAAGATGGTCAACTGTGCCTGTTCAACCCCAAGGACGGCGAACACTACGGCTGGAATCCCAGCCGTTCGACCGCCGTCACAGTCGCGGGGTGGGCGGTGCAGTGGCTGTACGCCTATTACACCTGGCGGGCGACGAAGGAATGGCCCGGCATTGAGGAACGGGTCGACCCGAACACGCCGCTTCCGCCACGTCGGAGATAAATCATGGTGATGAAGCGCATCACGGGACGCGGAGTGCCGAATCTGGTCATCGCGCAGCGCGTGATCGATAAGATGGCCGCTGCGGCGGCGACACATATGGAAGACGAAACGGGCGAGGCGATGGTCGGCTTTTACGTACCGCGTCAGCATCCCAGCGGCGTGCCGACGCTCTACGCGCTGGATACGATTTCGCCGGATGACAGCGCCATCCGCCAGTTTCATACCTTTCAGCAGGGCGATGATCGGCAGGACGATCTCATCTGGTGGCTGCAGGAGAACTGGCGCGTGCAGCGTGAGAAGCATGGCACGTTCCTGACCAAGATGCTCGGCTCCAAGTGGGATGTGCCGCTGCGCTACCTCGGCGACTGGCACAAGCAGCCCGGTTTCATGATTCAGCCGAGCGGCGGCGACCTGATGACCGCCATCGAATGGATTGACGACGAAGATAACAACACCGACTTTCTGCTCGCGCCGATTGTCACGCTCGACCATCCGCATACGATTGTGCCGTCTAACGTGACGACCAACTTTCTGATGGTGCCGCAGGCGAGCGGTGACGCCATGCGCGTCGACTTCTGGTACATCGACAAAAACGCGCACGGGTTCCTGCCCATCGCGCCGACCATCTACCCGAATGATCAACTGCCCACACTGGCCGAGTACCCGTGGCATCTGGTCGACGATGCGCGTTTCACCCGCGAAAACGACGCGCTGCAAGCCGAAGAGCTGTTTGTCTCCGTCACGTTGTACGATACCGACGAGACGCCGCCGCTCGAAGTCTGCTATCTCGTGGGGCGGATGGGCGGCGACAAGCTGCTCATCATCGCCACCAAAGCCGATTACCCGAAGTCCGCGCCGAAAGTGCGGGTTGCGCCGTTCATCCACATGGGCGAAGACGACGACATGTACAAGGTGTTCGAGCAGGCGTGGAAGTCATCGACGCCGCTGGATCTCTACTTCGACTGGACGGCGGATCACCTGCTGATCGACGTGATCAAGGCGGCGGAAGCGAAGCTGGGGAAGTAGTGGAAAGTTAAAAGTTAAAAGTTGAAAGTGGTCTAGCATCGTCGTTTCACCTTTTAACTTTTGACTTTTGATTTTTAACTTGGAGTAGAACCATGAGTTGGGATCGAGTAGAGCAGTTGATCGGCTCGGATAATCTGGCGCGGCTGGCCGAGAAGCGCGTGGCGGTGATCGGCCTCGGGTCGGGCGGCGGGTTCGTCGCGCTCACGCTGGCCATGAGCGGCGTTGGCCATTTCGTGCTCATCGACGACGATACGCTGGAAGAAACCAACATCGTGCGCCATGTTGCGGATCGGCGGTATCTCGGTCAACCGAAAGTCGAAGCGGTGGCCGATCTGATCCGCCAGCGCAACCCGAACGCCGATGTGAAAACGGTGATCGGTCTGATCGAAGACCACAAGGACGCGCTCGACGGCGTTGACCTGATTATCTCCGGCGTGGACGGCGAGAACCCGAAGTATGTAATCAATCAGGTGGCGCTTGAAAAGCTGATCCCCGCGGTGTACGCCGGGGTGTACGAACGCGGCGAAGGCGGCGACGTGGTCGCCATCACTCCGTACGACGGCCCGTGCTATGCGTGCTGGGCGGCGGAGCTGCGCGACGAATTAGCCGCCGTGAAGAATTTCGGCGAGCGCGAACTCGATTATGGTATGATCGGGGAAAGTGGCACGCTGGAAGCTGAACCGGCGCTGTGGCTGCACGTTACTCGTGTCGCCTCAGTGCAGGCGGATATCGCGCTCAACGAACTGCTGCGTGAGAGTGCCATTCATAAGGACATGCCCGGCAACACCGTCATCCTCGCTAACGTAGCGCTGGAGATCGTCGACGGCCAGATCAGCCCACCGTATACCGCCGTATGGGCGACTGTCGACCGCAACCCCGATTGTTTGATCTGTGGGGACTACTTCCGGCGGCAGGCGGCGCTTTCCGAAGAAAGCGGCGTCTCGCTGGATGACTTGATGCAGGAAACGGGCATGATTGTAGAGGACGAAAAGGAACAAAAATCGTGACGGACGAGCTCAATAACCAACCGGGCGGCACCACCCCTCCTCCCGAACCCACCGATCAAGACGCGAATCCGACCGATGAAGGCTACAAGGAACGGTTGGAACGGCTCGGCGGCGAACCGGCTCCGGCGATCACGCCGGAGGAATTCGCGCGCCTGCAAAAGGCCGGGCAAGTCCACATTGACGCGCGCGGCCGCGTGAAGACGACGCGGCGCAGTGACGCCGAAGCGGGCGTTTCGCTCAAAAAGCGTCGAGCGTGGTATGACCGATAACGCGGCACTGGTCAACGCGCTTAAAGACGCGGGACTGCTGACTGAGCCTCGGCTGGAACGGGCCTTTCGCGCTGTCCCGCGTCATCTTTTCCTGCCCCAGGTGCCTCCCGAACAGGTTTACTCCGATCAAGCGATTGCCGTCAAACAGGGTGCGGATGGCACGGTCATCAGCTCATCCAGCCAGCCCAGCATGATGGCGCTCATGCTCAACCAGCTCCGTTTGACCGAAGGCTGCAACGTGCTGGAGATCGGCACGGGCTCAGGCTACAACGCGGCGCTGATGCAGCACATCGTCGGCGACACGGGCAAAGTCACCACCATCGAACTCGACAAAGAACTCGCCCTGCACGCCGAGAATCACCTGGCGGATGCGGGATTGCGGATGGTCAACGTGGTGCATGGCGATGGGGCGCTCGGGTATGCGCCGCGCGCCGCCTATGATCGCATTATCGCGTCGGTCGGCGTATGGGATGTGCCCAAAATGTGGGTACGCCAGCTCAAGCCGGATGGACTGCTCGTCGCGCCGATCTGGTGGAACGCCTTCCAGTTGAGTGCTGCCTTCACCCCGTCCGGCGACGGGTCGCTGACCAGCCGCAAGAACACGCTGTGCAACTTCGTCGTGCTGCGCGGCGGCATCGGTACGCCACCGTTGAGCGTCCGTCTGGGGACGACGCCGCTCTGGCTCGACTCCAGCGAGGCCGCCCGCATTGACACCGCGCGCTTACACTCGCTGCTCTCGTATGACGCGGAGCGCGAATACTTGAGCGTCCCTCTTACCTTCAGTGAGATGTGGTCGAGCTTTATCCCCTATCTGGTGCTGAATACGCCGCCCGACTTCGTGTTTGCCAAGTATCAGGTGCGCGACAGTGAACAGCACCCGTACGGCATTGAAGGCATGGGCTTTGCCCTGCTGGCGCGGGGCAGCGCGTGCTTCATCCCGCTGAATGGCAACGGCGTCGTCTACTACTACGGTAGCGCCGATTCGTTCATGGCGGCCGAAGATGCACTCAAAGGCTGGAACGCGGCCAACCGCCCCAAACTGGATCAACTGCGCTTGCGCTTGATCCCGAAAGACCGCGGTGAACCGGAAATCCGCGCGGGTAAACTCTACCCGCGCCGAGATCACACTCTGCACGTATGGTTCGAGGATGAGACATCATGACCGACGGCTACGCACTGGTGATCGGATCGATGGGCATTGAAGTGAAGGCTTACGCGCCGCAGCCCTTAGCCACAGTCAACGCGGGGACGGTGCGCAATACGCTGGGCGGGGGCGCGCGCAATATCGCGGAAAACCTCGCGCGGCTCGATGTGGCGACGACGCTGCTCTCGGCGGTGGGGGTGGATGGCGCGGGGCGGCGCGTGGTACGTTGGATGCGCAAGGTGGGCGTGGACTGCCGCCATGTGCGCGTGGTGCCCGAGGGGCGCACGGCCAATTTCATCTCGCTGACGAATGAGGGCGGCGAGCCAACCATGACGATTTACGACACGTCGATTATGGAACACGTCGACGCGAACTACCTGTGGAAGCATGAACCGCTGATCGAGAAGGCCGAGCTGCTCGTGATCGATGCGACGTTGAGCGAAGAAGCCATCGCCACCGCCTTCGAAATCGCGGACCGCTACGGAGTGCGCGTGTGTGCTGACCCGACGACGCCGACCTTGGCGGGCAAGCTGCGCCCGTACCTTGATCAGATGTATCTGGTGACCCCGAATGCCGCCGAAACGACCGCTTTGTGCGACTTGCAGCCCGTCGACCGCGAGTCGGCGTTGGAGGCGGCGCGCAAGCTCGTCTCGCTCGGCGCAATGATCGCCGTGGTGACGATGGGCGAGATCGGCGTAGCGTATGCGCACGGCAGCGGCAGCGGTTTCATCCGCGCCAAAGCCACGCAAATCGTCGATCCGACGGGCGCGGGCGATGCCTTCACGGGGGCGGTGATCTTCGGTTTGCTCAACCATGTCTCGGAAGATGAGGCGATGCGGCTCGGCATGACCGCCGCCGCGCTCACCCTGCAATCGAAAGACACGGTCTTTCCCGGGCTAACGCAAGAGTTGCTCTACGACAAATTGGTGGTTTAATTGAGGGATCAAATCCGTTAAACCTCGAAAGTTGACGAACGGTGATCCAGCTCGCGTCCGAAACTGTCCACTGGGACAAGCCCATCTCCATCCAATCGACCCAACGCGACGCGGGAGATGCCGTTTCGGACGAGGAGCCAGCCGCCGGGCTGCTCAAGCCGCCGCTCAAATGGGCGGGCGGTAAACGCTGGCTGGTGCCGCATGTGCGCCCCTTATGGGAGCCGTATCGTCAGCACCGCTATGTCGAGCCGTTCTGCGGCGGTTTGGCGCTGCCGCTGAATTTTGTCCCGGCGCACGCGCTGCTCAATGACATGAACGCGCACCTGATCAACTTCTATCGTCAAATACAAGACGGTCTGCACATGGAGATCGCGACGGTCAACGACAGCGCGCTCTACTACCAGCACCGCGACACCTTCAACGCGTTGATCCGCGCAGGGCGCGCGCAAAGCAAAACCGCCGCCGAACTCTTCTACTACCTCAACCGCACGGGCTATAACGGCCTGTGTCGCTTCAACAAGAAGGGCGGCTTCAACGTGCCCTTCGGCAAGTACACGACCATTCACTACGCGCCGGATTTCTACGCCTATCAAAGCGCCCTCACACCGTGGACGTTCAGCGCGGGCGACTTCGCGCAGATCGACCTCGACCCCGGCGATTTTGTGTACGCCGATCCTCCGTATGATGTGCCGTTTGTCCAGTATTCGCAGACGGGCTTCACGTGGGAGGATCAGGTGCGGCTGGCGGAATGGTTGGCGAAGCATCGCGGCCCGGTTGTGCTCTCCAATCAGGCGACCGAACGCATCTGCGCGCTGTACGAGCGGCTCGGCTTCACACTGATGACGCTGCCCGCGCCGCGGCGCATCAGCTGCAACGGCGACCGCACGCCCGCCATCGAAGTCCTCGCCATCCGGGGAATCAAGTTGTGAGCGGAGGAGGGTAACATCAGCGTGTTACGACACCTGAATTCCGACCCCACCCCCGGCTCCTCCCCGAATTCAGGGAGGGGAGACGACCACGCCTGCCTCTGGAATGTGTTCCCCACGAGCTTGCGACGGTCTCTACATCCGCGATCACGAGTGCTGCGCTAAAGGCGGACCCATGCAGCCTCCCTACTACTTCCCTCACAAGCGCGAAGAATCCTACTCCCCCGTCGAACGGGTGCGGCGGTGGTTCGAAAAGCGCGGGGATGTGGTCGAGGCGCGCGATGTGCAGGACAATTCTGAGTACTACTACAAAGGCGATATTTTGGTCATGCGCGGCGACGGTTCGACGCAGTTCGTCGAGGTTAAGTCCGAGCCGTCGTATACCCGCCACACGACCGAAAATCTGGCCATTGAGCGCTATTCCGATGTCGCCAAACACAGCCCCGGCGGCCCGTGGTCGACACAAGCCGATTTCTATGTGCACATCTACGCCGACGGTCTGTTGGTAGTGATGAACCGTAAGCGCCTCGTCCAGTGGATCGACTCCGAACTCGAACGCGACCGGGATACCTTCACCTACCGCGAGATCGCGAATCACGGGTGGGTGACGGGCACCTACCTGATTCCGCGGGGGCGCGTGCGCTCGGCGCTCGGTGACTGGATGCGCGAATACGACCTCGATTAGCCCTTCCATTCTGCTTTATACATAATGCTAAACGCATGAAATTAAGTGAGGAATTCGCAGATTTGTTCTACATTTCCCCTGTGGAATTCGTTGAATTTATGTTATAATGTTACGTACTGTCTATGGGGAAAATGCGTTCAGAAGCGGGAGTGTGGGACGTGGCCGGATTCATGAACTGTGTGATCGTTGGCAATGTGGGTCGTGACCCGGAGATGCGGTACACGCAGTCGGGGATTGCGGTGTGCTCGTTCTCGGTGGCCGTCACTCGCCGCTTTGGGAGCGGTGACCAGCGGCAGGAAAAGACGACGTGGGTGCGCGTCAGCGTGTGGAACAAGCAGGCCGAAACGGCCAACCAGTACGTGCGCAAGGGTGGTCAAATTCTCGTGAGCGGCACGATGGAAGCCTCCGCCTATCTCGACAAGAGCGGCCAGCCCCAAGCCTCGCTGGAAATGCGCGCTGATAATTTCCAACTGCTCGGTTCGCGCGGCGATGGACAAGGCGGCAATCAGGGCGGCGATTACGGCGATTACGGCGGCGGCAGCGGCGGTTCGAACGTCGACGAAATCCCGTTCTAGACCTTCACGGGTAGTGATATACAAGGACAAGGCAGGCGCCTTGTCCTTTTTATTTCCCCAAGTGCCCCCTGAATCGGGGGGCGGACGGTTGTTTTCAATCCTCACGTAATCCAGTATGCTTGAAGGAGTCAGCCCACTTGCTGACGTGTCTTGTGGATTGAGGAGCACACTTCCCCCTTATGACCCAACCACCGAAACCCAACCAGCGCCAACTGCGGCTGGAAATTCCCGCCAACCTCGCTGCGACCTACGCCAACGCCGTCATCGTCAGCCATACCAACAGCGAAATCATCTTCGACTTTTTGCAAATCATGCCAAATGATCCGCGTGCGCGGGTGCAAAACCGCGTCGTGCTCACGCCCGCCAACGCCAAGCTGTTCATGCGGGCGCTGCAAAACAACCTCGACCGCTTCGAGGAGAAATTCGGTGAAATCCCCATGCCGCCGCAGAGCGCGTCGCTGGCGGATCAACTCTTCGGCATGATCAAACCGGAAGACGAAACCTGATGACTGACCTGCTCCGCATCTCGGACTCGATCCGCGCGGCCTTCGTCACCAAGAACGCCGCGCGGGACAGCGCGATCAGCCGTTCGCGCGAACTCATCCGCCATTGCGCCGAGAGCATCCGCGCCATTCACCGCCGCGAATGGGATGCCGCACAGGCGAAACTCGCCATCGCGCAAGCCGCCGCCGATGATCTGCGCGCAGTCATCAAAGACTATCCGGATCTCCAATACAGCGGTTACACGCAGGACGCGCTCAAAGAGGTGGTCGAAGCCTTCGCGACGTACGCCATCATCCGAGATCAACCGCTGCCGTCGCCGGAATCGCTCAATGTGGATGCCAGCACCTACCTCAACGGGTTAGCGGAAGCCGCGACCGAACTGCGCCGCTTCATCCTCGACATTCTCCGGCGCGAAGACGGCGACGCCGCCGAAGCCGAGCGCTTGCTTGACTGGATGGATGCCATCTATGATCAATTAGTCACGTTTGACTTCCCCGATGCGATTACGGGCGATCTGCGGCGGCGCACGGATGTGGTGCGCGGCGTGCTGGAACGCACGCGCGGTGACCTCACAACGACGATTCAGCAGCAGCGGTTGCAGGCGGCACTTCAGCGTTTCGAAGGGCGGATCACCTAACTTAGAGCGGGCAGGGTTGAAAAATGACACAGATCTTTATCAGCTACAGCCGGAAAGATGAAGCGTTTGCGCGCCGCCTCACCACCTCACTGTGTTTGCTCGGCGCTGAAGTCTGGATTGATCTTGAAGATATTCCGCTCGGCGTGAAGTGGAGCACGGCCATTCAGGAAGGCCTAAACGAGTCGGAGGTGATGATCATCATCCTCTCGCCCGACTCGATGGCCTCCAGCAATGTCGAAGATGAATGGCAGTACTTCCTCGACCAGAAAAAGCCCGTCGTCCCCGTGCTGCTGCGACCGTGCAGCATTCATTTTCAACTCAACCGCCTGCAGCGCGTGCACTTTCACGAGCGCGACTATGACAGCGCCTTCGAGGAACTGCATACCGAACTGCAAGAGCGCGGCTTCACGTTTGAGCATACACCGGAGTATGCCCGCACCCATCCGGCCACGCAGCCGACGCTGCCGCTGCATCATCCAGCCCCGCCGCGGCGTTCGCGTCTTGCCATTGGCGGCGCGGTCGTGCTGATCGCGCTGATCGCCGCGCTCGGCCTGATGCTGCTCAACGGCCAAACTACCCTGAGCACAGCGAATGCCACCAACACGCGCATTGCCGAAATTGTCGCCGCGCTGAGCGCCACCGTGACCGAAGCCCCCGTTGTAGTTGATGCGGCAACGGATACGCCGACACTGTCCCCCACCGCCACTGCCAGCTTGGAACCAACGGTCACCCCGACGGCGCCGCCGACTGACACCTCGACTCCCGAGCCAACGGCGACCCCAACGACACCGCCTCCCACGGATACGCCAACGCCGGAGCCGACGGCCACCGCCACGCCAACACCCCAGTCTACCAGCACGGCCACGCCGACCGAACTCCCGGTCATCGTCACCCCTGCGCCGCAGTCGGCGCTCGTGCTGCTGTACAGTGAGAATGGCGTCGCGTTGTTGAACCGCTCGTCGCGGGCGGTCAGCATTGAAGGGCTGATTTTCATGCAGATCGTCGGGCGCACCCGCATCAGCTTTAACAGCACAACGTGGGCCTCTTCATCGCGCACCGCGCTGCTTCCCAGCGGCTACTGCGCTTGGGTGGGCAGCGTGCCCGAAGACGAGATCGAACTGCCGCGCGACTGCCGTGGTCGTTACGCCTGGGCGCAGGTGAGCAGTACGCGCGCCTTCTGGACGAGCAGTGAACGCGGGGCGACCTTTGAGGTGCAGCAGAATTTCGAGACGATTGGCATCTGTGATGTCAGCGCTGGGGTGTGCGAACTCGGGGCGGGAAGCTGACCCTTGTCAGCGTCGGAACGCATCGTTTAGAATAACTCTCGCTTAGTCAATTCGACTTTGCCGCAGACCGCAGGTGCGGATACTCCGCTTAATCTCCTGCCGAGGCGAGGGAACCCAATGTCTTATTCCACCGTGAATAGACAGCCCTTCGCGCGTTTGCGAGGGCTGTTTTTTGTTTGAGTTCACAGTGAACAGTCAACAGTTCACAGTGAAACTGTAAGCTGTTAACTGTCAACTGTAAGCTTCATTGGAAAGGAGGATGCGCTTGGCAATCACACGGGAGCGCAAAGAAGAACTCGTCGCCACGTATACTCAGTTGTTGAGCAAGACCGATGGTTTCATCCTCGCGGAATACCGCAAGATGAACACGGACAAGGTCAACGATCTGCGGAAGCGGCTCGGCGACGCGGCGGGTGGCACCTACTCGGTGACCAAGAACACCCTGTTCCGCATTGCGTTGGAACAAAATGGGTGGCCAGTCCCGCGCGAACTGCTGGAAGGTCAAACCGGGGTTGTGTTCGGCAACGGCAACCTCCCCGCAGTGGCCAAGGCGGTTCAGGCATTCGCCAAGGACAACGGCGATTTCTTCGTCGTCAAGGGGGGTGTGATCTCCGGTTCCGTCTTCAACGCGAAGGAACTGGAAGCGGTCGCGAACCTGCCGACGCTCGACGAAATCCATGCTCAGCTCGCGGGTCTGATCGTCCAACCGGCATCGCTGCTGGCGGGGCTGCTCAGCTCGGCTACGGGGCAAGTCGTCAACGTGCTGCAAGCTTACTTGCAGGAAAAAGAACAGGGCGATGCGGCCGCTTAAGGCGCATTTCCCCCAACATAACTCGTTAAAATCACAAGCTCGAAAGGACTTGAAATGGCAGATCTGAATCGTTTGGTGGATGAACTCAGCGCGCTGACTATTCTGGAAGCGTCGGAACTCAAGAAACTCCTCGAAGAAAAATGGGGCGTGACCGCGGCTTCGGGCGGCGGCATGATGATGATGGCGGCGGGTGCGGCTCCGGCTGCGGCTGCGGCTGCGGCTCCCGAACCGGTTGAAGAACAGACCGAATTCAACGTGATCCTCGACGATGTTGGCCCCAAGAAGATCAACGTCATCAAGGCCGTTCGTCAGGTCACCAACCTCGGTCTGAAGGAAGCGAAGGATCTGGTCGAAGCTGAAAAGCCGCTGGTCCTCGAAGCCGTCAGCAAGGACAAGGCCAACGAAGCCAAGACGATCATCGAAGCCGAAGGCGCGAAGATCGTTATCAAGTAATTTCGCCCACGCGAAATCTCAAAGGCGGCTCATCCGAGTCGCCTTTTTGATTCCTAAGCTATAGAATGTATTGGGTGGACGAGGCATGCCTCGTCCCTACGAGGATCGTCTTTGTAGGGACAAGGCATGCCTTGTCCTCGTTTTATCAATTGCCTTGAGGAAGAACTTCTCTATGCTCGCTGCCTTTGCCCGTAATCTGCGCGATCTCCCCGGCGCGCTCACGCCGTCCGCCGTGCTGTCCGGCCTGCTGGTCATCGTGATTGGCTATGCGTCGTCACTCGTCATCGTCTTTCAGGCCGCCGCCGCTGCCAATTTGACGCCCGGGCAAACCTCGTCGTGGGTGCTGGCGATCACGGTGGGATCCGGCCTCAGCAGCCTGATTATGAGCCTGTGGTTTCGCCAGCCCGTCGTGGCCGCCTGGTCGACGCCCGGCGTGGCGCTGCTCGTCACCAGCTTGAGCCAGTACCCGTACAGCGAAGCGATTGGCGCGTATATCCTCGCCAGCACGGCGATCATGCTGCTCGGCTTTTCGGGTTTGTTCGGGCGGGTGATGGGCTTGCTGCCCATGCCGATTGTGCTCGGTATGCTGGCGGGCATTCTGATCCGCTTCGGCATCAGCGCGTTCAACGCTATTCCCGAAGCACCGCTGATCGTGCTGCCGATGATCGTCATCTTCTTCGTGCTGCGGCGGCGCAACTTCCGCGCCCCGGCGGCCATCACCCTGATCGTCGGGCTGGTGCTGGCGGTCGTCACTTCAGCCATTCACCTCGACAACTTTACCCTCTCGCTCACCGCACCCGAACTGACCGCGCCGACCTTCTCGCTGCAGGCGCTGCTTGGTCTGGCGCTGCCCTTGTTCGCGCTCGCCCTCACCGGACAGAACGCACCCGGACAAGCGGTGCTCAAAAATGCAGGTTATGATGCGCCGATTGATAAGGCGCTGATCGTCACGGGCGGCATCTCGCTGATTACCGCGCCGTTCGGCGGGCATGGCGTGACGCTGGCGGCGATCACGGCGGCCCTGGTCACCGGGCACGAAGCGCACCCCGACAAAGACAAGCGCTATTCCGCGGGTGTGGCGACCGGTTTCTGGTACGTCGTCACAGGCATCTTCGGCGCGGCGCTGGTGGCGCTGTTCGCGGGGCTGCCGCATGCGCTGATTGCGGCGACCGCCGGGTTAGGGCTGGTCAGCGCGATTCTATCGTCGCTGAGCGGCGCCATGACCGCTGTCGAAGGGCGTGAAGGCGCGCTGGCGGCGCTGCTGTGCACGGCGGCGAACTTCTCGCTGCTTGGGATCGGTGCGCCGTTCTGGGGCTTGGTCTTCGGGCTGCTCGTGCATTTCATCATGACGTGGAATCGAACCAAGTTCCCGGCGAAGTCGTAGAATGGTCGTGTATTCTGCCGACTCTGCTCTCTGAAATCGGGGCAAGGATGTGGCGGAAACATGCGTGGCGGACATTGCGAGAGTGACCTCATGAAACGAATCATCGTGCGCGCGTTGCACTTCGGACTGACACTCATGATCGGCCTGCTGCTGGCGTCGCCTGCCGCCGCGCAGACTGACGCGCCGCAGGTGCAGCCCATCGGCTTTGGCATGACGGTTGAGGAGACAATCAGCGCGACGGCGGCGTTTGACTGGTGGCAGATCGAAGCGACGGCGGGCGACCAAGTCGACATTGAGATCGAAGCGTACGACGGCCTTGCGCCCGTGATTGGCGTGCTGACATCGGGTGGCACGCTGCTGGATCGCAGCGAAGACGGCACGCCGAACGGCACGCTGCGCCTGCGCTTCGAATTCCCCGAAAGCGGGACATTTGTGATTGTGGCGGGGCGCGCGGGTCTGGATCAGGGCACGACGACCGGGCGCTATGTGCTGCGTGTCGAGCGGGTGGGCACGCCCACGGTGATCGACCCGGCGTTTCAGGAAGTCACGTTTTTATGCGAGGATCAGGAAGTTATCACGCTGGCGACCGTCAGCTTCCGCGCTGAACCCGGCGACATGACGAGCTACCGCATTACGGTAGTCGGCGAGGACGGTTTCGCGCCCGTCATACGCTTCCTCTCCAGCGAGCAAGATACCGATGAATGCCTGCTGCCGCGCCCGGAAGACCGCGTGCAGGCCGTGCTCAGCCTGCCCGATGGCACGCAAGTCCCCACCAATCCAACCAATTCCAATCAACTGGTCGTCAGCCCAAATAACACCGATCTCGGCGAGATGACGATGATCATCGGCGGGGTGGACGGCAGCAGCGGGCAGTACATCGCGCTGCTGGAAGGGCTCAACCTTCAGCCAGCCAGCGATACTGATGTGTTTAATGTGCGTTTAGGGCCGCTTCCGGCGCAGAGCACGACGCTCACTGCCTATATGCTTCAGGTCTATGATCGGCTCGATCCGGTCGTCATGCTCGACGAGCAGCAGTGCGACGATGCGGGCGGTCGCGGGTGCGAACAGGTCGCCCCGGCGACGGGCACAGGCATACGCTTTGAGACTTACGGGAATATTGTCGGCGACCGCTTTGATGCGGGCGCGCTCATCACCGATACCGAGCCGCACACGTTGACGCTCAGCAGCTTCGCCAGCCGCACGCAGGGCAGTTACGCGCTCATGCTGGTCGGCGAGCTGCCGCCGCGCAGCTTCGCGGACTGATCGACATTACAACACCCAAGCGTGAATTGAGTCCACGGCAGGACAGTCTCAACATTCCGAGGCCGCCTCCCCTCAGACGATACACTGTAGGGACGCGCTTCTGGCCGTCCCTACAATTGCTCGATTGTTAAAAGTGTCCTGTCCTCAATTCGGAGGAGAGGCGAGACAAACTGAGTTCGTAAGTCCCATCTCCCCCGGGATAGGGGATTTAGGGGTGAGGTTAGACAAACTACCAATTGTAAAAAATTTTTGCCGCACCCCTACAGATGCAGCCCGAATCTTTGGTTTCGCCCCCTCTGCACCCGAAGGGCGGATTGCGGGCTGAACGTGGCGATAGGACGAATCGGCTACTCGATTTGCTGACCTCGAAATCGGTTTCAGAGCTCCACTCGCGGCATGTTTTCCCCTCAAACAGTGGTGCATGCGTCACCATCCATGCGATTGGCCTAATCCGAAGTCGAGTAAAAACTAGCCGCTAGTCGAGTTGACGCTCCCCCTAAACTCGCATACCCTATATTAAACGCTACTACAAGGGATGAAATAATGTCGCAGAGAACCCAATTGCACATCCTCAACACTGAAGATGCGCGTCAAATTGCCCGTTTCTTTCAGGTTTTGTCCGATCCCACGCGCGTGCGCCTCGTAAAAGCGCTGGCAGATGGCGAGTGGTGTGTGTCTGAACTCACGCATGCGCTCGGCATGGATCAGCCGGCCGTCTCCCACCAGCTCAAGTACCTGCGTGAACAGGGTCTGGTCGCGTGGAAGAAGACCGGGCGGCACGTTTATTACACGCTCTCCGATACGCACCTGCGCGATATTCTGATCAGCAGCAAGGCGCATCTGGACAGCCCTAAGGCTTAATTTTCTGCGGTGGCGGGTTCGTCCGGCGTAACAGTCGCAGCCCCGGTCGGGTGACCGCGGCATGTTCTGGCGAGGCGACGTGCTCCTCAATGTGCGGAAGCGTCACGGTAAAGGTGGTTCCGACGCCGACTTCACTCGTCACCGTTATTTTCCCCCCATGCGCGTCCACAATCCAGCGGGCAATCGACAACCCTAAGCCAGCGCCCTCGCCTTTGCGCACGCGCGACGGCTCGGCCTGATAAAAGCGGTCGAAGATGCGCTTCAGGTCTTCGGGCGCAATGCCGATGCCATTATCGGCGACTTCCAGCACGGCGTCCGTTTCCGTTTTGCTCAAATTGAGGATGATCTGCCCGCCATCCGGCGTGAACTTGATCGCATTGCTCGTCAGGTTGAGCAGTAGCTGCTTTAGGCGATCCGGGTCACCGCTCACGCGCACTGGTTCGAAGTTCAGCACTGTGATTTTGAGATCACGGCTGCTGGCGAGCGCGCGCGCTTCGCGCAGCGTTTCCCCGACGATCACGTCGAGGTCGACAGGCTCTGCGTTGAGCGTCAGCCCGCCGTAATCGGCTTTGGCCAGCAGGAGCAAATCGCTGACGAGGCGGGACATGCGTTCGACTTCGCTCTCAATCGCATCCAGCGAGTCTTTGTCCATGCCGTAGCGCTTGATCAGGTCGACGTGACCGCGAATCGCCGTGAGCGGCGTGCGCAGTTCGTGCGATACATCCGCGACGAAGCGCTGCTGGACGCTGAACAGATGCTCCAGCCGTTCCATCACGCCATTGAACACCTGCACCAGCCGTCCAATTTCGTCTTCCGGTCCGGTCCAGTCGAGGCGCGTTTTGAGGTCATCGGCGGCGGTGATTTTGGCGGCGGCGCGGGTGACTGAATCGATCGGTTTGAGGGCCCGTTCCGCCAGCAGCAAGCTGATGCCAATCGAGCCGAAGACGGCCAGCGTCATGCTGCCGATGAGGATCGCCAGCAGCCCCTTGGTCGCAAGGTTGACCGCATCAAAGGCGGTCGCCGCTTGCAAAACGAGCGGTCGCCCCCACACATTAATTGGCCGGGTAAGCACCCGCCATGTTCCGGTATCCACCGTAACATAGCTGTAGAGGTTAGTCACCACCCCCGAATCCGAGCTTTGATACAGCGCCGGATCGGGGTTGATCATGCCAGAATCAATCGGTTGGGTGTAATCGTCAAGGTTGGATGAGGCGCGCAGCAACCGCGGCTCCGCCTCGCTCATATCCCACACCTGCACCACCACGCCCGAGGCGCGGAAGATATCGAGCTGCGGGAAAAAGACGACGATGCGCGCCGGGCTGCCGAATTCGCGGACAAGCTCTGCTGAACTGTTCTTCAGTACCTGATCGACGGTTTCATTGAGCGTGGTGTCGACGCTGGTGACCAGCGTCCAGCGCGAGACGAAGAACACGCTCACGCCAAAGACGATAATGATCGCCGCGAGGAGGACGGAATACCACAGGATGAGCTTGCTGCGAATGGTCATGACGCATTATTCTTCTTCGCGCAGCACGTACCCAACGCCGCGCACGGTATGCACGAGGCGGGGTTCGCCGTTTTGCTCCGTTTTCTGGCGCAAGTAGCGCACGTACACTTCGATGATGTTGCTTTCACCGCCGAAGTCGTAGCCCCATACCCGGTCGAAGATCACGTCACGGGTGAGTACCTGCCGCGGGTTGCGCATAAACAATTCCAGCAGTTCGTATTCTTTCGCCGTCAGGTCGATCGGACGTTCGCCGCGGTAGGCGCGGTGCGTGCCCGTGTCGAGCGTGAGGTCGGCAAAACGCAGAATCTCCGGGCGAGAGGTCGGCGTTGAGCGGCGGAACAACGCGCGCACGCGGGCCATCAGCTCGTCGACCGAGAACGGCTTGACCAGATAGTCATCTGCGCCCGCGTCCAAACCCTGCACGCGATCTTTGATGTCATCTTTTGCCGTGAGCATGAGAATCGGAACGTCGCTCGCCGCGCGCAGCCGCTTGCAGACTTCCAAACCATCTAAACCGGGGAGCATCCAATCGAGAATGACGAGATCAGGCGGGTTATCACGCGCAATCGCCAGCCCATTTTGACCTTCCCGTGCCACACTGACACGGTAGCCTTCGTAAATCAAGGCGCGTTCGACAAACTGGGCGATCCGTGCTTCATCTTCGATCAGTAGTATCCGTTCACCTGCCATTCCATTTTCCTATGTGTCGGTTGTCGCCATACTGTCTAGTATAGCTAAGAATTATGAGTTTCTGAGATGAAGATCAGCGAAAACACACACTTATCACCAATCATTAAGCCTACACATCCGCGCTGCCATCGCCATCAAAATCGAGCATATCGCTGCCGAATTCGTCGTCTTCGTCACGGCGGCGGTCACTGGGTTCGCGCTTCGCCCCCGGCGCGCGGTGACCGAAGCGTGGGGTCGGCGTGGCGGGTGGCAGCGGGTTCACTGACTGCGCGGATGCACCCGGTGGGGCAAAGGTGGGCGGCGGCGTGTGATAGGAGTCGGCGGGCTGGATATCATTGGCGACATACGGCGCATTCTGCGGCGTGATCGGCGGGGGCGTGGGCGCGACCGTTTGCTTCTCGATCACCTGCTGGGCGAGCGCCGCATTGAAATCGTGCTGCTGCGCAATCGAGCGTAAATCGGCGTGCCCCTTCGGAGCGTAACGGCGTTCATCTTCCGGGTCTGACTCGGAAAATTGTTCACGCAGGGAGAGCAGTAAGGGGATAATGCCGCGTCCTGTGATGCGCATGAAGAGCGCCGCGATGAAGATGACGATCAGCAGGCAGAGGAAGGCCAGCATTACCAAGGCCAGCACAATAATCAGGTTATTGTCGAACGTCATACCCTGCCTTTCCCATAACCTCTATTCATCTCATTTTAACCCTAGGGTCAAGATCAGCAACGGACCAACCAGTCAATGGTGTGCCTATCCTCTACCTGACGGACCGGGCGGGCGGTCTGCCGTATTCAGACACATTTACCAACCGGGGCGCGGCGACGGTCGACGGCGCTTGGACAATCCTCACAACGCCTGCCGGAATCCGCGCTGAGCGGAGGCAAGGCGGAAGTTTTCGTACACTATGTATGAGACGTCATAGTCATTTTGATGACTCTTGGCGTGTTCAGCCAGCCGAATGTGCTAGATAATGGTTAGGCTTACTTCTGACAGGATCGATTATGCGAAGCTTCATTTCTCAGAGCGTCCAGAACATGAAACCCTCCGGCATTCGCCGGTACTTTGACATCGCAGCGACGATGGAAAATGTGATCACTTTGGGCATCGGTGAACCGAATTTCACCACCCCCTATCACATCATGCGCGCAGGGATCGATTCGCTTATGGCCGGGAAAACGGCCTATACATCGAATTCCGGCACGATTGAACTGCGCCGCGGGATTGCGGCGCACATCGAACGGCGCTACGGCGTCCACTATTCCCCCGACGATCAGGTGCTGGTGACAGTCGGCGTGAGCGAGGCGTTATGGCTGGCGCTCAAGGCCATCCTCGACCCCGGCGACGAAGTGCTCGTCGTGCAGCCGTGCTTCGTGGCGAACTCAGCCGCCGTCGAAATGGCGGGCGGCGTCCCGGTGATCGTCAACGCGCTCATCGAAGACGAGTTTCAGGTGACGGGCGCGCAGCTCGAAGCCGCTGTGACCCCGCGCACCAAAGCGATCCTCATCAGCTACCCGAATAACCCGACGGGCGCGATCCTCGACCGTGAGCATATGCTGCAAGTCGCCGCTGTCGCCGAAAAATATGACCTGATGGTCATCTCCGACGAGATTTACGAGCGGCTGGTCTACGGTTTCGAACACATCTGCTTTGCCGCGCTGCCCAATATGTACGAACGCACCATCCTGTTGAGCGGGATGAGCAAATCCTACGCGATGACGGGCTGGCGCATTGGGTACGCGACGTCCACTGCGCCGATCATGGATGCGATGCGCAAGCTGCATCAGTACCTGATCATGTCCGCGCCGACTATCGGTCAGCACGCGGCTTTGCAAGCGTTGGTCTCTGGCGAGGACGATGTCGAAGCTATGCGCCAAGAATATGACCGCCGCCGCCGCTTGATTGTCGGGGGCTTCAACGACCTCGGCCTGACGTGCTTTGAGCCGCGCGGCGCATTTTACGCCTTCCCGAACATCGAAGCGACCGGCATGCAGGATGAGGAATTCTGCGAACGCCTTCTGATGGAAGAACAGGTCGCGGTCGTACCGGGCAGCGCCTTTGGCGAGAGCGGTCGCGGGTTCGTCCGCGCCAGCTACACCAATTCCTATGAGAACATCGAAGAAGCGCTCAACCGCATGGAACGCTTCATGCGGCATCATGGGTAAATCCGGTCGCCGCTGCCGCAATCTGTATCGACAACTGGGCGCCCATTAGGCGCCCAGTTGGATTTCTCGTCCCCGTTTTTACCTGATGAGCAACATTGCTACATTTTCAGTCTAATTACACATTTTTAATAAATTGATATTGTGCCTTGCAGACCTTCGTGTTAACTTGATGAGAGGTACACGGGGGATAGTCGATGCTCGAGTCGCTTTCGATATTGGTCGCCGATGAGGATCGCAGACAACGCCTGGCTTTTGCGGCGGTTCTCGACCAGTATCGCATCGCTTCGGTGGGCAGCACCGAGGAATGCCTCGCCCTCTCCCCCCATGCCGACCTCCTCATCCTGAGCCAAAGCCTGCCCGACTGGGAAGTGATTGTCCGACAGGTGGGCGCCAGCGTTCCGATTTTGCTCCTTGTCGCCAACGATGAGCCCAGCATCCGGCAGGCGCTGCGCGTCGGTGTCACCGACATGATTACGATGCCGGTGTCGGATTTGCTGCTGCGCCATCGCGTCGAACTCCTGCTAGCGCACTTCAGCGCTCTGCGGCGCAGTGATGAATACGAGAAGCGCTGGTTGCAAACCTTCGAAACCAACCGCGCGATCAAGCTGCTGATTGATCCCACCGACGGACGCATCGTCGATGCCAACAGCGCGGCGGGACAGTTTTATGGCTACACCCGCGAACATCTCCGCCAGATGACCATCGCCGATCTCGACTCACCGATTCCCGGCGATACCGTCGGCAGCACGCGCAATTGGACGCTGTTCAACTTTCGCCATCGCAACCATTCCGGCGAAATCCGGCATGTCAAAATCTTCTCCAGCCCGCTCGAATACGAGGGGCGGACGCTGATGTATATGATCCTGTTCGACATCACGAAGCGGCGCAAAGCCGAAGCAGCGGAACACGATCAGCGCATTCTGGCGGAAGCGTTGCGCAATACAGCGGCGGTGCTCTCCAGCACGCTCGAACTCGACGAGGTGATGGATCGCATTTTGCAGGAAGTCCAGCTCGTCGTGCCCCATGAGCGCAGCAGCATTATGCTGATCGAAGGCTCGATGGCGCGGGTGGTGCGCTCGTGGGCAGCCGAGAGCGTGCCGCTCGACCAAACGCATCGCAATATCATCTTCTCTGTGCGCAACACGCCCACACTGCAATGGATGATCGTGAATCGCAACCCGCTGATTATCCCTGACGTCGATGCGTATCCGGATTGGCATCATGTGGGCGATGAACATCGCCGCTGGACGAAGGCCTATCTGGGCGCGCCCATTCGCGTAGGGCGCTACGTAATCGGTTTCCTGAACCTCGACAGCCATTCGCTGAATCGCTTTAATCGCGTCGATGCTGAACGCCTGCAATCCTTCGCGGATCAGGCGGCCATCGCCATTCGCAATGCGCGCCTCTACGATCAGGTGCGCGTGCAGGCTGTGGAACTGGAAGGGCGCATCATCGAACGCACCGCCGAACTTGAACATGAGCGCCGCCAACTGCGCACGATCATCGAAGGCATGAGCGAAGGCGTCATGTATACCGAATACACCGCGCAGGGGTTTGAAACGCATTATGTCAACCGCGCGCTGGAGCAGATGAGCGGATACACCGCGGAAGAGTGGAAACTGCTGTCGGTGCAGTTGTTGAAGCCCCAGCGGGTAGGCGAGCAGATCTTCGAGGAACGCATGGCGGAAGCCATGCAGGTGCTGCGCCGCACCGGGCGCTGGTCGCTGGACTATAACTTCATGCGCAAAGATGGCTCGCAGTTTGCCGCTCACCTCTCGGTGACGCTCGTCGGCGGGGACAATGGTCGTAATACCGGGGCGGTATGCGTGATGCGCGACGTGAGCGAAGAAAAAGCGCTGGCGCAGCAAAAAGCCCGCTTCGTCGCCCATGCATCGCACGAGCTGCGCACGCCGATTGCCAACCTCAAGACGCGTGTGTACCTCGCCAAACGCCAACCTGAACGCCTGCACGAACATCTGCGCGTGCTGGAAGAAGTCAGCGGACGCATGCAGCGCCTGGTCGAAGACCTGCTGGATGTGAGCCGTTTCGAGCGCGGCATGATCCGGCTGCAGGTTGGGCAGGTGGAGGTGCAGCGCCTGCTGCACAATGTGCTCATCGTGCAGATGCCGGAAGCCGAGCAGAAGAATTTGCGCCTCGCCGTCGAACTGCCGGATGAGCCGCTGATCGTGAGCGCCGATCTAGAACGGGTGACGCAGGTAATCACCAATCTGGTGACGAACGCGCTCAACTACACGCCGCCCGGCGGCGCGGTGACCTTACGCGCTCAGCCAATTTACGACGCGGCGGGCACGCTGTGCTGCGCCCGCATCGAAGTGGAAGACACAGGCATCGGTATTGCCGAGGACAACCTGCCGCACATCTTCGAGCCCTTCTTCCGCGTGACCAGTCAGGTGATTGGCACGGGCTTGGGGTTGAGCATCGCCAAAGAGATTGTCGAGCTGCACGGCGGTAAAATCAGCGTGCAGAGCGCGCCGGGCAAGGGCAGCCGCTTCAGCTTCTGGCTGCCGCTTAGCGAGCAAATGCTGCTCCCGGCGTTTGTGACGGAGGACGAGTAAGTGACGTACACGCCGATGCAGTTGGCCGAGGCTTACCTCGAAACGGGCGAGTTGAATCTCGCTTTGGCGGCGCTCGACGAGCATCTGACCGCCTTTCCGCAGGATGACAGCGCGCGCCGTCTGCGGGTGCAGGTGCTGCGCGATTTCCCGGAAGGCATTGCCACCGCGCTGGCGGATTTCGATGCCCTGGCTGAGCCCAACGCCAGCGATTACGGCGTGCGGGGTTCAATTTTGCTCGGTCAGGGCGATGTGCTCGGCGCGGCAGCAGCCTACGAACGCGCGTGGACGCTCAGTCCGGTGGGGTATGCCGAGTTCTACTTCCGCGTATTGAAAGACCTCGGCCAGTATGAGCGCGCGCTCGTCGTGTTGGACTCACTGCCGCAGGCCTGGCATTGGCATCAGGCGCACGGCGAAGTCGATGCGCTGCGCGGCGATCTGCCGACGGCGCTGGAGCATTTCACGCAGGCCGCCGCTAAGCTCAATGCATTGATCGCCGTGGCGAAAGACAAGCGGCTGCTGATCGCCATGCAGGCCAATCTGCTGCTCAAACGCGCGGATGCCTATCGCCGCTCCGGTCGCTATGCTGAAGCGGAGGCCGATTATCAAGCGGCTGAAGCGGCGGAACCGGGCGATGCAGCGATCCCATTCAATCGCGGGCTGGTGCGCTTCGAACAGGGCGACCTCGATGGCGCGATTCGTCTGTGCCGCGCCGGATGGTCGCGTGCCAACGCCGACATGCGCGACTCGATGCGAGCCGAACTGACCGCCGATGCACGGTATCAGCCGCTGGTAGACGCGCTGGACCTATAGCTCCCGGTCGCCGCAGTTGCGTGTATTGAACATCTGTGCTATTTTATCCCCTGAAGATTAGCCGATGTTGCAGGAGCCCGCAATGCGCAAACTGATTGTCATCTCCCATCTGTCCTTGGATGGCGTTATTCAATCGATGGGGCGACCCGACGAAGATCCGAGCGGCGGTTTCGCGTATGGTGGCTGGATCGGGGCATATGCCGATGAGGTGGTGGGCAGCGTCGTCCAGCGCGAGATGAAGCTGCCGTTTGATCTGCTGATCGGGCGCAAAACTTTTGACATCTGGGCGCCATACTGGCCATACCATGTGGATATCTGGCCGGGCGTCAATACGGCGACCAAGTACGTCGCTTCGAATACACTGACGGCGCACGACTGGCAGCCCACCGTGTTTTTGAGCGGAGACATCGGGGCAAAAATCAGTCAGATTAAACAGCAGCCGGGGCCGGATTTGCACGTGTACGGCAGCGGCAATTTGCTGCAAACCCTCATGCAGCAGGATTTGGTTGATGCATTCTGGTTGAAAATCTATCCGCTGACGTTGGGGCAGGGCAAACGGCTGTTCGCTGATGGCTCGATCCCGCTGGCGTTCCAGATGACGGAAAGCCAAGTCTCCCCCAAGGGCGTTATCCTCGTGAACTACGAGCGGGTCGGCGCACTGCGCGGCGAGTAAGTTTAAGCGCTGTGCGCGATAACGCGCACCCGCGTCCCAAGTGCTTCGAGAAAATCGGAGAGTACACCCCAAGTCAGGGGGAAGTCGGGGGTGTCGCCTGCTCCCAAGTAGCCGAGAATGTCGAGCAGCAGCGTTTCGTCGGCAATTTCTTGATCTGCTTCGGACAGCTTGACAAAATGATCTTCTGCCCACCGGACGAGATCGCGCTCGGTGATTTCGCCATTCAAATAGGCAATAATTTGCCGTACAACTGCATCTCTAGACATCATCTTCGCTCCTGCCGATCTCAATATGACCGGTGTCTTCAGGGAATTTCTGGTGAATACCAACCAGATTGCCGTCGTCGTCGTAAATCTCCTGTACGATTTGCACGGTACTCTCGTTTGCGTCGACCTCTTTTACATAGCGAGCATAGCCTTTCACTCGCCCTCTGATGATGCGGTAATAGCGTCGCCCGCCATTTGGAAGCTCATCCCACTGGGGAAAGCGACTTTCGTTGCGTTGACGTCCGGTCACAAGGTGATGTCCCGTAGTTTTCTCCATTATAGGCGCACTTGTGTTAGAATCAGCAGCCGAAGCGAAACTCCAAACAGGACGATGATTCATGAGCGATTGGAAGCCGATCATCGGCTTGGAAATCCATGCCGAACTCCTCACTCAAAGCAAAATGTTCAGCGCGTGCCCCGTTGTCGACAGCGTGACCGCGCCGCCGAATACCGCCGTTGATCCCGTGTCGCTCGGTTTGCCGGGGACGCTCCCCGTGATCAATCTGGAAGCCGTTGAAATGGCGATGATGGTCGGGCTGGCGCTCAACTGCGAAATCCCCGCGATCAATCAGTTCGCGCGCAAGAGCTACTTCTACCCCGATCTTCCCAAGGGTTACCAGATTAGCCAGTATGACCGCCCGCTCTCCGTGCGCGGCACGCTGGACATTGATCTCAGCGATGGCACGACGGCGACGATTCGCGTGCGCCGCGCCCACCTCGAAGAAGACACGGGCAAGTCGGTGCATGTCGATGGCTACAGCCTGATCGACTACAACCGCGCGGGCGTGCCGCTGCTGGAAATCGTCACTGAGCCGGATATTCACAGCGCGGAAGCCGCCGAAGTCTTCGCCCGCAAACTGCGCGCCATTCTGCAATATCTCGGCGTGAACGATGGCGACATGTCGAAGGGCGTGATGCGCGTTGAGCCGAACATCAGCGTCATGCACAAGGATGACACCGGCTACCGCACACGCACCGAGGTCAAAAACCTGAACAGCATCCGCAGTCTGTTCCGCTCGATTGAGTACGAAGTCGCCCGCCAGATCAAAGCGTGGGAGTCGGGCGAGGGCGTGCGGCAGGCGACGATGGGCTGGGACGAGGCGAAGCAGCGCACAGTCGTTCAGCGCTACAAAGAGAGTGCTGACGAATACCGTTACTTCCCCGAACCGGATCTGCCCGTGGTGGAAGTCAGCCGGGAATGGGTGGAGCGCGTGCGCGCGCGCCTGCCCGAACTGCCGGACGCCAAGCGCGACCGCTTCATCAACAGTTTTGGTTTGAGCCGCTATGACGCCTCCGTGCTGACCGCCGAGAAAGCCGTCGCCAGCTACTACGAAGGCGTGATCGCGGGCGGGGCGAATCCCAAATCCGCTGCCAACTGGATCACGGGCAACCTGTTTGGTCTGCTCAACCGCGACGGGATTGAGCGCGAAAGCGCCGCCGAGAAGGTCGCGCCGGAGAAGTTGGGCGCGCTCGTCAAAATGGTCGATGACGGCACGATCAACAAGGCGACGGGCGTCACCGTGCTCAACGATATGTGGGAGACGGGCGGATCGCCGGAAGAAATCGTCAAGGCTAAGGGGCTAGGACAGATCTCCGACACGGGCGCGATTGAAGCGGCGCTGGCCAAGGTATTGGCCGAAAACGCGCGCCTCGTCGACGACTATATCGCGGGCAAGGACAAGGTGTTTGGGCCGCTGATGGGCAAAATCATGGCGGAACTCGGTGGGCGCGGCAACCCAGCGCTCGTCAAAGAGACGCTCACGCGTGAACTCAACGCGCGGCGGGGATAAGGCAGCGAACGTATCGTTAGGCGGACGTGCCGTGCACGTCCCGGTGAGGGTTGAGGTGTATGGGCAAATTTCGGATTCTGATCGCTGTGATCATGTTATTGGCAGCCGTGCCCGTGTTCGCGCAGGACGAACCGACGCCGGAACCGGCCGCCGTCGTCTTCCCCGAAATCTTCGATCAGGCGGTGGCGCTATTCGATGCGCAGGACTATGAGCAGGCCATTCTGCGCTTCAGCCTGTTCTCACTGTTCAACCCAACGGCGGGCGAGAGCTACTACGCCACTGCCTTGAGTCACCTGAACCTGGGCGATGCGGAGGCGGCGCTGGCCGACTTTGACCTCGCGCTGAGCATCGACGAACTGCCGCCCGATCTTGAAGCGGACATCTACCGCGTGCGCGCCGGAATCTACGGGCAGCAGCAGCGCCTCGACGAGGCCGTGAGCGACTACACGGCCGCGCTCGACCTCATCCCCGATGCCCAAACCTACTTCCGCCGCGCCTTGAGCTACGCCGCGCTCGAACAGCTTGACAACGCGCTGGCCGACTTCGACGCGGCGCTGGAACTGGATGGGCAGAACCCGGTGCTGTACGTGTATCGCGGCTACGTGTATGCGACCAGCGGCCAATCACAGCTTGCCGCGGAAGATTACCTGACGTACATCAACCTGATCCAGACGGAGCGCACCGACGGCGCGGCACTCGAATCTGGCGCGGCAGTCATGGCGCAGATCGAACCGGGCGCGGTCTTCGCGTATCCGCTTGAGGTCAAGGTGGGAACGTATTTCAGCGGGATTGCGATCTCGACGGACGAGAATACCCCCATCGACACGGTGATGGTGCTGCTGGACGAAACGGGCAAGCCGCTCATTGGGGATGACGACAGCGGGAACAATGGCGCGGCGCTCGTGCTCAACTACGAAATTCCCAACAGCGGTCAGTACACACTGCTGATCGCAAATTCGACGGGCGGCGGCAGCGGGCAGATCGCGGTGCAGATGTTCCTGAGCGATCAGCCGCTGACGAACTGAGGCGAACCTTACCCCACCCCCGGCCCCTCCTCGAATTCGGGGAGGGGAGACAGAAGACGCGCCGTGCCTCCCCTCTCCCCGCTTGCGTGGGAGAGGGGTTGGGGGTGAGGGGCTTTTTAGACACCCTCTTTATCGCGCCCGCTGGCATATGATCAACGTTTAGGGGATGCTTTCTAGACACCCTCTTTATCGTGTCCCCTGCCTACTCGTACACCTTGATCAGCTCGACCTTGAAGATCAGCGTGGCGTTGGGGGGAATGACGCCCGCCGCGCCGCGCGCACCGTAGCCGAGTTCCGACGGGATGTACAGCTCGTAGATCGAGCCAGTCGGCATCAACTGCAAGCCTTCCGTCCAGCCGGGGATGACCTGGTTCAGGAAGAAGTTGATGGTTTCGCCGCGCTTATACGAGCTGTCAAACACAGACCCGTTGATCAGCCGTCCCTCGTAATGCACTTCGACTTCGCTGTTGGCGCTCTTGGGCTTCGGCCCGGTGCCCTGCGTCAGCACCTTGTACTGCAAGCCGCTCTTGGTCGTGGTTACGCCTTCTTTGGTGGCGTTCTCTTTCAAGAAGTCCTTATCCGCGGACATATACTCTCCTTACTCGTGATTGAATGCGCCAAGTACTATAAACGGTTTGGGCGTTAGGCGCGAAAAAACATCGGGTTTGAGCGGAGTGTAGGATTAAGCGCGTAGGGTCAGCATGTCGACGTAGCGCGTGAGGTCGAAGAGGAGCGAGCGGCGTTCGTCGGCGTTGAGCAGCCCAAGCACCGCGCGTAATTGTTCCATGAGGTCGGTCTGCACGCCGAGGAAGCGTTCGCGCCCGGCATCGGTCAGCACGACGTACACCGAGCGGCGATCTTCCACATTCGTTTCGCGTAAAACCAGCGGTGGGTCGAACACTTCCAGCCGCTTGACCAACCCGGTCATGGTGGCGTTGGTCAAGCCGTGGAGCTTGGCCAGCCGACCAATGGTCAGCCGGCCATCATGTTCAATGAGCGTTTTGAGCACGTAAAACTGCGGCGTCGTCAGACCATGCTGACCCAGCATATCCGAGAGGCGCTTCTCGCCGTCCAGAACCACCTGAAACAGCAGCGCCCAGAAGTGCAGTAAATCGCGCTCAAACGCCGGATCCACGCGCTTACCCGTGCAGGGCATCCCACACGTCAAGCTTGCCCTTGACGCGGCGGATGACTTCGTTGGTGTATTCGTCGGTGTGCGCCTGTCCGCCGAGGTCGGAGGTCTTCATCCCGTCGTTGATCGTCTCCATCGCCGCTTCGTAGATCGCCCGGCTGGCGCGCGCGGCGGCATCCGTCTTGATGTAGCGCAGCAGCGCCGCGCCCGCGAGGATCATGGCCAGCGGGTTGGCGACATTTTTGCCGAACAGCGACGGCGCGGTCCCATGCGGCGCTTCGGTCAGCACGGTCTGCACTTCGAAGTTGTCATCCATCGACAGGATGACTGATTCCGCACCCGCGATGCTGCCGAACATTTCCAGAACGAGGTCGCTCAGGCTGTCGCCGTCACGGTTGAGCGCGGGGATGACCAGCGGTTCGCCCGTCGTCTTGAGCAGCAGCGCGTAGGTCGCGTCGATCAATTGCGGGTCATAGCGCACGTCCGGGTAACGGGCGGCGGCGGCGTCCAGTTCTTCTTTGAAGATGCCTTCGTAGACCACGCTGACCGTGTATTTCGGCCCGCCAAAGACTTTCGCCCCGATGCGGCGCGCATAGCGGAAGGTGAATTCCGCGACCTGACGGCACACGCGGCGGGACAGCTTGCGCGTGCTGTATGAGATTTCATCCAGTCCTTCGCCTTCGCGCCATTCCTTCGCGCCGTAGGCATCTTCGACGGCCATGCGCACCACCGAAATCGGCGCGTACACGCCCGCCAGCGGGCGCACCGACGGAATACGCCGACCCGTACGCAAAATCACCTGCCCGTTGATCAGTTCACGCAGCAGGGCGTTGGGGCTGCCGACATCGTCGGGGTTGCCGGGGGTGATCGTCGCCGCCTTGATGCCTAAACCCGTCTTGCGGACGGCGGCAGCGGCGTCGTGGACGACCTGATTTTTCGTAGCGCGGCGATTTTCCAGCGAGAGGTCGAAGAACTGGAAATCCAGATCAACCCGGGTCACGGCGGGGTCGAGGACGCGCAGGGCTTCGTCAAGGAGTTCCTGACCAGTCTGGTCACCCTTCAGCACGGCAATAGTCGGTTGGCTCACGTCGATTTCCTTACTTGGAGAACAAAGTGCAGTATCAGCTTGAGATCGGTACAGCCGCACCGACCCCTAACCCACATTATGCAGCCATTTTACGGTACAAAGTGTGGATTGAGTAGATTGTGCACAAGGTTTTGCGCTATCATAGCGGCAAATCTAGCAGTAAGGTAAAGGAAATTCCGGTGAAAAAACTGGCATTGCTTACAACATGTCTCCTCCTGCTAATGGTGATCGCGACGCTGGGCGTGCAGCCCGGCCAAGCGCAGACCACGACACCGACCCCGGCTGCGACCACGCAGGGCACGACGGTCGAGGCGTTCGCGGTGCTGTGCACCGATGCCGTCGTCGTGCGCTTCAGCGGGACGATGTTGAGCGGATGGGACATTTACTATCAGGCGTTCAATGGCCCGAACGGGACGGGCACTGCGCTGACCAACGTGCGGCAGGCATCGGTCGCGGGCGACTTCCTGTTCAATGAGCGCCTCGCCTACAACAGCGGCTCGACGCTGGCGACGGGCGCGACGGGCAGCATCAAGGCGTTTGTGGCCCGTGAAGGCAACAGCAGCAGCGTTGACTTTGAATTCACGGTCAACGATTTCAACGATGGATGCAGCAGCGATACGACCACGCAGCCCGGTGGCACGACGGGCAGCACCGACAGCGGCACGACCGGTTCGACGGATACAGCCGCCGCGTCGAGCAGCCGCCCCGGCTTCACCACCAGCCTCCTCGCGCCGAATGGCGGTCTGCTCAACCCGAATTTGCAGCCAGAAGCCGACGTCGTGATCGGCGCGCGCCCGAGTGACACCTTCCGCTCGGAAACGCCAGGCCTGCTGTTCGCGGAATGCGACGAATATCCGCTGGCGCTGCCCGGCCGCATCTACGACAACGATACCGTCGTCGTTTACTGGTCGTGGTACACCAAGACGCTCGAACAGATGCAGCAGCACATCGATAACGCGATCTACGTGGCGTCGATCAATACGGCGCGCTTCAACGATGTGCAGCGCACCGAACCCGTCCGCCGCAACGGCAATTACTGGGTGTTCTACATTTTCACCGCGGGTCAACTGCGTCCCGGTCACTACGAAGTCGCGTATGATCTGACGTGGGCGAACCCGGTTAACGACGGCTACGATGATTACGGTCCCGGCACGGCACGTCCGCGCGAAAACGGCAACTGCAACTTTGACGTGACGCGCAACCCGCAGAACCAGAGCGTGGATTACATTGACATGTTCTTCCCGACCAACTGGCCGGTGCACAACATCACGCCGAACGATTAGTATGTGGAACGAGGCAGCGACGCACGCCTTCGGGGTGACGCTCACCCCGGAACAGGCCGATTCCTTCGACGTGTATCTGCGCGAACTGGCGGCGTGGAATAGTCACACCAACCTGACCGCCATCACCGCGCCCGACGAGGTGCGCGTGCGTCACTTCCTCGATTCGTTGAGCATTGTGCAAGCCGTCCCCATGCGCCCTGGCCTCCGGGTGATCGATGTGGGGACGGGCGCGGGCTTCCCCGGCTTGCCGCTCAAAATTGCCTACCCCAGCATCCACGTGACGTTGGTCGACGCGACGGGCAAGAAGGTCGCTTTTCTGAGCCATGTCGCGCAGACGCTCAGTATCACGCAGGGCATTGAGTGCGTGCATGCTCGCGCCGAAGAGATCGGGCATGTGCCGGAACACCGCGCCAGCTATGATGTGGTGCTGGCGCGCGCGGTCGCCCGCCTGCCCAGCCTGCTTGAATACCTGCTGCCGCTGGCGAAGGTCGGCGGGGTGTGCGTCGCCATGAAGGGCAAAACCGCGCACGAAGAGGCCAGCGATGCCAAGAAGGCGCTGACGGTGCTCGGCGGCAAGCTCGGCGAGATCGTCGAGGTGACACTCCCCGGCGTCGACGAGACACACTACCTCGTCGTGATCGAAAAGATCAAGCACACGCCGAACGATTATCCGCGCAAGCCCGGTACACCAACCACCAAGCCGATTATCTGACCTCACCACTCTAGATAGCGCCGGGAATGGCAAAAGAGTCTCTCGTAGGGACGCGATTTATCGCGTCCGTTTTTTCGACCCCACCCCCGGCCCCTCCCCGAATTCGGGGAGGGGAGCCAACCTTGCTCGCAGCGCCTCCTCTCTCCCCGCTTGCGTGGGAGAGGGGTTGGGGTGAGGGGAAGCATCCTCACGCCTCATTCATACAGTTTGTTTATTCTATTGGCGTCACAGGAATACAACTTCCGAACATACATGAGCATGTTCACGATTACCCCCAACCCGCCCTATGATTTTGCCAAGACGCTGCGGGCGTCACACGCACTGTATACCATGGGACACGCCCAACACGGCGCGTTTCGTCGGGTGCTTCGGGTGGGCGCGGCGCTAGCGCTGATCGAACTACGCAGCGTCGGCACGGTGGAGCAACCGCGCCTCGAAGGGCGGCTGCTGGCAGCGAATGCGCCCGTTGACGAGCATTTGCTCAGTGCGAAGCTGCGCCGCCTCGCCAACGCCGACAGCGATCTCGCGCCGTTCTACCGCTACGCGCAGCACGATCCCACGTTGCATGCGGTGATTGATCCTGTGTACGGCATGAACACCTTCCAGTCCGACACATTTTTCGAGGCGGTGGCGTTGACCGTCATTGAGCAGCAGATCACGCTGAAGATGGCGCAGGTCGCGGAACGCTGGCTCATGCATCAGATCAACGACGCGCTCACTTACGAAGGCGTCACCTACTACACCTTTCCTGATCCGCTCAAGCTGGCGGCGTGCACGGTCGAAGACCTGCTGCCCATGAAGATCACGGGCATTCGCATCCGCGTGATCCTCGACATCGCCCAGCAAATTGCCTCCGGTCAACTGGATCTGGAAAGCCTGCGCGATCAGCCCTTCGAGGTGGTGTATCCACGCCTGCGGAGTTTGCGCGGCATCGGGCATTGGACGGCGGCGTGGTCGATCATCCGCGCCTTGGGCGTGTTCCCGCCCGTTGGCTCAGCCGATGTGGCGCTGCGGGCGGCGGTCAACCGCTATTTCCACGGCGCGAACGGTCGCTGTGAGCCAGAGGTGCTAGAGCGGACACTCGGCGTGCACGGCGAATACGAAGGGCTGATCAGCTACTGTGCGCTCACCAGATGGGAATTCGAGCGGCATCCCCACATTTACGGGTAAGCAGACTCGTCCAACTCTGTCGTATTTTCTGCTACAATCTGCGCACTGACAGAGTTTAGGTGCGATGCTATGGCGTCTGACCCGTTCATTCAGCGACACATCCGCAATTTACCCTTGTTCGAGCGGCTGACTAACCCGCAGATCGAGCTGGTAGCGAACGCCGCCGAGGTGATCCAGCTTCAGCCGGGGCAGTTTGCCTTCCAGCAGGGCCAGCCCACGCGCGGCATGATGCTGTTCGTGGCGGGGCGCGGGGTGTTGACGCGCTTCAATGCCAACAACATCGAAGAACCGATCGGCTCGGTCGAACAGGGGCAGTACATCAACGAGACCGCGCTGTATTCGACCACGCGCGAAACGGCCAACCTGCGCATCGTTCAGCCCGCCGTCATCATCCTGATTCCGCGCGGACGCTTTGTGAACCTGCTCTCCCACCTGCCTGAACTGCGCTCGAATCTGCGCGTCGAAACGTCAGCAGATCACCGCGAAGCGCCGCGCCATCTGTTCAAAGGGCAGCGGGACGACGAAACGGTGCTGCATATCTACCGCCGCCACTGGTGGACATTCGGGCGCTGGTTGTGGCTGCCGCTGGGTTTCGCCATCGCCGCGTTCGTCGCCGCGGTGCTGCTCGCCCCGCTGAATGGCATCGTCGCGCTGGTCGCGGCGGGCTTGGGCGTTATCGTCCCCGGCGTCATCGTCGCCTACTTTTACTACGAGTGGCAGGACGACTCCGTGATCGTGACGAATCAGCGGGTCGTGCGTGTGTGGAACACCCTGTTCACCTTTGAGAACACGATCAACGAGATCCCGCTGGATCGCGTGTTGGAAGTCAGTTCGGAAATTCCGCCCGGCGATGCGTTCGCCCGCCTGCTCAACTACGGCAACGTGGCGATCAAAACGTCTGGCGAAAGTGCCAATATGTTCCTTTCGTTCGTACCTAGCCCGATGCAGGTGCAGCGCACAATCTTCGCCCAGCGTGAACAGGTGCAGCAGTTGAACGCGCAGCGCCGCCAGGCGCAGATTCGCTCGGATATCGAGCGTGTGCTCGGTCGGCAGGCCGGGCAGACGCAGGCGGTCGGCGGCATCGCGCCCGTCGAGCCGAAAGACGACAGCGACTCGACTATTGGCTTGAGCTTCTTGCGCACAAAGTACATTAACGCGAACGGCGATATCATCTACCGCAAGCATGTGTCGGTGTGGTTTTTCCATGTGCTGCCGCCCATGCTCGTGATCTTCGGCGGCATCGCGCTCGGCGTCCTCAGTCTCATTCCGACGTTCACGTTTGCGGGCGCGACCGGATTAGGGCTGAGCCTGATGGTGATGCTGTTGGGTGGACTGTGGTTCTACTGGGGTGACTGGGACTGGCGCAATGACCTGTTCATCGTCGGCAAGGACTCGATCACGCTCATCCGCAAACGTCCGCTGTTCCTGCAAAACCAGCGCGATACCATCCGTTTAACGCAGGTGGATAATGTGCGCTCGGAGGTCAACGGCGTGGTGAACACGCTCTTGAACCGCGGCGATGTGCATATCTCGCTGATCGGCGCGGAGTCGAATGCCAAAATGTTCGACCACGTCTACGATCCGCAGGAGATTCAGTCGGAGGTGTCGCAGCGCTTGTCCACGATCAAGGCGGCGCAGTCGCAGTCCGCCTCTGAACAGCAGCGCCAGCAAATGCTCGAATACTTCTCCGTGTTCCAGCAGATGACCGGGAACGATGGGCGCGAAATGCCGCGCACCCAGCCGACCGCCCAGGCGCAGCCGCAGCCGCGCTCGTATACGCCTGCTGCGCCGCCCCCGGACGACGAGGTCACGCAGCAGCCGCCCCCGATGCGCGATGGCAACCGTCCGCCGCGCATTCCGCGTAATCGTCCCGGTGGATAAGCAGCGCTCCGTTGCGCTATAATAGTTGGAATGCACAAGTTAAAAGGTAAAAGTTAAAAGGTGAAAGTGGCAAACTACCAACACTTTTAACTTTCAACTTTTAACTTTCAACTCTCTTTAGACTCAGGTTGAAAGTATGGCAATTCGCGACATCATCAAGCCGGATAACCCGATTCTCCGTAAGAAGGCGCACAAAGTGACCAACTTTGGTGCGGATTTTCAGAAGCTGGTCGACGACATGGTCGAAACCATGATCGCCGCGCCGGGCGTCGGTTTGGCCGCGCCGCAGGTCGCCATCCCGCAGCGCTTGATCGTCGTGCGTCTGCCCGATGACGACGAGAGCAAAAAGGAATACGGCGATCAGGCGGGCGTCGTGTACGTGGTCGCCAACCCGGAGATTATCAAGGCGAGCAAGGAGATGGTCGAAGGCGTGGAAGCGTGCCTCTCGATTCCCGGCTACTTCGGCAAGGTCGACCGCCACGAGAGCATCACCCTGCGCGGGCTGGATCGCAACGGCAAAGAGTTCCGTTTGAAGGCCAAAGGCTGGCAGGCACGTGTCTTCCAGCACGAAGTCGATCATCTGGATGGGCGGCTGTACATCGACATTGCCAGCGAAGTGTGGCGCGAAGACGAAGAGACGGAAAGCGCCGAAGATCAGCCCGTCCCTAGCCCCGAATAACCCTCTCAACCTCACCCCCTAGCCCCCTCTCCGAGCGGAGAGGGGGAACACGGGCGCAGTGACCCTCCCCTCGCCTTTAGGAGAGGGGAACGAGGGATGAGGTTAACAACCGCGCCCTGTTCCAGCTTCATCGACAACGAAATACCTTTTTGAGACGGAGTCGTTATGCGCAGCTCACAGCTTTTCAGTCAGACCTTGCGGCAAGCCCCCGCCGAAGCCGATGTGCGCAGCTATCAATTACTGCTGCGCGCCGGTTACATCCGCCAGTTGTCGACCGGGATTTTCTCGTATCTGCCCCTCGCGCAGCGGTCGCTCACCAAAATCATGGCGATTGTCCGCGCGGAGATGGACGCCATCGGCGGGCAGGAGATCACCATGCCCGTCGTGCACCCCGCCGACCTCTGGAAAGAGACCGGGCGCTGGTATCAGATCGGCGCGGAGATGGCGCGCTTCAAAGACCGCGCTGACCGCGATATGGTGCTCGGCATGACGCACGAAGAGGTCGTTGGCGATCTCATCCGCCGCGAAATTCGCTCGTATCGCCAGCTCCCGCAGCTCATCTACCAACTGCAGACCAAGTTCCGCGATGAGCCGCGCCCTCGCGCCGGGCTGATCCGCGTGCGCGAGTTCACCATGAAGGACAGCTACAGCCTCGACGCGGATTGGGCCGGGCTGGACGCACAGTACCGCCGCCACTATCAGGCGTATTTCAACATCTATCACCGCTGCGGGCTGCCCGTCATGGCGGTCCGCTCGGATGTCGGCATGATGGGTGGCAGCATGGCGCATGAGTTCATGTACCTGACGCCCATTGGCGAAGACACGCTGCTGATCTGCGATGAGAGCGGCTACGCGGCGAATCGCGAAGTTGCCACCTTCCAGAAACCGCCCGCCCCCGCTGAGGACGCGCTGCCGCTGCAGAAGGTCGAGACGCCCGGAACGACGACGATTGAGTCGCTGGCGGACTTCCTGAAAATCCCGAAAGGCAAGACGGCGAAAGCTTTCTTCGTCACAGCGACCGTGTCCGAGAATGATCAGTACGTGGATCGGTTCGTGATCGCCATCATTCGCGGCGACATGGACGTGAATGAGACGAAGCTGCAAAATGCGCTTAAGGCGAAGGCCATGCGCGCCGCCACCGAAGACGAAATTCGCGCGGCGGGCGCAGTCCCCGGCTATGGCTCAGCGATTGGCGCGCGTGGGGCGGTCATCGTGGTCGACGATGCCATCCCGACTTCGCCCAATCTCGTAGCCGGGGCGAACGAGGCGGGCTATCACCTGCTCAACACCAACTACGGGCGCGACTTCACCGCGCATATTGTCGCGGATATCGCCGCCGCTCGCGAAGGCGACCGCTCGCCGGATGGCGCGGGGACGCTGCGGGCGGTGCGCGGTGTGGAAGTCGGCAATATCTTCAAACTGGGCACACGCTACAGTGCCGCGCTTGGTGCGACCTTCCTCGACAAAGACGGCGAAGCTAAGCCGATTATCATGGGGTCGTATGGCATCGGCATCGGTCGATTGCTGGCATGCGTCGCCGAGCACCACAACGACGACTACGGGCTGATCTGGCCGATCAGCGTCGCGCCGTATCACGTATCGCTGATCCTCGTGGTGGGCGATGATGACGCGGCGCGGCAGGCGGCCAAAGACCTGTACCGCGACTTGCAGGCGGCGGGCGTGGAAGTGCTGTTCGATGATCGCGAAGAACGCGCCGGGGTCAAGTTCAACGACGCCGACTTGATCGGCTTGCCGCTGCGCATCACTGTGGGCGCGAAGTCGCTGGCGCAGGGCGGCGCGGAGATCAAGCGGCGTGGGCGCAAAGACGGACAGCTCGTCCCGGTCGAGCAGGTGGTCGCGTATATTCAAGGCGAAATCGCGGCGCTCTATGCGGAGATCGGCGCGACGGTGGTCGAGGTGCCGTTCAAGGAGTAGAAGTGAACAGTTGACAGTGGAGATCCACTTTTATTTTCGCTGTCAACTGTGAACTTCACGGAATGCCCCACATATAGATCGCGCCGACGGCGTCGAACAGCAAAATCAGGCGGGCATCGTCCGTCCAGCGCACATCGTAGATCTGGCGTGTGCCCACGTCGAGCGGCGCTTGGCTCAACTGCGTGCCCGTCACCGCATTCAGATTCCACAGATACACACCGCGATTGAGCGTTGAGGTGATGAGCAGCGCTCCATCCGGCGAGAAGGCCGCGGCCACGCCATCGCCCGCCGTATCTGGCATGATGCCGATCAGCGTGGCGTCCGGCGCGTTCCACAGCGTCAGCCCGTCGGAGCGGCTGCCCGCCAACAGATAGCGCCCGTCACCGCTGAACTGCATCACGTCTGACCCGCGCGTGTCCAGTGTGACCGGGTCGGCGTTCGGCGTCCACAGGGCGACGCTCGTGCCCATCCCGAGCGCGATGGTCGCGCTGTCCGGAGCGAAGCTGGTGCGCAGAATCTCGGTCGCGTCTGTCTCAGCTAACAGGGTGCGCGGCTGCCAGTCCCATAAGCGCGCGCGGCCATCCGCGGCGGTCGAGGCGATAAACACGCCGTTGGGGGCAAAGGCCAGCGTGTTGATGCGCCCGCTGTGCGCGTTGATTGTCACCTGTGCCTGTCGTTCCAGGGTGTTCCACACGCGGATCGTGCCGTCGGTGCCACCGAGCGCGAGCAGCCCGGCGTTGGCGTCATACGCGGCGACGCCCGAGAACGCGCTGTGCCCGCTGAACTGGTTGATCTGCTGCCCGGTCAGCGCGTTGTAGATCGCGACGCGCCCGGACGTTTCCACGCCGTACATTTCGGTTTTGTCGGGGGAATAGAAGACGCGCACCGCCTCGCCGCGCCCGGTGTAAAACAGCGTTTCTCCCGTGAGCAAATTCCACTGCGCCAGTTGATCGATGTTGATCGCGGCCAGCGCAGTCGAGTCCGGGGAGAGCGCGGCGTCAAACCACGTCGCCACCACATCCGGCGGATCGATGCGGCCGAGGTAGCGGATGGAATCGACGTTCTCCAGCGTAATCGGTTGATTGCCCGTCACCCAGGCGGGTGCGGTGAGCGTCGGCGCGTTGCGCGCCTCCGGTGTCACAGCAGCGGGCGTGCCGCAAGCGGCCAGCGCCAGCACGAACAGCAGTAGGATGTGCCTCATTATCCCTCGGGTTGGGCGGCGAAGATGTGCATGTTGCCGACAGAGACGCCGTAATCGAGAATTTGTTCCAGTCCGCACTCGCCTTCAAACGGCTCGACCTGTCCGTTCTCATTGAGATCGATGCCGGAGACCAGCGCCTGCGCCAGCGTCGTCGATTCGACCAGATTCGGCTGGGCTGCAGCTACACTGTCGGCAGTGAGAATGGCCGTTTCCAGCGCGACCACCTGATCTTTCCACTGGCTGGCGTTCGCCACGCAAATGCGAATCAGTTCGGCTTGGCTCTGAATGAGCGCGTTCGACTCTGGGGCGTTGACGGCGGCATCCAGGCGCGCCCACATCGCCTCGACGAAGAACATCACGCCGAAGCCGCGCCCGGGGTTCTCCCCGCGACCGTTGCCGTCGTAGTCTTCACGTGTGCCGTTCAGCGTGTTGATGGTATGTTCGGCGTGGGCACGCATGCTGCCCACGCTGGTCGCCCCGGCGGCGAGACCGGAATGCCGGGCGGCGATCTCCGCTTCGGTCAGCGCGCCGTCGAGTAAACTGCCGTCGTAGGCGGGTTCAGCGGTGGACGCATAGTCCTGTTCGCCCGCGGGGGCGGCGCTCGCGCCAGCGCTGGGATCGACCAGTATGTCCCGCAGCGCCTGCGTCACTTCGATCGGAATGCGGCCGCTGTAGGCGATGTCGATGTCGGGTGGGGCGGCGCTCGGATCATCCAGCCCGATCAGGACGCTGTTATACAGCGCAGGCAGCACGGACTCATCATCCGTGTGATAGGTCAGCGCGCCGTTGCCAAGCGCGTCAAGCGTGATTTCGCCAAGGCTCAACACCTGCTGCGTGCTCGTATTTTGCAGCCACGCCGTATACACCTGTCCCTGTGGCGGCACGCGTACGTCGGTCAACTGCACATTGACGGTATCGCCGAGCATGGTCGTGGTGCTGAAGTTCGCCCGCCCGAAGTTCGGTTCGGCGGGGGTGGGCAGCAGGACGACGGGCGCTTGGGTCGGCTGCGCTGCCTGTGTGTCCGCGGTTTGCGGCGGGGGACGGTCATCGTCGGGAGCGCGATTGCCCTGGCTGACGACGATCAGCACGACGACGACAAGCAGCACGGCGATGATCGCGAAGCCGCCGAGCAGCACGAGCGGATTCGTCCCCTGCTGCGTGATGATCGTCTGCTGGGGCGGGTAGGTTGGGTACTGCGGATACGCCCCCGGCTGTGGCGTCTGCCCGGGCGGATATATCCCCGGTGGCGGCGTTTGACCGGGCGCATAGCTCCCCGGTTGGGGTGTTTGCCCCGGCACATACACACCCGGCGGCGGCGTCGGGATGCCCGGATACGACCCGGTTTCGACGGGCGGCGGCGTGCTGGGTGTAGGCTGTGTGGGCACGTTGCCCTGCGGGAAGATAAACGTATTGGCTGACGGCGTCTTGGTCAGCTCGCCGCGAATGGCGAGCCCGAAATCTTCGGCGAAGGCCTGCGCGGTCGAGTAGCGGTCGGCGGGATTCTTGGCAAGAATGCGGCGCATCACCGTGTCGACATCGCCGGGCAGCGCGGGGTTCACCTCGCAGATCGGCGGAATTGGCGCGCTGACATGCTTGAAGACCACCTGCATCGGCGTGTCGGCTTGATACGGTTGCTTGCTCGTGAGCATTTCGAACACGACCACGCCGAGCGAATACAGATCGCTGCGGTTGTCGACGGCCAGCCCTTGTGCCTGTTCCGGCGACATATAGGCAGGTGTGCCCACCAGCCCACCTGTGATCGTGAGCGACTGCCCGCCCGATCCGCCTTCGATCAGCTTGACGATGCCGAAATCGGCGAGCAGGGCGTGACCTTCCCGGTCGAGCAGAATGTTATCCGGCTTGATGTCGCGGTGAATGATGCCTTGACGATGCGCGTAATCCAGCGCCCCTGCTACCTGCTTGAGGATCGTCTCGACTTCGCGCGGGGGCACGAGGCCGCGCCGCACGCGGTCGCTGACCGAACCGCCGTCGATGTAGGCCATCACCAGATACAGGATGCCGTTTTCGTCGCCGTAATCGTAGAGCGGCAGAATGTGCGGATGCTGCAAGCGGGCAATCGTGCGCGCTTCGAGGCGGAAACGCTCGACAAACTGGTCGTCCTGACCGGGGTGCGGTGGCAAAACCTTGATCGCGACGTTGCGCTCAATGTCGGATTGGTGTGCCTTGTAGACCGTCGCCATGCCCCCATGCCCGATGAGCTTGGTAACGTCGTATTTGCCGAGTTTTTGTCCGACCAATGAAGCGGCCACGTGGTCAATCCTTAGCTGATTGCGTAAGCGTCTTCGAGCTCTTCGCGGAGACTGATGTAACTTCGGTAGCGTGAGCGATGGATACTGCCAGCGACGACGGCGCGGCGCACAGCGCAGCCCGGTTCCTGACGGTGATGGCAGTCACGGAAGCGGCATTCGCGCACATACGGCGCAATTTCGCGGAAATAGGCGTCCAGCTCTTCCGGCTCGACGTCCCAGATATTGAGGGTACGAATTCCCGGTGTGTCGGCAAGGTAGCCGCCCACCGCCAGTTTGACCAGTTCGCTGTCGCGCGTGGTGTGCACGCCTTCTTCGCTGAAGCCGCTCACGCTTTTGACGGCGCGCCCCAGCCCCGGTTCGACGGCATTGAGCAGACTGCTTTTGCCCACACCCGACGGCCCGGTGAACACGGAAATCTTATCGCGGAGGCGATCGGTGAGCGCGTCCACGCCGATGCGTTGCAGCGCACTCGTGTAGATGATCGGATAGCCGAGCGTGACATAAGGCGCGAACCGCTCTTCGGTTTCAGCACGGTCGGCGAGGTCAATTTTGTTGACGACGATGATGAGGTCGCTAATGCCAGACTTTTCCCCGACGACGAGGAAGCGGTCGAGCAGTTTGAGACTGGGCGGGGGCTGCGCGGCAGCAAAGACGAATAACGCTTGATCGGCGTTGGCGATGATGACATGTTCACGTTCTGGTGAGCCCGCGCCTCGGCTGCCTTCGGTGCGCAGCGCGCGGGAAATCACGCTGCGGCGTTCCTCGACGGCTTCGACCACGCCCGTCAGATCTTCAAACGCAGTGATCTGCACGCGGTCGCCGATCGCGGCAATGTCGGAAGCCTGCGCGTCTTCGCGCAGTTTCCCCCGTAAGCGGCACATGTAGACGGCGCCGTCATCGACCTCCACCCAAAAGAATCCGCTCTGCTCCTTTACCACCAAGCCTTGTCGATCCAAGCATTCCCCCTCGTGTCTAACACTGTTGTTATTCTACACAGATTCCCTAGTTTCTGATGCTTATTCATCATTTTTACAGCTTTTGATCAGCGCGTATTATTTCAAAACGCCGCCGCGTCTGTGCTATGATAAGGAACGTCTTGGAAGACGAGAGGCTTTTCTAACGTGCAAAATGATTTGAATCCCACACCTGACGAATCGCCTGTGACCCCGGCAACCACATCCGCCCCCGTCACCCCCGCTACCCCGGTCGTCACTGTGCAGCCCGCCACCCTGAACTATATTGTCGTCGGGTTGGTGTGCCTCGTCATTGGGGCGATTATGGGGATGGTGATCGCGCAGCGCATGGAGTCGAGCACGGGTATCGACCAAACGCAGGTTGAGGCGATCATCAACAGCGCAGTCGCGACCGCCGTCGCCGCCGTGCCGCAGAACACTGCCGCTACCGCGCAGGGCTTGAACGAAAACACGGTATACACCGTATCGACCGAAGGCGATCCGTTCATTGGCCCGGAAGACGCGCCGATTACGATTGTGGAATTCGGCGATTTCCGCTGCGGTTACTGCCGCCGCCATTTCGAAGAGACCTTCGAACCGCTGCTCGCCGCTTATGAAGGCGAAGTGCGCTATGTGTTCCGCGACTACCCGATCCTCTCGCAGGAATCGCTGGTCGCCGCTTTAGCTGCCGAATGCGCGCATGATCAGGGCGCGTTCTGGGAATTCCACGACCGCGTGTACTCCAACCAGAATGTGCTGACGCGCGAGCAGTTCATCAGCTATGCGACTGACTTGGGCTTGGATGAAGCGACCTTCACGACGTGCTTGGACGAGCAGCAGCATCTTGACGAAGTCGTGCAGGATTATCAGGACGGTCAGACGCTCGGGGTAGGCGGGACGCCAACCTTCTTCATCAACGGCAAACCGCTGATCGGCGCGCAGCCGTATTCGCAGTTCCAACTGCGCTTCGACGCTGAACTCGCTGCTGCCACGACCAGTACCGCCGACACGAATTAACTACGGCCTCACCCCTAACCCCTCTCCCGTGGGAGAGGGGAAGGCGTCCTCTGATGTTTGACCGCATCCGCGCGTTCACCCGACAGATCAAGCGCGAAAGCGCCGTGTACCGGTTGGTGCTCGCGGATACGCGCACGCCGACCCCCGCGAAGATCGCGCTCGGCGCGGCCATTGGCTATCTGCTGCTGCCGTTCGATCTGATTCCCGATTTCATTCCCGTGTTGGGGCAGCTCGATGATCTACTGATTGTGCCGGGGCTGGTGTGGCTGGCGCTGCGTCTGATTCCACGCGAGGTGGTCGAAGAGGCACGGCGGAAAATCGTAGGCGAGATCAGCGAAATTACCCCTTGAGGCTGAAACAGGGCTAAACTGGGTTTGTTCTAATTGGGCACACTGCGCTGAAAAGGACACTCCCATGATTCACTACCTCATCATTGGCATCAACCAGCACTGGACTACGCGGTATTTGTTCATCATTACGGGCGTTGTGTGGATCGCAGGAATCGTCATTCCCACGGTTCGAAATATCATCGCGGCTGATGATCTGCATTGGACGATTGGCGGTGGACTCATACTCTTGGGGATGGTGGTTGTGCTTGGGATTGTAGGAGCAATTCTCGGTAGAGGGAAGTGATAAGGAAAACAAAAAGCCCGCTTAAGGCTTGTTAGTTATAGGCTTATCAAATTGGTGGGGGCGGCGCGATTCGAACGCGCGACTTACAGTTTATGAGACCGTTTTTCTACCGCTGAAATACGCCCCCAGAAAACAAAAAGCAGGTGGGGGGATTCGAACCCCTCTCAGTCACCTTGGAAGGGTGAAGTGCTACCGTTACACCACACCTGCATTTGTGAGGCATTCTAGCAGAGCTGAGCCTCAAATTCAACCATTTACTTGTCGGGGCAACCGGGATCGAACCGATGACCTCCAAGTCCCAAACTTGGCGCGCTACCAAGCTGCGCTATGCCCCGTTTACCACTGCGTTTTGATATAGTCCATCCAAGCCTGCAACCTCGCTCGAAAACGAGTATCGTTCACTCGGATTGTCAGCACCCCATAGACAGATCGAAACTTTCGACCTGTTAGTTGATTGCTGTTGGACTTACGCAATGTATTGATTATAGCAGGATTTACCTCAAGAATTCCACCCCAATGATTCTTTAGCTCTTCAACATCGTGATCTGCATGGTATTGGAATGCATAGTCCAGTTTTCGTTGGCCAAAATGCAGCATCCATTTATGGGCTAATGTGATCATTTTCGCATCGGAGTTCACAAAGGAGACAGTGTTCCGATTCCGCTTGTAGCCTTCCGCCATATACAGCACAACAAAATCACGAAATGTCGAGTCTTGAAGTAGTTCCTGCACTTCGGCCAGACCTTCTTCATACCATTTTTGTCGAACAGCCGCTGCCCGATCTTTGTTTGCGTTGGCACTTTGGCGTTGTGCTGCTGTTTGCTTCTCCGTTCGGGGGATCGGCAGGTCTTTAATCCAATAAAAGATCGTCGTCTTTGGTAATTGAAGACACTCGATGATCTCTTCGAGCGTCATGTTCTGCTCTGTCCGCAATTTGATAGCTTTCTCGCGAAGATGATCGTAGCGGTGTGCCATACAGAACGCCTTAGTAGGAGTCGAGTCAACAGTCAATACATAGTATTATAGTAGACTGTAGTGATCTGTCAACAAACTTATTTCCGCTGGCTGAAGATTTTGAGCCACGCTTCGACTTCGGCGGGAGAGGGGTAGACTTCGCTGCTGCGACCGTCCTTGTCGAGCACATCGTCTTTGTTCGGGGCTTGCGCGGGCTTGATGAGCTGCGCGAAATCCTTGCTCTTGATCGCGCGCATTTTGCGCATCCGCGCCGCGTCCAGCACGACGCGATCGTTCGAGACAACCACCCACTCCTGCACGTTGCGCGCCGCTTTGATCCGCCCGATCATGATCCGGTCAGCGTCGGTATGGGCCGCGGCGAACACTACCTCGACGGTCGCAGTCGACATGCGCGATTTGCCGCCCGTAATGCCCCGATCGAAGATGACGACGCACTTCTTCTTCATGCGCGCCGAAAAGCCGATCAGTTTTTGCACGAGCTTGGCTTCGTCGTTGGGGTCAGAGAGGGAAATATCCTCAAGCTGGCCGATGAGGTTGTGTCCGTCGATCAAGTACATAGGCGCGATCCTTCCAGAATGCTCCTATTTTAAACCATGCCGGCTGAACATCCATTCTTCGAGTTGAGAGAAACCGTTACACTGATGAAAGATTCATGTGAGGAGTCACAATGCGGAATAGCCTGGGCACATTGCTGCGCGCACTCATCATTTTCATCGGTTTGGCGGTGCTGCTGACCGCCTACTACTGGGTTCATCGACCATTTGGCTTTCAGCCGGGAACGCCCCTGTCGGCCGGGGCGCTGCGCATCGGCGGCGCCCTGCTCGACCTAATCACGGTCGTGGTGGTGTTCGCGGTGGCGGGTGGGCTGGGTCGACTACTGCTCGCTCGTCTCGACCTTCCCTCCCGCGCGGAACGTTTCGCGCTGGAAGGTGGGATCGGCTTGGGCGCCATCTCCTTGATCGTACTGACGCTGGGGCTGGTCGGCCTGTTTCGCGGTCTTGTGTTCGGCGTGGGGCTGATCGCCTCGCTGATCCTGCTGCGCCGTCAGGTACGCGGTTGGGTGGGCGCTGGTCGCGATCTGCTGGGGGCGATTCGTCTGGAAAGCGTCTCGATCACGCTGGCGGTGATTTTCACTGGCGTGCTGCTCGTCATGGCGCTGATCATGGCGCTGACGCCCGCCACGCATTGGGACAGCCTGACCTATCATCTGGTCGGGGTGCAGCGCTATCTGCGCGACGGGCAAATCCTCGCGCATCCGGATAACTTCTACCTCGGCTTGTCGGCCAACGTCGAAATGCTGTACAGCGTCGCGATTGGCCTGTTCGGGCGCGATACGGCAGCAGCTCCCATTCACTGGGGGATCGGCCTGCTCGCGTTGATCGGGGTCGCGGGCCTGACGCGCCGTTTCGCCGGGCAGGCGACCGCGTGGTTGGCGGTGGTGCTCCTGCTGAGTGCCTACAATCTGTGGGCGCTGTTCGGCTGGGCATACGTTGATTTGGGGGCACTGCTCTACGGCGCGCTCGCCTTGATCGCGGCAGTGCGCTGGCGTGAAACGCGTGGTCGCGGTTGGCTGGTGCTCATGGGTGTGATCGTTGGGTTGGCGATGGGCGTCAAATACACGACGGCCGCGCTCGGAGTCGCCCTGCTGGTGCTGCTGCTCATCACCGAGCCGCGTCAGATTCTCCGCAACGGCCTGATTCTCGGGATCGCCGCGGCGCTGGCGTTCGGCCTGTGGGCGGTCAAGGGGACGCTGTTGTATCAAAACCCGATCTATCCGTTTCTGCTCCACGGCTTGAACTGGGATGCGGCGCGGACGGCAGCGTTCAGCCATCAGGGGCACAGCCTGATCAACATCGGCGAGGGCTGGCAAATCCCCTTGATCCCGGTGAGCGCGGTGATCTTCGGGCAGGATTACGCGGGGGGCTTCGGCTTTACCGCCGGACCGTGGCTGCTGACCGCCTTTTTGCTGCTGCCGCTGGTGTGGCGCTGCCTCGACGACCGAGCGCGCCAGCTCGCGCGCGACGGTTTGACGATCCTCCTGCCGCTGATCGCCTTCTGGATGCTCACCGCGGCGTGGTCAATCACCGGGGCACAGACGCGCCTTATGCTGATGAGTTTGCCCGCGTTTGCCGTGACCGGGGCGCTCGGCTTCAAGGGGTTGGCGCGCCTCCCCAAAAAGCCGCTCGACATCAACTGGATTGTGCGCGCGGCATTCGCCCTGACCGTCGGCTTTGGCTTGGTCGATGTGGTCACAGCGTTCACGCGGGAGCGGAGTTTGCCCTACCTGACCGGGCAGGTTTCGTTGGAAGAATACATGTATGAGAATATCGGCGCGTACTATGGCGCGCTGCAAAACCTGAGCACACTCCCACCGGGCTCGCAGGTACGCCTGATGTGGGAACCGCGCTCATACTACTGCCCAGAGACGATTACCTGCATCCCGGACAGCCTATTCGATCACTGGGCTATGCCGCAGCGCTACGGGGCGACGCCGGAAGAGGTATTCGCGCAATTCCGCGAATCAGGCGATGATTATGTGTTGTTCTTTGATTCGGGCTTTGATTTCTACCTGTCAATTTCGCAGCAGCCCGACATAGATCGCGTGTTTCCGGAAGCGCTGGCCGACGCCATGACGCCCGTGTGGACGGACGAAGTCCGCTATACGCTGTACACATGGAAGTGATTGCGTTGAGTCCGGCATTGTGCTAAAGTTCACAGACGCTTTGTGACGAAGCCTACTACTGAATAGAGGGTTATTATGCGGCGCTTGGGGCAGATCGCCTTCATCCTATTGAACGTCATCGTCTCGCTCGTCGTGGTGCTGGCCGTCATTACACTCAACGATTCGCAGCGTCCGGCGGAACAGAGTCAGGTGGTGATCACCGTGCCGGTGCTGATCACCGCGACGCCGAATCCGAACCAGTTTACGCAGACGCCCTTCATCATCACGACGACGCCGCTGCCGGGTACGCCCCGCGTGGCTGCGCTGCCGACAGGTTTGATCGATGCGACGCTGGACCCCGCTCAGCCAACGATTGATCCGGCGCTGATTGAATCGAGTCAGCTCCTGCAAGCGGCGGCTGGAACCGCGCTGCCTGATAACTGCATTCTCTATGAAATTCAGGATGGCGATACGCCGTTCGGCATCGCGGAAGAATACGGCGTGGATGGCTTCGATCTGATGGCCGTCAACGGGCTGGACGACGTCACGGCGAGTTTGCTGCAAGTTGGCCAAACGCTGATCGTGCCGCTGCCGGGCTGCGAACTCACTGCCGAAACCGTCGGCGCGACGGAAACCGCCGCTGTACAGCCGACGCTGCCGCCGACGGCCACCGAAGGCACTCCGCCGAGCGCGACGGTTCCGCCGAGCGCCACCGCTGCCCCGACCAACACGCCGACATCGACGCTGCCGCCGACCGCGGTCAATGCGCAGGTCGCCATTCTGCGTGTGATGGGCGCGGGCGACATCACGACCGAAGGCGTCGAGATCCAGAACAATGGCGCGGTCGTCGATCTCTCGGGGTGGACGCTGAGCGACGGCGGGCAGAACACGTATACCTTCGCCGATCAACGCTTCTTCACGAATGGGCGGTTGGTGGTCTACACCCGTACCGGGGATGACACGCCGAGCGCCAAATACTGGGATCGCCAGACGGCGGTCTGGGTGTCCGGCGCAACGCTGACGCTCAGCGACCGTGACGGGCGCGTCCAGTCGACGTTTAGAGTGCCGTAAACCAACCTCACCCCCAACCCCTCTCCAAGAGGCTTGGCTACGGGGACAAGCGAGCGATTGTAGGGACGCGCTTCGGCGCGTCCGTGATCGGCGGACGGCCAGAAGGCCGTCCCTACAATAGGTTGAGCAACAGAGGAATTTAGGGTGAGGTTAGAGACATAGGAGGACGTATCTATGTCGCTGATGGATGACATTCTGAAAGACGCCATGCAGAAGGGCGAATTCGATAATCTGCCGGGGGCGGGCAAGCCGCTTAAGCTGAACGACGATCCGCACACGCCCGCCGAACTCCGCCTAGCCTACAAGATTCTCAAAGACAATGATCTGCCGCCCGACTGGATCGCAGCGGGTAAGGATATCGATGCGGGGCGGGACAAGCTGCTGGCAGAGATGCGCGCGGCAGTCCGGCGTTATCGCGGGGCGCTCAACGACGCGGCGCGTTCCGATCAACCGGAGCAGACGCGCAGCAAAGTCGAAGCGGCATGGCAAACTACCCTAACGGCACTGCGCGACTCCAGCAAGGCGCTGAATCGGCAGGCGCTCAATTTCAATCTTAAAGCCCCGCAGGGAGTCGCGCACAAATCCATGTTCGACTTCCAGCGGGAGCTGCAAAAACTCAGTTAAAAGTCAACAGTTTACAGTGAACAGTTACAACTGAACCTAGTTGGCTGCGCACTGTAAACTGGGCACAGTCAACGTCGCTTACGCCTTGGGTTCTTCGGAGTTGGAGGTTGCCGACTTGTCCTGACCGCCGGTCTGGAGACCCTTGCGGAAGTTCGCGACCGCGCTCCCCAGTTCACCGCCAATCTTCGACACGCGCCCCACACCGAACAACAGCAGCACAATCACCAGAATGATGATCAGTTCCAGGCCACCGGGTAAATTCATGATGATCAACCTTCTCCTCTAACAGACAGCACATCATTATAGCACCGTTTAGATTGGCAACACCCTCCAATCGATGATAGACTCCATGTGTAGAGAGGTGACACCTTGCCTGAACAAGCACTTTATCTGAAGTGGCGACCGACAGCCTTCGAGGATTTTGTCGGTCAGGAGCATATCACGCGGACGCTGCGCAATTCGCTCAAGACTCAGCGCGTCCGTCACGCTTACCTGTTCAGCGGCCCGCGTGGCACAGGCAAAACGACGACCGCGCGCTTGCTCGCCAAGGCGCTCAACTGCCTGCATGCTGATCCGGATGCGCGTCCATGCAACGAATGCTCGACGTGCGTCGCGGTGAACGAGGGACGGTTTCTCGATCTGATCGAGATTGACGCGGCGACGCATACCGGCGTCGACGATGTGCGCGACCTGCGCGACAAGATCGCCTTTGCGCCCGGGGAAGGCCGCTTCAAAGTCTACATTATCGACGAAGTGCACCGCTTTACGGGGAATGCCTTCGACGCGCTGCTCAAGACGCTCGAAGAACCGCCGGATCACGCGGTGTTTGTGCTGGCGACCACGGAAATCGACAAAGTCCCCGCGACCATCAAAAGCCGCTGCCTGCAGTTTGAATTTCGCCGCTTCACCGTGCGGGAAGTCGCGGATCGCCTCGACCGCATCATCACCTCAGAAGGCTTGAAAGCCGAACGCGCGGCGCTCGAAATGATCGCGCGGCAGGGGACGGGCAGCATGCGCGACAGTATCAGCCTGCTCGACCAGATCGTGACCGATCCGCAGGCGCTGATCACGGCGGAACTGGTGCAGCGCGTGCTCGGCACGGCCAACCTCGCCGCCGTCAAAGAGCTGGTCGCGGCGATTATCGAACAGGATGCCGGTCGCGGTCTGCGCGTGATCAACAGTGCGATTGATGCCGGGACAGACCCGCGGCAGTATGGTCAGCAAGTGGTCGAGCATTTGCGCTGCATTCTGCTCACGCAGACGGCGGGCGCGGAACTGGTCGAAGCCTCGAACGAAGATCGCGCTATGTACACGGAACAGGCCGCGCAGATTCAGCGGACGGTGCTCGTGCGCGCGATTCGCGCCTTTAATGAAGCGGTCAACAACTACAAGGGTGGTTGGCAGCCGCAGTTGTCGCTGGAACTCGCGCTGATCGAAAGTTTGCGTACGTCGACAGAAGTCGTCGAAGACGCGCCCGTGCCGGTCGTCGCCAAGAAAGCCGCGCCGACCGTCCCTCCTGCCGAAGCTGCCGAGCCGGAAGCGCCCGCGCAGCCGCCGGGATCGCCACCCGCTGTCCCAGCCGCCGTGATCAACGAGCGCTGGGATGCAGTGTTGCAGGCGATGGGCAAGATCCACCGCACGAGCCCGGAAGTGATGCGGTATTTCCGCGCGCTGCGGGTGGATGGCAACACGGTATTCATCTGCACCGATAATCAGGTGTACTTCGACCGCATCTATCCCTACCCTGAGAAGAAGAAGATCGTGGAACAGGCGCTGAGCAATCTGTTCAAAGTGCGCCTGCATGTGCAAGTCGTCAAAGTCAGCGACATGAATAAGCTGAATGATGAAGCTGCGGCGGCTGTGAATCTAGCCGACGATCCGCTGCTGGCAACCGGACGTGAGTTGGGCGCGGAAATTCGACCTGTGAATAAGCGTTAAAGGAGTAAGGTTGTGATGAAAAAACGTGGTGGTCTCCCCGGTGGTGGCATTCCCGGCGGCGGGAATCAAGCGGCGATGATGCGCCAACTGCAAAAGATGCAGGAAGATATGGTTGCGGCGCAGCAGGCACTGGAGACCGAAACTGTCGAAGTCAAGTCGGGTGGCGGCCTGATCACGGTCGTAATCACCGGGCATCAGCGCGTGCAGTCGATTACCATCAACTCGGAAGGGTTGGATACGAGCGATCCCGAATGGGCGACCGACCTGCAAGATCTGCTGGTGATCGCCATCAACGAGGCGATCGAAAAGAGCCAGACGATGGCCGCGCAGCGTATGGAGTCGATCACCGGCGGGTTGGGCAACATCCCCGGCTTAGGTGGTCTGCTCGGTTAATGCTGTGAGCAAAGCCGTTCCCGAACCCGTCACCAAGTTGATCGAAGCGTTTTCGCGTCTGCCAGGGGTTGGTCCCAAGACCGCCTCCCGGTTGACGTATTTCCTGCTGCGGTCGCCCGATGAAGTCTCGCTGGTGCTGGCCGATGCCCTGCGCGACCTCAAGACGCTCACGCGCATGTGCTCGATCTGCTACAACATCACGACGACCGATCCGTGCCCGATCTGCGGTGATTCGCACCGGGATCAGCGGGTGATCGCGGTGGTGGAGGAGCCGCTCGACGTGCTCGCCATCGAGCGCACGTCCAGCTATCAGGGCGTGTATCACGTGCTGCACGGGGTGATCAATCCGGTTGGCGGGGTCGGCCCCGATGATCTCAAGATCCGCGAACTGGTCGCCCGCGTCGATAACGGCGGCATCGGCGAAGTGATCATCGCCACCAATCCCGGCTACGAAGGCGATGCGACCGCCATGTATATCCGTGAGCAGCTGCTCAGCAAGGGCGTCAAGATGACGCGCCTCGCGCGTGGTCTCCCGGTCGGCGGCGACATCGAGTACGCCGATTCGGTCACGTTGATGCGGGCGCTGCAAGGTCGCAGCGAGCTCTAATCTGAGCGAATCATCAAATTTGCAGCAGGGCGCACGTCAGTGCGCCCTGTTTGTTTTCCCGTGGCTGACTAGATTCGCATCCTCGCCAGCTCGTCTCCGAGTGGAGTTCATGGTAGGACAGTAGGGACGCGCAACGGCGCGTCCGTTTTGTCCATGATCTGGCGGACGCGTCCCTAGAATCGGTCAAGTGTCAAAATTGTCCCGTCCGCAGAGCGTGGGGTGAGGGGATTTTTCTGGCCCATTTACCTTCTTTATAAAGATGAATGCCGTGTTGACTGCCACAGGGCGCGACACCTTGCGATATGCCTGCAAAATCTGGTGCGATTGTGACGAAACTCACCCTTCACACCCCTACTTTCGAGGTGTATACTCCCCGTCCGCTAGAGAGAAATCCAGCGCCGCACCTTGAAAACCAGATATCCCAAATATCGCAACCTAGTTTGAAGGAAGTTTGAAAACGGGGTGCAAAAGGGGTTGACAGGTTCAGGAGGGGTTGGTATCCTTCTAGCACATTCAGCAACGCGCTGAGTGCCAACACGCACCTTAACAACAGAACTGTGAAGACGAAGAGATGAGCAAGTCAAACACTGACGGAGAGTTTGATCCTGGCTCAGGATGAACGCTGGCGGCGTGCTTAACACATGCAAGTCGAACGATCGCAAGAGAGTGGCGCA
>JAYRZU010000042.1:0-48462 GCA_041916315.1 Anaerolineae bacterium
AAATTGCGCCGGGATAAACTCATGGGCCTCTCCAAAATCACTTTTTGTGCCGCTGGCACACCCCATCAGCCCACGGGTTGGGCTGCGACCACCACGGGATGGGGCGTACAGCATAGCTTAACTATACCAATTTCACGAATGCTGTCCGGCGGACTACTGTCCTAGTGATGTGTGGAACGGCATATAAAGCTGGCCGTGATCACCAGCCTGATAGTGGGCGATGGTCGTGCTGGTTCAGAACTTGTGCAGTTTTACACTTTCTCCGCATTTGCCTGAGAGTATGCTGAAGGTCTGTCGAGAAACAATCTATTTGCTTATATCCTATCGTTGTCCTACGCAGAAGAACTGATATGGGAGTAACGTTATGGGAAATCGAACCCGAATTCTGATCATTGCCGCTGTCCTCGTCATCGCCGTCGTTGCGGTTGGTCTGTATGCTTTCTTTGGTGGAGAATCGGGCGTGGCGAGCGAAGTGATCAGCGCGCCGACGCTGGCTGTGAATACTCCTGTCCCGACGACCGAAGCCGCGGCGTCGACTGTTGAGGCATCCGGTACGGAAGAGGCGACGGCGGAGGCGGCCGCCGCGACCAGTGGTGGTGTGATCTTCAACATCGTGCCGGAAGAGTCGCAGGTGTCGTTCGCGCTCAGCGAAGTGCTGATGGGGAACCCGACCAACGTAGTTGGCATCACGGATCAGGTCGCCGGGCAGCTCCTCGTCGACTTCGCCAACCCCGCCGCCACGCAGATCGGCACAATCCGCATCAACGCGCGCACGCTGGCGACCGACTCGGATATGCGTAACCGCGCCATTCGCCGCGCTATTTTGCAATCGGATCAGGATCAGTTCGAATTCGCGGAATTCAGCAACATCGAACTGAGCGACCTGCCCGCCTCGGTGACCATCGGTGAACCGTTCACGTTCAACATCAGCGGTGATCTCACCATTCGCGCCATTACGCAGCGCGTCACGTTTGCGGCGCGCGTGACCCCGGTCAGCGAGACGGAACTCAACGGCACGGCCTCGACCGTGGTGCAGCGCGCCATGTATGAGTTGACCATCCCCAACGCGCCCGGCGTGGCCAACGTGTCGGAAGATGTGACGCTCGAAATCAACTTCGTCGCCCGCGCAGAGAGCTAAAGCAGACACTCAACGCACAGACGCAAGGGCGCGAAGGCGCGAAAGAATCGAAAGGACGCGCTATCAGCGCGTCCTTTTTTTCTGCTTGGCGTCTTTGTGAGTTAGCGTCTTTACGTCGAGTCTTTATCGCTGGTACAGGTGAATGAGGGCTTGCGCCGCGTGATCCCATGTTTGGGTGGCCGCCCACGCCCGCCCCGCCGCGCCGAAGGCCGCTGCGAGCTTGCGGTCTGTCAGCAGGCGGATGAGCGCCGCCGCCAGCCCCGCTTCATCGCGCTGGGGGACGAGCAGCCCGGTTATGCCGTCCTGCACGGCGTCTTCCGCGCCGCAGTCCAGCGAGCCGATCACCGGGAGGCCAGCGGCGCTCGCTTCAATCAGTGAGAGGCCGTAACCTTCAAACTTCCAATCGACGTTGACCGAGGGCAGCGCGAAAACATCGGCGGTGGCATACAGGCGCAGCAGTTCGGCATCGGAGACGCGCCCGGTCAGCGTGACGGTCTCCGCGAGATTCAATTCCTGGATGACCGCGCGTACCTCTTCGACCGTCTCCGGTTCCATGTCCAGCGACCCGACGATCAGCCCGCGCACGTTCGGGAGTGTCGTGCGGACGTGGGCCAGCGCACGCACCAGTTCGAGCGTGCCTTTCCGCTCTTTGACGGCCCCCACGCTTAATACGGTGGGCACGTCGCCGCCAGCGGGCTGAATTGCGCCAAAGCGGGCAAAGTCGATGCCGTTGGTGATGACCTGCGTGCGTACGCTGGGGATCGTTTCGCGGGTGATCTGCTCGGTGTAATGGCTGACGCACACGACGGTCGCGCGGCGGAACGCCCATGCGTACAGCGCGCGGATCGCGGCGGAGCGGCGGGCGGCAGCGCGCACATAACTCCCGTGCCCGGTGATGATCAGCGGGCGGCGGCCAGCGATCAGCGCGGCCAGCGGCGCATACGGTTCGATGTGCGCGTGGATGACGGTACAGGGGCGGAGCGCGGCCTGCACCTCTGGCAGACTGCGCACCAGACGTGCCAGCATACCGCGATCCAACGGATCGACAGACGGCAGCAGCACGTGTTGATCCAGACCGGGGAGTCGCGGACTGTTATGCGCGCTGACCACGGTCAAACGCACGCCTGCGCGCTGCAAAGCTTCGATCAGACTGAGGCTGTAGTGCGCCCAACCGTGCTTATGCGTCAGGTCGGGCGCAAGAATTCCAATGTGCAGGTCAGGCATTCAACTCGCGGATCGCCGCCACGACTTTCTGGAGGTTGGCCCGATGTTCGCGCGGCGTGCGCATCGGCGTCCATTGGATATTGAACAGTGAGAGCGGCAGCGCGTTGGTTTCATCACCGGAATAGAGCAGCGGCACAATCGGGATATGATGCGTTTGCGCGAGGTGAATTTCGCGCTCGACCCATTCCGAGGCTTTCGCCGAGGGCGTGAGCAGCGCGACGACACAGCCCGACGAGCGAATCGCCTTTTCAATGGCTTTTTGCCATGAGGGATTACCCGGCTGAAGTTCGTCGTTGTCCATCCACACGATCAACCCCGCCGCGCGCAGATCGGCATATAAACGCTTGGCCGAGGGCGAATCTTTGCGGCTGTAGCTGATGAACACATCATGCACTTGGGAGACCGAAATCGAGGGCGGCGCGCTTTGCGCTTTGGTCGGCGCGGGGGCGGGCGCGGGCGCCGCTGGCATATATGGCGGTTCGCCGTTGCTGATGCCAATCATCATGACGCTGCCACCGGTCACCGTGTTGATCGAGTTGGTGATCACCGTATTGCCGGTGACGTTCACCCCGACCCGATCCTGGAGTTCTTCCGCCGCGCTGTTGATGACAGTCATTTGCGCGGGGGATAACCGCTGGAGCGCATGCCGGATGAGCACGAGCTGGGTCGGCGTGAGCGGGAGCTGCGCGTCGAACGGCTGCCCCGTCAGGACGACGCCGAGGACGTGCGCCAACTGCTGATAGGCTTCATGCACGGTGGGTTGGTCGAGGCGGTCAGCCGCGCTGTTGAGCGCGGAAACGATGATGTCAGACATACAGTTCCTCTAGCGCTGGTGTGTTCTAGAGCGATGATAACACAAAATCCCGTGGCGAATCGATTCTATGTTATAATCCGGTACTCGTAATGAAATTTGAAAGAAGGTGTTCGTGACCCGTGTGTTTCTGGATGACGCGCGCGCTCCGCATCCACTGACGCCGGACTACCTCGGTCGCACCGTCACCCCGTTTTTGTCGGCGCTGGCGGTGCTGCAGCTCGTTGCGGATACCATTCGGGAGCAAGATGATCCTCTCATTATCGAGCAGATCGGCAGCGACAACGGGCGGTTGCAGGTGTGTCTGACTGGCGCGGGAGCAGCGCTGCAGTTTGCCGAGCGGGAATTGCCCCGCTGGCGGGCGCGTCACGAGGATGTGGTGCGCCTGATGAATGAACTGGAAGAAATGCTGAGCTGGCTGGGCGAAAGCGAAACACGCGAGCGCATCCTGATCGAGCGGGAGGACCTGCGCGTGCGCCTCCAGCCGGATCTACTGCGTTTGGTGCTAGACTATTTAAGTCACGTTTCGCCGGATGTTCCAGCCCTGGGACAAGTCGTCCATATTGATCGACTGTTGGCGGCGTTCCATCTGCTGGCGTTCAGCGCTCTCACAATGGCGGTGATCACGTCATGACTGGACACATCGCAGGGTACGATCTCGCGGAGCAGATCGGCATCGGCGGGTTCGGCGCGGTCTACAAGGCCTATCAGCCGGAACTCGAACGCGATGTCGCCATCAAAGTGATCCTGCCGGAATACGCCGCGCATCCCGATTTCATCCGCCGCTTTGAGATCGAAGCGCAGATGATCGCGCGCTTGGAGCATCTGCACATCGTGCCGCTCTACGATTATTGGCGCGACCCCGGCGGTGCGTATCTGGTGATGCGTTACCTGCGCGGCGGCAACCTACGCGGCGTGCTCATGAACCAGCCGAAGCTGGAAGCAACCCGCGTCGCGCGCCTCGTCGGGCAGATGGCGGCGGCGCTCAACGCGGCTCATCTGCGCAACGTCATTCACCGCGACGTGAAGCCCGAAAACATCCTTCTGGACGAATATGGCAACGCCTATCTCGCCGACTTCAACATCGCGCGCGATCTGCGTTTCCCGTCGACGGGCGAGCGCTTTGGCACGGCGGCCTATGCCGCGCCGGAACAATTCACCGAAGATATCGCCAGCCCGCAAACTGATTTGTTCGGCCTCGGCATCATCACCTACGAACTGCTCACGGGCGCGCTGCCGGAACAAAATCCGCTGCCGCCCGTACAAAAAGAACGCCCCGACCTCCCCTACGACATCAATCCGGTTCTCTGGAAGGCGACCGCCTATGCGCCGGAGAATCGTTATAAAGATCCGCTGACTTTCGCCGAAGAGCTGCGCCGCGTGGTGGGCGAAGCGCCCGTGCTCCAGACCACCACCACCCCGGGCAGGATCACCGTATCCAGCGGGCAGCAGGAGAGCACCACGCGGATTCTGCCGCCCGCGCCGGAAGTCAAGAATCCGTATCGCGGGCTGCAAGCCTTCGATCAAGCGGATGCCGATCAGTTCTTCGGGCGTGAAGCTTTCGCCGACAAGGTCGTGCGGCGCTTGGGCGCGGAGCATCTGGTCGCCATCATTGGCGCGAGCGGTTCCGGCAAGTCGAGCGCGGTGCTGGCGGGCGTGCTGCCCCGCTTGCGCATGGGCGCGCTCCCCGGCTCGGAGACGTGGTTCTACGCGGTGATGAAGGCGGGCACGGCGTTCGTCGCGCTCGACGATGCGCTGCGCGGGGTCAATACCGGGCGCATCAGCTATGCGCAGTTGGAAAATGGCGAATGGCGGGCGGGGCTGCCGCCGAACAGCACGCTCGTGCTGGTGATCGACCAGTTCGAAGAGCTGTTCACGCAGCCTGCCCATGTCAAGCTGTTTCTAGCGGCGCTGCTCAAGGCGCTCACAGACGACTGCATCTATATCGTGCTCACGCTGCGCGCCGATTTCTACGACCGTCCGCTGAGCTATCCCGACTTCGCGCCGCTGCTCTCCGAGCACACCGAAGTGATTCTGCCGCTGAGCATCGCCGAGATGACGCAGGCTATCGAAAAGCCCGCCGAGCACGATCAGATTAAGTTTGAACCGGGGCTGGTGGCGCGCATCATCGAAGACGTGCGCGATCAACCGGGTGGGCTGCCGCTGCTCCAGTATGCGCTGCGCGAACTGTTCGACGCGCGCATCGGCCACCTGATCACCAAAAAGGTGTATGAGGAACGCGGCGGCATCAGCGGAGCCTTACAGCGCCGCGCCGATGAGATTTACGCGGGGCTGGATGCGACCGAACAGGCAGCGGCGCGCGAGGTGCTGCTGCGGTTGGTCGATCCGTTCACGCTGACGCGGCGGCGCCTGTTGTTGAGCGAACTCGGCCACATTCGCGGGCGGGAAGCGATGGTCAAGCGGTATGTGGAAAGCCGCCTGCTCACGCTCGACCACGATGCCAAAACGCGCGCGCCGACGCTTGAAGTCGCGCACGAGGCGTTGATCGCAACCTGGGATCGGCTGAAGAACTGGATCGATGCGGCGCAAGGCGAACTCCGGCAGCGCAGCGCATTGACGACGGCGGCGGCGGAATGGGATAAAGCCAAACGCGACCCCAGCTACTTGGCGACCGGATCGCGGTTGGTCGCCTTTGAGCCACTGCTGACGAGCGCCACGCTCACCCTGACCGAAGCCGAGCGCAGCTATGTGCTCGACAGTGTGGCGGCGCGCCAGCACGCGCGGCGGCGCACGCAAATCGGCATCGCCGGACTAGCCGTAATCGCGCTGATCGCCGTGTTCTCCGCATTGTTCGCCGTGGAGGGACAGCGCCGCGCGGAAGGCGAAGCGCGCATTTCCAAATCGCGCGAACTCGCGTCTGGCAGCTTGAGCGCTGCCGAGCAGGTCGATCTTTCGCTGCTCCTGAGCGTCGAAGCGCTGACGGTCAATGACACGTATGAAGCGCGCAATGCGCTGTTCACAGGGTTGACGGCTAATCCGCTGCTGGAAGGCTTTTTGTATCCCGGCGCGGGCAGTTTGCGCGCGCTCCGTCAGTGCGGCACGCAGCTGATCATCGCGGGGCGCGGCGGAGTCGCGCAGGTTCTGGATGCGGGCGGTGAGACGCTCAGCGCTGCCGCCGTACGCGCCGTCGACATGCCGATCAATGCCGTGGCCTGCAGCGCGGGGCAGAGTGCGCTGGCGGGCGTGGGTGGCGTGATTCAGGTGCTCGCGGGCGCTGACCAGGACACGCTTGTGAGCATCGACACCGGATCAGATACGGAAATCCGCGCGCTGGCGTGGTATGACAGCGTTCTGGCTTCGGGCGGGGATGATGGCGTTATTCGCCTGTACGACACTGCTACCCGCGAAGTGATTCGCGAACTGCGCGGTCATACAGATACGGTGTGGGGTCTGGCGTTCGCGCCGGACGGCACACGCCTGTATTCGGCGGGGGCGGACAACGTGATTCGCGTGTGGGATCTGGAAACCGGGGACGAGATCGCTGCGTGGTCGGGGCACACCAACTGGGTGCTGGCGCTGGCACTTTCGCCCGATGGCACGCTGCTGGCGTCGGGCAGCGCCGATAACACCGTGCGCCTGTGGGATGCAGCTTCCGGCGATTCGCTTGGCGTGCTGCGCGGCCACACCAACTGGATTCGCACGCTGGCCTTCAACGCCGATGGTTCACGACTCGCCTCCGGCAGCGCCGACACGACCGTGCGCCTATGGGATTTGGCTGCGGGGGAGGGGCAGGTGCTGCGCGGACAGCGCGGCACGGTGTGGAGCGTCCTGTTTGTCGAAAATCGATTGTATTCAGCCGGTGAGGATGCCTATGTGCTGCGCTGGCGAGGGGCACCTGCGACCGGGCGTCAGGTCGGCGCGATTCAGGCGTTTGACCTGCTGCCGGATGCGACTGCCGCTGCCGGGATCGATAATCTCGTGTACGTCGGCGCGCCGGAGGCCGCCGAACCTCGCGTGATCGATAGTGAATATGCCGGGCTGGTGACGGCGGTGCGCTACAACCCGGCGGGGACGGTCCTCGCCACGGGCGCGGATGATGGCCGCGTCCGCCTGTGGGATGCGCAGACTACTGCGCGGCTGAGCGACTTTAACCCGAATGTCGACGTGATCCAGCAGATCGCCTACAGCCCGGATGGCGAGCGCATCGCCGTGGTAGGTGGGGGCGGCGCGGCGGTCTTCGCTGTGGACGATGGCGCGGAACTCAGCCGCCACCCGAACGCTGCGCTCAGCGTGACGTTTGCGCCGGATAGTCAGACTGTGCTTGTCGGTCAACGCAGCGGCGTGATTGACGTGTGGCGACCGAATGCCACCACCTCGCAGAGGTGGGAGGGGCACAGCGACGGCGTGATGAGCCTGACCTTTAGTCCGGACGGCGCCTCTGTGATTTCGACCGGACGCGATGGCGCGGTCATCGTGTGGCAGTATGCGACGGGCACGGTGCTGCATCGGCTGGAAGGGCATGCGGATTGGGTTGCGGGTGCGGCCTTCAGCAGCGATGGGCGTGTGCTCGCCACAGCAGATCATCAGGGCGTGCTGCGGTTGTGGGATACGGAACGCTGGTTAGCGCTGGGCGAACCGCTTCAGGTCAGCGACGGATGGCTGAATCACCTCGCCTTCCACGGGCTGATGCTGTACGCCGCCGGGCAAAACGGCTGGATCGAGCCGATCAACGTTGAGGTGGCGGCCTTGCTGCAGCGCGCGTGCGCTATCGCCGGGCGGAACCTGACCCAGGACGAATGGGCGATCTATCTGGGTAATGCGCCGTACGCCCCGACATGCGCCGCGCACTAAACTGCCCATACAAAGAGGCGCGTTACTACGCGCCTCTCCAATCAATTCCCTACATTCCCACCGAAATCGCGATGCTAACCGCGTTCTCCGCCAAGAGGTAGCAGCAACAGTAGTTGTCTCAGACCAACCAGCACGGTTTCCGTTGTCGTGCTGGCCTCCCTTGACGGATCGGGCGACGGTTCGACGAGGGTTGGGGTGAACTGCGTGAGAACGGCGTCGTTCGGCGTCGGCGTATCGGTGGGCGTGCTCGTCGGCGTGTCTGACGGCGGCGGTTCGGTGGGGGTGTTCGTTGGCGTGTCCGACGGCAGCGGCGTGATCGTGGGTGTAGCGGTTGGTGTGAAAGTTGGGAGTGCGGTCGGCGTATGTGTCTGCGTCGGGATCGGCGTGATCGTCGGCAGCACGACCGTCGGCAGCAGGGTGGGTACGGGGCGTTCCAAGTCCTGCACGGGCAGGTTGTTGATCGGCGCTTGAATCTGCTGCGGGGCGCTCGGGGGCGCGGCGGGCGCGAGATTTTGATCAAGCGGAATTGTGAGTTCAGTCCCGGCGGGAGCGATGACTGTTTCGCCCTGCGCTTCGACCTGTGCCTGACCTTCGAGCATGGTGATGCGCATCTCACGGTTGCGTTCGGCGCGGATGTAAGCCGTCGAGCCAAGGCGGACCTTCACCTCGTTGATCCACAGGCTGACCTGGGCGACACCATCCGGCGTCTGAATCAGCACGCCGCTTTCCGGCATATCATCGCACAGCACGCCATCGTCACCCGTCTCCAGCCGAATCGCCTGCATAGGGCCGAAATTGGTGGTCCAGGGTTCAATCGCATTGACTGCGGCGATCCCGCCCTCGATCTGCATGGCTGGGGCGCTCACCCAACCGTAATCTCCAGCGGATGTTTGGATATACAGCCAGCGGTTGTCTTCGGTGCGACCGCGCGCTATCACGCTTTCCCCTGAGACCAGCGTCTGCGTGACAAATGCTTCGAGCGAGGGTTCGCGGCGGACATTCACGTTAAGCTGTGAGAGCACGCTGGCAGCGGTCGCCGAGGACTGGGGGATCAAGTTCTGAATTTCGACATCCCCGAACAGCAGAAATGTCACCTGTTCGCCGGGGTCAACATCCGGCGCGCTGGGCTGTACGGCCATGCGCGCGACGCCCCAGATCCCCGTCTGTTCGTCAAGTGCGCTCAGGCGCAGCGAACGCAGCGCAGTCACGTTGATGATATCGCCCGGAGCTTGAAATGTGAATTCAGGCAGCCCAGCTTGGGGTTGAGCTTCCAGGCGCGCATGACCATAGCACGCCTGATTCGTCCCTAATTCATCGCAGCGCGCATGGGTCGCCTCTAAGGCCTGCTGCACAATCCCGGTGCAGACCTGCGTCAGAGCGGAGACGGGGACGCTGAAGGCTGCCACGAGCAGCAGCCAGATGAATACCTGTGAGACCTTGACCATAGTGATTGAAATTCTACTTTCCCTTACCGATTGATCATACGAGAAAATGCTAACAATTCAAATGACAACCTTTGCTATAATAACGAAAGAAATGACAACAATGGATGAATCTTCTCATGCAAGAGTCACCTAATGAGCCATCGGTGTGGACGTATCGTGGCTACAAACTGCGTCCGTCCGAATTCAATACGGCGCTCGTGCATTTTTATCGAGCGGAAATTGCGCGGGCGAATGCGTGGCGCAGTCGTCTCGACGTGACGACGAACTGGGCGCTCGTGGCGACCGGCGCGGCGATCACCTTTGGCTTCAGCGACCAGTACACGAATCACAGCATCATCATTTTGAATTCGGTGCTGATCACGCTGTTTCTGTTCATCGAAGCACGGCGCTACCGCTATTACGAGCTGTGGAGCTACCGTGTCCGCTTGATTGAGACAGATTTCTATGCTGCGATGCTCATTCCACCGTTCAAGCCGCGCGCGGAATGGTCGGATAAGCTGGCGAAGAGTCTGCTGGTGCCGCGTTTCCCCATCTCAGCGTGGGAGGCATTCGGGCGTCGGCTGCGGCGCAACTACCTGTGGATTTACATGGTGCTGCTGCTGGCGTTGATTGCGAAGCTGTCCTTATACCCCACGCCGATTGAGACGTGGGGCGAACTGATCCAGCGCGCGCACATCGGCATCATTCCCGGTGTGAGCGTTATGTTGATCGTGGGACTGGTCTACCTCTCGCTGATCGTGATCGCTATTGGCACGCTGCGCTTACGCGCTGCCTCCGGCGAAATTCTGCCGCGCCATGAGAATCTGCGGCAGGTCGAGCCGAAGCAGACCAGCGAATGAGGGTAGGCTACCCCTGCGTGAGCGGCAGCGTGAAATAGAAGCGGCTGCCCTGGCCGCTTTCGCTTTCGACGGCGATGTGCCCGTTGTGCAGATCCACGATGCGACGGCAGATCGACAGGCCGAGGCCGGTGCTGCCTTCGTCGCCCGTCGGCTTGGTCGACACGCGCTGAAATTCCCCGAACACCATGTCGATTTCGTTGGCACGGATGCCCTGCCCTTGATCGATCACGGAGAACTCGACTGCATCGGGGCGCGCCCGCACCTGCACGGTGACGGTCGTGCCGCCATGCGAGAACTTGAAGGCGTTGCTCAACAGGTTATTGAGCACCTGCTCGATGCGGCGGGGGTCAAAGGTGATTGGCGGCAGATCCGGCGCGACATCAGTCACGAGCTGGATGCCCTTTTGCTCGCCAATGCGATAGCTGAGTTTGCAGATGCGCTCAATGAAGGGCGCAACCGCCACGGTTTCCGGGCGCAGCGTGAGCTTGCCCGCCTCAATCGCCGTGATGTCGAGCAGATCGTCGAGCAGCACCAGCATCTGCTGAATTGTCTCGCGGATGATGACGATGAACTCTTTGAAGTCTTCCGGACGAGCTGACGGATGCGTGAGCAGGTCGGTGAAACCCTGCAGTACGGTCAGCGGGGTGCGGAGATCGTGAGCCGCCATGCCGAGGAAGCTGTCTTTTTGCTGGTTGAGCGTCAGCAGGCGCCCGTTCATCTCTTCGAGTTCGGCGGTGCGTTCGGCGACGCGCTGTTCGAGCCACGTTTTGGATTGCTGCAGTTCTTCGAGCAGCTTGCGGTTCTGTACGATGAGGTGATAGCGCTCGAAGGCTTCACGGACAATCGTATCGAGTTCGACCGGGTCCCACGGCTTGGCGATGTAGCGGAAGATGTTGCCGTCGTTGATCGCGCTGATCACCGCCTGAATGTCGGCGTAGCCCGTGAGCAGCAGCCGGATCGCATCCGGATACTCATTTTTGATCTTGCCGAAGAATTCCGCGCCGTTCATGCCCGGCATGCGCTGATCCGAGATGATGACCTGAATCGGGGTCTCCGTCATCAACCGGTAGCCTTGCTCGGCACTCGCCGCGGTGTAAACGTCATATTCCCGGCGGAACTGGCGGTAGAGCGCTTTGAGAATTTCTTCTTCGTCGTCAATGATCAGCAGTTGGCCGCGTTCCGGCAGTGGTTGAGTCACACTCAGCATCCTTTAGCAGTTGAATTATGCTTCGACATCTTTGGGCAGGCGCAGCGTGAACGTTGTACCCAGCCCCGGCGTCGATTCCGCGCTGATCGTTCCTTTATGGCGGTCAACGACGATTTTGTAGGCAATCGTCAGCCCGAGCCCGGTACCTGAACCGACCGGTTTGGTCGTGAAGAACGGCTCGAACAAGTGCGCCATGACCTCTGGCGGCATGCCTACGCCCGTATCGGTAAATTTGAGCACGATGTGCTCCGGTTCCTCCTCCCCGGTGATCGTCAGCTTGCCGCGCCCCGGAATCGCCTGGGCCGCATTGACGATCAGGTTGAGGAAGACCTGATTCAGTTCCGCCGGGTAGCACTTGATGGCGGGCAGATGGTCGAGGTGTGTCTCCACATCGATCCGGTTTTGCAGTTCCAGCCGCGCGATCAACAGGGTGCTCTCGATGTTTTCGGACAGCTTGACGATCTTAAGTTCGGCCTCGTCGAGGCGGCTGAAGGTGCGGAGCGCTTCGACAATGCGGCGCACGCGCCCGAGCCCCTCCATCGACGCCGTGAGCAGATCACCCGTGTCGTCCTGCAAAAAGTCGAGGTCGCCGTCTTTGCGAATGACTTCCGCCGCGGCCAGCATGTCCGGCAGGGAGGCGGCGCGGATGAGCGTTTCGAGCTTGCCATAGGCGCTGAACAGGTCATCGAGTGAGCGGCGCAGGCTGTGCAGGTTGCTGTTGACGAACGAGATTGGGTTGTTGATCTCATGTGCCACGCCTGCCACCATCTGACCAAGCGCGTTCATCTTCTCGGAATGCACGAGCATAGCTTGCGTGGTGCGCAGGGCGCGCAGCGTCGATTCGAGCTCGGTGGTACGCTGCACCAACTGCTCCTCGGCGGTCTTGCGCGTCGTGATGTTGGTCTGAATACCGACGAAATGCGTCAGGTTGCCGGCGGAGTCGAAGATAGGCGAAGTGAACAGCTCATTCCAGAACAGACTGCCATCTTTCTTGTAGTTGCGTAACGTGATCGTGCAGTTTTCGCCCTGCCGAAGCGCGGCGCGCAGCGTGTAGAGCCCCGATTGATCGCGGTCGTCGCGCTGCAGAAAGCGACAGTTGCGCCCGACCACCTCGGGCACGGGATAGCCCGTGATGGCTTCGAACGCTTCGTTGACGTAAATCAGGGGCATCTCGGGATCGAGCGCGTCGGCAATGGTGATGCCGCAGCTTGATGATGCCATCGCCCGATCATGTAAGCGCAGTTCTTCCTGTATCCGCTGGATATTGTCAGAAAGTGTACTCATCTGATCCTGAAAGAAATCTTGGGCAATCTAGATGGGGACGAACTCCCGACTATAAGCATATCGCAAGATGGTGCCTGATACAAAATCTGTAATGGTTTTTGATGGAGCGCGGCGTCACCGGACTGTTTGCGGTGTTGGCGGACCATTGAGAAGGTTGATTGCTCAAACCCCACCTTCGCGCTAGAGTCAGCGGCTTAACAATTGGATACAGGATGAACTTGCATGACAGACTTACTGGTCAGGCTGTATGCGCTGCCCGACGTCGCCCCGGATCTCGCGCGGGTGCGGGAACATAATGTCGATATTCGCCGCGGGATTGCCCCAGAAAAACACATCGTTACCCAGTGGGTCGGCTCGACCTTCGGCCCACACTGGGCCAGCGAAACGGATGTCGCCTTCAACCGCAGCCCGGTTTCGTGCTGGTTGGCAACCTTCGAGAATCGGCTGGTCGGGTTTGCCTGCTGGGACGCTTCGTACAAAGCCTACTTTGGCCCGACGGGCGTCGATGAAGCGCAGCGCGGCAAGGGTATCGGCAAGGCGCTGCTGCTCGTGTGCCTGCATGATATGTATGCCGCGGGCTACGCCTATGCGATCATCGGCGCGGCTGGCCCAATTGACTGGTACAAGCAGACCGTGGGCGCGATTGAAATTCCCGATTCGACGCCGAGTATTTATCGAGGAATGCTGCGCAAATGAGCCAAGACATTGTCATCGGCGTGGATTTGGGCGGGACGAAAATCGCCTTTGCGGCGGTGGATCGGCAGGGGAAGGTGCTGGCCGATTACACGCTGCCGACGCTGGCGCAGGAAGGCGCGGACGCGGTCATCGACCGGATTGTGCAGGGCATTGAAGCGACTTCCAGCTTTGTCAGCGGGCATGTCGTTGGCGTGGGCATCGGCTCCCCAGGCGCAATTGATGTCGAATACGGCGTCATCCTCAACGCCGTAAACCTCAACTGGACGGATGTACCGCTGGCGGCGGGGGTGCGCGCTGGCCTCAAATTCGATATCCCGGTGCAGGTGCAAAACGATGTCAATGTCGCCGCGCTCGGTGAATACCTGTTCGGGGCGGCGCAGGGTGTCGGCGATTTTGTGTATCTCGCCGTCGGCACGGGGCTCGGCGGCGGCGCAATGTCCGGTGGCAAGCTGATCAGCGGCGCGCAGGGCATGGCGATGGAAGTCGGGCATATCTCGATTGATCCGAACGGCCGCTTGTGCGGCTGCGGGACGCACGGCTGCGCGGAGATGTACATCTCCGGTAAAGGCGTGCTGGAGGGCGCGCGCGCACATATGGCCGAATTCCCACAGAGTGTGCTGTGGCGCTCGTCGCTCTCGACGGCGGCGGTCGTGGCCGCCGATAAGCTCGGCGATCCGCTGGCGCGGTTGGTGGTCGACGAGGCAGGCGACGCGCTCGGCACGGTCATGGCGTGGACGGTGGCGATGTTCAACCCGGCGCTGATCCTGATCGGTGGCGGCATGGGCAAAGTGCTCGGTGACCGCCTGCTGACGCGGGCGCGGACGACGCTGGCCACCCGCGTTTACCCGCCAATGCTCGAAAAGCTCAAGTTCGGCTGGTCGCAAATCGAAGTGACGGCGGTAGGCGCGGCGGCGCTCGCGTGGCTGAACCGGTGACCGACCGCGAACTTGATACATTTGGACTACTGAACGCCTGTTCTACAGCAGTAAGATAAAGCTATGGTAAACGTCTATCACGAACAAATCCGCGTCGTCGAACGCTATATCCACGAGCATCTGGACGAGGCGCTGAGCCGCGAAGTCCTGGCGGACGTGGCGGGCTTTTCGATCCCGCATTTTCACCGCGTTTTTCAGGGCTGCACGGGCGAAAGCGCCCCGGCTTATGTTCGACGTGTGCGGATGGAACGCGCAGGGCGCAAGCTGCGCATGGGTGCGGTAGACATCACCGAAGTGGCGTTGGCGGCGGGGTATGACTCGCACGCCGCCTTTGCCAAAGCTTTCAAAAAGCACTTCGGGATCAGTCCGGGGGAGTTCCGCGAACTCGGCTGTGCCAAAGCGACCGAACTGTTGAGGAGAGGGAAATCTACATGAGAATTACTGTGACGAGTCTGCCAGTTGTCGATCAGGACAAGGCGCTCAAGTTCTATACCGAGGTGCTCGGCTTCGTCAAGAAGCGCGATATTCCGTTGGGCGAGGCAAAATGGCTGACGGTCGTGTCGCCGGATGCGCCGGATGGCGTCGAGCTGCTCCTGGAGCCGAACGGGGAGTATCCCGCGATGAAAGCGCTGAAAGAGACGCTGGTGCGGGATGGCATTCCCTTCACGACATTTGAGGTGGACGACATCTACGCGGAATACGAGCGCCTTAAGCGGTTGGGTGTGCAGTTCTCCATCGAACCGACGAACATGGGCATGACGATTGTCGCCGTCTTTGACGATACGTGTGGCAATCTGATCCAGATGCATCAGATGACCACGCCGTAATCTCCCGTCACTGCCGCCCCCCGGCTCCTCCCCGAATTCAGGGAGGGGAGCCCACAGCGTTCGCCAGACCGAGTTGATCTTCGTAGGGACGCGCACCGGCGCGGCCGCTGCTACCCTCGCGCGAATCTGGGGTTCTCGGGGCGCACGGCCGGGCGCCACTACGAGAAACACCCTCTGAATTGTGCACACCTGCTGCAAGCAGCATTCAGAAGTCGCTTCACAAGGTCAGGCTCGAACCACTCCCCGAATTCAGGGACGCGCAACGGCGCGTCCGCTGCTAACCTCGCTCGAATATGGGGTTCTAGGGGCGCACGGCCGTGCGCCACTACGAGAAACACCCTCTGAATTGTGCACACCTGCTGCAAGCAGCATTCAGATGCCATATCACAAGGTCAGGCTCGAACCACTCCCCGAATTCAGGGACGCGCAACGACGCGTCCGCTGCTGACCCTCCCGCGTCTGCACGCAAACACCCGTGGAAATTGCTGCTTGACAATCAAAGTAAACATCGTATACTGAAAGTATACAGTGTTTACTAAAGGTGCAGGCGGATGGCGCGAATCAAAGTTGACACGGACGACGACGGCAAGCGCCGCGCGATTGTCAACCGTATTAAAGAGGTGGCGCGGGCGCAGATGCGCGAAGAGGGCAGCGCGTCGATCTCCCTGCGGGCAATTGCGCGTGAACTGGACATCACGGCTCCGGCGCTTTACCGCTACTACCCCGACCGGGACGCGCTCATCACTGACTTGATTGTCGACGCGTTCAACGCGCTGGCGGACGCGGTCGAAGCCGCCGAGCAGGCGCAGCCGCCCGCGGATTACGCCGAGCGCATGTATGCGGCGATCAATGCGTACCGTACGTGGGCGGTCGAACACCCGACCGATTTTCTGCTGATCTACGGCACGCCGATCCCCGGTTATGTCGCGCCGCGCGAACAAACCGTCCCCGCCGTGCAGCGCACGTTTGTGCCGTTCGTCCGCATTCTGTTTGAAGCGGATCAAGCGGGCGTGTTGACCTTACCCGCCGAGGACGAAGTTGACGATCCGGCGATGCGCGCGCACTTCGAGGCGTTGGCGCGCACCGATGACGTGCCGATCTCCTACCGGCAGGTGAGCATCGCCATCGACGTGTGGCATCGGCTCTACGGGCTGATCATGCTGCAGATTCTGGCGCACAGCCCGGCGACCGTCGGCGATGTCGAGGCATACTACCGCCTGAAAGTGCGGCATATGCTCAAGGACATGAATCTGCTGCCGGAGAATTTCGAGTAATTTGACCCCTGCCCGGAATTGGGGCAGCGAGCACCAGAACTAACAACCAATCCGTTTGTTCACGAATTCCCCCGGATGCACCGGGGGTAGCTTAAGTGCGCCTGAGCGCAGGGAGCAACTCACATGGCAACCTCTGATCTGCACGTCATTTTTGGAACTGGCCCCGTCGGGCAAGCGACTGCTCGGGAACTCGTCACGGCGGGCGAACGCGTCCGCGTGATCAATCGCAGCGGCAAGGCGAACGTCCCCGCGGGGGTTGAAGTCTGCGCGGGCGACGCCGCCGATCCGGCGCAGGCACGGCAGCTCGCCCAAGGCGCGAGCGTGATCTACTTCTGTGTCAACCCGCCCTATCACCAGTGGGCGGAGAAGTTTCCGCCCATGCACACGGCCATCCTCGAGGCGGCGATCGCCGTCCGCGCGAAGTTCGTGGCGATGGAGAATGTCTACGCTTACGGAGACGTGGATCGCCCACTGACCGAAGACCTGCCGTACAACGCGCATACCAAGAAGGGGCAGGTGCGCGCGAAGATGTCGCAGGAATTGATGGCAGCGCACGACCGGGGCGTGGTGCGGGCGGTCATCGCGCGGGCCTCCGATTTCTACGGCGCAGGCGTGCGCGACTCCGGGCTGGGCGAGCGCGTGTTCGAGCCGCTGCTAGCAGGCAAGGCCGCGCAGATCGCGGGTGATCCGGATGCGCCGCACACCTACACCTACATGGAAGATATCGGCAAGGCGCTGGCGCTGCTCGGTCGGGACGAGCGGGCGGTCGGGGAGATCTGGCATGTGCCGAATGCGCCCGCGCTCAGCACCCGCCAGATCATCGAATTGGCGGCGCAGATCGCTGGCGTGCCGCCTAAATTCAGCGCGATGGGCAAGCTGATGCTGCGCATCGGCGGGTTGTTCATCCCCCCGGCGCGCGAAATGATCGAGATGATGTACGAGTTTGAGAAGCCATTCATCGTGGACAGCAGCAAGTTCACGCGCACGTTCGGCCTTGAAGCGACGCCGTACCGCGATGGTCTCACCAAGACGATTGAGTGGTACAAGGCGCAGGCGGCCGTCGCCAAGTAGATCGGGTGGAGGGGCTACAAGGTAGGTATTTCATGCTGCCCCATCGAACACAGGTTTTCTTCGTCGAGTACCTGTAGGGACGAGGCATGAAGTCATTTCAGAATTGGTAAGCTGCACATCTAACCCCACCCCCGCCCCTCCCCGAATTCAGGGAGGGGAGACCGATTTCCCCCTCGCCCCGCTTGCGTGGGAGAGGGGGCTAGGGGGTGAGGAGACGTGATTCGGCATTTTCACCAATTGTGAAATACGCTCATGCCTCCTCCGGTTTTCCTCCTCTGGATTAGGCAGCAGATGTGTTGTCCGTGTAAGCAAAAGAGGTGCTTTAAGGGATGTGGTGGTCGTGTGAGCACACGAGGACGAGGCATGCCTCGTCCCTACAATTACGAATCCACCCCTGACAGGGGGTGGGGTCAGAGAAACATTATCCCTAACTGACGTTATCTTAGGGTGATGCTCCAGCTCCGCAGGTAGATGACCACGCCGCCTTCTTTGACGTACACGGCGGGGATCACGTTGTCGTCGGCCAGCGGAATCGGTTCGCCGATCTGCTCGTTGTTGACGTACAGCGCCACCATGTCACCATCGCGTTCGAGGCGAATGCGCGCCGTATTGCCGTTCAGGCCGCGCTGCGCGTTGACATTCACCTGATTGCCGACCCGCCGGGCGATGTTGTACACCTCATCCTGCACGAGGTTCAACTGCACGCCGACCGCGCGTGCGGCATCATCGGCGGGCATGAGCACCACGCCGAAATACACGTCGTCGTCCAGCACGAGCGGCGGATTCCACGTTGCCAGTTCGATGGTCACCTGTACGGTGCTGATGCGCGCGGCGGGGTTCGCGCCATAGCGAATGTCGAGGAATTCGGCGGGCAGCGCCAGTGTGTAGACTTCGTTGGTCGAGGGCGAACCCGTGCCCATGCGATAGTATGTGCCATCCTGCCCGAGCGTGAACAACTCCGGGCTGCCGAGTTCGGCGGCGATGGGCAGCACGTCCTGTTCGCCCTGCAAGCCCTGCGGCGGCAGGGTCGGCGTCGGTGTGGCGGTGCGCGTCGGCGTGTTGGTGGGCAGCGGCGTATGGGTTGATGTGAGCGTGAAGGTCGCCGTGAAGGTGCTGCTGGCGGTGAACGTCGGCGTGATGGACGGTATGCGCGTGGGCAGTGCCGTTTCACTGCCGCGCGGCGCAATCGTGTTGACGACCTGCGGGCGCGTATCCGTGGGGGGCGCGGGGATGTCTGTGGGTGAAGTTGCCGTTATCGCCGCGTCTACTGTTGCCGTTTGCTCCACGACCATAGCTAGCTCTGTTTCTGCTCCTATTGTCGCCAAATCAGAGGTAAGCGTTAATGCGTTCCAGTCAGTCTGTGCGCCATTCAAAAGCGCAAATGTACCATCCTGATTCATTATGAAGACCAGTACCAAAATGACCAGCAGCACGACGCCCAAGCCGATGATCAGGCCAGCGCGGCCCCGGCGGCGCGGTCGCGGTTCGTCGTCCTCCTCGTCGGGGACGGTCGCGGTCGAACGCGGCGTGCGCGGAGCGCGCGGTGGGCGACTTTGCGCGTCTTCGTCCGGCACGGTGATGTCGGCTTCCTCGGCGATGCGCGGCGTCGGCTCATTGGTCGGCGGTGCGGGGAACTCCGGCGCTTCTTCGGTCACGCTGTACCAGTGCCGATACAGCGGATAGGCTGGGTGGCGGTCGATGAACAGCGCGCGGAACTGATCGTTGAAGCGCGCCAGCTTGGCCGAACGCCGCGACGTCGGATCGGTGTAGACCGAGAGGAACGACTCGTAGGTTTCCGCCCAGGTGCGCAGCGTCGCCGCATAGGACGCGCCGAGCAGCCGAGAGGTGTTTTCGACCATCTGCTGATGCGCCTGCCGGATGAAATCGACTGGCTCATCCGGGCGGCGTTCGATGGTGCTCACCATTTTGCGGGCGGCGGCGTGCAAATCCGCCGCGCCCTGCAGCAGTTCCATGAGGAAAGCGCGGTAGGTGGTCAGGGTAATGCCCGCGGTCGTTTCGATCTCGTCGACGGCGCGGATGGCATTTTCCAGTTTGATTCCGGCGGCGCGGAACTCGCCATCCGACCAGTCACGGGCGGCGGCTTCCAGTTCGCGCAGGCTGTAAACGGCGGGCGCAATCGACTTCGCTTGCGGATTCTCTTCCAACGCGCGGCGCGATGCTTCCAGACCGGGCAGTGCGTACGGGCTGCTGATGCTGTTGAGCAGTTCGGCGGCGGCGATCAGATCGCGGCGGCGGTCGAGCATATCTTCGAGCGCTTTGGTCGCCGGGTGGCGCGCGCCGAATTCGCCGAGCGCTTTGACCGCGGCATCGCGCCAGAAGCGCGCATCGTCAAGGTGATCCTCGTAGGCTTCCAGCACGCCGAACAGCGTGTAATTGGCGAACAGCACGCGGTTGGCGGCGGTGTTCTGGCGGGCGAACACTTCGACCAAGCCTTTGGTCATCGCCTTGAGGAACGTCTCTTTGGTCGGCATTTGCGCGGCGAAGTTGTCGCGCGCGCCAATCTCATCCGGCGTGTACAGCAGTTCGACCTTGGTCAGAATCGTCTGCGTGGCTTTGAGACTGGCGACGCCGCTGCGTTCCAGCCAGTCACGCAGCAGTTCGGAAAGGTCGCGCAGTCGCCTGGCGGCGAAGCGTTCGGCATCGCTGCGCGCCGATTCATAAGCGGTGATGCCCAGGCGTTCGGCTTCGGTCAAGCGCCCGCGGTCGAAGTTCTCCCAGCCATCGGCCAGCGCCCGACCGAGCGCGCCGTAGAGCGCGTTCCGCTCGATGTAACTGGCGTTGTTGATGATGGCGCGCAGTTGGTTGAGCCAACCCGCCAGCGAGGGACTCACCGTACTGATCGATTCGGTTGCCTGCTGGAGAGCCATCGTCGCGGCGGAGCGGTTGCCCTGAATCACGGCGTCGGCATACGCTTGCCACGACTGCCCCGCCAGCCGCAAGCCGACCACCATGCCGACGAGCGTTTCGTCAAACAGGCGCTCGACATACGGCTCCAACTGGGCTTCGGTCTGCTTGAGCCAGGTTTCGAGATCGGAGGCGTCGGCGGTGGGGATGTACTGCTGGAACACGCCGAGCAGTTCGTACAGGCCGCCGAGCATGCCGCGCACTGCATCCCATGAGCGATTGCTCGGATCAATGGCGCGCGCCGAATCCAACGCGCTGAGCGCCTCGCGTGGTGATCCGGTCGCCTGTTTGCCGATCACATGCATGTAGTCGGCCAGCGCCATGCTCGCATTGAGCGCGCGCGTCAGCGCGGAGAGCGGCAGGCGGGTGTTCGGCAGCGCGTGATCCTCGCGCACGCTTTCCAGAAACACGCCGAGGCGGTTGATCTGGTCGACGACGGCGCTGTAACCGTCACGCAGGCGGATCAGGCTGGCGTCGTTCGGGTCTGAGATGCGGTCGAGCTGGCGGTACAACTCGTTCAAGAAACTGCGCGGTTCGGCGACCGGCAGACCTTCGCCCGCCAACTGCGTGAGCGCGATTTCCAACCGGTACAGGTTCGGGCGCAGGAGCAGGATGTCCGGCAGATGCGCGGAGATGCGTTCGGCCAACTGCAACTGCAGGTTGCGCAGCGTGTCATTGGCCTGATTTTCCGTCAGCAAACGGTAGGCGGCGCGGTCGATGTGCCCCTCGAACAGCAGCGTGATCGCGTCAAGCACGCTGTGCGGCGTAGGGCGCAGATTCGCCTCTTGCGCCAGCTTCGCCCAGTCGAGCAGCAGCGCGATCTGCCGCGCGTTCTCGTTGCGGGAGCGCGGCGCGAGTTCTTCGAGCACGCTGATAGCGCGCGCCCAACTGCCGCTTTCGAGATAAATGCGCGCCGCGTCGAGATCGGCGTCGATTTCGAGGTCGCTCAGGCGGTTGAGGATTTCCTCGCGCGCCGTGCGCGCGGGCGGGTAACCGGGATCAATGGCGAAGATGTTGTCGAGCATCTTCAGCGACCCGTTGAGTTCGTCTTTGCTCAGCTCACGGCGCAGGCGTTCGTTAACGCGCCCGAGTGTGCTGTTGCGTTCGCGTTCCAGCGGGGAACGATAATCGGCGAGGTCTTTGCGCAGTTCGGCAATCGAGCCGTAGCGCAGGCGGGGGCTCGGATGCGCGGCGCGGCTGATGATCGCCGCGAGGCGCGAATGGATGTGCTCGGCGTCGTGCCCGAAGTTCACGCGGAACTCGTCGCCCGCGTCACGGGGCGTTTCCAGTCGCCCGCCGCCCGTCAGGATGAAGTAGAGGAGTTCGCCCACCTGAAACACATCGGTTTGGCGGCTGATGCCCTGCGCGGTCACGTCGTCGCCTTCGAGGAACACGGCGTTCCCCCAGTCGATCACCTTGAGGCGGTAGGCGTCGCGATCCCAGAACAGGTGCTTGGCGTCGACGTCGTTGTAGACGATGTCGTGTGCGTGCGCGGTGAACAGCAGGTCGAGGAGGCTGTCGACGATGACGAGCATTTCCAGTTCGGGCAGGCGTTCGCCGCGCCCGGCCAGTTCCAGCACATGATCGGCCACGATCACGCCCTGCGCGCGCTCCATCACAATGTATTGGTGCGCCATGCCGCCAATCGTGAACTGCCCGCTGCCGAGCAGCGCAGTCACCACCGCATGCCCGGCCAGCCGTGTGAGCGCCTTGCGTTCGTTGAGGATGCTCACTTCCTGCCCAAAGCGAATCGGCGGCGCGTCCTGCGGCGCGGGCCGCTTGATCACGACCGGGCGGTCGCCATCCTGCGTGTCAACCGCGCGGAGCGTCTCCCCGGAGCGGCCGCGCGGGTAAATGTAGTCATATCGGTAACGGTTATCGAAAAGGCTTCCAGCCATCAACTTTTTACTCTCCACTTCGATCACCATTGTACGTCACCGCTGTCACCCCGCAAAGTCGATATTCGTGATCCCTGTGAATTGGTGACTGCCGCCCCGTTTTTCCCCGTGCGGTTGACAGTCAGCGCGGCGAAAGCGTAAGATCGGGCGACAGACCTCTCCCCTAAATCCCCTCTCCGAAACGAGGAGAGGGGACTTCAAACACCTTCGCCATTCCCCCTCTCCCTACGGAGAGGGGGTTAGGGGGTGAGGTGAAGTTGGCTACAGCACCCAGGATCACGATATGCGCGTCGTATTGCAGCGGGTTTCAAAGGGCAGCGTCACGGTCGACGGGCAGATCGTCGGCGCCGTGGATAATGGCTATGTTGCGCTCGTCGGCGTGACGCATGGCGATACGCAGGCAGAAGCCGAACTGCTCGCCAAAAAGACGGCGCATCTGCGCGTCTTCGAAGACGCGCAAGGCAAAATGAACCTCTCCGCGCTGGAGACGAACGGCGGCGTACTGGTGATCTCGCAGTTCACGCTGTACGCCGATGCGCGCCGCGGTCGTCGTCCCGGTTTCACCGACGCTGCGTCCCCGGATATCGCCTCTCCGCTCGTCGACTACTTCGCGGAACGGCTGCGCGCGGAAGGGATCACACGGGTCGAACAGGGCGTGTTCGGGGCAATGATGCAGGTCGAAATTCACAACAGCGGCCCGACGACCATTCTGCTCGATTCCGAGGATTTCAAGTAGGATTCTGATACAGTGTTACTGGACTTCTAATATGGGAGTCGTATACTGTTATCGTTCCCCAGAATCTCTAAAACGCCAGTGAAGTGGAGTTGTGACCATGTACGAACAATGGATCGTTGATGTCCGCCATAGCGACCCCGCAGTGCGCTACGAAGCCGCGCAGAAGCTCGGCGCGTCCAGTGATGGCCGGGCGGCCGATCCGTTGATCGGACTGCTGGCCGACACCAACGCGAAGGTGCAGTATGCGGCGTTTTCCGGCTTGATCAAGCTGCGCGCGGAACAGGCGGCGTTGCCGATGGTCAACATGCTGACGTCAAACTTCAACAGCCGCGTGTGGGAGCTGCTCAAGCTGAATATCGGCCTCCGGCTGCGCATGGGCTTGCTCGAACTGGTACAGTTCGGCGATCAGGCCGTGGTGAATCAGGTGCTGCACGCGATTGACACGCAGACGATGGACGAAGCGCAGCACGCCTACCTGATCCGCTTGCTCGGCAAGGCAGGCGCGACCGACCGCGTCCACATGCTGATCGATCTGCTCGGCGGGCAGAGCGAAGCCCTGCAAACCGCCTCGGCGGAGGCGCTCGGCTGGCTGAAGGATGCGCGCGCGATTGAGCCGCTGATCGGGCTGACGGGCGATTACCGCGACACGCTGCGGGAAGTCGCCGTCGAAGCGCTCGGTCGCATTGGTGATGTGGCCGCGTTCGATGCCATGCTCGCCGCGCTGAACGACCCGAACGAATGGGTGCGCCGCGCCGCGATTGTCGGCTTGGCTGAACTCGGTGACCGCCGGGCGGTCGAACCGCTCGCGGATCGGCTGCAGGACGAGAGCACGCTCGTGCAGGATGCCGCCTTCGAGGCCATCCAGAAGTTCAGCTATGGCACGTATAACACGCTGATGTAAAGCGACCCCATCCGTATCTCTAAACGCCTGTGTATAATCGCAGGCGTTTTTGATTCCAACCTCACCCCTAAATCCCCTCTCCGAAAAGAGGAGAGTGGACTTTACACATGTATGCCGTTCCCCCTCTCCCCACGGAGAGGGGGCTAGGGGGTGAGGTTTAGCTGAATGCGAGACTTTTTTGACCAGATATTTCTTTGCGTCCGTGCGCCTGTGCGTTTTTGGGTTGAGCCTCTTGCTCATCGCGGCCTGTGCCCCGGCGACCGAGTCGACCTTCCGCGCCACGCCGATTGTGCAGGTGAGCAGCGCGCCGATCTACACCGAGACACCGACGCTCACGCCATCGCCCACGCTGACGGTCACGCCGACCCTGACAGCGACTTTCACGGTGACGCCCACGCTCACGCCCTCGCCGACAATCACGCCCTCGCCGACGCTGACATCCACGAACACACCCGTGCCAACGCAACCCTTGTGGACACTCACGCCCGCCGCCCCCTTTGGCGCGCCCGCGGCGATCCCGCTGGCGGAGGCGCCCTTCGCCAATGTCACTGGCTGGTCGTGCGATGATTTTCCGTGCGCGGATGATCTCACCGGGTGGGCGCGGCGCATTCAAGTCCCGAACGGTTTTCAGGTGGAGGCCGTCGGGCGCTTCCCCGGCCAGCCGATCCAGATCACCTACGGGCCGGATGGTCGCCTGTATGCCACGGTGCTCGAAAACGGCACGCGGAACGGCGCGGTCTATGTCATGAACGCCGATGGCTCCACGGAACGCTATGCAGGGGATTTTGTGTCGCCGTACGGCCTAGCGTTTCAACCGGGAACGGATGTGTTGTACGTCAGCGCGCGGCTGACGCTGGAGGCGGGCGGCGGCGTGTGGCGTGTCGACCCGGATGGCGCAGTCACGCCCGTCATCACCGATTTGCCGTGCTGCTACCAGATCATCGACAACCAGCCCAACGGCCTGACCTTCGGCGCGGATGGCTACCTGTATCTCGGCCTCGGCGCGTTGAGCGACCATGCCGAAAACCGTACGCGCTCCGCCGAGGGCGTGATCAATATGCAGCCGTTCGAGGCGTCGGTGCTGCGCATTCAGCCGCACACGGGCGAATACACGGTGTATGCGCAGGGCATCCGCAACCCGGTTGATGTGGCGCTGGCGGGTGATGGCACGCTCTACGCGGCGGACAGCGGTTTGATCACGGGTGGGGGCAACCGCGTGCTGCGGTTAGCTGATGCCGCGCATTTCGGCTTCCCCTACTGGCTCGACTATGGCTGTACGGAGTGCTGGATCAAGCCCGCGATCATCGTCACGCAGCCGGACCTCGTCCGCTTGCCGAACATGAGCCTGCCGCGTGGCGTGGCGGTCAACACGGGGAATGCTTACCCCGTCAACCTGTTCGATCACCTGTTTGTGGCGCTGTGGAATGGCGTGGAGGGTGGTCAGCGCGTCGTGCACATCGATCCGCGCGCTGCTGAGTCGCCGGAGTACGTGCCGTCAGCCTTCGTGATTGGACTAATTCGGCCCTCCGATGTCACGTTTGACCCGGCGGGCAACCTCGTCGTGGTCGATTATGTGTATGGCTTCGTGTGGCGGGTGGTCTACACGGGCGCGTAACGCATGAATGTTTGATGATATATCGTTGCCTTGGTCGGTCACTTTATTATAAAATTAATTTCGTAAACTAGGTGACGAGGTATTGGTAGCGATGGAACAGAAAAACGGTCAGGGTGATATTGAGAAATTCCGCGAGCTGATCAAGGACATCAAAATCGCCATGCTCACGACGGTTGACGAAAACAATGGCTCACTGCGCAGCCGCCCGATGGGCACACAATTGGAAGATTTTGACGGGCACTACCTGTGGTTTTTCACCTATGGTCGATCCCCCAAAGTGCAGGACGTGCAGCAGGATCGGCAGGTGAATGTCAGCTACGCCGACCCCGGCAGCAATCGCTTTGTTTCGGTCTCCGGGCGGGCGCTGCTCGTGCGCGACCGCCAGACGATGGAGAAGTACTGGGACAACATCTACAAGGCGTGGTTCCCGGATGGCCTCGACACGCCGGATATCGCACTGCTGCAGGTCGCCGTCGACCGCGCCGAGTACTGGGATGCGCCGTCGAACAAGTTTGTGACGCTGGTGGGCTTCCTTAAGGCCATCGCGACAGGCAAACAGTTCGAGGGCGGCGAAAACGAGAAAATCAACTTCAAGTCGTAACGAACCTCGTTCCCTAGCCCCTCTTTGAATGCGGCTGCAGGGACGACAGCTCAATCCGAGGCAACAGAATGTAGGGGAGGGGCTTGCCCCTCCCGTGAGAGGGCGAGGCAAGCCTCGCCCCTACACATGCATCCTGAGATTCAGAACTCCCATCTCTGCCCGGATTTTGAGGTGGGGCAAGCGCAGCAAGCAGTGTGGGTTACAAAGCAAAACCGGGCGATCACATGATCGCCCGGCTGCGTGTGTGGAAGTGGGTGGAATCGCACCACCGTCTGCCATATGCCTTGGGATGCCCGGTTTTCGCGTCTGGTCAAGCGCCTTCTCGCTACGTCGCCGGACAGCATACCGCATCGAAACTATTCACTCCCAGATAATGCAATTTTACCTGAAGTGCGTCAGAATTGCATCTGAAATCGAATGCAGAGTTTCTTTCCGCGTCTCGGCATTGAAGGTCGGAGACGGTTCATACAAGGAGCCATTACACGATGGAATATACACAGCTTGGTCGCACGGGGCTGAAGGTCAGCCGCCTGTGTCTCGGAACGATGAACTTTGGCCCGGAGACCACCGAAGCCGATTCGTATGTGATCATGGATGAAGCGCTCGAACAGGGCATTAACTTCTTCGATACCGCCGATGTCTATGGTTGGAAGAAGGGCGAAGGCGTCACCGAAAACATCATCGGGCGCTGGTGGGCGCAGGGTGGCCGCCGCCGTGACAAAGTCGTGATCGCGACCAAAGTCTACGGCGACATGGGCGACTGGCCGAACGAACGGCGCCTGTCCGCGCTGCATATCCGCAAGGCGTGCGAAGCGAGCCTCAAGCGCATGCAGACCGATTACATCGACCTGTACCAGATGCATCACATCGACCGCTTCTCGCCGTGGGACGAAATCTGGCAGGCAATGGAAGTGCTCGTGCAGCAAGGTAAGGTGCTGTATGTGGGCAGCAGCAATTTCGCGGGCTGGCATATCGCGCAGGCCAACGAAGCGGCCAAAGCGCGCCACTTCTACGGCTTGGTCAGCGAGCAGAGCCTGTACAACCTCAACGCACGCACCATTGAATTGGAAGTCATCCCGGCGTGCCAGCACTACGGCCTCGGCCTGATCCCGTGGAGCCCGCTGGCGGGTGGTCTGCTCGGCGGCGTGCTCGAAAAGCAGGCGGCGGGTCGGCGTGCCAGCGAACGCATGCAGAAGGAAATCGAGAAGCATCACGCGAAGATTGAGAAGTACGAGGCGTTCTGCAAAGAGCTGGGCGAAAAGCCCGCCGATGTCGGCATTGCGTGGCTGCTGCATCAACCCGCCGTCACCGCGCCGATTATTGGGCCGCGCACGTCGGGTCAGCTCGCGGACAGCCTGCACGCCATGACGATCAAGCTCTCGCCGGAACAGCTCAAGCAGTTGGACGAAATCTTCCCCGGCCCCGGCGGCACGGCCCCTGAAGCCTACGCATGGTAGAACGCATCCCCTCCTCCTAGAGGAGAACTGAGGGGCGACGGTTTACTACGAGATATCAGAATGTAGGGGAGGGGCTTGCCCCTCCCGCTAGCGAGTGAGGCAAGCGGGTAGGGAGCGCGGACGCAATGAATTGCGTCCCTACACAAAGATGGTTTTCTCCTAGGGACGCGATTTATCGCGTCCGCTTGCAATTGCGTTGGTGGTGCGATAGTCAGGACACTCTGTACGGGGCGCTACCCCTCAATATCAATTTCCACGACATAGGTGTGCGTGCGGATGAAGGTCTGCGCGCGCGTGACCATCACCACATTGAAACCGGGCAGCGCCGTGCGATCCTCAATGGTGTGATCCTGTCCCGGCATGGCCTGAAGCTGATACCAACTGCTCAAGCCGCTCGTGTAGACGATGCCATCGCGATACGTTTGCGTCGCCTGATGCACATGCCCGTGAAACACCCCGCGCAGCCGCGGTCGAGCGGGCAGCAGCGTGCGGTGAAAGTCCGCGCCGTTCTCCAGCGCCATGAACTCGTCCCACCACGGCACGCCGATGGGCAGCACATTGTGATGCGTCGCCACCACCAGCGGACGCGGATCATCGGCCTGCGCGATAGCTTCCAGCCGCTGTAACTGCTCCGCTGTCACCTGACCAACGACTTCTTTGCTCGGGTGCTGGCTGTCGAGGCACACGATCTGCACGCCGTTGACCTCAAACTCCTGATCGAAGCGGGGCTGCGGCTCGCGCCCGACCAGCACGCGCTGTAAGGCGGCTTTGTCGTCGTGGTTGCCGTTCAGGTAGTAAATCGGCAGCGTGAGCTCGGCGAAAATATCGCGCGCCGCCTCGTACGCGGTTGGATCAGGGTCGTAGCAGACATCACCCGTATGCAGCACAAAATCAGCCTTGAAGGGTAGTTCGTTCAACCGCTTGACCAGCGCCTTGGCGCCGAACAGCGGCGTGTGACTGCCGCCCGCGGCGTTATAGCGCGGGTCGGCGCTGATGTGCGTATCAGTGATGTGAATGAACGTCAGCAAAATATCATTCGCTTCGGGCATACAATCGCTCCACAGAAGAGAGTTATCGGTTACAGGCGGCGGGTTGGGATAGGACAAAGGTGTTGTCTGGCCTGCGTTGAGTATAGCGGATTCGCGTTTATAATCACGCGCATGATGCGTAAATTTGCCTTGACCTGCCTGCTCCTGCTGCTGGCCGCCTGCCAGTCGACGCCCGCGCCCGGTCTGCCGACCGTGGTGGTGCTGCCGACGCTCACGGCGCCCCCCACAGCGACGGATATGCCGCCCACGCTGGAAGTCGCGGCGCTGCCCACGGCGACCGAGACCCTCGCGCCGACCGTACCCCCGACTGTCGCTGAACCGACTACGCCGCCGACTGCCACCGCGACGCCGTCCCCCACGTGGACGCCGCAGCCGTCGCTGACGAGCACGCACACGCCGACGGTCACGCGCACGCCCAGCCTGACAATCACCAACACCAACACCGTGCCGCCAACCACGACGTTCACGCCGACGATGCCGCTCTCCGGAATGGGCTCGCTCGGCGAATTGGCCGCGCGGACGACGATTCTCCCGCCGGAACAGCTCTACAACGCGCCCACCTTGACCGCCTTTTATATCGCCGAGCAAACGCAGATCGCCGGACGCAATGTGATCGTGACTCTCCCGCCGGATTTTGGCACGCCCGCTGCGGTCGGCTTTCCGACAACCAGCGCGGCGACTCCGGTCATCTGCATGATTCCGCCACCCGCCACATTGAGCGGGGTGCTCGCTGTCGATCCGGTGCTGCAAAGTCAGATCGGCTGTCCGTTGAGCATTGCCGCCACGCAGAGCAGCGGCGCGTCGCAGTTGTTCGAACGCGGGCTGATGGTCTACCTCGCAGGCTCGCCGGGGCAGATCTACAGTTTGTCCAATGACGGCACCTTCCGCGTGTTCACCGACACTTGGACCTCCGGCATTGATCCGGACAGCATGGGCGAAGTCCCGCCCGCGGGGCTCCTTGAACCCGTGCGCGGCTTTGGCAAAGTGTGGCGCACGAATCTCGACGTGCGCGCCGCCCTCGGTTGGGCGGTCGTGCCGGAAGCGGGCGACACCGTGTCGATCCTCGCGTTTGAACGCGGGCGGGCGATCTATCTGCCGGGGCGCGCGCAGACCGTGCTGCTCGTCGACGATTTCGGCGGCCTGACCGGGCGCTGGCGCGCGTTCGGCGGCGGCTTCTGAACCCACCGATCATTTTCCGCGTACAATACACAAAATACGCGGAGACAACCGATGCGCCGATTCCTGCTCGTCAGCGGAGTCGTCACCGCCCTGTGCGCCCTGTTGATCGGAGTGGCGGAGGGGATCGGTGATGCGCTGCCGCGCGCCGAAATCGCCTATATGTCGTATCAGCACGTCAATTCGGATATTTATGTGCTGGATGTGCGTTTGGGGTTAGCGCACAACCTGACGCAGCACGAGGCGCACGACGCCACGCCGACGTGGTCGCCGGATGGCACGCTGATCGCTTTCATGTCGGATCGCGACGGTCGCCCGGACATCTTCCTCATGGACCGCACCGGGCGGAATGTGCGCCGCCTCACGCCTAACGATGGCGTATACACCAATCCCGCGTGGTCAGCCGATGGCCAGCGCGTGGTGTTCTTCGCCCTGCACGAAGGCAATGGCGTGATCTACGCAATCAATGTGGATGGCACGAATATGGAGCAGGTTGCGGGCGGGGGCTTGCCGCCGATCGGCGTGGTGATCGATCTGGCGATTGAACCGGGCAGTTTCAGCCGCGTGTATTCGCCGGATGGCAATCAGATCGCCTTTCTGGCGCATCGGGAGGGCGCCTGGGGCATCTGGATTAGCGACAGCAGCCGCCGGAACGAACGTTTGCTGGTGCGCACCGGGCGCGAGTACGCCGATGTCCCTGTGTGGTCGCCGGATGGTCAGCAGTTGGCCTTTGTTTCGTACCGCGAGGGCATGTCCGAACTGTATGTCGTCGGCCTGAATGGGGAAAGGTCGCTGCGCCGCCTCACCTTCGACCGGGCGGTTGATGCCGCGCCTGCATGGCGTCCCACGGGCTAAAGGGAACAGGGGCGCACAACCGTGCGCCCCTGTTCAAAGAGGAGAGGAAGTTAACGTCAGTTAGGGATAAGCGAATCGTAGATCTGTCCCAGTCGGAATTGACACCCCTCACCCCCTGGCCCCTCTCCCACGCAAGCGGGGCGAGGGGGAAATCTGTCTCCCCTCCCCGAATTCGGGGAGGGGTCGGGGGTGGGGTCGGATACGAGCGGCAGGCGGGCCGAGTGGTCTCCACTCGGCTGTTTTATCCCTAACTCATGTGAAGTTAACTTACGAGAGCGATCAGCCAGAGCCGCCCGCTTCCTGCGTGGCCTGACCGGCGCTGCCCGTATCACCCATGCCGCCCATGCGCTGCTGTTCATTCGCCAGCAGTGTGTCGACATCTGTGCCTTGCAGCGTAAAGGTGAACACCTGCGGCGCGTCCGTCGTGCCGATCAGCGCGACGAAGGTGTAGGTGTTCGCCGTGAATTCGGTGGTGCCGAAATCCGCGAGCAGCCCGCCATCCGCGTATGCGCCGAACGTGCCCGCGCCTGCGGGCACATCGATCACATAGGCGCAGTTGTTGTACGTGCCGAGCATTGACCCGGCGTCCGCGCCTACGGGGCTCTCCGCCGCGCCGAGTTCAGCGGTCGCCATGGCGTCCTGCGTCGCCTGCGCGTCACCGCTCATCATCGCATCCCCCGTGTTGAGCGTGGCAATCAGCGAGCAGGTGAGCGACTGCCCTTGCGAATAATCGCGCATGCCAGACATGACCATATTGCCCATCGTCTGGCCGTCGGCCATCCCCGCTTCCTGCGTGCCCATCATTCCGGCGTCCTGCGTCGCCATGGCATCGCCGCTCATGCCGCTGTCCATACCCGTCATGGCGCAAGCCGTGCTCATCGTCGCCATGCCCGGTTGACCGCTCGCTGTGCCGCCCGCTTCCTGGGTCGCCTGCAGATCGCCGCTCATGCCACCACTGCCGGGGAAGGCGAGATTGGCGCCAAACGACAGACCGCCCGCATCCTGCAAATCGACCGTCGGCCCACCCTCTACGCCGTGGAAGACGAGCACGCGCGCGCAGTTCGGTGCCAGACCGCCCGCGGGTTGATTGAGCGCGTACAGACCGAGCGTACCATTTGTCGCTGAACCCGCCACGACCAGTGTCAGCCAGCCGCCGAGCGTGTTGCTCACGGTCACCGGGCCGAGCACCGCCTGATCTTCCGGCGCGCCTTCCGGTACGAACATGAGATTGAGCGATGTGCCGGGGAATTCCAGCCACCCGGTCAGCGCCGGGTAGGTGAGCGCTTCCAGCACCGCCTGCCCATTGATATATGCGACCACCGGCGGCGCATCCGGCGCAAAATGGCCGATCTGCACGCGCGTCACGTCCGACATCATGCCCGTATTCCCCATTTCACCGCCGGGGGTTTGGGTCACTTCTTGCGCACTCAGGGGCAGCGCGCCCACCACCAGCAGCAGCGCCGCCAACACCACTAGAAACCGTTTCGACATAACAATACCTCCCTTGAACGCTTCACCGTGTGTGGAGCTTAATATGATTCTAAATGGTGATGAGTGACAAGGGGGCGCGGATTTCTGAGTGATTTTTCGGCTTGGCCAAGTGGCTAAGGCGCTCCACCCCGGACGTTTTCACGGTCGGTAGCGAGCAGCAAAAACGCCCGACTCAACGTGAGCCGGGCGGCGGCACTACCGAGGGGTTATTCAGCCTGAGAGACGCGCAGATCGAAATGGGGCAGGCTGGCGCGCATATCGACGACGCGATCCATCTCCAGCACCCAGGTGGCGGGCTCGGGGAGGGCGCGCAGCAGCGGCAGGATGCGCCCGTAGTCCATGACACCATCCACGAGGCCGCGATGCACATCATCTTCACCGTCGTTGTTATTGAGGTGTACATGCACGAGGTACGGCGCGGTGACGCGCACCCAGGTTTCGAACGGGACACGTGAATAGAGGTGCGCGTGGCCAACATCGAGGCAGGCGCGCAGGCGCGGGTGATCAATCGCTTTGAGCACATCGGCGATGAGATAGGGGTCGGACTCCCACATGTTCTCGATGACGATGGTCACGCCGAGGAGCGCCGCATAGGAGGCGAGGGGTCCCCAAAAATCGATATTTCGTTTCGTCCAGCCGAGGCGGTAGTCTTCCGAATGCACCTGCGAAAGGAAGTTTGCGTGAAAGACGATCTTCTCGGCTTCGAGATCATGCGCGATCTGCAGCGCGTGCTTGAAGCGGCTGAGCGTCGCATCGATGATCTGTTTGTCCGGGCTGCCGGGCGCCATATCCATGAATGGACCGTGCAGCGTGACCGCTCCGGTGATTGGTTTGAGCCATGTGCGATACTGCTCCATCAGCGTCCGCCAGTCGCCATCCAACGCTGCCGGAAACGCGAACGCCATCACTTCAATCCCCAATTCATGCTCACGAGCAAGGTCAATACATTCATGAATGTTCGCAGGACTGGCGCTGAGGACGACATTATCGACCACGACGATTCGCTCTCTATCTACACGGATCTGTGATCAGTCTACACCGAGTTCTATTCGAGAGCAATTAATGTCACATTGGGCATTTACGCAAAATTTGGTGTTGTAGCGGACGGGGGACGCAACCTCACCCTGCTTGATCCGCAAGCCGTCCCTCTCCGGATGGAGAGGGACCTGAACTACGACGGTGTTGCCCCTCTCCAGAGGGCGAGGGGCGGTTGAGCGCAGCGAAACGGGGTGAGGTTCCTGTTCTACACCACGGGCTGACTGACCACCGCGCGGATCGCGTCGGCGATGGCGTTCAGGCCTTCGTCCAACTGGTCGTCGGTGATATTGAGCGGCGGCAGGAAGCGCAGGCAGTTGCTGTACAACCCCGCGCGAATCGTCACCACGCCGCGCTTGAGCACCTCGTTGACGATCAGCGGCGTTTCGGCAGTGGCGGGTTCTTTGGTCGCGCGGTCTTTGACGAACTCGATCAGCAGCATGGGGCCGAGGCCGCGCACATCGCCGATGATCGGCAGTTCGGCCTGCATACGCAGCAGACGGTCGCGCAGGCGCACGCCGACATGGTTCGCATGTTCGAGGAAGTCCGGCGCGTTGATCATCTTGATCGCCTCGATGGCGGCGACGCAGGCCAGCGGATTACCGCTGTACGTCCCACCGAGGCCGCCCGGATGCGGTGCATCCATGATCTCGGCGCGTCCGGTCACGGCGGCGAGCGGCATGCCCGCGGCGAGTGACTTTGCCATGCAAATCAGATCCGGCACGATGCCGTAGTGCTCGACGGCGAACATGCGCCCGGTGCGCCCGAAACCGCACTGCACTTCATCCGACACCATGACGATGCCATGCTCATCGCACAGTTCGCGGATGCGCTGCAGGAAGCGCGGCGGCGTGGGGATGAACCCGCCTTCGCCCTGCACCGTTTCGATGACAATCGCCGCAACCGCGCTCGGATCGACCTGCGCGATGAAGGCATTTTCCAACCGCTGGATCGCATCGTCGACGAACGCCTCTTCGCTCAGGCCGTCGGGGCGGCGGTACAGGTTCGGGAACGGGAGGCGATAGATCTCCGGCGCGAACGGGCCGAACCCCTTCTTGAACAGGCCGTATTTGCTCGTCATCGACAGCGTGAGGTTCGTGCGCCCATGATACGCGCCTTCGAACACGATGATCGCGGAGCGGTTGGTGTAGCTGCGCGCCACCTTGACCGCCGTCTCTAGTGCTTCTGCGCCGCTGTTGAGCAGGATGGTCTTCTTGGGGAAGCTCCCCGGCGTGACTGCATTGAGCATTTCCGCGACCTGCACGTAGGGTTCGTACGTGCCCATGATCGCGCAGAAGTGGATCAGCTTATCGGCCTGATCTTTGATCGCGGCGACGACGTTCGGCGGGCAGTGACCGACCGCCAGCACCCCAATCCCGCCCGCAAAGTCGAGCAGGGTGTTGCCGTCGGCATCGGTGAGCACGGCGCCGTCGGCGCGCTCAATCGTGATCGCGGAGACTTTCGACGCGCCGCGCGGAGTCGCGGCTTCGCGCCGAGCCGTCATTTCGCGGCTTTTCGGTCCCGGCACTTCGGTGAGCAGTCGAATGGTAGACATGGAAATGACCTTGTTGTATGGAAAGAAATTTGACACAGATTGCTCGATTTTGAGTAAAAAAGCAAGGAGCCGGACTCAAACCACGCGGTCGCTATGCAACGCGGCAGGCGTCTACTGCGTATAATTTGAGTAAGAACCAGCGGGGGAAGCGCATGTCAGACTATAACCGGGAACGAGAAATTGAGATTGAGCGGCAGGTGCGGCGGCGCATTCGGCGGCGGATGCTGCTGGTGGCCGATTTCGCCTTGTTGTTCGTCTACGGAGCGACGATCAGCGGCCGTTATTACATCAGCGACTTTTTCGCGGTGGTCGGCGTGCTGTGGTTTATGGCGTTCGTCATCCACAGCGTGTTGGTCATGTACTGGGAATGGGCGGAACGCGCCGTGCGCAGCGCCCTGGAGAAAGAACGTAATGCCTACTATCGCGCCATCGCCGAGACGGTGCTCGCGGAAATTCGCCACGAGAAACCCAAGCGCGATCAGCGGCTGACGCTGAACGACGACGGCGAATTGGAAGACGCGCTGGAGTATGACGAGCGCGAATATCGGAAGCGCCGCTGATGGAACGCGATCACGAACTGGAAATTGCGCGCGGTATCCGCCGCGCTTATCAGCGGCGCCTGCTGCTGCTGGTCAATTTCACTGCGTTCATTGTTTACTGTGCGTGGCTCGGCGCGAGTTGGAACATCGATCCGTTTTTTCGGCAGGTGGGTATGCTGTGGATGGTGGCAGTTGGCCTCCATACGCTCGGGTTGATCTATACCGAGTGGCTGGATTTTGCCGTGCGCCGCGCCGTGGAAAAAGAGCAGTTTGCCTATTATCGCAGCATCGCCGAGACGGCGCTCGGTACGCTGACCGACGAAAAACCCAAGCGCGATCCGTACCTCACGTTGATGGATGATGCTGTTTCCGAAGCGGCAGTCGAACGTGATGCGCATCACTATCAGAGGCGACACTGATGGAGATTAGCCCGGAACGAGAAGCTGCCATTGAGAAACGGGTTAAGCGGCGGATTCAGCGGCGTGTACGGCTGCTGATCCACGCCGGACTATGGTTCCTCTTTGTGACACTGATCAGCGGGCGTTTGGGCTATACCGGCATCATTCCGGTAGTCGGCATCGTCTGGTTCCTGATCGTGATCAGTCACGCGGCAGTAGTCGCATATCGCGAATGGATCGAGCGGGCTATCCGCCGCGAGCTAGAACTGGAGCGGAACGCCTACTACCACGCCCTTGCTGAAACCCGCGCCGACGAATACTCTCACAAGGCGAAGCGGGATCCGGATCTGACGCTCAGTGACGACAGCGAATTTGCCGACGAGATCGAGTTTGACGAACGCGAATATCGCAAGCGCCGCTAAACCTCACGCCGGGCAGGCGGATTCGCCCGCAAATCCAGCGGGACTCCACACGGGCGGTGTATTCGCGGCATTGTCGAGCGTGCGCCATGTGCCGTCATTCATATTCAGGAGTTCCAGCCCGTACTCACTGCGGAACGCCAGCCACCCCAGATCAAAGCGCGGATAATCGAGATAACTCAACGCCGCATCGACCGGAATCTGCGCCGCGTCGGAGTCGGCATTGCCGACGAGCGGAATCCGCCACAGCCGATTCTCCGCGATTCCCTCCATATCCCGCGCGGCGGCGACCATGGCGCTGCTGTCCGGCAGCCACGTCAAATCGAGCGCCAGCACGGCGTTGTAACTCAACTGGGTCGGTAGGGCGTCGGGCTGCGCGCCGATCATCCAGAACTGGTCATTGTTGGGCGAAGGTGAATACACGAAGCCGATCAGGTCGCCATCGGGTGACGGACGCGGCATGCTCACACTGCCCGCGTTGAAATTGGTCATGCGGTACTTGTTGACCCCGTCCGCGCTGACCATCCACAGGTCGGCTTCGCGGCTGCCTTCCGGCGACGTTTCGTAGGACACGTACACAATCCACTGGCCGTCCGCGGACCAGCGTGGCGTGTGTTCGTCGCCCGTCACGCTCAAAAATGCGGGTTCGCCCCCGTTGACGCTCACCACGGCGAGACGATGGCGCTGCTCGCCGTTGCCATCGGTGTCGATCAGCGTGAAGGCGATGCGGTCGCCGTTGGGCTGCATGTGCGCATCCCACACGCTCCACGTATTGCCCGTGTACTGCACCAGTTCACGCCGATCGCTCCCGTCGAGGCGCGCCGTATACAGCCGCGCCGGATTATTCCCCAAGGTGAAAATCAGACGGCAGCCGTCTGGTGTGAAGCCCCACACGCGGTGGATCGTTCGCCCGAAAGTGAGATCGCGGTAGGCGTCATTGGTCACATCGTAGAGCGTGAGGTGATCGGATGCAGCCACGTCCAGCGCGAGGAGCGGTGCAGCCAGCGGATTCGCGGATGGGAAACCGGGCGCAGCGCTGACGCGCAGGACAAGTGTAAAAATTAGACACATAAACAGTGCAAATCGTCTCATGCGCGGGATAATATCAGATCGAGCGGCATAGAAACAACCCGGGTCGCGCTGGTCGGAATGCAGCGCCGCCGGACGCGCAGAATCACGCATGAAGGCCGCTAAGTAATGATGTTAAGCTAGTAGCAGAAGCGAATGAGGAGTCGCGGATGTTCACTAAATCTGCTGAATTTTACGATCTCATTTATGCCTCTAAAGATTATGCGGGCGAATCCGCTTACATCCACGAACTTATTCAGCGGTATAAGCGGACGGTCGGTTCGCGTTTGCTGGATGCCGCGTGTGGGACCGGGCAGCATCTGCGCTACCTGCGCCGCTACTATAACGCGCAGGGCTTTGACCTCGACGAGGAAATGCTCGCCATCGCGCATGACCGCCTGCCCGACCTCCTCCTCTACCACGCCGACATAGCCAGCTTCAGCCTCGGCAAACAGTTTGATGTGATCACCTGCCTGTTCAGCGCTATCGGCTACGTCGAAACAGAAGCGCGTTTGCAGCAGGCCGCCGAAGCCTTCCGGCGGCATCTCGTCAAAGGCGGCATTTTGATCTTCGAAGCGTGGTTTTCGCCGGATGAGTACGTGCCGGATACAGTGCACGCGCGTTTCGTCGACGAGCCGGATCTCAAAATCGCCCGGATGAATGTCTCGCGCATCGAAGGCACGGTGTCGGTCCTCGACTTTCGCTACATGGTCGCGGTGGCGGACGGCATTTTCACGTTTGACGAGACGCACCGTCTCGGCCTGTTCACCGACGAACAGTATCGCCGCGCCGTCGAGCGGAGCGGCTTTAAAGTCGTGCTGCGCGACCCGGAGGGCATCTCCGGACGTAGCTTATACATTTGTGAAGTGGTAGACTGACGCGAACCAAAAGGACTGAGGACTGAGAAATCCAGCTTGATCAGGGAGACGACCGCCTGATTATCACTCAGTCCTTTCACCTCAGTCCTCAGTCCTTTTTCATGACGAGGCATTGTGTCACGACGGAATTTGCTGTTCATCACGACGTATGTGGGCTTGGGCGGCGGCGAAACGTCGCTGCTGACGCTGGTCGAACATCTCGACCCGGCACGCTTTGTGCCCCACCTGCTTATCCCGCATGATGGACAGCTGGCCGAACGCTGGCGCGCACACGGTTGGCCCGTTCACATTCGCGCGTTTCGCGGGGCGAGCGTCTACTTCATCCCGGCGCTCTATGCGCAGTTCCCGATTCGCCGCGCCATCGAGCAGTTGATCCGCGCGCAGGGCATACACGCCGTGCACAGCGACTATCACAGCCTGCCGTTCGCGCTGCCCGCCGCGCACGCTGTCGGCGTGCCGCTGGTGTGGACCTGCTGGGGCTGGTGGTTTCACCCGAAGGCGTGGCAGCGCGGCTTTTTCGCGCAGCCGGATCACACCTTCGCGGCCTCGTGGGCGATCAAAGAGGGCTTTCTCGGCGATCCGCCGTTTCTCCCGCCGGATCAGGTCGAAGTGCTGCCGCCGGGCGTGGATACCGAGCGCTTCCGCCCCGGTCGTGACGGCGTGCATGTGCGCGCCGATGCGGGCGTGAGCGCAGAGACACCGCTCGTCGCCTTGATCGCGCGCTTTCAGGATGTGAAGGGGCACGATACGTTTCAGGACATGGCGCGCATCGTCGCGGCGGCGATCCCCGAAGCGCGTTTCATCGTCGCCGGGGAGAATGTGCACGGTGCGGCGGCGGACACCGCCTACAAACAGCGCATTTTGCAGACCGCTCGCGAAGATGCGGCCCTGCGCGACCGCCTGATCTACCTCGGCTTCCGCGCCGATGCGGAATGTGTCATCGCGGCGGCGGATGTGATCGTGTGCAGCTCCGATTTTGAGAGCTACGGCATGGTCAACCTGGAAGCGATGGCGTCGGGTAAGCCCGTCGTCAGCACGCGGCGCGGCGGCCCTTCGGAAACGGTCGCCGATGGTGAAACGGGCTATCTGGTCGATCCGCGCGACGCGGCAGCGCTGGCACGGCAGGTGATCGCCCTGCTGCGCGATCCGGCGCTGCGGGCACGTATGGGCACGGCAGGGCGCGCGCGGGTTGAAGCGCGCTTTTCCGCACAGGCGATGGCGGATCGATTTACGGCGGTCATAGACAGTAAGACACAGCTGCACCCCTGATTCCCTCACATCTCCGGAGGGCTAGACGCTGTCAGACGGGGCGCGGCTTTAAGTAGGAAGAACAACATGCGGATTCTGCTCATATCGCGCTGCACCCCCTACCCGCTTTACCTCGGCGATCGGCTGATCGTTTACCATCTCGCCCGTGAACTCGCGGCGCGCGGCCACAAAATCGATCTGCTGGCCTTTGGCGATCCCGAACAGGACTGCACACCGTTCGCCGAACATTTCCGCGACATTCACATCATCCCTGAATCGCCGCGCGGGGTGGGCAGTTACCTACGTCGCCTCGCCAACCCGGTCGGGCGTTTTCCCGGCGTCGAAGCCGAAGCGTGGTCGCCGGAGATGTGGCGGGCGATCAAGCGCGCCTTTGACGCGCATGCTTACGATCTCGCGCATTTGTTCGGGGGCATTCACGTCTACGAATTTGCGCGCGCCGTCGAACCGCTGCCCATGCTCATCACGCCGTACGAAAGCTATACCCTGTTCCTGAGCCGCCTCGCCGCCAAAAATGGCGATGTAGGCACGTGGCTGCGCCTGCAGGTCGCGCGCGAATTTGAACGCTGGATGTTCACGCCCTATGCCAAAACGGTCGTCGTCGCCGACCGTGACCGGGCTGAACTGCTGCGTCTGAATCCGAAACTCCCGGTTGAGGTCATTTCCAACGGCATCGACCTCAACTATTTCACGCCGCAGACCGAGCAGCCCCGTGACCCGGCGACTCTGCTGTTCACGGGCAACTTTGATTACGCGCCCAACGTCGATGCGGCCATTCGCTTGGCGATTGACATTCTCCCGCGTGTGCGGCAAGTCATCCCCGATGCGAAAGTGCAGTTGGTCGGCAACAAGCCGCCGCCGGAGATGTGCGCGCTCAACAGCGACACGGTCAGCGTGCCGGGGCGCGTGCCGGATATTCGCCCGTATCTCGCCAAAGCCTCGGCGTTCGTCTCGCCGCTGCGGCTCGGCGCGGGCATCAAGAACAAGGTGCTGGAGGCGCTGGCGATGGCCTGCCCCGTGATCGCCTCACCGCTGAGCCTCGACGGGATCGACGCGCGCGACGGCCACGAAGTGCTGGTGGCCGACAGCGACGCCGCCGTAGTCGACGCGATCATCCGCCTGCTGAATAATCACGCCTTAGCGGCGCAGCTCGGCGCATACGGGCGCAAACTGATTGAAGATCATTACAGTTGGGGCATTGTCGCGGATCGCTACGAAGCCCTGTACCAACAGATTGTGAGTTAGGCAGGATGACTTCACTCTATCGCGCCATCCCCACGGATGTGCGCCCGATGGATGGCGACGCGCAGTGGCAGATCATGCAGGCCGGTTGGGCGCCTTTCATGCTGGAAGACGACACCGCCGCCCTGTATTGGGATCGCATGGTGGACGAGCTGCCCGCGTTCCAGTTCGGGCTGTACGAAGGCGAAACGCTCATCGCGCACGGCTACAGCGTGCCGGTGGCCTGGAATGGCGGCGACCTGCCGGATCGGGGTTGGGCGTGGGGTCTGGAAGCGGCGCTCACTGGGAAAGACGCGGGGGTGTCGCCCAATACCCTGTGCGCCATTTCGATCACCATCGCGCAGTCGCATCAGGGACAGGGCGTGAGCCACCATGTGATCGCCGCCATGCGCGATCTGGCGCGGGGGCACGGCTTCGGGCAGTTGATCGCGCCCGTGCGCCCCAACCTTAAAAGCCGCTACCCGCTCACGGCGATGGAACGCTATATCATGTGGAAACACACCGATGGGGTCGCCCCGTTTGATCCGTGGCTGCGCGCCCACTGGCGCGCGGGCGCGCGCATCGTCAAGGTGGCGCCGCAGTCCATGCGCGTGCCGGGCACGGTCGCGCAGTGGGAGGCGTGGGCAGGGCTCCGCTTCCCCGAAAGCGGCGATTACATCGTGCCGGGGGCACTTGTCCCCGTACAGGTAGATATCGAACGCGACTGCGCGGTCTATGTCGAGCCGAATGTGTGGATGCTGCATACAGTGAGTCCCGCATGACGCGCATGATCTACATCGGCAACATCCGCCTGCCGACCGAAAAGGCGCATGGTCTGCAAATCATGCAGAACTGCGAAGCGTTCGCCGACGTGGGCGCGGATGTCTCACTGTGGGTGACGAATCGCATCAACACGGCGGTGCTGGCGGGCATTCGTGACGTGTGGGCGCACTACGGTGTGCGCCGGAATTTTCGCGTGCGCCGTCTGCCCTGCCTCGACCTTCTGCCGCTCGTGCCGAATCGGTCGGATCGGCTGGCGCAGGTGATTTTCCTGCTGCAACTGTTCACCTTCACAGTTTCCGCACTGATCGGTGCGCTGTTTTCCTCGGCGGATGTGTACTACAGCCGCGATCCGTTGGTCTTGTTGGCATTGAGCCTCATCAAGCCGCGGCGCAAGCTGGCCTATGAAGCGCATCAACTGGCGGGCGGGCGCGTGGGCGCGACGCTCCAACGCTGGACGGTGCGCCGCGTTGGGCATGTGTTCGCGACCACCGGGCAGCTCGCCGCTGATCTCCGTGCGCGCGGGGCGCAGTCGGCGCACGTGGCGCACGACGGCGTCCGCCGGGATCGCTTCGCTAACCTGCCGGAACAAACGGCGGCGCGGGCGCAGCTTGGCTGGCGCTCCGAAGGCTTCATCGTCGGCTATGTCGGGCGGTTGCACACCATGGAGATGGATAAGGGTGTCGGCACGCTGGTCGACGCGCTGGCGCAGGTCGGCGGCGCGGCGATTGCCCTCGTTGGGGGACCAGATGATCGGGCAGCGCAGCTCCGCGACCGCTGGATCGCCGCCGGACTACCCGAAGAGGATTTCTTGTACGCGGGGCAGGTCGCGCCGGATCAGATTCCGCTGTACCTGCGCGCCTTCGACGTCTGTACGATGCCATTTCCTTTCACGCCGCACTTCGCCTATCACGCCTCGCCGCTCAAGCTGTTCGAATACATGGCCGCCCGCCGCGCCATCGTCGCCTCCGATTTGCCGAGCACGCGTGAAGTCGTGACCGACGGTGAGTCGGCGCTGCTCACGCCGCCCAGTGATGTGGTCGCGCTGGCCGACGCCCTGCGCCGTCTGCGTGATGATTTCGAGCTGCGGCAGCGCCTTGCCGACACAGCGTTTAGCGAGGTCATGACGCACTATACGTGGGACGCCCGCGCGGCAAATATTCTCAGTCAGTTGGGGTTAGCGGAGGCAGACGGATGAGGCCTAAGCCTCATCCGCCTGAAGAAGAGATCGACAACCAGCCGGAACGGCCAGTTCCAATGGTTTGACTTGCAGCAAGACCGTTACTTGGACTGCGCTTCATCCTGGACGGGCTTCGCCGCTGCCGGTTTGAGCATCCGGAAGGCGAAGAAGCCCATGACCGCGATGACCACCACAAAGATGATGATGATGCCCGTCACTGGTTCCATAGTTAAGCTCCTTGATATTGACTGACACTATCGCAATGATAGCGCAATTCTTTCATCGCCGAGCATAAGATTGCGGAAGCAACGGGATCGGAAACCAGAGCGATGTGCGCTCACATGTCCCACCCTTGTCGGTCTTAAGCCTTCAGCACTTCTTTGGTCTTGTCTTTCTCTTTGAGCGTGGGCAGGGTGAATGAGAAAATGCTCCCGCCCGCCGGGTTGTCCGACACCCAGATGCGTCCACCGTGATTTTCGATCACGAGGCGGCAGAAAGTCAGGCCGAGGCCGCTGCCGCGCCGCTTCCCCTTCTGATCTTTGACCTGTACGAAGCGATCAAACAGGCGCGTTTTATAATCGTCGGGTACGCCGGGGCCTCGGTCGATCACGTCGATTTGCAGCATGTGCCCGCCATTGTGCTGCGCGCGGATCGTTACCGTGGTGCCATCCCCACTGAACTTGAGCGCATTGTCGATCAGATTGAGCAGCACGCGCTCGACCTTATCCGAGTCGATGCTCAGGAGCGGCAGATCGTCCGGGATGTCGGTGGTGATGCCGACATTGATCTCCTGGGCAATCGGGTCAAGTTCTTCGCGCGCCATCTGCACGACGGCCATGAGCGGGGTCGGTTCGACATCCAGCGCGAGGAAGTCCGACTCCATGCGCGACACGTCGAGCAGCGAGTCGACGCGCTGGAGGATTTTGCGAATAGCCCGCCGCCCGGATTCGCTCGTGGAGTCGACCAGCGGGCGCAGGTTGCTGTCCTTAGGCGTCAGTTCGTTGAGCAGTTTGAGGCTGGTCGTCACGGCGGTGAGCGGGCTGCGCAGGTCATGGATCAACATGCGCGAGACATCTTCGCGGGTTTGCGCCAGGTGGATGCGCTCTGTTTCATCGTAGAACACGAGCAGCGCGCCGCGCATTTCGTCGTCGGTAATCGGGATCACCTGCCGGGCGAGATACCGCGATTCGAGGCTGTAGCTGGTTGGTTCGTCCGCTGGCATTACACCGCCCGTGAGATGCCGTGCCAGTTCGGTCAATTCCTGCGGCGTGTAACCCAGCACCGCCGCAAAATTCGGGTTTTCCTCCATCAGCGTCAGCACCGACTTGTCGAGCAGGGCTTCCGGTTTGAAGCCCAGCAGATCGGCGCGCGGGTTGGCCAGCGTGATCGTGCCCGTGCTGTCCAGCAGGATGATCGCCTCCTGCACATTGTTGAGGATTAACTGGAGACGGTCACGTGCTTCCATCGTGCGGCGGAACAGGCGCGCATTGTCCAGCGCGATCACTGCCTGATTTGCGAGCTGCATGATGAAATCGATGTCTTCGGTGCTGAACGCGCCGGGCTGCGGGTTTTGCAGCAGAATGACGCCGAGCAGCGTGTTATTCTGCAGCACCGGGACGGTGAGCTGGGACTGCGCCGAGAGCGCGAACCGCGCAGACTGCGGATCGGCCTCCGCATTGCTGATGAGAATCGGCTCTCCGCGCCGCCGCACTTCGCCGACCACACCCGTCAGATAGGGCATAGGGTCGTCGAGTGTAGCCGCGTTGTAGCCGCGTTTGACCACCAGTTCGGTCTGGTCGTGCTCGTCAAAGAGCTGCATCAGCCCCATCGTCGAGCGGGTGGCGTCCAGTGCATGATTCAGGACGAGGTTGCAGATCGTCTTGAGATCGATGGTGGCCGTCAGTTCGTGACCGATGGCCGCCAGTGCCAGCAGTTGACCGACGCGCCGTTCCAGCGCTTCGTCGGTGATAGCGTACAACCGCGCGTTGCTCAGCGCCTGCGCCACCTGATTCGCGAAGGTGCGCAGCACTTCAATCGTTTCGGGCGCGAACTCGTGGGGCTGGTCAAAGTACAGTACCAGCACGCCGACCAGCACGCCGCCGACCAGCAGCGGCAGCTCGATCCACGCGCGTTTGCCTTCGTCGAGCAGCAGATCGCGGAGCCCCGCGGCCTGGTCGCTCTGCGCCGCGTCGGAGATGATCAGCGGGACAATCGGCGCGGTCGCACCTTTGCTCGCCGCCTGGCTCATGAGCGGATCCGGCGGATCGCTGGTGAAGCGCTGGCTCAGCCCACTGCTGCGGACGAGTGCCAACGCGCCTTTGACATCATCCCAGTACATGAACACCGAGACCGCTGAGCCACCAGACAGCATGAGCGCCGAGTCAGTGATCGTTTCGAGCACGACATCAAATGACAGGGTGCCGTTTAAGCGCATCAGCACCTCGTTGAGCGCGCTGAACTGCGCCACCCGCTGGCGCTGACTATCGTACAGCGCCTGATTAGCCGAGGAGAGCTGACGATAATTATCCAACTGGGTGCGCAGCCGCCGCTGCGTCAGGCTGATCGCGTAGGGGGTGATGAGCAGCGCGGCAAATCCGGTGATATACACGCTGAATAAGACATCAGACCCGTTGTTGTAGACGCCTGCGCCGAGCAGCGCAAACGGTATCGGCAGGAACAGCGCAATCAGCACTTCCGCGCGCATTTGCCGCAAGCCATCGAGTGGTTGCCCGCCGTACCAGATTTCTGCCAGGTAGATGCCGATATACAGCCCAACATACAACAGACTGTAGATCAGCAGCGGCAGCAGCGAGGTCGGCGTCAAGTCGTTCAGGGGGAGCGTACCGCCGACCGCGTGGTAGACGATGCCCGCGCAGTAGAACGGAACCGTGACCCGCGCTACCGTAAAGATCACGCGCCACCAGCGCGCCGGGGCGCGGTATGTTTGGCTGCCGAAGCGACGCTCCCGCACGCCGCGAATCACTTCGGCGAGCACGCCGCCCGACCCGAGCGCCCAGGTCATCATGCCGATCAAGCCGAAGGGCAGCGACAGGAACGCGAGCATGCCGACGACATGAGCGCTGCTCAATTGCAGACGATCGGCCAGCACCACCCCGAAGGTGAGTGAGACGGCGGTCAGCAGGCCGTAAATCAGCAGTACATCTACGCGCAGCAGCCAGGCGGCACTGTGGGGGAGACTCAAGAACAGGACTGCCGCCGTCAGCAAACACAAGAGAATTAAGGATACGCGTTTCACTGTTGCAGCCTCAAGCATTCATACGTTTTTAGGATAAGCCGTTTTGTCAGGTTTTGATCACAAACGAATCGGCTCTGTGCTCCGTCCGGCAGGGTTTCCCAAAATGAAGCCGCGTTTTGTCGTCGGGGCACAGCCGGCTGCGCCCCGATAACCCGGCATGGGTGGATGGCCGGAGGCAGCCTGTCGAGAACATTTCGATTCTGTAACACCCGCAAATCGCGACCAGTTCGGAGCGTTTCAGCGTGTTGCAGGCGAGCCTGAGCGAAGTACTTGTGGCCTAACCATGTGGCCTAAACAGGGTATAAGCCACTTGTAATATTGACACATCGAGTTTTTCTTATTATTATCATTCAAATATTACAATCTTTGGAGATGTTTTAAATAATAGTCGTTGAGTTTATATTTACATACGCTAATGTTAATAATCCCTAACGTTTGAGTATTGTCACTTGACTGAAATAAGCATTATACTCAAGTAGGGAGTAAATTTATCGTTTCGCGGAATTGGCCCAGCCCTACTGCATACTAGGACAACAACATGGGTACAACAGCGGTTATGGAAGGGTGGAGTTTCAGAATGCTGGTGCATCAGGTAACCAATGTATCCGTCGAGTCCTTCCGGCAGCGTTCTGAAGGTAAGAAAATCGTCCTACTCTACCCATGGACAAGCTATAGAAATTTATTCTTAACGCATTTCTTGTCAAATGCTAAAGAAGGCTTTCTATATTATAGAATTTCTGAACAACAGAAGACACTCGTCGATTGGTTAGGTGGTCTTCTGGAGGAATTCAAAGCCGTACTCCCCAATTTCGGCCCTAACCTCCAGCAAGCCCTCGACGATCGCTCCAACCCCACCCGCCTCGGAGAAGCGTTCGCCGCCGACCTCGCCGCCTTTAGTGACAAACCCAGCACCCTGTTCATTGACGAACTTGATCGCATCGGGATGGATGCCGACTTCAACCAGTTTATTAAAGCGGTGGTTGGAGCCATGCCCCCGAACGCGCAGATTGCGTTCTCGTCGCGCTTGCTGATGTACCAACCGTGGTATGACATGGTGGCGCGCGGTGATGCGGTTGTGCTCGGTACCGAACAGCGCCGGGATGATTTGATGTTCACGGTGGAAAATATGCCTAAGCCACAGCTCGAAGTCTACGCTTTTGGTCGTGGACACGCGCTCGTGAACGGCCAACCGATCACGAACTGGGATGGCGCGCTGCCTCGGAACCTGTTCTTCTTCTTCATGGATCATCCGCTGGTCACCCGTGACGAAATCTTCGAAACCTTCTGGCCGGAACTCTCGGTCAAAGAGGCGACGAACGTCTTCCATGTGACCAAGCGTAAAATCACCGAACGCATCAGCATGAAAATTCCGGATGGCGGCAATCACGAATTGACGCAGTACAATTCCGGCTTCTACATGCCGAGCGAAAAGCTTGTTCGCCACTACGATGTCGGCGATTTTCAGGATACAGTCGAAAAAGCGCTCGTTGCCAACAGCGAACGCGAAGAAATGGCGCTCCTCAACCGGGCGATTGACGTGTACCGCGCGCCCTTCCTGCAAACGGTCGAAATGCCGTGGGTGCAGCAGCGCCGTGACACTCTGCGCCAGTTGTACGCGCAGGCGCTCATTCAGATGGGCCGGATTTACGCCAAGCGCGGCGATGAAAACCGCTCGCTCGGCTTCTATACGCGCGCGCTCAAAGAGACGCCCGAACGCGAAGACATCCATCGTCAGGTCATGACCATTTACTTTAAGATGAATCTGATTGATGATGCGAAGATGCAGTATCGCCGCCTGAAGCAAATTCTCAACGACAAATTCGGCATTGACCCGTCCCGCGAAACGCAGGAATTGATGGGGATGATCGAAGGCCGCTAATCCGCCTGTTCCTCGATCCACGCCGTATATCGCCACCATGCAGCAGCCCCGCGCCACGGGGCTGTTGTTTTTGGGCAGGGTGACATGCTCCCCCGATAGACTGAAAACGCGTAGATCGTCGCCGCCGGGCTGAACAACCCGTGCGCGCGGCCGTTGACAAACGCCGCCGCCACCCAGTCTGCACCGCCCCAGTAGATCGCGCTCAAATGCCCGGCCTGATTGACATCCGGACCGCTCAACACGCACGCGGGCAGCCCAAAACGCGCGATCAAATAGTCGGCGGGAAGATTGAGGCTGAGCTCCACGCGCCCGACGGTTGTTTCGCCCAGATAGACCAGGCCGCTGAAGTAGTAGGGATCGGCGGTTCCCCACAAGAAAACAGGTGACCCGGCAATCGTATGCGACGTGAGCGCGGGGACGCTGGAAGCAGTGAGCGCGACCGTGTCTGCGAATGGCGTTTCGCCGACGGTGATCCCTGCCCAGCAGGGGAGCTCGCAGGCCGTGAAGCCATAGGCCGCCCATGCGGGTGACGCCGCGACGGAGCGCGGCGCGGCCAGTGGCGCGAGGGCGATCACGACAGCGGCGAGCGCAAAAATCAACAAACTGAGACGAAACACAAGTCGGAGCATAGGCACTCAAGTATCCGGGGGGGGGGGGGGGGGGGGGGGGGGGGGGGGGGGGGGGGGGGGGGGGGGGGGGGGGGGGGGGGGGGGGGGGGGGG
>JAYRZU010000043.1:0-41017 GCA_041916315.1 Anaerolineae bacterium
AGCAGGGCATCCGCGCCGGGGTGATCTGGGCGGGCGTGGTCGATTCGTATACGGACATGCTGACGACGTGGTTTCGCCGTGACTGGGGCGACCGGATGATCGGGCGTTACGGTTCCCCGCAGACGAATCCCGACTTCTGGAATGCGATTTCCGCCAACAGCTACCTCGGCGATCTCTCCGGCCCGGTGCAGATTCACACCGGCACCGGCGACGCGACCGTGCCCTATACCATGTCGGTGCGCCTCGACCAGCAGATCCGCGCGGCGGGCGGCACGAGCGAGCTGTTTTTGTGGGAGGGCGACGACCATAACATCGCCACGTACCGCGACGACGCGCTCCTGCTCTCGGTTGCGTTTATGCATGTCCATGTGCGCGGGTAGCGGCGCGCGGTTGTGCCCTCCGCTGATCGGCTGTATGCTCAGAGGCGATGCTGCCTACCAACGCTGAGGGAACGCCGTGAACTTCTCCGGGATATCGCGCCAATCGCTGATCGGTCAACTGCTGCGCCTGCCGCTGGCGCTGATTCCCAAGTCGGCGCGCGTCCCGATCTTGCAGGGCGCGCTGCGCGGTCGCTGGTGGATCGCCGGGTCGAGCAATCACGGGTGCTGGCTGGGCAGCTACGAATTCGACAAGCAGCAGCGCCTGAGCGCGCACGTGCAGCGCGACATGGTCGTCTACGATATTGGCGCGCATGTGGGCTTTTACACCTTGCTGGCGGCGCAGCTCGTTGGGCCGGGTGGGCGCGTGTTCAGCTTTGAGCCGCTGCCGCGCAATCTAACCTATCTCCGCCAGCACATTGCCCTGAATCACTTTGGCAACGTGACCGTGTTTGAAGCGGCCGTCGGGCGAACCGCCGGGGTGGGGCAGTTCAGCGTGCATGCCGCCTCGTCGATGGGGTCGCTGAACGCAGACGGCACGCTGACCGTGCCGATCGTCAGTCTGGACGAGTTGATCGCGCAGGGGCGCATTCTGCCGCCGCACCTCCTGAAGATCGACGTGGAAGGCGCGGAAGCGGATGTGCTGCGGGGCGCGCAGACCCTGCTGCGAACGCACCACCCGACGATCTTCCTTGCGACGCACGGTGCAGAGGTGCACCAGCAGTGCCTGACGCTGCTGCGTGACCTCGGCTACACGGTCGAGTCACTGGACGAGCGCCCGGTCGACGCAACGGACGAGGTTCTTGCCCGCTACGCGTAAATGGAAACTAGTATTTTGTCTGGGGGTTCAAAATAAGAATGAACCGAATGCTAATTTTGGGAGCTGGTGCAACTATCGAAGAGTGTCTGCGCTCAGGTAGTTATCCGGATGATCCCGAACGGCGAATGCCAACCATAAGAGATTTTTGTGCTAAGTTATTCCAGAGAGACTCAAATGTATTGTTACAGGCAACAGCTTCATATTTGATAGAACGAGGCATCGCGTTTGAGCCGAAACTATTGCATTTCGGTGTTAATGATACCTATACAGGAGAAGATATTAGACAAAGCCCAATCGGAGTATTCCTACAACTCGAGTCTCAATTCCCTTTAGAGCACAATATTGAAACTCTATGTGAACACGTCTGGCGTAAATTTGGCTCCGCACTGTCATTCTGGAGCGATTTCACTTACTCCGGTATATTTCTAAAACTATTTGTATTGTTTACTGAACAATTTGGTCTAGGTGCCTTCAGACCAATGAAAGCCGGCTCATTAGTCGCTGGCCGTCTGTCTGAAGGTGACACCGTAATAAATCTAAACTACGATATAGCTTTTGATGCGGCGCTAGAACAAATCAATGCCAATGTATGTTATGCTCCTCATTTCTGTGAAAGAGCGATAAATGTACTGAAACCGCATGGATCGATCAATCTTTATGTTAATCTTCAAAATGGGAACTTCTTCTTTGAGCGTCCAAGTCAGCTTTTAGGATCGGTCGGCATTCCCGATAACGATGGTGGAACCTTCTTTCCTCACGATGGAATAGTGCCACCACGTTTGAACAAAACATATCAGCAACACCCAATAGCGCGAATGATACTGAATACACTAGAGGATTTGTCTCCCACAGTGCTAACTTTTTGGGGCGTTGGATTGACACCCAGCGACTTTGATCTTTTGAATATTTATCGTCAGGTGGCTCAAACTGCAACGACAATCGAGTATATAAATCCATCTGCTGAAGCCTACGAAAATGCATCAACTCTACTAGGAAGAGAAGTCAGGCACTTTAGGAGCCTTGATGACTGGTTGTCACAATAGAGATAACCATAGTTATGTTACCTTATGTCCGCCCTAGACCAATGATCAGTACGCTCCTGAATAAGCTAGGTGTACACTAAGCGAGTCTGCTTCACAATCCAATACAGGAGAGCGCCACATTGGCTAACTCGTATGTGACGATTCCCACCGATTCGCCCTATTTTGAGCGGCGGTGGCGCGGCTTAGTGTTCGTCGGCATTTCGGTCATCGTCATCAGCCTCGATAACACTATCGTCAACGTCGCCCTGCCGTCCATCGCGCGGGAACTCAACGCCAGCACCACCGACCTCCAGTGGATGGTCGATGGCTATGTGCTGGTCTTCGCCGCGCTGCTGCTCACCATGGGCACGCTCGGCGACCGCATCGGGCGCAAGCGCGCGCTGCAAACCGGGCTGGTGCTGTTCGGCGTCGGGTCGCTGGCGGCGGCGCTCGCGCCCAACATCGGCGTGCTGACCGGGGCACGCGCCTTCCTCGGCCTTGCGGGCGCGTTGATGCTCCCGGCCACGCTCTCCACCATCAGCGCTACGTTCCCACCCGTCGAACGTCCGCAGGCCATCGCGTCGTGGGCGTCACTGTTCGGCTTGGGCGTGGGCATCGGCCCGGTGCTTGGCGGTTTCCTCGTGCAAAACTTCGGCTGGCATGCCGTGTTCCTCGTCAACATCCCGGTGATCGCCGTCGCGGTGATCGGCGGGCAAATCTATCTCGGCGAAACCAAAGAGCCGAACGCGCCCCCGCCGGATCTCGTCGGGTCGGTGCTGTCGATTGTCGGCCTGGTCGCGCTGGTGTACGGCATCATCGAAGCAGGCGTGGTGGGGTGGGGACAACCGAATGTGCTGCTTGCGCTGGTCGCGGCGGTCATCATCCTCGCGCTGTTCGCCGTGTGGGAGGCGCGCATCCCCAACCCCATGCTGCCGCTCCACTTCTTCCGCAACCCGGCGTTCACGGGCGCGAACGTCACGCTCACGCTGCTCACCTTCGGGTTGTTCGGCGCGGTCTTCTTCATCCCGCAGTTTTTGCAGTCGGTGATCGGCTACCCAGCGTTTCTTGCAGGCATCATGATTGTGCCGCTGGCCGCTGCGCTCACCTTCACCTCCAACCGGTCGGCGCGCGTCTCCAATCGCCTCGGCACCAAGCGGACGGTGGTGCTCGGCATCTGCATCGGCGCGACTTCGTTCCTCTTTCAGTCGCTCGTCTACAACATCAACACGACCTATTTCCCGTGGGTGCTCCTCGCGCAGATCTTCCAGGCGGGCGGCATTGGGCTGGCGATCAGTCCCGCCACCACCGCCATCATGAGTTCGATCCCGGTGACAAAAGCGGGCGTCGGCAGCGCCATGAACGACACCACGCGCCAGCTCGGCGGCGCGCTGGGGATCGCCGTGTTAGGCGCGGTCGCCACGACGATTTATCTCAATGGGGTCGCGCCGCTGCAAAGCAGCCTCACGCCGGAAGCGTTTGCCGAAGTTTCGGCGGGCTTGCAGACGGCCATCAGCCCGCACACGCTGGCGCTCATCGATCCTGCGCTGGCGGATCAGGTCGTGCTCACGGCCAAGCTCGCCTTTATGGAGGGTATGACGCGCGCCTTCTTCGTCGCCTCACTGGTGATGTACGCGTCGGCGGCGTTCGCGTGGTTCGTGCTGCCGGATGTGATCCAGCGCGCCCAACCGCACGGCATCCCCGAAGCCCCTTCTAGCGAACCCACCGCGTAGAACTCTAGTCCATTCCTCACTGTTTCTAAAACATCTGTGTAGGGGCGGGACTTGTCCCGCCCACCATAACGGGCGAGGCGAGCCTCGCCCCTACGTTGAATTCGCTTGTTTAGGCTGTACCGTGTCATTTCCCATCCGCCGCGGATGGGCGCACGGCTGTGCGCCCCGACAACCCCCACATTGCTCAACCCCATTTCCCATCTGCCGCAGATCGGCGTATAGTGGATCACACCATCAACGCCCAACTCGATATGCAGTCGGAATGGAGGTTAGCCCATGAACCCGTCCCATCCGTTGACCCCGCCCGAGGAGCGTCTTGCGCGCGGCCTCAATCTGCTGGCGGGCGGCCTCGTGCTGCTCGCATTGGTGACGTTCGCCGCCGCTTATCGCAGTGTTCCGGGCAGCGCGCTCTACAATGCGCCGCCGTTCTGGGTGTCGAACAGCCTCGCCGGACTGCTGCTGGTCGCGTTTCTGGCGTGGCTCGCGGCCGGCGATGTCCGCCGCTTCCGCCCGCTGATCGTTATCGTCGTCCTTTCGCTGCTGATCGGCGCTGTCGCGCTGTTCCTCACGCCGATCAACTTGCCCGCGCTGATTGTGCCGGCTTCGACCCTCACGCTGCTGGCGCTCGTGTTGCTCCTCGCGGCGATCTTCGTCGGCGCTGCGTTGGCGCAGGCGGGAACGGCCGCGCCCGTATGGCAGCCGTGGATTCCGGCGATCCCGCCCACATCGGCAGAGAACACAATCCGCCTGGTGCTCGGCGCGTTCGGCGTGGCGTCACTCGGCGCGGCGCTGCTGAGTATCGCGCTCCCATTTCTCGATCCGGCGTCGTCCCTGGCGATCAGTCCGCTGTTCCTCTCCGGTTCGACGGTCAAGCTGGCGGCGCTCGGCCTGTGCGCGCTGCCCATCGCCTACGATCCGCGCCGTTACACGCAGCACATTCCCATGATCACCGCACTGATCGTCGGGAATGCCGCCTCGTTCATCGTGATCAGCCTGCTGGTGCTGTTCGGCCTGACGCCGTTCTCACCGCTGCCGATCACCATCGCTGGGCTGGCGATCATGCCGCTGGTGAGCATGGGCGGCGCGCTGTTGCTGGATGGCGTCGTGGTCGCGGGGCTGCTGTTCCTCAATCGGATGATCAACCGGGCGCTGCTGGCCGAGCTTAAGTTCCTCAGCCCATCCGAATTCCGGGCGCTGGAGGCGACCGTCGAAACGCTGATCGCCGGGGAGACGGCCGAACGCCTCGCGCCGGAACAGGTGGTGTTGCGGACGGATGGCTACCTCGGCTCGTTCCAGTCGTCCCGGCTGAGTCTGGCGAAAATGGCGGCTATCGGTCTCGGGCTGTTCCCGCTGATCTGGCTCAAACCGCCGATCAACTACATGCACCCGGCGGCGCGGCAGGCGTTCATCAATGGGCGCTTCAAAGAAGACGTGATTAATCCCAGTCCGCTCTATCGGCTGTTGGATTATCTCGTGCGCGCCGTCAACACGCTGATTTTGCGGGTGCAGGGGCGGCGGGCGGAAGAACTCGGCGCGGCGCTCAGCTTCACCGGCTTGATCGAGGCGATGCTGCGCTTCAACATGCAGTTGACCTACCTCGGCTACTACAGCAATCCCATCGCCTGGCCGCGCGCCGCCGATGGCAGCGGCATTGGCTATGTACCGTTCTCCCAGCGCCCGAAGGATTTCGACGTCAAACCGCGCCGCCCACATCCGCCGCTCGACGTGACTACGCCGGCTGTCATGGAACGCGAGAACGTCGAAACGATCACCGATGCGGACGTGGTGATTATCGGGTCGGGGGCGGCAGGCGCGGTTCTCGCCGAGCAACTGCTCGAACGTGGGCGGCGCGTGCTGATGATCGAGAAGGGACGCTACGTCCACCCGGACGACTTCAGCGAAGACGAAGTCGATATGATCAGCCGCCTGTATGGGGATGGTGCGCTGCAAATCTCGCAGGCGCTGCGCTTCACCATCTTGCAGGGGAGCTGCGTCGGCGGGACGACCGTCGTCAACAACGCTGTGTGTTTCGACACGCCCGACCGTGTGCTCGAAAAGTGGAATGGTCGGCAGAATGTGATCAATGTGCCGCGCTTCCGCCAGTCGCAGCAGGCCGTGCGCGACCGCATGCGTATTCGCCCAGTGACGGCGGGCACGCGCCAACCGCTCGACGGCGTGCTCAATCACGGCGATGGGGTGGTGACGCGTGGGATCAACAACTATTTCAAGAGCAACGGTTACCAGTACGATGTGATTCAGGCGAACATTGTCGATTGTTTGGGCTGCGGGTATTGCAACATCGGCTGCAAATACGGACGCAAGCTCTCCATGTTGGACGAAGTGCTGCCGAGCGCGCAGGCGAAGTACGGCAAAGACTGCTTCCAGATTTTCTCCGAGAGTGAAGCCTCCAAGCTGATCGAAGAGAACGGCACGGTGACTGAGGTGCACGTCACGGTGCGCGGCGGGCGCAAGCTAGTCATCAAGCGCCCCAAAACGGTGATCGTCAGCGCGGGGACGATTGCCTCAAGCTGGTTGCTGATGCAAAGCGGCATCGGCAAGGCGCAGAAGCTGCCGGTGGGGCAGGGCTTGAGCTTCAACATGGGGAGTCCGCTGCACGCGCGCTTCGATCAACCACTGCATGCCTATGACGGGCTGCAAATCTCGCACTATCTCGCTATCGACGAACATCCCGGCTTCGTCTACGAGACGTGGTACAACCCGCCCGTCGCGCAGGCGTTGGCCATGCCGGGGTGGTTGGATACGCATTTCCAGAATATGCAGCACTACGACCGTATGGCGGCGGTCGGCGTGCTGGTCGGCACCGAATCGAATGCGCGCATCATGCCCGCGTTGGTCTCCGGCGGTCCAGACGTCGTGTTCCAGCCGACACAAGGCGATCTCAAGAAGCTGCTGGACGCGCTGGTCATCCTCGGCGATATCTTCTTCGCGGGCGGCGCACAGGAGGTCTATGCCTCCACGCGGCGCTACCAGACCTACAAGAACGGCGCGGCGGTCTTCAGCGCGCAGAGCGAAATCGACAAGCTGCGCCAGCTTGTGCAGCGTGACGAAGATATTCTGCTCGGCACGGGGCATCCGCAGGGGGGCAATGCCATCGGTGCGTCGCCGACCGACAGCGTGATAGGTGAGGATTTTCGTGTGCATGGGTACAATAATCTGTACGTTTGCGACGCCAGCGTTTTCCCAACGTCGACCACCGTCAATCCCCAGCTCACGGTGATGACCATGGCACACTACGCCGCAGACTTCATCGCTCAATAGACCTACACAAGGATGCACACACCATGAAGGTGATTCAGGTTGGGATCGGCAATATGGGGAATACCTGGCTGAATGCCGTTCTCAAGTCGACCGAAGTTGAGTTTGCCGGGTTTGTCGAAATCAATGAGGCGATTGCGGAAGAACAGGCGGGCAAATATAACCTCGACCGCTCCATGATCTTCAAGACGCTGGAAGATGCGCTGGCGAACGTCCAAGCCGATGCCGTGATCGACGTGACGCCGCCGCGCTTTCACAATCCGGTCGCTATCGCGGCGATGAACGCGGGTTTGCATGTGCTGACCGAGAAACCATTCTCTGACACGCTGGAAGCGGCGCGGGCGATTGTGCAGAAGGCGAAGGAAACCGGGCTAGTGCAGATGGTGGCTCAGAACCGCCGCTACTACCCTGCCGTGCAGACGGTGCGCCGTATTTTGCAATCCGGCGAGATGGGGCGCGTCACGGCGGTGACGGTCGAGCACTACCGCCACATGACCTTCTCGAACAACTTCCGCCTGCACATGCAGTACCCCTTGATCGTCGACATGGCGATTCATCACTTCGACATGATGCGCTGTATCCTCGGTTGCAATCCGCTGACGGTGTACGGACGGTCGTGGAATCCGCCGTGGAGCCGCTTTGATTTTGATGCGTCGGCTTCGGTGCTGTTCGAGTTTGAGAACAAGGCGATTGTCAGCTACAACGGCTCTTGGGAATCACAAGGCGGCGACACGTCGTATAACGGCAACTGGCGCTTCGACTGCGAGAAGGGCGTGCTGTGGATGCGCGATAATCAGGTGTATCGCGGCTACCCGGAAGCGTGGCACAAGGACATGGACGCGCCGCAGGAACCACAGGACATGGACTATCTGCCGTACGCGCATCAGGCGTATTTGCTGCATGAGTTCTACGAAGCGGTGACGACGGGCAAGCCGCCGATCACGACGGGCGCGGATAACCTGTATTCGCTCGGCATGGTCTTCGACACGATCAAGTCCTTTGAGACCGGGTCGGTGGTGCGCTGCGGCGTGCCGGAAGTGTAAGTCAACGTCACCCCCGACCCCATGGGCGTGGGAAAAAACACTGTGTGATTGTCCCTCTCCGCCTGGAGAGGGACGGCTAAAAACCAGCGAAGTAGAGTACGGAGTGCTGTTAAACGCGCTCTAAACCCTCAGGCATGGTGCGGTGGAGGAGGGTCCTGACTTGCTCTTCACCGCCGATTCATGTACATTTCATCTTGATTCAGCTAAAATAACAAAATCTATTTCAATTAAGGGTGAACGAGAATGCGGAGAGCGTGGGTGATTCTGGTGGCCGGGCTGTTGGCGGCGTGCAACCTGCAGACCGCGTCTGGGCCGACCGCCACTGCCGCGATCATTCCGTCGCCGGTGCTCCCAGAGACGACTATCCCCACGCCCGACCGCGATCAAGGGACGCCGACCAGTATCATTCAACTGACGCCTAACATCTCCGGTCAAATCACGCGCTTACCCGGCACAGGCGCGACTGCCGCGCCCACGTCAAACGCGCAGGCGTTAGGGCAGATGTGCCGCGTCTACCTCGTGTATTCCGGCGCTGACCCCGCCAACGTAATCAGCTTGCGGGCGCGGCCCAGTGCGGATGCGCCGCTTGTCATTCGCATTCCCAACAACGCGCGTGTGTTCCTCGTGCCGAACGGGCAGGAAGTCGAGGCGGAGGGTTATCACTGGCTGAACATCATGTATCTGGATGCGGCGCAGAATCGCTATCAAGGCTGGGCGGCGCGGGATTCGTTCATTCAAGGCGGCGTGCGCCACGCGTCGATTGCGACGTTGAGGGAAACTGGTGAACAATCACCGTGCTAATCGCTTTCAATTTCGATAAATTTTCATGAATTCCTGACGATTCCTTAAAGGATGAGAACCTAAACGCGCAAAACAGTGTTCTTACTTTACGATACCGCTTGCACGCATTTACCATTTTCAGAGGGATCATCACGAGTGATGAACGATAACACTTTGCAAATCATTCTCATTGTCGCCATCAGCTATCTGCTCGGATCACTCCCAACCGCGTATATCATCACGCGGATTAATGGTAAAAACATCTTTGAAGTTGGCAGCGGCAACATGGGCGGCACGAATGTTATTCGCGCGCTCGGCATTTGGTGGGGGCTGCTCGTCATCGCCGTCGATACCAGCAAGGGCGGTATTGCCATTGTGTTAGCGCGGATGATCATGCCGGAGAACGAAATCCTCGCCACGGTCATCGCGGGCTTGGTCTCCATCATCGGGCACAACTGGTCGCTGTTCGCGTGGATCATCACGGGCATCCTGCGCGGTGGCAAGGGTGCGGCGACCGCGTTCGGCACGCTGCTGTTCATCATGCCGTTCCAAGTGATCGCGGGCTTCCTCGGCATCATCGGCTTGATCCTGCTGCTGACGCGCTATATGTCGCTGGCTGTGCTGATCGCCTTCAGTGTGGCGACTGTGTGGGTGATGATGCTCATTTACCAACACCTGCTGCCCCCGGAATACGGCCTGTATGTCGGCTTGATCGTCGTCATGGTGTTTCTCAAGTTTCGCGGTAACATTCAGCGCCTGCTGGACGGCACCGAGCGTCGCTTAGGTGAGCGCGCCTAAAACCCGTTCCGCACTGCTGGAACATGACCAATAGACTCGATTTCGACCGCGCCGCGCCGATCTTCGTCCTCACGCTGGTGGACGTGCTCGGCTTGACGGTGCTTTTGCCGCTGCTGCATCTGTATGCGGCGCGGTTTGGCGCAACTCCCCTGCAAATTGGCTTGGTGCTCGCTTCGTTTCCCCTCACGCAATTGATCGGCGTGCCGCTCATGGGCGCGCTGTCGGACCGGTTTGGGCGCAAACCCCTGCTGCTCATCAGTCAAATCACGACCTGCATCGGCTTCATCATGCTCGGCGCGGCGACCTCGCTGGAGATGGTCATCCTCTCGCGCGTGATCGACGGGCTGTTCGGCGCAAATCTGGCGACGGCGCAGGCCGCGCTCAGCGATATCACCACAGATGAGACGCGCGCGCAGGGACTCGGTTTGACGGGGGCGGCGTTTGGCCTTGGGTTCGTCTTCGGCCCGCTGATCTCGATCATCACGCTGGAAGTGAGCGATAACCTCGCGCTGCCCGCCTTCGTCGCGGCGATCTACTCGCTGATTTCGATCTTCCTCACACTGTTCATGTTTAAAGAGACGCTCCCGACGGAGCGGCGCGGTGCGCGGGGACGCACGACCAATGTGTTCGCGCTGCTCAAGAGCGGACAAATCAACCTGCTGTTGGTGCTCATGTTCGCGCAGCAGTTCGCGTTCTTCGCCTTCGAAAGCCTGCTCGGCCTGTTCACGCTGAGCCGGCTTGGCTTGCTGGGGCAGGGCACATCGCTGATCTTCATTGTCGTCGGCGTGACGCTGGTCTATGCGCAAATTCGCTTGATCGGGCGCTGGACGCGCAAGTATGGCGAACGCCGCGTGGTGCTGATCGCGCTGCTGCTGCTCGCCGCCGGGCTGATTCTGGTCGCGCTCACGCCCGAACAGCCCCATCCGTTCTACGTGCAGCGCATCGTTGAACGCGCGCTGGTAGCTGACCCAGACGTGACCAGCACCGAAGCGGTGATCGGCGATATCGCCGTGCAGCTCCCGCCAGACGGGCAAAACGGGATTGGTGGGCTGCTGTGGATGTTCATCGTGATCGTCCCGCTGACCATTGGCGCAGGCATGATTCGCCCAAGCCTCAACAGCCTCATGACCAAGCGGGTGGGCAGCCAGGCTTACGGCGGGATCCTTGGTTTGAGCGCGTCGGCGGTCAGCGCCGCGAACGCCGCCGCGCCCATCGTCGGCGGGCTGATCTTTCAGCAGTACGGAGCGAGCGCGCCGTTTTTGCTCGGCGGGGTGGTCATGGCAGTTCTCAGCGTGCTCAGCTTCCTGTTCATTCGACCAGCGCAGACCAAAGGCTAACCATGCAGCGCGAATACCGGCACATTGTTTTCACCAACCACGCTCTCGAACGATTACAGCTGCGCCGCATTACGCAGGAGATGGTCGCCAGCGCCATCTACGAACCCGACCGACGCGAACGTGAATCCGACGGCGATATCGAGTTCATCAAGACGATTCAGGGCCGCAAAGTGCATGTGATCGCCTATCGGCTTAACGATGAGCAGAAGTGGCTCGTCAAATCGACGTGGGTGCGCGGGGAAAACGATCCGCTGCTCGGTCGCCTGTGGGCCTTTATCCAGAAGCTGTTCCAAGGTGGTTCCCGCCAGCGCCGCTAAAAGTAGCTGCTCGAAAGTAACAATGTAGGGTAGCCCTACGTGTTTGCCCGGTTTCGGGCGCACCTGTGTGCCCCTACATCCGTTCGTGATTTTGTTTCGAGAAGCTGCTTTAGGGTTTTACTTCAGAATCACATTTCAATTTAGGGCGTGGTTAAATACGCTGACAGTGTTCCCGTTGGCGACGTCGACGCAGCGCCAAAGCACCAGTATCTACGAGCACCCTTCTCGCACCGACGAATACACCTGTGCCTATCCTGCCCAGAGTTGAGCTGCCCACGCTGCCGCCAACGGGGGCGCTAACCGAAAGGTACAATGGAAACGGCGGCAGGAATGGCGGCGGCTCAGGTTCGAAACGCGCTAGAATGCAAACGGGCGATCCAACTGGATCGCCCGTTGTGCTTCCGTAAGTAGACGCCTTCGATCAGCCGCCGTCCGCCTCAGCATAGGTGAGTTGGACCGAGTCCGAGGACAGGATGCTGCCGTCGAAGGATGAGGTCGTGAAGGCGTTCACGCGGAGGCGCGTGCCGGGCTGCAGATTTTGCAGTTCGAGGATCACATCCCACGTGCCATAAGCTGCCCCGTCAACCGGGTTGATCGGGCGCGGTTCTTCGATCAGGATGTTGCCCACTTCGTCGAAGACTTGCACGGTCACCGTTTCCCCGGAGTTCAGGTCGGCACGTCCGGCGATCAACAGCGCGTTGTCCGCGGAGATGAGCGTGCCGGGCAGCGGCGTGGTGATCTGCACGAAGTTCGTGGCATCCGAGGGATCGCCGAAGGTGACATAGCGCCGTGCCGCCGTGATGACGCTGCCGTCCTGCGCCGACGTGGCGAACGCGTAGATCGAGCCGCGGGTGCCAGCGGCGGCGTTCACATCCAGCGTGATCTGCCATTGACCTTCGCCACCCGTGCCCGCGTTCGGGCTGTCGACGGTGGTGGCCGCTTCGGCCAGCACGCCGCCCTGATCATCCAGCAGGCGCACAAGCACCGTGCCTTCAAATAGGCGCGCGCCATAGCCGGTGATCGTCACGGGTTCATCCAGCGGCACAATCGCATACGGCAGCGGATCGATGATGGTGACGAACGGATTGGCGTTGGATTCACCAACGACTACATTGACCGCATCCGCGCCAGCGACCACGCCCGTCAGCGGATCGGTGACATAGGCGTAAATGGTCGCGCGTGTGCCCGTGGGCACGTCAAAGGGCAGCGCGAACTGCCACGACGATTCGGTGTCGCTGATCGGCGTGAGACTGCCGGAAGCTTCGCCGAGCACGTTGCTTTCCGCATCCAGCGCGCGCAGGACGAGCGTGCCGTCGGTGAGACCGACCACGCGCCCATTGACGACGGGGTTGGCAAGCACGAACGTCTGGTTATCGACGGGCGTGTTGATGATGACCTCGATGTCGCCTTCGATGGCTTCACCCGTGGGCCGCGGCGTCGGTTCGACGCTGGACGCGCCGCCATACGTCACCTGAATCAGCTCGTCGGCGACGATGGCGCCATTCGCCGGAGACACAGCGTAGGCGTAGATCGAACCGGGCGTGCCCGGAGGCACGGAGATGAACAGCGCAGTCTGCCACGAACTATCGCCCGCGGCATTGGCGGCGCTGGCGACGGCAACCTGCTGGCCGAGCACCTCGCCCGCCTGATTCAGCGCGCGCACGACAATCGAATACCCGGCGATCCCTTTGCCTGTCCCGGCGACGTTCACGCGGTCGCTGGTGTCGACCGTCCCGTTGGGCAGCGGCGTCAGGATGCGCAGATTGGTGGTTGGGTTAGGTGTAGGCGGCGCGGCGGGTTGACGCGGCACGCGGAGTGGTTGCCCGACATAGATCAGGTTGGTGTTGTCGAGGCAGTTGGCCAGAGCCAGTTCGTTGATGTTACTGCCCACGCGGCTGGCAATACGGAACAACGTGTCGCCGGGCTGTACCGTATACACGAACCAATCGGTGCGGACGACGCACGGGCCGCCATAGGTGACGGTGACGCGCGCCGATGCATAGACGAAACCGTCACCGGGGCGGGGCGCGAAGACGTAGATCTTGCCGCGCGTGCCCAGCGGGACGTTGACGATCAGATTGGCGATCCAGTTGCCGCTCCCATCCGGAATAACGGTCGCTTCCGCGAGTACATCGCTGTTGGCATTGAGCGCGCGGACAGTCAGGCCATTCGGGAGCACGTTCGTCGAGGTGCCGACGACCGGTACGACCACGCCGGTCGGGAAAATCGATTCATTCAGCGGCGACAGAATGGTGATGGTCGCGGCAGGTGGCGGCGTCAGCGACGGCGTCTTGGTCATAGTGGGCGTCGGTGTGTTCGTCGCCGTGCCCGCCAGTGTGCCCGTTGCCGTGGGCGTCGCGGTGAAGATGTCGGTGACCGTAGATGTTGGCGTAAAGGTAGCAGTGGGGCTCGGCGTAAACGTCGGCTCCGAGGTCGGCACCGGGAAGCCCCATGTGACCGAGACAGTGGTGGAGGTAGCGAGGGTCGAGAGGTCGCTGGCCACCAGATACGCGATGATATAGCCGGAGGTTCCCTTGGGAACGGCAGTCAGATCCAGGTCGTTGGCAAACCAACTGCCGGAACCATCGAGCGCCAGCGACCGCGAGTCCAGCAAGACACTGCTGAAAAGTTGGACGAGGACGGTCGCGCCAACGGGGGCATTGGTGTACGAGCCGCTCACATCGACCAGCAGATTCGTGTCGACGGTAGAACCGTTGGTTGGACTCCCAATGGAAACGGTCGGCGTCTGCGCGAGAGCCGTCATGCTAGAGGCGAGAATGATGACGAGTGTCGTGAGTAGCAGGAAAACGCGGGTTTTGTTCATGGCTGCTCCTGTGTGATAGTACACAATTCTAACTATTATTAGACGACTGTTCTCCCGAGAATGAACCATACAAATTGCCTACGCTGAGGTAGGAAAAAACTAACGATCTTCATTTTTGTCAGAATGCGCTATTTGTGCAAATTTGGTTTAGAATATGTTTGTAGTAGGTTTTACTTCTAGAACCACTAATTTGCACACTTATGCTCAATAACGTTGCGCCTGACCTCAGCCATTACCGCATCTTGCTCGTCGACGATTCGCAGGAACAGCTGGACATGCTCCGGCGCTTGCTCGAAGTCGAAAGCTGCAGCATTGTCACGGCACGGAGCCGGGCGGAGGCGCTGGAACAGTTTCAGCAGAAGCTGTTCCACATTGCCATCGTTGATGTGCGTCTAGAGGAAAACAACCCGCGCAACCGCGATGGTTTGCAGCTCGTGCGCGATATTCATCGCCTTGATCCCGGCGTGGGTATCATCATTATCAGCTTTCATGCTGACCTGCAAGATGTGCTGGAGCTCATCCAGTCGCTGCCCCCGAAGACAGGGAAACTGGGGCAGCCGCGCGGCATCGTCTCGCGCTACCTGACCAAAACGCCGGATGACCTCAAGAAGCTGCCCGACCTCGTGCAGGACGTGTTTCAGGACGTCGTGCAGATCAACTGGAAGCTGCAGATCAATGACGGCAAGTCGGTGATGAAGGCGGTCACGGGCAATCTGCAATGCACAACGCTTACGCAGCCGCCAGCGGAGCAACTTGATGTGGAACTCGTGGAACTGCTGCGCAAGCTGTTCAACGAAGACAAACGGGTTGATCTGCATCCGATTGCGTCGCAGCGTTCCGGCTACAGCAAAGCCCACGTCATTCAAGTGGATAAGTACGCCGATGATGTCAAAGGGGCGACGCAGATCGTCAAGATCGGCGAATACCCGCTGATCGAACGCGAAATCCACTGCTATCACGATTACATTGGCCGTCTGAGCAATGTTAACCGGCATCCGGCCGCGCTGGAACCCTACCGCCGTACGCGCACGCTGGGCGGCATGATCTACACGTTCCTCAATATGAGCGGGCGCGTGGTCGATCTTGCCGAAGCCTATCAGCGCGTCGACAGTCAGGAACAGATCGATCACCTGCTGACCAACCTGTACACGGACACGCTCTCCATGCAGCGTCTGTACACCAAACACCTCTACCAGAACGTCGACATGGCGGCGATCTACACGCAGTTACTCCACCTCGATGCGGCGGTGTTGTTCGAACGGCAGGAAGAACTGTTGACGATGGCGGACGCCGTGCGCAAAGGTGCACGCGCCAAAAAGTTCTATTTCCGCGACGGCACCGGCTTCCTCAACCCGACCGAGTTCGCTTTGACCGAGCCGCTGCTCAACGATTACTATGAGACGGTCATGCACGGCGACCTGCATGGGCGGAATGTGCTGGTCGACAAGCGCTGGGATACATGGCTCATCGATTTTGCCGATATGGGCAAAGGTCCCATCCTCCACGATTATCTGACGATGGAGGGGTGGCTGCTCATCAGCAGCATTGACGGCGTGCCGCTGGGTAAGTTGTTCGCGTGGTCGAGGGCGCTGTTCGCCGCGCGCGATGAAGTCTACCCGGAACTGCCGGACGCGCTCAAATTGGTGACGCCAGTGCGCAAAGCGCACCAGTCGATTATGACGGTGCGCCGCCTCGCCATCGAAGATCGGCTGGGCGACCGGGCGACGGCGTGGCGCGCCTACCTGATCGGCCTGCTGTTTACGCTGCTGCGCCTCATGAAGTCGAAATATCACCCGCCGCAAAAGCGCTTCCACGCGCTCGTGTGCGCGGCGCTGGTCGCAGGGCTCCTCTCCACCTCCCCGCGCCGTATCGGCTTGTTTGCGTAAAACCAAATCGGCAATAATCCGTATTGTCTAGTGCACAACCGACTACAGGTGGACAGCGGCTTTTGGCCTGAACTTGCCGTTTTGCTGGCCTCCGCTTAACATCCATACACGATACCACGCAGCGAAGGGGGCATCATGGCGGCAGTCAATTCCATACGCGGGTTATCCGAGAGTGAAGTCACGGCGCGGCGTGCCCGGGGGCAGGGGAATAACGTCAAACTGCAGACCGGGCGCAGTTATGTCGATATTTTGCGCCAGAATGTGTTCACGTTCATCAATATTGTGCTGTTCAGCATTGGGGCGGTGCTGGTGGCCTTAGGTCGCGTCGGTGATGCCGTGGTCAGCGTCGGCTTGATCCTGCTCAATGTCGTGATTGGTGTGTATCAGGAGGCCCGCGCCAAGCGTCAGCTTGACCAGATCGCGCTGCTCACGCGCCCCAAAGCGGCCGTGATCCGCGACGGCGTCGAAAAGACAGTGGATCCGTCTGAGCTGGTGATCGGCGATGCGATTGTCGTGCGCGCGGGTGATCAGATTGTTGTCGATGGCAAGCTGCTCGAGGGTAAAATCGACGCGGACGAGTCACTGCTCACGGGCGAAAGCGACCTCATCCCCAAGCAGTCGGGCGATCAATTGCTCTCCGGCAGCTTCGCCGTGACCGGGCAGGCAATCTACGAGGCGACGCAGGTCGGCGCGGAAAGCTTCGCCAACAAGCTGACGGCCAGCGCGCGCGCTTTCCGCGTGGTCAAGACGCCGCTCCAGCGCGATGTGGATTTCGTCATCCGCTTGCTGATGGGTATCGCCATGTTCATTGGCTTTCTGCTGCTCATCTCTGTGATCCTGTACTCGGTGCCGCTCATCCGCAGTGTCCAAATGGCCTCGGTGATTGCCGGGCTGGTGCCGAACGGCCTGTTCTTCATGGTGATCGTCGCCTATGCGATGGGCGCTCTGCGCATTGTGCAGCGCGGCGCACTGATCCAGCAGTCGAATTCGGTCGAGTCGCTGTCGAACGTGCAGGTGCTGTGCATGGACAAAACTGGCACCCTCACCGCCAACAAGATCAATTTCTATACCGTCCATCCGATTACTATGCCGGACGACCAACTTCGCACGACCCTCGGGGATTTCGCGCACAGTGCCAGCTCGCAGAACAAGACGGGTGAGGCGATTGCGGCGGCGCTCAAGGGAGAGCAACGCAACGTGGTGGCGGAAGTCGCGTTCTCGTCGGCGCGCAAATGGAGCGCGCTCGCGTTTGATGACCCGGCAATGCGCGGTGTGTATGTGCTCGGCGCGATTGAGATGATCGCGCCGTCGCTGCGTCCGGGCGATGAATTCTCAGCGCAGGTGCAAGGCTGGTCGAACGAGGGGCTGCGCGTGCTGCTGTTCGCGCATCAACCTGACGTACTGACGCTCTACAACGCGTCCGAACAGCCCGCGCTGCCCGACGGCCTGATCCCGCTCGGTTTGATCGCCTTCACCGACGAACTGCGCCCGCAGCTCAAAGAGACACTGCAAGGCTTCGCCGAAGCGGGCATCCGCCTCAAAGTGATTTCCGGCGATAATCCGTACACGGTCGCGGCGTTGGCGAAACAAGCGGGTTTTGTCGGCGATTTGCAGGCGGTTTCCGGCACAGAACTCGCCGTGATGACCGACGCCGAATTCGAACAGGCAGCGCACGACGCAACGATCTTCGGGCGCATCACGCCACAGCAGAAAGAGCGGCTCGTCGACGCGCTGATCAAGCGCGGTGCGTATGTCGCCATGATCGGCGACGGTGTTAACGATGTGCTGTCGCTCAAGAAGGCGAATCTCGGCATCGCCATGCAGAGCGGGAGCGCGGCCACCCGCGGAGTCGCGGATATGGTGCTGCTCAACGACTCGTTTGGGGCGCTGCCGCCCGCCTTCCTCGAAGGCCAGCGCATCATCAACGGCATGCAGGATATTCTACGGTTGTTCCTCACCCGCGCGCTGTACGTCTCGCTGCTCATCTTGTCGATTGCGGTAGTTGATGCGGGGTTCCCGTATGTGCCCAAGCACGTCTCGCTGTTGACACTGCTCACAGTTGGCGTGCCGACTTTCGCGCTGGCGGCGTGGGCGCGACCGGGGCGCGTCCACGGGCGATTACTGCGCTCAGTGACGCATTTCGTGTTTCCGGCGGCGATCAGTATTTTTGTGTTTGCGCTGCTGCTGTACGTCGGCTATTTCATCGCGGCTTTCAACGCGACGCTCAATTTGGAGGTCACGCCGGACGAGATCCGCGAGTTCCAGACCTACGCCAATATCGCCTACGAGATTGCGACCGTGGACGATTTCCGCTTTGAAGCGGCCAGCATCATTGCGCGGACGGCGCTGACCACATTCACGACGCTCGCCGGGCTCATGCTGATCATTTTCGTCGAGCCTCCGCATCCGTTCTTCGTGGGCGGCGATGTGCTGAGTCCCGACAAGCGACCAACCTATTTAGCGCTTGGCTGTTTCCTCGCCTTCATCATCTTCAATGTGTACGAACCGGCGCGCCGCTTCTTCGAGCTGATCGTGCTCAAACCGACCGACTATCTGATTATCGGGTTGGCCGTTCTCACCTGGGCGCTGATTCTGCGGCAGGCGTGGCGGCACGACTGGTTCGAACGCTTCCTCGGCCTTACCCGCACGCAAATCCACTAAGCTTGCTCCACGCACGGACGCGCCACTGGCGCGTCCGTTTTGCCTCCGGGCGTACAGGTCATTTCAGAATCGGCAAGCTGCGCATCTAACCCCGCCCCCGCTCCTCCCCGAATTCAGTTGAGGACGGGACACTTTTAACAATCGAGCAATTGTAGGGATGCGCTTCTGCGCGTCCGTGGTCAGCGGACGGCCAGAAGGCCGTCCCTACAATGAGTTGTTTGAGGGAAGCGCCTCTCGAAATGTTAATACTGTCCTGCCGTGAACCGAATTCAGCGAGGGGAGACCGATTTTCCCCTCGTTCCGGTTGCGTGGGAGAGGGGGCTAGGGGTTAGGGGCTGTGCTTCAGCATTCCGCCAATTGTGAAATAGGCTCATGCCTCGTCCCTACAATTGAAAACCTCCCCTGTCCGCCCTACACCCCTTTCTTCAACACCGGTCGGAGCCGGGCAAGATCGTCGTCACAATAATTGACACCCCTCACGAACTACTCATCCTCTCCCCCCACTTTCTTGGGGGAAGTATTTTCGCTGATCATGATAATTTAAATCACGACAAGCTATTTTAACCCCGCTCCCCTGCGAACAGCGCGGATGCGGTTCACCGGAGAGAACATGGCTGTGAAAGCACCGGAAATCGAACAAACCAATACTCAAGGGGCATGGCACACCGTCGACACCGACGCTGTTGTCCGTCGTCTGAATGTTGACCTCACGAATGGCATCAGCGAACAGGATGCCGCCGCCCGCCTTGCTCAATACGGCGCCAACGAACTCGTCGAAAAGAAACTGAAAAGCCCGTGGGCGATTCTATGGGAACAGATCACCAATCCGCTCGTGCTGCTGCTGATCTTCGCCGCGGTGATCTCGGCTTTCCTCGGCAAAGCCGACAGCGTGATCGCCATCAGCGCGATTGTAGTGCTGAACGCGATTCTGGGTGTTGTCCAGGAATATCGCGCGGAACAGGCGATGGCCGCCCTCAAGAAGATGTCCGCGCCGCTGGTGCGCGTGCGCCGCGGTGGCCGCGTCAGCGACATTGAGTCGCGCAGCGTGGTGCCCGGCGATCTCGTGCTGCTCGAAGCGGGCAGCATCGTCCCCGCGGATGCGCGCCTCGTGGAAAGCGCGAATCTGCGCGTCGCCGAAGCCGCGCTCACGGGCGAATCGCAGCCGGTCGAGAAAGCGCCCGGCGTCATTGCGGACGAAAAAGCCCCGCTCGGCGACCGCTCAAACATGGTGTACATGGGTACCTCCGTCACCTATGGACGCGGCACCGCGCTGATCGTCGAGACGGGCATGCAGACCGAACTCGGTCGCATTGCCGAACTCATTCAAGGCGTGGAAAGCGAAAAGACGCCGTTGCAGCGGCGTATGGACGAACTCGGCGGCGTGCTGATCCGCGCGGCCATCGTCGTGATGGGCATTGCGTTTGTCGTTGGCCTGATCGCAGGCGACACCATTCAGGATGTGCTGCTCAACGCCGTGGCGATTGCGGTCGCGGTCGTGCCGGAAGGTCTGCCCGCTGTCGTGACGATTGCGCTGGCGCTCGGTGCGCAGCGCATGCTCCGCCGCCGTGCGCTGATCCGCAAGCTGCCTGCCGTGGAAACGCTCGGTTCGGTGACGACGATCTGCTCGGATAAAACGGGTACGCTCACCGAAAACAAGATGACCGTCACCGTGATGGATGTCGCGGGCAGCCGCGCCAAGATGGACGAAGCCGCCGCCGTGGGCATGGCGCGCCTCATCACCGATGGGAGCGGTAATTCCGCGCATGCGGTGCTGCTGGCGGGCGATGCGCTGTGCAACGATGCGGCGCTTGAACAGGTGCAACCCGGCGAATGGAAGACGATCGGCGACCCGACCGAAGGCGCGCTGCTGGTCGCGGCGGCGAACTACGGGCTGGTCAAGCCGCATCTGGAACGCGTGTTCCCCCGCGTCGGCGAAGTGCCGTTCGACTCGGATCGCAAGCGCATGACCACCATCCACACGCTGGAAGCGAATGCTTCGCTCAGTGACGGCGAAGGTTACGTGGCTCGACTGCTCAACCTGCGCCCGCTCGACTACGTCGCCTTCACCAAAGGCGCGGTCGATACCATGCTCGACCGCAGCACGCATGTCTGGTATGAGGGCAAAGCCGTGCCGCTGACCGCGGAATGGCGGCGGCGCATCGAAGACGCGACCAACGATCTCGCTCAGAATGGACTGCGCGTGCTGGGCATGGGCTTCCGTCACCTGACCGAACTGCCCGCGAATATTAACCCGGAGACGGTCGAAGTCGACCTGACCTTCGTCGGCATGGTCGGCATCATCGACCCGCCGCGCAAAGAAGTGAAGGATGCGGTCGCCGTCGCGAAAACCGCTGGTATCCGCCCCGTGATGATCACGGGCGACCACCCGCTAACAGCCTATGCGATTGCCCGCGAACTAGGTATCGCTCAGGAGGGTGACCGGGTGCTCACCGGGCATGACCTCAACCAGATGAGCCAGACTGATCTGGAGAATGTGGTTGAGAACGTGGCGGTGTACGCCCGTGTTTCGCCCGAAAACAAGCTGAACATCGTGCAGGCGCTGCAAACCAAGGGGCATATCGCCGCTATGACGGGCGACGGCGTCAACGACGCGCCTGCCCTCAAGAAGAGTGATATCGGCGTGGCGATGGGCATCACCGGGACAGCCGTCAGCAAAGAAGCCTCTGACATGGTCATCCTCGACGACAACTTCGCCACTATCGTGAGCGCCGTCGAAGAAGGCCGCACGATCTACGACAACGTGCGCCGCTTCATCAAATACCTGCTGGCGAGCAATACGGGCGAACTGATCGTGCTGCTCACCACCCAGTTGATCGCCGGGATGACGCTGCCGCTCACGACGCTGCAAATCCTATGGATGAACCTGATCACCGATGGTATTCCCGCGTTGGCGCTCGGCGTGGAACAGGCCGAAAAGGGCGGCATGAAGCGCGCCCCGTACGCTCCGAATGAAAGCTTGTTCGGGCGCGGTCTCGGTCGCCACATCGTGATCGTCGGCGCACTGCTCGGCATCTCCGGCGTGGCGCTCGGTTACTGGGCGTTCGCCAATAATGTCACCGCCGCCAATGGCGCGCCCGCGTGGAATACGATGGTCTTTATCTTCCTGACCATCGCGCAGATGGGGCACGCGCTGGCGCTGCGCTCACACCGCGAATCGATCTTCTCGGTTGGGCTGGCGGGCAACCGCCTGCTGATCGGCGCGGTCATCGTCACCATCGTCCTGCAGTTGATCGCCATCTACACGCCGTTCTTCAACAACCTGTTCAACACCAACCCGCTCACGCTCGACCAACTGCTGATCTGCCTGGTGCTGAGCACGGTCGTGTTCTGGGGCGTGGAACTGGAAAAGCTGCTCATGCGGCGCGGCATCCTGAAGTAACTCTGATACCTAAAGCGGCGGCCCACAGCACCGTCCGCTTGACCAAGTAGTCCCCATGTCTCGCCTACGCGGAGATCCTTCATCGAAGCGTAGGTCCCTCCAAATCGGGAGAGAGGGAGTTTCCTCTCTCCTCCCTTCCTCAAGAGGTTATTGGGGACCAGCCAGCCTCACCCCAACCGTTCTCTAGGAGGCGTGGGGCGGCGCAAACCTTGAACATTGATACATAGAGTGTGTGCTAGCACACACAGAAGGAAGACGAACGATGCAATGCCCGATTGATGGAACCCCACTGGTGATGGCGGATCGGCAAGGAATCGAAATCGACTATTGCCCGAAGTGCCGCGGCGTGTGGCTCGACCGGGGCGAGCTGGACAAGATCATCGAACGGTCGGCGGGGTATGATGCACAGGCTGCGCCGCAAGGCTTGACGCCGCGCCCGCCCGCGCCGCTCGGCGAGAAGCCGAAGAACGACCAGTACTACCGCGATCACGACTACGACGATGATGACTATCGCCGCCAATATCCGCCGGGACAGTATCCGCCAAATCAATACCCACCCGGCCAGTATCCGCCGCGCAAGAAGAAGAACTTCCTCGAAGAGATGTTTGACGTCTTCGACTGAGTTCTTCGGATAATGGCCTGCACCCGGCAGCCTTTTGGGAGGGCGCCGGGTGCTTCATGTGTGTGCTGCGGGCGCTCCGGCTGTGACGCCCGTTAATAAGCGCAGATCTTACTTCTACTTTACTGCTGTGAGGATGACATGACAACCAGAGTTCCTATTACCGTGGCCAACGGGGACGGCATCGGTCCAGAGATCATGAGCGCGTCGCTCCACATTATTCAGGAGGCGGGCGCGGCCATTGACATCGAGATGATCGATATTGGAGAAAAGGTTTATCTCGCGGGTAACAGCGCCGGGATCGAACCCTCTGCTTGGGATTCGCTGCGCCGCACCAAGGTCTTCTACAAAGCGCCAATCACCACGCCGCAGGGCGGGGGTTTCAAAAGCCTGAACGTGACCACGCGCAAGACGCTCGGCCTGTACGCGAATGTCCGCCCGTGTGTGTCCTATCACCCGTTCGTCGATACCAAGCATCCGAAAATGGATCTGGTCATCATCCGTGAAAATGAAGAGGATTTGTACGCGGGCATTGAGCACCGCCAGACGGACGAAGTCTACCAGTGCCTCAAGCTGATTTCGCGCCCCGGTTGCGAAAAGATCGTGCGCTACGCGTTTGAATATGCGCGTGCCAACAACCGCAAGAAGGTGACGGCCTTCACCAAAGACAACATCATGAAGATGACCGATGGTCTCTTCCACAAGGTCTTTGACGAGATCGCGGTGGAATATCCGGAGATCACCAACGAGCACTGGATCGTCGATATCGGCGCGGCGAAGATGGCGGATACGCCGGAAGCCTTCGACGTGATCGTGCTGCCGAACCTATACGGCGACATACTCTCCGACGTAGCAGCGCAGATCGCCGGGTCGGTGGGTCTGGCGGGCAGCGCCAACATCGGCGAACACGCGTCGATGTTCGAGGCGATTCACGGCTCAGCGCCGCGCCGGGCGGGGCAGAACCTCGCCAATCCGTCGGGTCTTCTGCTCGGCGGTGTGATGATGCTCGTGCACATCGGCCAGCCAGAAATTGCCGAACGCGTTCACAACGCCTGGCTCAAGACCATCGAAGAGGGCATCCACACCTACGACATCTACGAAGACGGCGTGAGCAAACAGAAGGTCGGCACGAAGGAATTCGCCGAAGCGGTCGTTGCGCGGCTTGGTCAGGTGCCGGAGACGCTTAAGCCGGCGGTGTACGCGCGTGGGAGCGGCATCCCGGCGGCGACGGGCGCGGTCATCCGTGAACCCGCCCAACGCGATCTCGTCGGCGTGGATGTGTTTTTGTATCACGCCGATCGCGACCCGAACGCGCTCGGCGAAAAGCTCAGTGCCGCCGTGAGCGTCGATGGCATCGAGCTGGTGATGATCAGCAACCGTGGACAAAAGGTGTACCCCAAGGGGTTGCCGGAAACTTTCTGCACGGATCACTGGCGCTGCCGCTTCCAGGCGAAGAACGGCAACGGCGAACCGAAACCGATCACGTCCGCGCAGGTACTTAGCGTGCTCAACCGCGTCAACGCGGCGGGCTTCGACTTCATCAAGACGGAAAACCTGTACAACTTTGATGGCGAACCGGGCTATTCGCTGGGGCAGGGACAGTAGAGCAGCACCTAGCCATTAGCCTTTAGCGATTAGCGGAGGGGTGCAGCAATTGCTGCGCCCTTTATGTTGGTTCCGCGCAGGCGAAGAACCGGTGGACGCCGAGCCTGTAGATTGCAGTCGATATGAGGAACAACGGCGCAGATCCGCGAAGGGAATCAGAGGCGGTCTCAAACAACCAGTTGCCCAGGTAGACGACCCTCTCTTCTTCCGATTTGGCAGCGCTCAAGATGCTCTGCAGTTTCGCGCAGCGGTTTGGATATTGCAGCATGGCGTAATGCAGATCGGTCAGGAAACGGGCTGCCCGTTCATGCTCTTCCGCTACTTCTGGAAATTTCACGAGATCAAATTCTGAATTGACGGTGCGCCGCAGCAGCGCCAGCGTCTCGCCGAAAGACTCCCAGCCTGTGCGGGGCAACACGGCAAGGTCGAGTGTGGCATAGATTTCTGCAGGCGTGAGCGCAAGGTATGCCTGCGCTTCGCGGATTTCGCTGGGTTGCAGTTCGCGGAATTTCTGTTTTGGCATAGGTCAAGGCTCTGCTGGAAGATACGCTTCTATTGTAAACAAAAACGCGGCGATCATGTGATCGCCGCGTTTTGATTCCCCTCTCCGCTCGGAGAGGGATTAGGGGGTGAAGTTAGTCCGCGGCCATCTCCGGCGAGAGTTCAATCTCGCGTTCGCGGCGGAACTGCTGCGTGTACAGGCGGTAGTAGTGCCCGCGCGCCTTGAGCAGTTCGGCGTGTGAACCCTGTTCGCTCACGCCGCCGTTCTCGATGACGAGGATGCGGTCAGCTTTGCGAATGGTGCTTAGGCGGTGCGCGATGATGAAGCTCGTGCGCCCCTGCATCAGCGTTTCCATTCCCTTCTGGATCAGGGCTTCGGTCAGCGTATCGACGCTGCTCGTCGCCTCGTCCATGATGAAGAGTTCCGGTTTCGCCAGCACCGCGCGCGCCAGACTGATCAACTGCTTCTGCCCGACCGAGAGCAGGTTACCGCCCTCGCCGACTTCCTCGTCGTAGCCTTTCGGCAGCGTCTTGATGAACTCGTCCGCGCCCGCCAGTTTCGCCGCCGCTTCGATCTCCTCGTCAGTGGCGTCCAGCTTGCCGTAGCGCAGGTTCTCGCGGATCGTGCCGCTGAACAGGTGCGGCGTTTGCAGCACCATGCCGATGCGCGACTGGATCGCGTGCTGCGTCATGTCGGTGTAGTCGATGCCGCCGATGCTCAGCGTGCCGCCGCGCGGCTCAAAGAAGCGGCAGATCAGGTTGACCAGCGTCGACTTGCCCGCGCCCGTCGGCCCGACCAGCGCGATGGTTTCGCCGCGCTTGATGGTCAGGTTGAAGTCGCGCAGAATCGGCTTGTCGACTTCGTCGTCATAGTAGAACTGCACGTTGTTGAACACGATGTCGCCCGCAATCGTGCCGGGGTCCACCGCGTTGGTCTTATCGACAATCGACGGTTGGCTGTCCATCAGCGCGAAGGTGCGTTCCGCCGAGGCGATCGCATGCTGCATTGAGGCGAACACGCGCGCCATGTCGGCGACTGGCCACAGCATGAACGTCACGTAGCTGATGAAGGCCTGAATGCCACCGACGGTCAGCAACCCGAGGTCGATCTGCATCCCGCCGTAGTAGATGATGCCGCCGAGCGCAAACGCGCTCACCAACTGCACCGCCGGCAGGAACATAGCCGACAGCCACGCCGCCTTGAACGATGCCCGGTACATGGTGTCCGTCAGCACGCCGAATTCGCGCAGGTTTTCCGCTTCACGTCCCAGCGCCTTGACCACGCGTACGCCCGTAATGTTCTCGTTGAACGAGCCGGTGATCTTCGAGTTTGCCTTGCGTGACTCACGGTATTCGTCGAGGATGCGCGCCTCAAACCACACGGCGATGATGACCAGCACCGGAATGACCAGCATCACGCCGAGCGCTAGCTGCCAGTTGATTGACATCATGAAGATCACGGCGGTGATCATGTTGACGATCGCCCACGTTACGTCGAGCAAGCCCCATGTGATCAGGTCGGAGATGCGTTCGGTATCGGAGGTCAGGCGCGACATGATCCAACCGACCGGGGTCTTGTTGTAGTAGCTGATCGACAGCTTTTGCAGGTGGTCAAACAGCGCCTTACGCATGTCGTACATCACCTGCAGGCCGAGCTTGCCGCACAGGTAGATGAAGATGTAAACCGATGCGGCCTGAATCACCATCAGCACGCCGTAGACCAGCACGATTTCCAGCAACCGTTCGCGGTCGCCGGGGATGATCGCCTCGTCGATGATCAGCTTGCTCAGGTAGGTGAGCAGCATGCCGATCACCGACATGACGCTCACGGCGACCAGAAAGCCGCTGGTCGCCTTCCAGTGCGGGCGGAGCTGAGCGACAATGCGGATCAGCACACGCCCGTTGAATTTTGCTTTATAGTCTTCTTCTTCGTAGCCACCAAAATCAGACATTGTTGGCTAGCTCCTTTTCGAGTTCTGACTCGATACGCATTTGCAGATCGTAAATCTGCTGGTAGATGCCCGGTTGACTGACGAGCGTGTCATGCGTGCCGCGCTGCACGATGCGCCCCTTGTCCAGCACCAGAATTTGATCGGCGTTCATCACACTTTGAATGCGGTGCGCGATGATGAACGTCGTGCGGTTTTCCATCAGTTCGTCCAGCGCCTGCCGGATGTTCGCTTCCGTCTCTGTGTCCACCGACGAGGTCGAGTCGTCGAGGATGAGGATGCGCGGGTTCTTGAGCAGGGTGCGCGCAATCGCCACGCGCTGCTTTTGCCCGCCGGAGAGCGTCACGCCGCGTTCGCCGACGACGGTGTTGTAGTTGTCCGGGAACGACATGATCACGTCATGCACGTCCGCCGCCTTTGCCGCCGCGATCACTTCCGCGTCGTCAACATGCCGCCCGACCCCATAGGTGATGTTCTCGCGGATTGACCGAGAGAACAGGAACGGTTCCTGCTCCACAATGCCGATGTTCGAGCGCAGGAACTGGCGCGAAATCAGGCTGATCGGCACGCCGTCCAGCGTCACGCGCCCCGCCGTATAGTCATAGAAGCGCGGCAGCAGGTTGACCAGCGTCGTCTTGCCCGAACCGGTCGAGCCGAGCAGAGCGATCGAACTCCCCGCCTTGACGGTGAAGGTGATGTCCTGCAGCACAACCTGTCCGGGTTCATACTCGAAGCCGACACTTTCAAAGGCGATATTGCCTTCCAGCGGCTTGTCCAGCTTCGCCAGCCCTTCGGTGATCGGTTCGCGGTCTTCGCGCAGAATCTTCGCCACGCGGTCGTAGCTCACTAGACCCTCGGACGTGTTCACGATGATGCGGCCCAGTCCGCGGATCGGTTCAATGATCCAGATGACGAGGCCGATGTAGGCGACGTACGTCCCGATTGAGATCGTTCCGTCCATCACCATAATCGCGCCGACCACGTAGCCCGCGAGCTGCTGCATACCGCTCATAACGTCGGTCAGCGGCCAGTAGGTCGCGTGCCCCTGCATGAACTTGATGCCGCGCTTGAAGTGCTCACTGTTCTCCTTTTCGAACTTCCCGCGTTCGTAGTCCTGCCGCGCAAACGCTTTGACGACGCGCACGCCCGTCAGGTTTTCCTGCAGTGTCGCGGAGAGCGTGCCCTCCTGCTCTTGCAGGCGTTCGTAGGACTTCGAAATGCGGCGGAAGAAGATGAGCGACACCACGCCGATCACCGGGACGACGATCACCGAGAACAGCGCGAGCTGCCAGTTGAGCGCCAGCAGGGCAGTGAAGTTGATGGTGAACAGCAAAGCGATGCGCCCGAGGCCGATGGCCTGTTCCGAGTAGAACCGCTGAATGTGGTTCACGTCGGAGGTCACGCGCTGAATGAGTTCCCCGGTCGCGTTCTTGCTGTGAAAGGCGAAGGTCAGGCGCTGCAAGTGGTCGAACAGGTAGTTGCGCAGACGCAGCACTATCCCTTCGGCTGTTTGCGCCGCCCAACGACCGCTCAAATAGGTGAACACCGCTTCAATGCCTGCCATCGCGATGAAGCTTAGGGCGATCAAGACCAGTGCTCCGAGAATCTGATCGCGCATCAGCACATCATCGACCAGGTAGCGCAAGATGAGGAGTGTCCCCGTCTTGGCAGCCGCCGACAGCGCCTGAGCCAGCATCGCGCCTGCGTACAGACGACGAAAGCCAGCCAGCATCCGCCACAACCCCACGAGCCGGTTGGATGAAACTGTTGCTTTGAGATCGAGTGCTTGGTAATTCAAAAGCTGCGCCTCCTTATAACTGATCGCGCATGGAGGATTATACACCCACCTTGGGGATGAAAATCAAGGGGTGTTTTGAGGAATTAACGTACCAAATTCGTTATCAATGGGTCATGAGGGTTCAAATCCTCAGTCGCCTAAATGTTGCGAGTCTCAATTCTATATGTGAAATTGCGGCTTGATCATGAAGAGAAGGTGAGTTCACAGTTTATAGTACACAGCTTTCAGTTAAGACAGATTCTTAGGGTTGAATACAGTAAATAGTCGCATCTGGAGTTGTAGGGGCGCACGGCCGTACGCCCCTACGAACAAGCTTCGCTCATCTGCGCTTCTTTACGCGACGGAGAAACGATCTCAATACTCACAATTTCTCTCGTAGGGGTAAGGCATTGCCTTACCCCTACACGTAGGAGAACAACAGACTCTTCAACTCAATTCTTACTGCGAGCTGTGAACCAATGCGTTTACGCTGTGCGTTCGATCCAGCGGATTTCGGGCACTGCGCGGCGGTCGCTCGGCAGAATCAGGTGGCTGTCGCCGAATTCGTGCCACAGGTAGCCTTCGCGTACGGCTTCGTGATACGCTTCGCGGATCGTGTCCTGTCCGGCGATGGTATAGAGCATGGCAAGGTGACTTGTGACCGGGTCATGCATGCCCGTGATCAGCCCGTCGACGACATTGACGCCGCGCTTCGGGTGAATGTACAGGCGGGTGAACCCGCGTGCTGGTTCGACTTCGTGCCCGTTGAAGGCCGTTTCCAACGCGCGCACCACGGTCGTGCCGACTGCGATCACCCGCCGACCTTCGCGCTTGGCCGTGTTGACACACTTCGCCGTCTTGGCGCTCACGTGATACGGCTCCGGGTACATCGGATGCTGCTCGACGACGTCGGTTTCGACTTCGAGGCTGCTCACGCCCGTGTGTAGCGTGATCGCCGCAATGCCGACGCCATTTTCGCGCAGGCTGTTGACCACACGCTCGGTGAACGGGTAGGCCGCTGAGGGCATCTCCGCGCTGCCGGGAACCGATGCGAACACCGTCTGATAGGTCGCGAGCGGGTAGCTCGCATTGATATAGCCATAGCGGATTGGCGCGCCGACGCGCCCCATGGCCGCGCGCACATCACCATCGATCTGCGCGAACCACAGGCGCGGCAAACCGGGATAGGGCGCGATCAAGCGGGCGGGCAAGCCGCCGATTTCCAGCGGCAGTCCAGCGCGCACGGGCAGCGGACCCGGCTGAGAGGTGCTCCAGCGTGGCTCGATCAGCCACGTGCCATTGCCGAAGTTAGTCGCCAGGCTTACGACGAACCCGCCGAGTTCGGCGCTGGTCGCGGGCAGACTAGCGGGCAGCGTGGCGCTGTCGTTGACTACGACCAGATCGCCGGGGCGCAGGTAATGCGCTAGTTCGGTGAAGCGGGTGTGCGCATGACCGCGCTCGCTGCTCACCATCAACCGCGCGTGATCCCGTGGGACGCCACGCACTTCGGCGGGCTGCGTCGCCTGCAATGCTAAGGGACGCTCGAAAATCAGTTCAGACCGCTTCATTAACTGCCTCCCAATTCTGCGCCTGCGCCGCGTAGCGCCCGCCGCTGACCGCCGCTCGTTCCTGACCGAACAACCACGCCCAGAACGGCACGGTCATGTCCGGCAAAGGGCGGTCGGAGATGTCCTCGCCCGGGAACGCATCCTGATGCATGACCGTCCGCATGTCACCCGGGTCCACACTGACCACACTCACGCCGGCGTCGCTCAGTTCGTTTGCCAGCGTCAGCGAGGCGAGATCGAGCGCGGCTTTGGTTAGGCCGTAGCCGCCCCACGTCGGGTAGCCGCCTTTGGCCGCGTCGCTCGACAGGTTGATCACCAAGCCGCCGTTCGCTTTGAGCGCAGGCAGCGCCGCCTGCACCAGCGCAATCGGCGCCACCACATTGATCTTGAAAACACGCTCCAGCGCGTCGAGCGGGAAATCCGCGAGTGGCAGGAGCGGTGACACGCCCAGATCCGACGCGTTGTTGACGAGCACGGACAGCCCACCGAGCGCATTCGCCGCGTCAATCACAGCGGCTCGGTGCGCGGCATCTACCACATCGCCGATGACGGTTTGGACAGGTACGTTGAACGAGGCCAGCGCCGCTGCGACCTTTTGCAGCGGTTCGGCGTGGCGTGCGGTCAGCACGAGCGTATAGCCCTGACCCGCGAGAAACCGCGCCAATACTTCGCCCAAACCGCGGCTTGCCCCGGTGATGATTGCGACTTTCGCTGTCATGCTGCTGCCTCTTGGTCTACATTTCGAATTGTCTCTACTATAGGGCAAGGCGTGACCGAATTCGTCGGACAGAGGGCGGGTTTCAGCACTGTACCTCTGTACAGTTATAATGAGCGGAGGTTCAGAGAGGATGCCATGACACCCTTGTTTCTCGCGCTCAGCATTCTGATTGTGGTCGCTCAGGTTTCCGGGCTGATCAGCCGCCGTTTGGGGCAAACGTCGATGGTTGGCGCCTTGATCGCCGGGGCGCTGCTCGGCGCAGGCGGCCTCAACCTGCCGGGACAGTTCTCGCCAGATATCGACACCGCCATCCGCGCGTTTGCGGAAATCGGCTTTCTGCTGCTGGTGTTTAGCGCGGGCTTGGAAATTGACCCGGTGCAGCTCCGCGAGCATGGCCGCCCGATCATCCTGAGCGGTTGGCTCGGCGTCATTCTGAGCCTAGTGCTGGTCACCCCGATCATGCTGCTGGCTGGGTTCGACTTTCCCGTTTCACTGTTCGTTGCGATTGCGTTAGCCGGGACGGGCAACGGCGTGGCGACGCAGATGGCCTTCGAGATGAACCTGATTCGCACCAAAGAGGGTGTCGTGCTGCTCGGCGCGGCGATGATCGACGACGTTCTGGTGCTGCTCGCGCTGGCGTTTCTCATCAGTTTCGGTCAAAGCCCGGATCTCGCTGGCATTCTGCTGCGCTTCGCCGCCTACCTGACCGCCTCCGGTTTGATTGGTTGGCTGGTGCTGCCGCGCTTACTCAACTTCTTGGAGAACTTCAACATCCCCGGCGTGACGCTCGGCTTTGGCTTGAGCGTCATGTTCCTCTACGCGTGGGCGGCAGATGCGGTCGGCGGCATGACGCCGATCCTCGGCGCGTTCATCGCGGGGATTGCGCTCGGTCGTGCTTCCTGCCGCCCGACGCTGCAATTAGGCATCCGCGCGGTTGCGGAGGGCGTATTCATCCCTGTCTTCCTCATCAATATCGGCTTGCGCACGGACATTCGCGCGTTTGATGCGGGGACACTGCCGCTGGCTCTGGCGCTGCTGGTCGCAGCCGTGCTGGGCAAAATCGTCGGGTGCGGGGGCGGGGCACGCCTTGGCGGCTTCACCGTGCGCGAGGCGCTGCATGTCGGCATCAGCATGATTCCGCGCGGGGCGGTCGGTTTGGCGCTGACCACGCTTGGACTGGAGACGGGCTTGCTCCCCGCCGATCTCTTCCCCGAAATCGTGCTGGTCATCCTGATCACCACCGTGATCGCGCCGATTTTGCTGCGCTGGTATGTCGCACGGACTCCCGTGCTGGCAGCGTCCGCTCCGCGGGTCAGCATAGAGGAACGAGCATGAGCTCACTACCGGGAATGCCCCACCAGCAAGCAATACTTGAGGCGATTGTGCGCTACTACGCCGATGATGTTCGCGTTCGGGCGGTGCTGCTGTTCGGGTCGCTCGCGGCGGGTACATGGGATCAATATTCCGACCTCGATCTGGATATCGTGCTGCAGGATGGGGTGCCGATCAATGCGGCGGCAGAACTGGCGCGTTTGGCGGCGGCGCTGGAACCCGGCGCGCTCATCATCGCGCGGGGAGACGACGAAGGCGATGTCGTGCTGCCGTCGCTGGTCGAGTTTTCGGTGCGCTATCATGGCCTCGCGGACACGAATCCGAATATCCTCCCCACGGCACGGGTTATCTATGGCGCCCTCGACCGGACGACTCTCGAAAACGCTGGCTTACTCAATTTGCGGAAGCGCAGCACCGAAAGCGCCGAGACTAAGGTCAATGCGTTTCTCCGTTATGCGCTGGAGACAGATACTGCGCTGCGGCGCGGGCGCTTATGGCTGGCGCTCGATCTAATAGGCCGCCTGCGCCTGATTGGTATGGAACTCTTCGCGCTCAAACGCGGTGCCCTTCGCCCCGTTCACACCTTCGACGCGCTGGCCGATCCCGCGCTCCAGTCGCAGTTCGCCGCGCTGCTGCCCGCGCTGGATGCCAGCAGTATTCGCGCTGCGCTGTTGTCGGCGCTGGCTCTACTGCCCACACTGCCCGGCGTGACGTTAACGAGCGATCAGCAAGCCATGCTTGATCGTATCCGTCTGCGCGTTACCCGTTGACACGCTGTAAGCCTTCCGGCAGGGATGCGCCTGTGACCCACGCGCGGATCATTGCTGTGAACAAGGCAGGGTTTTCGCCGTTCCAGGCGTGATGCAGCCCCGGCGCGACCACGCCGCGCGCGTTGGGCATGGTCTGCGCAATGGCTGCTGATGCCGCGACCATCGGTTTCATTTCCGCGCTGCCCGCCGCAATCAGCGTGGGCACACTGACGGAGCTGAGAACCTCAGGCAAATGGTAATCGACCACCTCCGCAATGATGCGATCATAGGCGGTACGCGTCATGGCGATCATGCTGGCGCTGTACACGTCAAGTACGTCGGCGGGCAGCCGCATCATTTGCGCTTGCATCCGGACGAAGCCGCGACTTTTCATGAATGGGCGCAGCAGTCGCGTTTGCAGGAGTACCGCGCCGCGATTCGGCAGCGGTCGGTCGGTGACGCCGCTCACTACTGCCTTGTCGATTAGGTCGGCATGGCGGGCGAGCGCCGTCAGCGCAACATAGCCGCCGAACGACATCCCGACAAGCGTCGCGCGTCCGTGGGTACCGCGGGCGCGGATGAGGGCGGCGATCTGGTCGGCGGTGTCCGCCAGCGACACATACTCGATGTGATTGCTCTTGCCATGTCCGGGCAAATCGAGATTCACGCAGTGAAAGTCCTGCAGCCCGCGCACCTGTTCTTCCCACATCCAGGTGCCAATGCCGGAGCCATGCAAAAACACGAGCGTCGGCGCGCCGGGCGTGCCGCTCTCCTCAACATACAGTTCCATGCTGTCCTCTTCTGTTTAGTCTTCAGGAATGCTGAATAGGGCGAAGGTGTAACGGCGCTTGGGCGGCGAGTTTTCCTCAGCGCGAGGAGCGGCGGCGTGGGGCAGGGCCAGTGATCGGAACTGCTCGGTGAGTTGGTGATACTGTTCGTCGGTCAGGTGCAGCACGGTTTTCGTAAACACAGAATCTTCCATCCGATTCGTTTCGCCCTGATGCCGTTCCAGATAACTGGAGAAGTCCTGCAGCAGGGAGGACAGGAAAACCATGAAATAGCGCAAATGATCCTCGTCGCTGACGACTTCCAGTTCATCCGGGCGGATGCGGGTCGCCCCGTCCACGAGCGCATACACTTTTTCGACCGTGCCGCGCACCGGGCGCTCGTCGACCACGCGGATGATGCTGCCGTCGAGCAGCGCGTTGATGTGGCGGTAGAGCGAGGTCTGCGGCACATCGCTGATTTCCTGCGCAATTTGTCCCGGCGTCAGCGGCTGGCCGCCGAGCGCCATAATGATCCGGAGGCGGATGGGGTGGAGCAGTAGATCGATTTTGGACATCAGTCAACCTCTATGTTGCCGAAATTGATTATATTTCCAATAATGGAAATATTCAAGCGGTGGACAAGAATTGCGAACGTAAAGGCGGCGTTCTCCCTCAAAAGCGCGTAGAAAAGCTGGATTCAAGGGCTGAATAGAGTTAGAATTGATATAAAGTTGCGATTCGTATATTCAACCGTTGGTTAGAGAATGGTTTGAAGTAAGGAATTCTGAAGGCTTGGTTAGACAATCATTCATATGTTTGACGATAGTTTTTTGCGAGTTATGAGCGATAACAGGCAGAAACTCATGGCCAGAACATGACGATAGTCCTATTCGGATCCCCACCAGTTTTCAATAATCTCAATGCTTCAAAATAAAGACCCATGCTAACTTAGAAACAAGTGTTAATCATTTTGGTGAACGGACGACAGTAATGGAAACTCTTCTCACTATCATCACCATCTGGTTTGTGGCCTCCATCCCCGCGACGCTGATCCTTGCGCGTATTCTGGGCGCAACCAGCCGTATGCATGAAGAAGCCGCTGCCGAACTTCTCGCCGCTGCGACGGTCGAAGCCCAGCCGGTCGCTGTTCGCTAGAGCAGAGTTTCACGAACTTCAATTAGTCTGGCCGTTGCGACGGCGAGGCTGTCAGGCACGAACGCGGGGCGTATTGCTTCCTGCCTAGACTATTTGCAATAGACGACTATCCGCTGATTCTCGGCGCGCACTAACCTCATTGTGGGTTGGGCGCGCCGTTTTGTTTGGGCAACCCGATAGTAAACAGCTTCCTCGCATCTTAACGTATGTAGGCGTCTCTCTAAACGTTTTCCACCAGATGCCGCTGTAACGCTATCGTGACCGCCTCTGTCCGATTGCCCGCGCCGAGTTTGGCCAGAATTGAACTCACATGAAATTTCACCGTGCGTTCACTGATCACCAACTGTGCCGCAATTTCTTTGTTCTGGAGGCCGCGCACCATCAGCGTGAGGACTTCACGTTCGCGCGGTGAGAGCGGTTCGGTTTGGGCGTGCTGTGCCTCGGTGATGCGCCGCAGCAGCTTCGAGGTGACGATCGGTTGCAGGAGCGACCCCCCGCCGTAGACCACCCGAATCGCATTGAATAACTCTTCGCGCGGCGCCCCCTTGAGCAAATACCCCTGCGCCCCCGCTTGCACTGCGCTCAAAATCCGCTCATCGGTGTCGAATGCCGTGAAAACAATGGCTGGGACTTCCTGCCCACGTTCACGCAGCGCATTGAGCGTCTGCACGCCGTCCAGTTCGGGCATCTGCAGATCGAGCAGCAGCACATCTGGCGGCGCGGCGCCGACCAGATCGAGCACCTCGCGCCCGTTAGCTGCCCGTGCCATCACTTCAAAATCGGGCTGCGTACTGAGGATCGCGGCGAGGCCATCCACGACGACCGGGTGATCGTCGGCAATCAGTATCTTTATGCTCAAAGGGACACCTCCGCCGTCATGGTCGAATGGGGGTGGAGAGTTTGCTCCCCTCCCTGAATTCGGGGAGGGGTCGGGGGTGGGGTTTTCATGTTCTGGACTCCAACGGTAAGGTGATTTTGAGCGTCGTGCCTTCACTTGCCTGCGTAGATACCTCAAAGGTGCCACCGAGGAGGCGCGTGCGCTCGTTCAAGCCGATCAGCCCGAAGCGGTCTTTTGGCAGGGCCGTCGGGTCGAAGCCTTGGCCGTCATCCTCAATCACCAGTTCAACTTTGTCTGGCTGCGACGTGAACACGACGCAGATCTGTGTCGCGTCGGCATGGCGCGCGACATTGGTCAGCGCTTCCTGCGCGATGCGATACAACCCGGCTTCAATACGCACGGGGAGCGGGCGCTGCCCGCCAATCAAGTCGATGCTGGTATGCAGACCGGATTCCTCGCCAAACTGTTCGACCAACGCGGTGAGCGCCTCGCAGAAGGTGCGCTGATCCAGTGGGGCGGCGCGGAGATCCAGCACCGAGCGGCGCGCTTCTTCCATATTGGCGCGCGCCAGCGTCAGCGCCCGCATGACGGCGTCGTGCGCCTCCTCGATCTTTTCGAGATGCATGAAGGCGTCGGCAGTCTCCAACTGCAAGGTGATCGCTGCCAAGCCCTGCGCCAGCGTGTCATGGATTTCACGAGCGAGGCGGTTGCGTTCCTCGACCGCGCCGAGTTCCAGCGAACGGTCAAACAGGCGGGCGCGTTCAATGGCGATGCTCACCATGCCGCCGACGGTGTTGAGCAGGCGCAAATCGTCGTCGGACAGTTCTTTCCAGTCCGCGCTGACCACATTGAGCACACCCACGCGGCGATCATGATGGTAAAGCGGCACGCTGGCATGGTGGCGCAGCCCGCCGGAGCGGTCGGTGGAGAGGTACTTGAGGCGCGTGCAGGTGATGATGCTGACGTTGGCGGCGGTGTCGAACGTGCCGAGCGCGTACTTTTCCAGACAGAAGCAGTCGTCGCCCTCCATGCTGGCCGGGTCATTTTGCAGACCCGGCGGCAGATTGAGCGCCGCTGCGAGATAGGTCGCGCCCGTGTCTTCGCGCTGCAGCCAGATCCACCCGGTCTGCACGTTGAACAGCGCGGCGATGCTGTTGAGCGCCGCCTCCAGCGCTCGCGAGAGATCGACCTCTCGGTTGAGCGCCTCGGCGATCGTGTTGAGGATCGAGAGTTCGCGATTGCGTTTCTTGAGTTGATCGGTATCCGACATGCAGTTTTCGCCAATAGTTTGAGCGATAATTTGGATTATAAACTGATCTTGCTAATTGCTTGAACTCGTCGGGGTTGCTCATGGACAATATTCAAGTCAAAAATTTGGAGTTCCACGGACCAATCAATAAGAGATTCAAGATTCCCGATGAACACTTGGTATCTTTCAGTTACGAATTTACCTATGGGAAATCATATCTCCTTAGTGGAGAAGCGGGGCAGGGTGGATTTGCATTGAGCTGGATCCTCGGCGGGTTGCTTGATCCGCAGCAAGGCTCAATTTACCGGAATAACATGCCCTATTCTGCACAGCAGCGTAAAGAGGATGGTTGGTGTGTGCACTTTAGTGAGGTGAAGCGTTTCGGACTATTGAAACAGACCGTTAGGGCACAAGTGCGTCACGGTTTGCGCACAGCGACTAATCCCTATTTGAAGACTGAAGAAGAAGTTATTGAACAATTTCTCTTGACCCTCCCGCGTTATGGACGTCTTATGCGCCAATTGAGTGGCGAGGCATGGCGCGCGAGTTGCGCGATTGGTTTCGTGCATGGCAAGAGAATCTTTTGCTTTCCGTGGTCAACACACGTTATCGAAAACTATACCGATTTCTGGCTAAAAAAGCAGTTCGACTTCCTTACATCAACTGGAGCACTGGTGATCATTCCATTCCGTGAAACAGAAAAGGCCAAACAGCTATGTGATGAAGTTGTGCGTCTTCGCCCCTAAAACGCAAAACCGGGCATCAATGCCCGGTTTTGATGAGTTATGCAGTTGTGGAGAGGTGTTGTCTAGCCCAGATAATCGCGCAAATTGTGAGCCAAACGCGGGTGACGCAAACGGCGCAGCGCTTCTTTCTCAAGCTGGCGAATGCGTTCACGGCTCAAACCGAATTTATTGGCGATTTCTTCGAGGGTGTGCGGTTCACCACCACCGAGACCAAAGCGGAGACGGAGAATATGGCTCTGGCGCGGGGTGAGTTCGCTTAACACTTCTTCGATGGTTTCTTGCAGTAAATGCTGGGTGGCCGATTCGACCGGGGAAGGGGAGTCCTGATCTTCGATGAAGTCGCCGAATTCACTGTCGCCGTCATCGCCGACCGGGCGTTCCAGCGCGATCGCGTGCTGGCTGGCGTCCATCATGGCGCGGACCGTGTCGGCGGGGAGATCCATCTCACCGGCGATTTCTTCCGGTGACGGGCGGCGTCCCAACGACTGTTCCAATCCCTGAGCCGTCCGGTACATCTGGCGGATGCGTTCGGTCATGTGCAAGGGAATGCGGATGGTGCGCGTCTTCTGCGCCAGCGCCCGCGTGATCGCCTGCCGAATCCACCATGTCGCGTAGGTGCTAAAGCGATTACCGCGGCGGTAATCATATTTATCGACCGCACGCATCAGGCCAACATTGCCTTCCTGAATCAGGTCGGGGAAGGGCAGACCCTGACCCATATACCGCTTGGCAATGCTGACGACGAGACGGGTATTGGCACGACCGAGATGTTCCCGGGCGGCCTGACCATCGCTCACGAGCTTTTCGAGATGCGCCAGCCACGCGTCGCTGTACATTTCACGGGAACCAAGTCGTGACAGAGTGTCACGCGCTTGCTTGCCCAGTTCGATGCGCTTCGCCAGCTCGATCTCTTCCTGCGCGGTGAGCAGCGGCTCCTGCGCCATCTGCCTGAAGTACAACCCGACCGGATCATCAGCCGAAACAGCGCTGATGTCGCCGACCGTCGGGTCTTGCAGGATTTCTTCTGGTTCGAACTCTGCTTCCCCCTCTTCGGCCAGAATAAACGAGTCCGAGGGTTCGCTTTCTTGGCGTAACTCGATGCCTAACTCATCCAGCTCGTAGAGAATAGTCTCAATGGCGTTTACATCGTCGCCATCCTCATCCAGCACTTCAAGCACATCTTCAAAGGTGACGTACCCGCGCTGGTCAGCCCGGTTCAGAAGTTCCTGTAACACGACAGCTTCTTGCCTCCGTCTCAGTTGGCATAACTTGTGCCACGTTCGTACTAATGTGTACAAACCCGTCGAGCATGAAAAAAGCAACTCTATTCAGAAAACTTTCATATTCTAACACAATTCCTGTGTCTTTGTGAATTACTGTGCATATTGCCATAGCGTGAATCTTGCAAAAAATTCGCTTAAGTGTTCGTTGTCCCGATAGATAATTCGCCAAAACTGACTACAATCTGCGGCGTTAAAAGCTTGTTTCGCGACGCCGGGCGGAAGGTTGTCTTGATGAATGGTCTAGTCGCTGCTGCGCCTCCGGTTGCGCCCCGCCAGTCATGGATCAACCAGCATGCGGGGCTGATACTGCTCGGCCTGCTGGCGGTGGGCTTGGCGCTGCGTCTCTATTTCGCGTCCATGCCGGGGTATCCCGGCGACATTGATGGGTGGAGCCGCATGTCAGCGTTGGCCGTGCGTTTTGGGTATCCCCACATGTACGACCCTGGGATTTTCAACCGTGACGAAGGGGTCTATCCGCCATTCTATCATGTAATGCTGAATGCGGTTGGGCTCATTTACCGCCAGTTTGTCTCGCCGACGTTCGCGCTCGGTACTCCCGAACTCAACACGCTGCTCAAACTCTTTCCCATTGTATGCGAAATGCTTTTAGCGGCGACTCTTTACTGGGGGCTGCGCACGACAGTTGAGCGATGGGCAGCGCTGCTGGCGGTAGCGGCGTTCCTGTTCAACCCCGCGATTCTCTACACCAGCGCCTACTGGGGCATGTTCGGCGATGCGTTCTACGCCCTGTGCGTGGTGATTGCGCTGTTCGCTCTCCAGCGCGAACGCCTGCTGATCGCTGGGGCGGCGCTGGCGGCGGGGGTGTTCTTCAAGTTTCAGACGGTGGCCTTCCTCCCGCTGATCGGCTGGTGGCTGCTGCGTCCGCTTCATTGGAAGCGGTTGCTCACCTTTGTGGCGGGGTTCGCCCTCGCTAGCGCGCTGATCTGGCTGCCCTATGTGCTGGCGGGCATGCTGCCCAATGCGCTGCGCGCGCTGCGGAACACCGTTGGGCTGTTCCCGGTGCTGGCCGCGAACGCCCATAACGTGTGGTGGCTGTACAGCGGCGGCGACGTGTGGCAATCCGACGTCCAGCCGGTGCTCGCTGACCTGAGCGCGCGCACGGTCGGGCTGCTGGCGTTCGGCGCGGCACATGTGCTCGTGCTGTTTCGCTCGGTCGCGCTTCCCCAGCGCTTCGCCGCCGCAGCTTATATTGGTTTTGCCTTCTTCATGCTCTCGACCGAAATGCACGAGAACTACCTGTACCCGACGGTCGTCCTGCTGGTGATCGCGGCGGGCGCGGCCCGGCATTACGTGCCCCTGACGCTCATCATCAGCGTGACGGCGTGCGTTAACATGGCGCTGCACGACGTGCTGATCGACCCGGCGACGTGGCTGCCCGCGGGGACGCTGGACAGCGCTCGCATGCTAAATGCCGCGGTCAATGGCGGGGTGTTCGCCGTGTGGACGCTAAGTTTGCTCTGGAATGGTGCTCGACAGGCTCGTCAGCTTGTCGTTCGGAACAGTGCGCGGAGCACATCATGATTGCGGCGTGATGTTTGGCCCCATCCTGACGAAAGGCCGCGACCTTCCCCGTGCCGGGACGGTCTTTAGGCCATGGTGAGTAGGAATATTTCGTGAATTAACGTGGTTGCATTGCATAAAAAAGAACCCGCCATTATCATACATTACAGAAGGGTTATTCGAGGGCAGCATGACGACGCGACGCTTTACTGAACCATTTCCTCCCAATCCAGATGAACCATCCGCCGAGAACCGGCCAGCAGTCAAGCGTCCCCAGCCGATTCAGCCGAAGGCTGCGCCCCCTGCCGCTCCTCCGCCCACTGCTGCGTCGGCACCCGCCGCGCCCGCTCCTGAGCGGACTAGTGCCAG
>JAYRZU010000044.1:0-191778 GCA_041916315.1 Anaerolineae bacterium
CACCTGGCCTTCGGAGGTGACCAGCACCAAGCGTCCGCCGGGTTGACCGCGCAGAGTCTCGTCCCATGTCAGCTCGATGCCAGCGCGCCCGACAATCGACGCCTGATTGAAGCCCGCCGCTTCCAGATCGGGGATTTCAGCTTCGGTTGGGAAACCGACATAGCCGAGGATATGCGGCGCGAGCGTGCCGTTGGGGTAACGCCGCGCGGGAACGTTCTCGAACTGGGCCGCGCACAGCGTTTCGAGTTGTGCCCGGTCGCGGGTATAGGTCGCGGGTTCGATGATGCCCATCTCGACCACCCAGAACGAAGGCCGCGCTTCCAGCCGCGCCTGCACGTCCGTCACTTCCTGATTGAGCGCGGTCGCGATGGTAGCGAGGCAGTTGGGATAGTCAGGGATGCTGTCGCGGATGACATTGATGCGTACCATCGCGCCGTTTTGATCAGCCAGCACGTTACCGTCGCTGTCGTAGATGTTGGCGCGGTTGGGCACATTGAGTTCGGCGCGCACATACGCGCCGTTCGTCATGCCGTCGAAGATGGTGTCGGGCGTCCACGCGACGCGCCATTCGTTCGCCGTTTCGTCCACGACCAGCATCAGGTTGCGGTTGGTGTCGGTGAAACTGCCGAGCAGGCGCGTCGCAAACGTGGCATTGTAGTTGTAGATGGCGACCGAGTCTTGTTCGCGGAAAATGCCCGTGCCGTCGCTGGTACTCACGCTCTGAAATGACAGGGCGTCGTTGGTGTTCTGGTAGAACGCTTCGAAATTCGTGAGAGGGTAGGCATCCTGCGCGGCGAGGCTGAGCAGGCGATGCATGGCGGCGAGGTCGCCGTTTTGCCACTGCTGCAAGAACTCGCGGGCGATGCGTTCGGCATCTTCCAGTCGATAATTCGAGGGGAGCAGCGCCAGAGTCGGCAGTACCGCTGCCGCTTGCGGTCGCTGTGGCCCACATGCTGCCGCTGCCAAAACGATCATCACCAAGAACCAGAGACGCCAGCGCATACGACTGCCCGATCCATCACACTTGATATAAGCCCAGGGCCTATTATAGTCCTGATTCAGATTTTCTCGCCCAACGTGGAAGGTGAGAAACCAGACGGTCGGTGGGGAGGTCGTTTGCCCGTGATTCATGCGCCGCGTTATACTGCAAGCGAGATTTTTGTCGTTAGGACAGGGAGCGAATGAGCATGGCGCAAATTGACAGCCTGAGCGCAAATGAATTTCAAGTCTACCTGAACGAAGATGTCGTGCCGGGCGTGTTCCGCGTGAGTGGGTTCATCCCCTTCAAGTTGGAAGTTCGACCCGGCGTGTCGAAAGTGGTGCGCGAACCGTTCAAGCTGGCGAAGATGGTGCAGCGCGACCCGGCGCTCCCCTTCAACCGTTGGCTGCAAGAGACGCTCGCTGGGAAACAGGACATTGTGCGGCCCACACGCACGCTCGTGATCGTGGCGCTTGACGATGGTGTCGAGTCGCGGCGCTGGACAGTGACGGGCGCATGGATCAGCGAGATTAGCTATTCCGATTTCAACAGCGCGTCCGGCGAACTGGTCGAAGAAGTTGTGACCATCCACTTTGATGATATTCAGGAAACGTGGGCGGGCGGCCAATTAGCGCAGACTTAGGGATCGGGACGAAGATCACCGCGTGACCATGACAGTAAGGTGATCCCCACCTCTTGACACGGCGTTAGCATGAGGAGCGTACAAGCAACACATGGAGCTTCTCATGACCAAAGGTGTACGCAATACCATTCTCATCGTTGTGGGTGTACTGGTGGTGGGGTTCATCATCTTGCAGTTAATCCCGCCAACTGCAATTAGTGCCGAATTCGCGCGGGAGAATCCGCCTGTTCAGACGACAATTCAGTGGAATTCCGCGCAAACGGAAGCATTGATGCGGGGTGCCTGTATGGATTGTCATAGCAACGAGACGCGCTGGCCATGGTACGCGCAGATCGCGCCGGTCTCATGGTTGGTGGCGAAGGATGTCAATGAAGGCCGCGCAGCGATGAACATCTCGACGGGCGGTGAGGTAGAAGGCGGCGAGATGATCGACGAGATTGAAGAAGGCGGCATGCCGCTGCCGATCTACCTGCCGATGCATGCTGAGGCGCGCCTGAGTGACGCGGATAAAGAAGCGTTGTTGGCCGGGATCGCCGCCACGTTTGGTACCGAGGGTGGTGGCGAACGCGGTGAGGCAGGCGAGGGCGACGACGATAACGACTAGCCACTGAACGCAGGGTTCAGACAGTCAAGGAGTAGAAACGATGCGTTGGCCGGAGGATTTCAAGTATCCACAGCTCCCGCCGTTGACTGACGAGGAGATCGAAGCGTTTCTCAATCAAGCCGTGTTTGCCCGCTTAGCGACGCTGAATGAGGATGGGACTATTCAGATGACGCCCATCCTGTTCAAGTACGAAAATGGGCAGATCCTCATGCCAACTCAGGATGTCAGCCGGAAAGTCAAGAATATCAAGCACAACAATCAGGTGTCGGTGCTGATTGATACGACGGCTTTCCCCTTCAAAGCGTGCTGATTTATGGAACCGCCGAGCTGGATTACGACAACGTCGTGGAAAAGCGCACGGCAATCTTTGAGCGTACGCGTTCTCATGAGGAGGCGCTCGCTTATGCGGAGCAGCTCTCCGCACAGTGGAATTGTGTGATCATCCGCGTGACGCCGACGCGCATCGTCTCATTCGACTATACCGAAGAGAAAGTTGCCGCCCTGAATTAACTGGTAATGCTCTAGTCAACAGCAGCCCGCGGGGACCCGCGGGCTGCTGTCAGTTTACCCCTGAATTTCGACCACTACGCCTTCTTCGGCCCATGCATACAACTGCGCGATGTTGTCGTTGCTCAACAGGATGCAGCCATAGGTAACGCGCGTGCCCAGACTGTTCGTCCACAGCAGTTGACTGCCGCCGCGCGTGGGGAAGCCGTGAAAGCCGTTGATGAAATCGGCATTCGGGATCGGATGGTACACGCCGAGGAAGTCCGGCATCCACAAATCCCAGTTGCTGGCGTAAGCGTTCGGCTCGTGCGACAGGATCTGGTACACACCCGCCCACGTCGGGCTGGAGTTGATGCCCGTGCTCGCCGCCCAATCCCATTTCAACGCGCCATTCTCATACACGCGCACCCGCTGTTCGGGGATGCTCACGACGATGCGTTTGCCCGCGATGACGGGCAGCGGCAGCAGCGCATCCTGCGACGGAATGGTGATCAACTGGCCGACGCTCAGGCTGTCGACGCCCGGATTCGCCGCCTGCACATACGGATACGGAATGCCGTAATCCCAGGCAATGCTGATGATCGATTCGCCGGGTTGAACGGTGTGCTGTATATCGTTGTGATATACACGGACGGTCGCCGCGCTGCCCGCCGCCGCGTTGACGACCGCTGCGACCGCCGCATCAAGGTCAATCCGGAGGGCTGCGCCGAGTTCAGCTTGGCGCGTGTTCAAGTAGGCACGCACCGCCGCCGCGTCGAGGGGGACGGGGAAGTTCGGCGCTTCGGTCAGGTTCATAGCAATCCACTCGCCCCACACGTCACCGGGCGCGTCCCAGGTGATCGTCTGATCGTCAATCGGATCGTACAGGTTGATGGCGAGCGCATAGGTCGGCATCCAGCGCGGGATCGGCGTGGGCGTCGGCGTGGGCGGCGCAATGAATGCGACCAGATTGCCATCAGACGCATAGATCAAGCCGATGACGGCGATCAAGCCCAGCGTGCCAAGCAGGAATGCCACCGCGCCAACGATGGCGACAGCGAACCAGTTGACTGGACGCTGGGGTTTGCGGCGGGGTGGTCGCCGCTGGGGTGGCGGCGCGGTGACGCGGCGCTGCGGTTTGGATTTAGGCTGCGGCGGACGCGGAGTCCGCACGGTATACATGCTCATGGTGGTGGAACTCAGATATAAATGACAACTCATATTATACGCCAAGCCGAGCCGATGCGCGTCCGCCGTTGGACGGATGATTGCCCTACGCTGATTGTCCTGAGTGGAGATTGTAGGGGCGCACGGCCGTGCGCCCCTACCGACATGGCCGGGGTGATGAGGTGTTCTTACAACCGCGCGATCAATTCGCCGCGCTGGAAGGTCTTCGCGCCGATCCACAGCAGGATCGCCGCCACCACCCACACGATCAAACCGATGATCAGAATCATCTCCGTGCTGAAGTAGACCACACCGGCCATCTGCGCGACCAACAGCAGGATGATCGGCACGACCACAAAGCCGCTGACCTGAATCGCTTCCTGTACGGTCTTCGCGCGGCGCGACACAAAGATGATCGCGGCGAGGCCGAGGGCCGCGACTGCCGGAGACAGCCACAAGACCATCCACAGCCACGCGCTGTTCGGGAACCAGATGCGTTGCATCAGCCCCCACGCCGCTACATTGACGACCACCGCATTCAGCAAGCCGCCGACCAGGGTCGCGACGACCGCCGGAATCCATGCCACGAGCAGCTTGGCGATGTAGAGTTCAAAGTCGCTGATCGGCGAGTAGAGCAGGCCTTCCAGCGTCTTGCGCTCGTGCTCCCCGGCGATACTGTCCGCGCCAAAGGTGGTCGAAATCATGATCGGCACCATCAGGAACAGCGGACCAAACAGGTAACCCGCGATCAGCAGGGTGAACTGTTCAACGAGGCCGTTGTAGTTGGCGAGTTCTGCGCGCAGCCCGGCGGGCATGTTGGCGAAGAACAGGCCGAAATCGCTGTCAATGTCGCCCATGGCTCCCGGTGCCGAGGACGCGAGATACACCATAATCCCCGGCATGATGACAAAAAACAGGGCCGGCATGAGCATCAGGGAGGCGAGGACATTCTTGTTTTGCCGGACGAGGCGCAAATCTTTACCGACGACCGCCCGGATAGCACGCCAATTCATGAGGTTACTCCCCTCGTTTCTGCAGAGTAAAGTAGACATCTTCCAGTGACGGTTCGAGCGGCACGACGCTGTAGACGGCGATCTGCGCGCCGACCAGTTTCGTCACGACCTGCGGGATGTCTGTATAGGCGACGTTAGTGAGCACCAGCTTGTCGCCGCTGATCGCGCCGACCACCCCATCGAGCAGCGCGCGCGCCTGTTCCATCTGGCTTTCCGCGACTTCAATCTCTACCTTGATGTTGGTGTGAGTCTGATGCGCCAGTTCGCGCGGCGTGCCCAAGGCGACGATGCGCCCCTGTTCCAGTACGGCGACGCGGTCGCACAGACGCTGCGCGTCATGCAGATTGTGCGTCGCCAGCAGCACGGTTTTGCCTTCGCCGCGGCTGACCTGCACGATCAGATCATTCACGTCTTTTGCGGCGACCGGGTCGAGCCCGGCAGTCGGCTCATCCAGAAACAGGATGTCCGGCTGATGCAGGAAGGCGCGCGCCAGCGCGAGGCGCTGCTTCATGCCTTTGCTGTATCCGCCCACTTTCTCCTTGGCGCGGTCGGCCAGATTGAAGTATTCGAGCATGCGCGCAACCCGGGCATCGACCTGGTCGCGCGGGATGCCGTACAGATCCGCGAAAACGCGCAGATTGTGGTGCGCGTTCAAGCCTTCGTAGAGCGAGGGCGTTTCGGTCAGTACGCCCGTGCGTTTACGCAAGTCGCGCCCCTGCTGAACGGGGTCATAGCCGAGCACGCGCGCTGAACCCTCGGAGGCGTTCAGCACCCCATTGAGCAGACGCACGGTCGTCGTCTTGCCCGCACCGTTGTGACCGAGCAGCCCGAATACTTCGCCCGCATACACATTCACGGTGAGATGATCGACGGCAGTTTTTTCGCCGAAACGCCGGGTGAGGTTAGTGGTTTCGATGACGGTATTCATCAATGTGATCCCCCTTGAATACACGTTCCGAATCATAGCATCGGAGCCGCGCTTTGTACGGTCAAGAAGATGTCAAAAGCTCTACTCATGCGGCGTTCATCCGAGTCTGCTATACAATTACGACTTTAATGAACAAAAGGAGAATCCGTATGATCGATCTGGCTGGAATCAAGGCGATGGTGGCTGAGGCTGACGAGCATACGCTCACACTGTACCTGAATGTCGACAACACAACGCCGGAGAATCAGGCGACTACCCCGGCGTGGCGCATCTACGCGAAGAACAAGCTGTCCGAATTCGAGAACGCGGCGAAAACTCAGACGGATGGATGGGCTGACATTCGCGCGCGCGTCGAAGCGTTCTTTGAACAATACAATCCATCGAGCAAGGGGCTGGCGTTGTTTGCCTGGAACGGATCGCTGCAAACCATCGAACTGCCGTTTGTGGTCGAAAATCAGGTGACGTTCGGCAGCGCGCAAATCGCGCCGCTCTTGTGGGTACTGGACGAATACGAGCCCTACCTGATCGTGCTGGTGGATCAGGAGAAGGCGCGCTTCTTCCTCGCGCAGTTAGGGAGTGTCGGCTTCCGCGAAGGGATGGAAGTCGATCTCGAAGGCTATGATTTTGTCGAACGCACGACTGCGGCAAATCCAGTGCCGAGGCAGGCGGGCGGCGGAGCGGTGCATGGTGGCAGCGGTCGTGATGATCATGAGGCGATGCTGGACGAACACCGCGCGCGCATGTATCGACAAGTGGCCACCGGGATCGAAAACTATGTCAACCAGCGCCAGATTCGCCGCTTCTTCCTCGGCGGCAGCGAACAGTCCGCGCATGCGGTGAAGAATCTGCTGCCGCCCAAGCTGCAAGACACGATGATTGCCACCCTGCCGATTCCGCTGCGCCTGAGTCAGCCGGAAATCCTCGACACGGTGCAGCCCAAAGCCATCGAATACGAGCGCCAAGAGGAACTGCGCATCGTGCAGGAGGTGATTGATTTCGCTAAAGCGGGCGGGCGCGGCGCGCTTGGCCTGCAGCAGGTGCAGGAAGCGCTGACCATGCAGCGTGTTGAACTGCTGATCCTGCCGTGGTCGGACGCCGACGACGAAGGGGTGCGCCCGGATCTGCCGCTGCGGGCATTCGCGTCGGGCGGCAGCGTCGAGCTGGTGCACGGCGCCGCCGCCGATCTGCTCAAGCAGGAGGGCGGGATCGCCGCGCGGTTGTACTACGCGCTGTAGCCGCAACAAACGGGGCGATCACTCATAATCGCCCCGCAATAATTACAATGAATCTTAATTGACATTGAAATTAAAATTGTTATGATGAATGTAGACATGGGCTACGATGTATTCGCTTGGAGAGGAAAAAGAATGGACGTCATCGGCAATATTCTTGCGTTTCCGTTCGTCTGTCTCGGTTGGTTGCTCGTCGGGGCGATTGCTGGCGCGCTGGCGCACTCGATCATGGGCGGGCGGGATGAGCCGCTCATCAATGACATCATTCTGGGGCTGATCGGTTCGGTCGTCGGTGGGTTCGTGATCGGGTTGTTCATCGACGTGAGCAATCGTGCTGGGTTGGGCGGCGTGCTGCTGAGCATCGTCGTTGCGACCATCGGCGCGATCATTCTGATCGCCATCGGTCGCATGCTGCGCGGACGGTCACCCGCGTAAGCATCAGTTCACCGTATGCAAGAAGCGCCCTGATTCACGGGCGCTTTTTGATTCTGCCGCTAGCTCTTCGGCCCGATGTGTTCGTCGAGAAAGGCTACATCCTTGCGCTTAGCGATCGTGAAGTTTCGGCCCCAGAACGTATAATGCAAGCCGAGCAAGTCGCACGTTTCAGCGAAAAGACGTTGAATATCGGTTGAGACCTGCGTGAACTGGTAGCGGGCGTAGACTCGGTTGTAAATGACAGGTTCAATTCGTGCACCATCACTGTGGTACAGTCCCCGAAAGAATTCTAGTGGATACTCTTGCCAGATTGCCTTCTGCCAGTCAGTGAGTTCAATTCTACGGGTATGTTTTTCTCCTTTACCATGCTGTGGTAGGAGATCGATCCAACGATTGGTGTAGCAGGAGACGACTACGCACTCTGATGGCGTTTTATTGATAGAGACCCGTTTATCTGGCATGATGAGCTGAACAGTTTCAACGCATCGTTTCAGAATATTCGGTTGGCGTTGGTCGAGCGAAATGCGCAGACGGTGGCTATTCCTGACTTGACTTATGTGCCCGTCTCCCAAATAAAGACCGAGAAGATATGCATAGGCCTTTCGGTAGCTTGGACTCCAAGTGGCTGTATTAACATTGGTCTCCCGAATGGAAGGGTGTTGCGTTCGGTATTGTTCCAAGTCTGCGAGCGTCTCAAATTTATCAATGCAGTCACGCACTGTGGCACGGGGAATATCTGTGATTTGGCTGATAGCTAACTTGTTAAAACCCCGTTCCCACAATTGCAAGATGCGCTCGTATTCCTCGTAAGTTCGCATATAAGTCGCTTTTGCACTAGCTGTTTAGACATAGAAACGAGTATAACAAAAAAGACGCTTCAACGGCGTCTTTCCTAAAGTGTGAGGCTGGTGGGACTCGAACCCACATGTCCGTAAGGACAGAACATTTTAAGTGTCCCGCGTCAGCCGATTGCGCCACAGCCCCGCAACTGTTCAACTAGGTTATTTGGTCGAACAGTCGAATAAACAGAGTCTATCAAGATTCCCCCTGATCGTCAATCCGTTGAAGCCGCACAGCCGCAATTACAGACTATTTACACCTCGATAAAATCCTTGTGGAAGAATCGTTACATGTATGAAATGATACTTATAGGGCAACGTTATATTCACTATAGAAAGGTAGCGCAGATGCTTCGCAGCCGACGTACCTTGGTCAGCGTTATGGTCGCTCTTTTGGTTTTGTCAGGCAGTGTGGCCGCGCAGCGCAGCGGCGGTAGTCGCCCCGCGCCGAGCGGTTCAGGTGGGACGGCGGGCAGCCCGGGGATGAGCGGCGCGGCACTCAATTCAGGTGCTGGTGGTCGCTCTGGTGGTCAAGCGGGCGGTGGGCAGATTGGCGGTCAAGTAGGTGGCGGACAGGCTGGCGGTGGTGGTCAGCTTGGTGGTCAGCGCGGCCAGGCTGGTGGCGGTGCGCAAGGTGGCGAACGTCCGGCGTTCGGCTCCGGATTCGATTTGAGCGAACGCGGCACGGGCGATCTGGCGCTGGAACTGCCGTTCATGAGTGGTGCTGAAGGCGGGTGGATGGCACGCTTTGGTTCAGGCGGCTTTGGCACGGGCACAGCTGACGGCGAACTGCCGGACGGCGTACCCGCGCTGGAGGAAATGGGGTGGTCGCCGGAAAGTTTACCCGAAGGTCTGCCGGAAGCGCCGGGTGCGTTCGCTGACCTGAGTGGATTGGCTGAAATGCAGGGTGAGGCGCAGGATGCGGTCGCCGGAGCGCTGGCGGATGCGACCGAACAGGCGCAAGCCGCCGCCGATGCCGCGACTGAGCAGGCGCAGCAAGCCTATGATCAGTTCTGGGCAGACTATTACACGGCGGTAGAGACCACCGCGCAGGCGTACTACGACACGATGACGGCGACGGCGGATTATCTGCTGGCGAGTTATGAAGCGGCAGTCGACTATACGACGCAGACGGTCGATTACTACCTCGCCTATGCGGAGCAGTATGCCTACTACTGCGCGCTGTATCCGTGGGACTGCTACAGTTACGCCTACGATGCCGCGACCAACAGCTACTACTATGTGGGCGATGCCAGCGATGCGCCGAGCGGCACGACGACCATCGGCGATGTCACCGTCAATGTGACGGTGCCGATCAGCGAACCGACCCCATCCGCTGAAGCGTACGAAGCGCTGGTCGTGTTTGCCAATGATCAGCTTGGCGCGGTGATCGAACCACTGTATGCCGGGGAGGCGACCGAGGCCGTCCAGTTGCTGATTGCGTACCTGCCCGATGAAATCGAGGCGCAGCTCCTCAATGCGACGAGCATCAGCGGCGTGACTTATTGGGGTCTGCTCACAGGCGGCGCGGGCGCGGTGATCGTTGGGGACTGCGCTACCAACCCGGCGAACTGCGCGATCACGGCGGATAATCTCAGTGTGCAGTTGTCGAGCGCGTCGACAGGCATGTACGGGTTGCTGGCCAGCGCGGCTGTGCCTACAACGCCGGAGGCCGCTCTGGCGCTGATCACCACAGTGTATCCCAAGTTGGACGGACTTTCTTTCAACCAGATCACGGATGTTGAGCAGGGGTTGGCGTTTATGGCGACCACGGCCAGCGTCGGGTATGAGGTGGATACACAAGCGCCGATTTCGACCGCGAAGGTGGTTTATGCGGGCGTGGTCGACGTGAACGGCGCGCCGTTCGTGTACGCGGTAGTTGGTGTCGGCGCGGGCTACGTCAATCTCCTCGGCTAAATCAGATGCAGACCTGCACAAGGCGTATCCTGTCTATTGGACGGATACGCCTTGTTGTGTTTGGTGAGGCAGCCTCAACACTCTGACTGGTACGTCTCCGACAAACGGCGGATTTTCGCCCTGTAAGCGTCAGGAACGCGTATAATGGCGATAGAGCAGAGCCAATGAGACCTGCGCTATAAAGAGATGCATTCATGGTTGAAGGGGGAAGACCTTTATGATCCGCTTTGCACGAGTGGTGCTGCTGGCGTTGATCCTAGTGGCAGTGTTATCGCTGATGCCGTCCAAGGCGGCTCAAGCTCAGCTTGAGGACTCCGTTCCGACCGCCGAACTTGACCCGACGTTCGCCGTCGAATGGATGGACTTGCTGTATCAACGGATCATGGCGGAAAGCTATAACCCGCCGTCCGCGGCGCGCCTGTATGGCTACGCGGGCGTGACCCTCTACGAAGCGGTCGTGTGGGGGATTCCGACGAACCGTTCGCTGGTTGGTCAGCTCAACGGCCTGAACGATCTGCCGTACCCGGATGATGGCATTTACGATTGGACGACGGTCGCCAACGCGGCGCTCAACACCGCGCTCAACGGACTGATGTTTGAAGCGGGCAGCGAAACGCACGACGCCTTCAACGCCTTTTACGACGAGCAGATGGCGAAGGCGGAAACGGAAATTGATGCAGAGGTGCTTAATCGCTCGATTCAGTATGGTGAGGAATTAGGTAAGGGCATTCTCGCGTGGGCCGATACCGATAACTACCGCGAAACGCGCGGCCTCGAATACGAAATCCCCACGGGATCACCGGATCTGTGGGTGGCGACCAACCCGGATCTGCAACCGGTTGAACCGTTCTGGGGCGAGATTCGCACCTTCGCGCTCGATTACACCGACGTGTGCGACGTGCAGCTCGACATGCCCTTCAGCGAAGACCCCGAGTCGACCTTTTATCAGCAAGCGATTGAAGTGATGAACACGGGGGACAACCTCGACCGTGAACAGCGTGATATTGCCGAATACTGGCTGGATAATCTCGGGCAGACGGGCACGCCCGCAGGCCACTGGCTATTGATCGAGAATCAGATGGTCGATCATCTTGACCTCACGCTGGATGTGGCGGCGCAGATGTACGGCATGACCAATATGGCGATGGCTGACGCGTTCACTTCGTGCTGGGGGCTCAAGTACCGCGTGCTGCTGCTGCGTCCCGAAACCTACATTCAGGAATACATCAGCCCGCGCTGGCGTCCGTACATCACGACGCCCATGTTCCCCGAATATCCGTCCGGTCACTCGGTCGTCTCCGGTGCGGCGGCAGAAATGCTGACCACGCTGTTCGGTCAGGTGGCGTTCACCGATACCGCGAAGGTCCAGTTTGGCATGGCGCCGCGCTCGTACACCTCGTTTGACGCGGCGGCGACCGAAGCGGCGATCTCGCGCCTGTACGGCGGCATTCACTACCGGACGGCTATCGAAAATGGCGTTGATATGGGCGAGTGCGTGACCAATCACCTGCTGGATCGCATCATCATGAATCAGGTGACACAGGGCGAGTAATTTCCCGCTCTCACTACCGTTCGCCGAAACCCCCGCTATAATCAGCGGGGGTTTTTGCTGGATAGAAAGAGAGTCGCATGTGCAGTGGCGCTGCCTTCATCATCGGTTTGATCCTTCTGTTTAAAGGCAATACGCGCTTGTTTGAACGCAATCTCCCCGCGCCCAAGGTGCGCGTCATCGGGATGATTCTCATGGCTCCCTTCATCATCGCAGTGTGCGCGGGTTTCACGCTGGTTTCGGCGGTGATCGACGAAAACACGACCTTTGACGATCTGGTCAGCTCACCGGATGTGCAGAACGTGACCATGATCGAATACGGCGCGCTGGCGTTGGCCGTGCTGCTGGCGGCGTACAACATCTTCACGCTGCCCAAAGAAGCACCGTTGACCGCGCCGCCGTCGCAGCGCTTCTCGTTTGATACCCCGCCGACCGTCGGCGAAGTGCCGAAAATCATGACGGTGGAAGAGGTGGCGGTTTACCTGAGGGTGAGTCCCGATGAGGTGCTGCGCCTGATCAATGAGGGGAAACTCGGTGCGGCGCGCATTGGCAGCACCTATCGCATCGCCAAGATCGCCGTGGATGACTTCATGGCGCGGAAAGAATAGCGTTCACAGTGATCAGTTGACAGTTCACAGTCAAAACAGTTTTTAGCTGTTAACTGTGAACTGTTGACTATGAACCAGCTTTAGCCCTCGTAATATCCATCGATCAGCGTGAGCGCCTGATCGAGTCCCGCCAGACCATCCTGCAATTGGGCTTCGCTGACGGTGAGCGGCGGCGTGTTGAAAATCATATTCCAGCGCGTAAACACGTTCATGCCGGATTCCTTGAGCGACTTGGCAACTTTCTGCATCGGCTCGGTGAGCGGCTTGTTGTAGTCGCTGAGCGGTTCGCGCGTGTCGCGGTTCTTGACCAGTTCCACCACCTGATGCAGCCCCGCGCCGCGCACTTCCCCGATAACCGGGTGCTTTTCCGCGAGGTCATTCAAGCCCTTGCGCAGCACTTTACCCATGTCGCGCGCCCGTTCGATCAGGTTTTCTTCGCGGTAAACTTCAATCGTCGCGATCCCCGCCGCCATCGCCAGCGTGTGCGCGCTGTAGGTCAGGCCTGCCCACAGGGTGTTCTTGTCGAAGTGCGCGGCGATCTTCTCGCTGACGATAGTCGCGCCGAGCGGCACATAGCCGGACGTGATGCCCTTCGCCATGACCATGATATCGGGCTGAGCGTTCGGGTAGTGATCGATGCCGAACCATTCGCCCGTGCGCCCGAAACCGCTCATGACTTCGTCCACAATCAGCAGAATGCCATATTTGTCGCACAGCGCGCGCAGCCCATTGAAGTAGACGGCGCTCGGCTGAATGATGCCGCTCGTGCCGCTGTAGCCTTCCACGAGAATCGCGGCGCAGTTTTCCGGACCTTCACGGATGATGATGTCGTCGATCAGCTCAATGATGATCGCGTCGCCTTCTTCCTGCGTGCGTCCCCGGTAGACCGGGTTGCGATACGAGTACGGATCGGGCGTGCGCACGATCCACGGGACGCCGGGTTCATTCGCCAGACGGCGCGGATCGCCGCCCGCGCTGGCCGCAGCGAACGTGCCGCCGTGATACGAGTTGTAGCGCGTAAGGATTTTCTCGCGACCCGTATACAGGCGCGCTGCTTTCATCGCATTTTCAATGGCGTCGGTGCCGCCATTGGCAAACAGCGTCTTGGTCAGGCTGCCGGGCGTGACTTCGGCCAGCAGTTCGCCGAGACGACCGCGTTCCGGCGTGCCGAACGAGGGATTCACATAGCACAGCTTGGCCGCCTGTTCCTGAATGGCGCGCACGACCTTCGGATGGCTGTGACCGATATTGACGTTGACCAACTGCGACGCCCAGTCGAGATAGCGTTTGCCGTCCGCGTCATAGACGTAGACGCCTTCGCCGCGCTCGATAATCGTCGGGTTCCACGCGCCTTGCGCCGACCAACTGACGAGCGTGAAATCCTTGTTCTGCTGAACCATTTCAGCCGTAGACATGGTGACTCCTAAAGAAAGAAAGGCTTTTATGCTGGCGGGGATTGTAGACCAAAAGGGAAAGAAAGGAAAAAGGAAAAGAAAGACTCAACGCAAAGACGCGAAGACACCAAGACGCAAAGAAAACTGAGGGAAGAAAGTTGCAACCTCAATGAGAGGATCGTCAAGCTCCTTATCCCTTTTACTTCGCGTCTTCGCGCCGTTGCGTCTTTGCGTTGAGTCCTTTCTTTTGTCTTTTTCCTGCTTTACGAACCGGGTTCGGCGGTCGCGGCGGGGTCTTCCGATGTGCTGTACACGCGATTGAGTGGCACGCCGCAGGTGATCAGAAACTCTTCGAAGGCGGCAAGGCGGTCCGTGTTGGGTTCTTCGAGCGCCTGCTCCATCTCGTAACCCTCTTGCAGCCACGGCGAAGCGACATTGCAGTTGCCCGCGTTAGCGTAGGTCCGCCCCGCGCGCAGGTAGTATTTCGGATCGGTCGGGTTGGTGTTCATCAGGCGATCATAGGTTTGCAGCGCGTCGTCCAGTTCGAGGCTGGTGAGCTGAATCGTCGCCAGATAGTCGAGGCACGATACATTCGCCGGGTCGGCGGCGACGCAGCGCTCGATATAGTCGCGCGCCTTATTCGGGTCGCCATACGTCTGCATCCAGAAGAAGCCGAGCGCGTACAGCGCGTCGAGATTATTCGGGTTCTGCTCGACCACGGTCTCAAGCTGCTCCAGCCCGACATCCGCCGCGCCCAGTCCCCAGTTCGCCCATGCCAGTTCGACGGCGATGTGCGGCAGGTTGGGCGCGAGCTCGTAGGCGGTTTGCAAATCCGCTTGGTAAGCCGCCTGATCGAAGTTCGCCGCCAGATTCCACAGTCCGCGCACGTAGAACACCGCCGGATTCTCCGGGTCGATTTCCAGCGCGCGGTCCAGCGTCTGCTCGGCCATGGATGGCATCCCGGCATCGCTGTAGGCGAGCGCCATGTAGGCGAGCGCGGTTGCGTTGTTCGGGTCGAGCGAGAGCGCTTGTAACGCGCTGGCGACCGCTTCCGGATAGCGATCATTGCGCGCGAGGGCAAACGAGCGGATCGCCCACGCATCCGACGAGAATGGATTGGCGGTCACCGTCTCTTCGGCGGCCGCCAGTGCTTCGGCGGCGCGGCCTTCGATCAGCAGACCATAGGTGTACTGGTAGTACACGCGGACATCATTAGGCGCTCCCGCCTTCGCCTGTTCGTACTCTTCCAGCGCCGTTTCGACGGCGCCCTGGGTCCAGAGCGCGTCGGCCCGCGCAATGCGCTGACTCGGGTCACTGGTGGGCAGCGGCGTCGGCGCGGCGGCGGTCGCCAGACCACTTTGCGCATCGTTCACCCGTTCGCGGATGAATTCCTGCACGGGTGGCCCGAACTCGTCGCGGCGTTCGTAGATCTGGTAGCCGCCGAAGACAATGATCGGCGTCAAAATCCACAGCCACAGCCAGCGAAAACTCGCCACCATGTGCCGCTTTTGTCGCTTGCCCACACGATATTTCTTGGGCGTATTCAAACGCATATTCATAGCGTGCTTATCCGGTAATTGTGCGGATTTGGTGTGGAAGGGTGCGCCTGTGCGCACGTCCACCACGGGCAGACCCATCGATCTGCCCCTACGGAATCGACTTGAAACACCCGCTAGCTCCCGATCGGCGTCGGCGGGATGGGCGTGGGTGTCGGTGGCTGTGGCAAGGCGCGTCCGGCGTAGCCTTCACAGTTCTCGGTGATCAGGCGCAGACCGTTGATCGTGTTGATGATGACCGGATCCTGATCATCGGCTACCAGCGAGACGGCGCGCTGGCGGGTGAGCGCATCGCTCAGGATCGTCCACGCGTCGTTGCATTCCCCGAGATAGTAATGTGACAGCCCGCGCAGATAGTAGCATTCGATTTCGTCAGAACCGAGCTCGACGCACGTTTTGAACGACTCGATGGCGCCTTCGTAGTTACGCTGCGGATACATCGTCTGTCCGAGCGCGCGCCATGCCTGCGGATACTGCGGGTTGATGGTGAGCGCATCCTCGCAATAGCCTTGCCCGCGGCGGTGCTCCCCGATTTCGGTGTAGGTCTCGCACAAACGCAGATAGGCTTTCGCATTCTGCGGCTGGAAAGACAGCACTTGTTCGTAGGTCGCAATCGCCAGCGCGTAATAGTCGAGGCCACCGTTGGCGTCGCGCTTAGCGAGCGTGCGATACATACTGGCGAGTTCAAAGTAGGGGGAGGCGAGGTTCGGGTTGAGCGCGACCGCCTGTTCCAGTTGGTCGAGCGCTTCTTCGTAGCGTCCCACCCAGATCAGCGCCAGCGCATACACGCGCCGCGCCGCCGGGTCGAGAGGATCGAGGCGGATCGCTTCTTCGGCTGAATCGAGCGCCACATCGTAGCGGTCGATCTGGCGGTAGGCGCTGCTCAAGGCCGTGTAGAGCGGCGAGAAGTTGCGGTCACGCTGCAAGCCCGCCTGCGCGATCGGCACGGCGTTGGCCGGGTCGCCGTTCAGGTCAATGGCGCGCGCCTTGATGACGTAGCCGCGCGGATCGTTGGAGTTCGCGTTGATCGCCTGATCGCCGATGGCGATGGCATCCTGATAGTAACCGGGCTCGTCGACGCCAAGTTCCAGCAGGACGCGGCCGTATTCATACATGTAATCGACATTTTGCGGCTGCTGCAGTACCGCCCGGCGGAAATACTCGCGCGCGCCCTGCATATCCCCAGACATGAACAAGTTCATGCCCTGCGTCGCCAATTCGCTGGCGAAGGGAGTCGGCGGCGGCGCTTGCCCGATCATATCGAGAGCCATCAACTGCAACTTGGAAAATTGACTGTCGACGAAGAAGAGAAAGGCGCCAATGAAGAGGAAGTAGAGCAGAATCCAGCGCCATGTCCCGCGTTTTTTCCGATGATCACGGAAGAGCGGTTTCGTATAGTCGCGTTTGATCTGCATAGTTTCTTACGAAGTTACCTCGTTAGTGTAATAGCTTGTGCTTGATTGCACTCAATGTCCATTATACTGATCTCAGGGCGCTTGTTCTAGAGAGGTTCACTTCGGCGTGACGCTGGCCATCAATGCTCTGACCGTCAATACTGTGCTGGGCGCGGCTTGCATTCTCGTGATGCTCGCCATGACGGTGTATGCCTGGTCGCGGCAGGATACGATTCAGGGTGGGCGCGTGTTCACACTGCTGCTGCTGTTCGAAGCGATCCGCGTAGCGGGGTACACGCTGGAGATCATCAGCTCCGGGCCGGATATGTCCTTGACCGCCAGCAAAATTCAATATATCGGCGTGTTCAGCGTGCTGCTGTGGTTCATCTTCACCCTGAAGTTCGCCGGTTACGGCGCAGTCGCGGAGCGCGTTGGCTGGTTTCTAGCGATTGTGCCCACTGGCATTCTCGGGCTGGCCGTCACCAATGAACGGCACGGGCTAATCTGGCGCGATATCCATGTGCTGACGACGCCCGCTTTCAACGTGTTTCAGGCGGAATATGGGCCGCTGTTTTACGTGTATTTCGTGTATACGGTGCTCCTCCTGAGCATGGGCGTGGGTCTGCTGGTGCGCGCGCAGGTCCGCCAGTGGCGGTTGTATCGCTGGCAGATGATCTTGTGGCTGGCGGGTACCCTTATCCCGGCGGCCGGTCAGTATGCGACCGTGTTTGGTTGGTACTTGATCGAAGGCCTCCATCCGATTCCGATCAGCTATCTGCTCGGCGCGGGGCTGCTGACCATTGCCGTGTTCCGGCTGCGCTTCGTGGAAGTGCTGCCCGTGCCATACGAGACGATCTTCACCAGTTCGCCCAACCCGGTGATTGTGTGTGACCTCAAACGGCGGGTGCTGGTGTTCAATCCCGCGGCTGCACCGTTCGTGCAGGCGGCACGCGGCGAGGTCATCGGTTTGCCGCTGACCGAAGCTTGCCCAGAACTAGCTCGGGTGCTCGGCGCGCAGTTTGATGCAGAAGGGGTGCAGTTCAACGGAGCGGATTATAAAGTCCGGGTCGCGCCGTCACTGTCGCGTTCCGGGCAAGTGCGCGGACACATCATCATCCTGAGCGATATCACCCTCATCCGGCAGGCGGAACGTGAACAGCAGGCGCTGCTGGCGCGCATCAGCCGCTTAGAGGAACTCAAGACAGAAATGATCCGTATGGGGGCGCACGATCTCAAGACGCCGCTGGGGCTGATCAAGAGCTATCTCGAACTGATCCGCGAACAGGACTCGGCAACACCGCTCAGTGACGTGCAGCGCTACCTCGAACATATGGATCGGGCGTCGAGCAAGATCTTCCAAATCGTCAATGACATCTTCTCGCTCGACCGCATCGAACGCATGGCCGCCGAGCAGACGATGGCGCAGGTTGATCTGGCCGCGCTGGTTAGAGAGACGGCGGAGGGCATGAGCCGCTCCGCCGCGGACAAAGAGCTGACCTACACTGTGAGCGTGGCGGACACGCCGCTCAGCGTGTGCGGCGACTCCGTGCAGCTCCGCGAGGCCGTCACCAACCTGATTAGCAACGCCATCAAATACACGCCGCCGGGTGGGGCGGTGCGCGTGTGTTTGGCCGTCGAAGCGTCCCGGCAGATCGCGTTCACGGTGACCGATACCGGCGTGGGCATCCCCGCCGACCTGCAGGCGAAGCTGTTCCACCCGTTCTACCGCGTGCGCACGCGGGAAACCGTCAAGATCGAGGGCACGGGGTTGGGCTTGTATCTTGTCAAAGGGATTGTCGAGCGGCACTCCGGCACGATGATCCTCCAGAGCGCTTACGGCCAGGGCAGCACGTTTGGTTTCCGCCTGTCGCCGTATGCGGGCTAACCTCACCGATAAGTGCGTAAAATACAGCAAAGCGGGTAACTTGTCGTTTCTGGAATGCAGCGGACGCGATTTATCGCGTCCCTACGAGAAAGCGCTGTTTGTGTAGGGACGCAATTCATTGCGTCCGCTGTTTAGAAGACGACTTCACTCAGCTTTCTGCGGCAGCTGTCCCTCGCCCTGTGGAGAAGGGCAGTTGAGCACAGCGGTAAGGTTACAGCGACATGGCGAACCAGTCGGCGGTCGCCTTGATGGTCGCTTCGGCCAGCGTCTGATCATCGGTTAGCACGTAGTAGATGTGATCCGCACCCGGGACGAGATACGACGCGCGGAGCGCACCCTGCGCGTTCTCACGATACCAGTCGAGGAACTCAGCGGAACCATCTTCCGACCCGGCGACGACCATGAATGACCCCGTATACTTCGGGAATTCCGTCTGATAGTCGTAGGCTTCCAAGCCCGTGAAGAAGTCATTGCCCAGCGTGACCATGCGCCAGCCGAGGTCGATCTCGACCGTGCCGTTCGCTGCGGCGGCGTCAAAGTTGTCCTGACCGAGCTCTTCGAGGAAAATGTCGCGCAGATTGCCGAATGTCGACCACAGCGCCATCGATTTGAACGCGTCCGGGTTTTCGCCTGCCGTGAACACGGTGATCCCGCCGCCGAGGCTGAAGCCGAGAATGCCGAGCCGCGACGCGTCGATGCCCTCCACGCCTTGCAGGTAGGCGAGCGCGAGTTCCGCATCGTTGACCATGCCGCTGACCGTGCTGGCGGCCATGTCGCCCGCGCTTTCGCCCCACCCGCTGAAGTCGATACGCAGCGATCCGACGCCGCGTTCGGCGAGGGCGGAGGCGAGGCGCAGATACATGTCGCCGACTTCATTGCGTGAGCTGGCGAAGCCGTGCAGCATGAGCACAGCGGGAACCGGGGATTCGGATTCCGGTATATTGAGCGTCCCGACGACGCCATTCTCCAGGGTGATCACAGTTTCTCCATCATTTATTGGGGCGGAGTCCTGAGCGAACGTCATTCCGGCGAAGCTCAACAGGCACACGAGCGTGAGCGCAAAGGCGAACAAACGCAGTTTCATAGTGGTGCTCCTTCAAAAGAGAATATACACCCCCGAGTATAGCGCCGCGTAGGTGAATGGGGTTAGGCGACCGGAGCCCGACCGCGCGCTTTTTCGGGCGTGCGCATGGACATCAGCGGGACGCCAATGCCGTAGGTGACGAAATCGCCAGTGGGTTGGATTTCAATCACGCACATACCGGCTGCATCAGCCGGATTTTCGGTGCGCAGCAGAGACTTGAGGATGTCTTTGCTCACGCAATCTGCACCTTGAACGGTTGCCAAACCGGAAAAGGTGATCGTCGCCGCGGGAATCTTGATCCAGAACAGGAACGGAATGCGTTTGGCAATGGGCACGGTCACCGAGACATGCGCATTTTGCGCCATGTGCCGGGCTTTCCACGTGTCCTTGCCCGTTACGATATACAACTTGTGGTCATGCACGATGTAGACCACGCCGACCGTGCGTGCCTCGCCCTTATCGGTCACCATGCCCAAGACCGCAAAGAGTTCCTGTTTGAGGCTTGCCCAAACCACTTCACTCGCAAGTTGCAGAACCATGATCACCTCCGAACATTCCACCACTGGTTGTGATGGTAAGCGGAGCGGCTGGAGTCGGCACTGACAAATGCCATCGAATGGCAAAGCCGTTGGTCATGCTTTCAGGCGCAAGGGGCGCCTCGCTCTACCGCTAGTCACAACCCGACTCTAGGGCGAGGTGCCTTCGGTGTGGCTTTCCGGCGGCACGTAGACCGTCACGCTGAACGGAATCGGATCGCTGGTTGCGACGGTGCCATCGGTCAGCGTCGCCTGCGCGACCAGTTCCCAATCGCCTTGCTGGAGTGGCCACCACAGCGCCCACGGTTCGGCATCGACCGTGCCGAGCGTCTCCCCATTCATTGCGTAGGTGACCGACTCGGTACCCGGCGGCGCGCCCACGGTCAAGCGCAGGCGCTGCGACTCGACGGGGATTTGCGGTGAAATCTGGAAAATGGTGTACGGATCGGGTTCGAGCAGGCGCAGACCATCGTCCGCGTCAGTCTGCACGATTTCGGCGTCAGTCGGCGGCGGTGTGATGCCATTGCGAATGCCCCAATCGCGCGCTTCCTGCGGCAGCACTAGATACACCCGGTCAAGCCGATCCGCTTCGGGCGTGGTGTCATCGGCCAACTGCCCCGTACGGCGATCAATGGTGAAGGTCTGGTAGAAGTTATCGTACTCAGTTGGCTCGGTGCCGGGGATAAACCACTCGACGCGGCGGCGCGGGCATTCCGGCGTCGCCAGCAGACCGCTCACCGCGCACACTTCCAGCCGCAGCAGATCGGTTCGCTGCGGGAATTCGAGTTCCGGTTGCCCGGTCAGCACTTCGCGCATGAACGCATTCCAGATCGGCGCCGCGCCGCTCACGCCCGTCACGTCGACCATCGGCGTGTTGTCGGCGTTGCCCACCCACACCCCGCCGACGAGATTCGGCGTATAACCGACGATCCAGTTGTCGCGGTAGTCGGTGGTTGTGCCTGTCTTGGCTGCGGCAGGTCGCCCGATATTGAGCGCGCTGCGCCGCCCAAAGCCCTGAATACGCGCCTCGTCGTCGCTCAGAATGTCGGTGATGAGGAAAGCGACGCGCTCGTCAATCACGCGCTGTGTCAGCGGGCGGTTCTGCCATTCGTAGAGCACCTGCCCGCCGCGATCCGTCACCTTGAGGATGAACACCGGATCGATATGAAAGCCGCCGTTTGGGAAGATGCTGTAGGCCTGCACCAAGTCCAATAGGCGGATTTCACCGCCGCCGAGCGTCACCGATAGGTCAAGATTGGTGTTGCCGGAGAGCGTGGTCAGCCCCGCGTTGGCCGCCAGTTCGATCAGTGTGCTCACGCCGACATGTTCGAGCGTGACCACCGCCGGGATATTCATGGACGAAGCCAGCGCCTCACGGATGAGTACCGGGCCGTGTTCGACGAGGCCGAAGTTGGCGGGCGTGTAGCTCTCCAGGCGCCGCGTGATGAAGGGCGTCTCCACGTCGAGGATCATGGTGGCGGGCGTCCACGGATCGGGACTCGTCGGGTCAAAGGCGGCGGCGTAGGTGAACGGCTTGAGCGTGCTCCCCGGCTGGCGGTTAGCCAGCGCCGCATTGACCGCGCCATCAATCGACTCGTCAAAGTAGTTCGGGCTGCCGAGCAGGGTCAGCACCTGCCCGGTATAGGGATCGATGGCGACGACGGCGGCGTTGTTGGCATTCGCGGGCTGCCGACCGCCCGCCGCCGGATGATTCAGCCCGTCGAGCTGGCGGTTGACGATGCGTTCGGCGGCGCGCTGCCAGTTGAGATCGACCGTGGTGATCACGTCAAGGCCGTCGCGGTAGAGCGCATCGGGATAGTCGCGCTCCAACTGCTTGATCACTGCCATGACGAAGTGCGGCGCTTCGATGGGGAAGGGGCTGGCCGCGAACTGCAGTTCGTCATTCCGCGCCAGTTCGGCCGTCGCCGCGTCGAGGTAGCCGTACTGCACCATCAGGTTGAGCACAACGGACTGGCGATCTTTAGCCGCTTCGAGATTGGTCAGCGGGTCGTAGACGGCGGGCGACTGGAGCAGACCCGCCAACAAGGCGCATTCCGCCAGCGAGAGATCCGGCGCGGACTTGCCGAAATAGGCTTGGGCCGCCGCTTCGATGCCATAGGCGAGGTTGCCGAAATACGACTGATTCAGGTACAGCGCGAGGACGTCGGCTTTGCTGTAGGCGGTTTGCAAGCGCAGCGCGAGGATGCTTTCGCGCAGCTTGCGGCGCAGCGACCGCTCGGCGCGCTGCTGGGGGTCGAGCAGGAGCGTGCGCGCCACCTGCTGCGTGATCGTGCTGCCGCCCGCCAGCACTTCGCCGCCGCTCACGTTGATCCACACCGCGCGCGCGATGCCGACCACATCCACGCCGGGATGGTTGTAGAAGTTAGCGTCCTCGGTGGCGATCACGGCATCGACGCAGTGCTGCGGAATGCTCTCCAGCGGAATCGCCGTGTTGCGCCCGCCCGTTTCGCTGTCCGCGAGAATTTCGTAGAGCAGCGTGCCATTGCGATCAAAGATGCGCGTGGAGGGCAGCGTCATGCCCGCGTGGATCTGATCGATGCTCGGCAGATCGGCGAACAGCCACGCATACATCGTCACCGCAAAGACAGCGACGAGCGCCGCGGCGATCACGGCGAGCTTGTGCCAGCGTTTGAGCGCATGAAAGCGTTTCAGCAAGGACATTGATTGATCCTGTCCAGTCATCTGTTTTTCTACCCACTTCTGCCCATGGACTGCTCCCCTCGCCCCGCTTGCGTGGGAGAGGGGTTGGGGGTGAGGGGTAAGCTCACAGCCGCCAGAGCGGCGCGTAATCGTCCGCCAGCGCTTTGACGCTCCGCCACAACCGCTCGACTTCCGCGACCGACGCCGCGAGATCCGCGCCGGGGTGACGCAGCAGCGCGTCGACAGCCGCGAGATAGCCCTCCGGCTTGATGGCAAAGCTCACGATCTTATCCTGCGAGCGCTTATCTCCGGCGAAATACGTCTCGTTGAGCGCGTAGAGCACATGCGTCAGCTTGTACAGCATCCGCGTGATGCAGCCGACTGTGTTGTAGAGGTCGCCCTGCGCCGCGAAGCCCTGCGCGTGATAGAGCGTGAATTCCGCGCTCCACAGATTGCCCGTGATCATCTGGGCTTTGAGGGCGGGCGGGTAGGTGGCGACCGCCGCTTTGAGGTCGGCGATCACGCCGTGCGGATCATAGACGGGGACGCAGTCGTGCGTTTCCGCGAGGTAGATGAGGCTGTGAAAGCCGAAGGTCGGCTGCTGCTCGTAGTCGGTGTGGGTTTGCCCGGCGTGCGCTTCGTCGATGGTGCGGCGCACATGGTCGATGCTCCGGTAGAGGAAGTCGACTTTGCCCGCGCGCGTCTTGATCCACGCGCCACCGTTGACCCACGCGCCCCAAGCGTAGAATTCGGTGACGGTGGGCATACCCTCGATGCTGATGGCCTCGGCGATGGCGCGAATGGCCGCTAGATCGAATGGTGCGGCGTCGTGGTAGTAGAGCGCGAGGTCGAGGTCGGAATCGGGACGCGCCGTGCCGCGCGCCAGCGACCCGCCGATCACCACCGCAGCCATGCCGGGCACGGCGGTCAAGCGCGGCAGCAGGTCGTCAAGTAGAGTCTGTTTGTCTTCAGGTAGTGTAATCATGATTTAAATTGTACCGGAAATTGGCTCGCAGGGTGCGCTTCGCTTCGCTGACGCTTGCCCTATGCCCGCTCAATGATGCTTAAACGGACTGTAGTCCGGTTGCTCATAAGACTCTCATGCCTGCGCGGTTTTTACGGGCGTATAGTGAAGTTATTGTGGTACATAAGAAGGATGAGCAGTATGGACAAGCCAATTCGCGTCCTCGGCATTTCGGGGAGCTTACGTCAGGGATCGTATAACAGCGCGCTGCTGCGCGCAGCGGGGCATCTGCTGCCGGATGGCATGAGCTTGGAGATCGCCGACCTCACGCCGATCCCGATGTACAACGACGATGTGCGCGCGCATGGTTTCCCGGAAGCGGTGCAGCACCTGCGCGATCAGATTTCGGCGGCGGACGCGCTGCTGATCGCCACGCCGGAATACAACTTCTCGATTCCCGGCGTGCTCAAAAACGCGATTGACTGGGCGTCGCGCCCGGATGCGAATAAGCATGTGCCGCTCAAAGCCAAGCCCATCGCCCTCATGGGCGCCTCGACCGGGATGTTCGGCACGGTGCGCGCCCAGCATCATCTGCGGCAGGTGTTCGTGTTCACCGATAACCCGATCGTCAATGCGCCGCAGGTGCTGGTCGCTGGAGCGAAGGACAAATTCGACGCCAACCTGCACCTCACCGACGAGGCGACTCGGGGTTTTCTCCGTGACCTGCTCAAGAATTTGGGTGTGCTGGTGAACGTGTACCGCGCTCAGGGACAGCCTGCCGGGGTGTAGTCCACCCCACCCCGAATTCAGGGAGAGGCGTTAGCAGCATTCGTTAGGTCGAAACGGTTTTCGTAGGGACGCGATTTATCGCGTCCGCTGTTTCCGACCCCACCCCGACCCCACCCCGAATTTAAGGAGGGGAGCAAACAGCCCTTGCAAATTCATCTGATACCTTCTGATCAAAGATTCATGCGTCGGGGACTACCTCGGCGTTTTTGTTTCTGGTATGCTTAGTCAGGATTGACTATCTCCACCCAAAAGGATCTATCAGCTATGAGCATTCAGACTATTCTGTTTCAGGCGCATTCGGGCGTGCGCTGGCTGGTCGTGCTGGCGACGGTTGTCGCGATCATCGCCATCCTCATCGGTCTGTTCCAGAACCGCCCGTATGACGGCTTTGCCAAACGCTTCATGACGATTTTTGTGCGCGCGGTTGAAATTCAGTGGCTGCTCGGTTTGATCGTGTTGATTGCCTTTGGCGTGGAAGGCGCGGGCTATCGCTGGGGACATGCCGCGCTGATGACGGTCGCCGTCGTTGTCGCGCATCTCGATATGCCGTTCCGCCGTCGTCCAGACAATGTGCGCTACCTGGTGTCGCTCGCCGTGATCATCGTGACGCTGGTGATCGTCTTCGCAGGGGTGGCAGCGCTGCCCGGTCGCTCGCTGTTCTCGATGTAAATGATCGCCATCGAGCGTTTTGATGCTGCGACGGGCGCGCGGATCTACCGCCTGCCCGTCGAGGCGTTCCCCGGTTTCAACGTTTACTGCTACGTGCTGTTGGAGCAGGGTGTCCCCACGCTGATCGACTGCGGGTCGGGCATCGGCAGCAGCGGCGATCAACTGCTGGCGGGCATCGCCGCGCTGCGCGACCAGTTCGGCGAGAAGCTGGACATCACCGACATTCGCCGCGTGCTGATCACGCACGGGCACATCGATCACTTTGGCGGGTTGGGCGGCGTGCTCGACCATACCACAGCGCAGGTGGGCGTGCATCCGCTGGATCGGCGCGTGCTGACCAACTACGAGGAGCGCGTGATCATCGCCACCAAAGACCTGCGCGTGTATCTGGAACGCGCGGGCATTCCGGCCGAACGACGCACCAAGCTGATGGAGATGTATGGCTTCGGCAAGAAGTTCTTCCGCTCGGTGGCGGTTGATTTCTCGCTGGACGAGGACGTCGAACTGGACGGCATGCGCTTCATCCACACGCCGGGACACTGCCCCGGGCAGGTGTGCATCGTGATCGGCGATGTGCTGATCAGCGCGGATCACGTGCTGGCGGTGACGACGCCGCACCAAGCGCCGGAGAGCATCACGGCATATACGGGCTTGGGGCATTACTTCGAGGCGCTGGCGAAAGTCGCGCGGCTCGACGGCATCCGCGTGGCGCTGGGCGGGCACGAGACGCCGATCTATAACCTGCATGAGCGCATCGGCGAGATCCGCGCCAGCCACGAGCGCAAGTTGGAGCGCGTGGAGACGATCATGCGCGAGCTGGGGCAGCCGTGCACCATCGGCGCGATTTCGCGCGGCATGTACCCGGAGCGGCATGGCTACGATGTGCTGCTGGCGCTGGAAGAAGTGGGCGCGCACGTCGAGTATTTGTACCAGCACGGGCGGCTGATGGTCGCGAACCTGGACGAGGTCGAACGCGAGGACAACCCTGCCTTGCAGTACGCGCTGGCGTGAGCGGACTCAGGCGGGCGGTTCGAGCGTTACTTCAAAGGTTTGATCGTCGGCTTGGATAATCAGTGAGAGTTGATCGTCGGCAGCGGTTAGGTGGACTGTGGTCGGCTGCGCTCTGCACTCCGAAGAAGACGACCATGCTAACTCACAGCGCAGATACCAAGAATCGCATTCAAAAATGTGGAACGTGGGCTGATCACAATAATAACCATGGTTTGGCCGTATCCCTAGCGCATACGCCTGATCGCCTACCAACACGGAGTCAAGATGATCAAATTGGTCTAAGGCGTTCAGAGTATGAGTTATGGCTAACGTAATTGTTGCTGCAAGCATAAGCACCAATGCGCTTCCGAATTTTGGATGCCGGGTGATAGCAGCAGTCGCGAACAAGATCATACTGACAGGAACGGTGACTAGTCCAAGCAGCAATCCTGCGCTCTGACCAGTATTGAGCAACCCCCAACCCAGCAGAATGGAAGCCCAAAACCACCGAAATGGGAATGTACGTCGGTTTACTGGCTTTGCTTCAAAGAGCACCATGCTCAAAATGACGCTAGCTAGTGCTCCGATCACAAGCATTTGCTGTGACGTCACGCTAAGCGCGACATATGGGCCGTAAAACAGTGTTTGATGCAATTTGGTAAACGAAGACGAGTCGACTGCTCCAATCGCCGTAGCAGCAACTAGCGCGTGCACAAAGGCGGCCAGCGCGATGATCAGGGCGACGTTTTCCGGTTGGCTTAAGCGGCGCAGCATACTGGAGTTCTCGTTTCTGGGCTTATCGCGCTGGCGTAAGCGGACTCAGGCGGGCAGTTCAAGCGGGATCTCGACGGTTGAACCAGCGCGTTCGACCCGCAAAACTATGCGATTGGCTTCACTTTCGAGTGAGATACTGTAAATCATCAATCCGCCTGCGATTTCTCGGACCAGCGTATCATAGTTGCCCCGCCAAAGCGCACGGCACTGCCAACCGATAGAATCGCAGCTTACCACCGCGTAAAACATGTCATATTCTGAGTCACCGATTTCATAACTTTTGACGATGAGCGAATACGTCTGGTTCCTAAACTCGACTTGATCGGACAGTTCGTAAAGTGGAAAGATAGTCACCCACGCGGCTGAAAGGGCTAGTAGCGCAGACGCGCAGCCCATGATGACGACTGGTAGCCCCATGCGTGAATAGCGGCTGAGTTGGGAAGCGACATACAAGATAGCCCCTATTCCGGCCAAGCCAAAGACGAGAACAGACCACTCAAGCATTGAACGCGGGAGCAGAAGCGCACCACATGGGATCAGCACGACTTCACCCGCGAAACAAAGAGTAGCGAGGGTGGGTGGGAAGCTTGGTTCAGATTTTGAGTGGGAGGTGAAACTGAACACTACCAAGAAAACAACCAGCGTGATCGTCGTAAGTACTACTCCCCAGCTGACCACCTGTGGGAAGATCAGCGGTGGTTGAAAAGTGAATTCCGCTTCGGGCACGTCGTTTAGGTATGGCTCAAGTCGCATGGAGAAGTGACAGAACACAGGCGCGATTACGAGGGCGGCCAGCGCGATGATCAAAGCGATGTTTTCCGGTTGGCGTAAGCGGCGCAGCACAGTGGCATTCCTCCTGTCGCGTTCACCGTTCAAGAGTCATTATAGGCACTTGCGCAATCTTTAGCGCACGCTCATCCGCTCATCAGCGTCTGGCGGGATGCTGATGCAAAAACGAGGTGATCGCATGACCAAGATTTCCATCCTAGCCTTACTCCTGCTGCTGATCGCGTTCCCTGTCTTCGCCCACGATCCCGCCATCGAGGAGGAGGATTGGGGCAGCTTTGACGAACCCTACCGCGTCGAGGATGCGACCATCTCCTACGCGCTCTATGGCTACCTTGACGAAGCCGATGTTGACGTGTTCCAGCTCGACTTCACCGAAGACGACAATCAACTGCGCGTCGAAGTGCTCGTTCCGGTGTGCGGTGAGCATTACGTCGAGTTCCAGCCGCATTTCGCCGTATTCAGCGATAACCCGGACGCCGCCGATCCCGACCTGACCGACGCCGAATTTCCGTTCGTCGTGCCGGAGGGCTACGCACCCGTGTATGTCGACGCGAACGCCGCGCCGGAAGGTGAACGCCCCACGTTCGTTGAGGCGTTCGGCGGCACAGAGTTCTACGAAGCGCCGCGCCTCGATCTCGATGTGCCTGCCGGGACGTATCTGATCGCCGTGTATGCGCCGGACGAAGACACTTCCGGTGATTACACGATTGCGACGGGCTACCGCGAAGTCATCAGCATGGGACTCGACACGGTGACGGCGGTCGCGGCGATCCGCTCAAATAGCTGGCTGCACCGCGATTGCGATCTCGCGCCCGACGATCCCAATGCGATCATCGAGCACGAGCATGACCACGATCACGGGGATTGAGTGTAATCTCACCTCGTCTTCCCCTCCCCCTAACCCCTCTCCCACACAAGCCGGGAGAGGGGCAACAAAATGTTAGGGCGCACTTGTAGGGGCGAGGCTTGCCTCGCCCGCCAGCGGGAGGGGCAAGCCCCTCCCCTACATTCCGCTGTCTGGTGGCGAAAAGTCTTCCCCTAAATTGGGGGGCTAAGTCAGCTCTAACTGTTGACTGTCAACTGAAAACTGTGCACTTCGCGATACAACCGCGGCACATCCCGTGCGATCACACTCGACTCACTGCGCCACTCGAAGGCTGGCCCCGTGCCGCCGTACTCGAACGAGACGATCCACGGCGTGGCAGCCCGACCCGCGCGCATTTCGTCCAGCAGCCAGTCGAGCGCCTCCCAATCCGCCTCCGTGAAGCCAAGATGATCCTCTAAGCGGCCAGTCTCCAAGCGCGTCATGCCTGTCACATGCAGTTCGCGCATCCGTTCCAGTGGCAGCGACCGCACATAGGCGCGCCAGTCCACGCCGAGCGTGTCGGCGCAGATGCGGGCGTGCGACAGGTCGAACAGGAAACCGCAGTTCGCCGCTTCGATCACCGAACGAATGACCTCCGGCAGCGCCGCCGGGCGCAGCACCGGGTGCTCGTAATCGGTCCGGTCGCCGTGATGCGGCACGTTCTCGGCGATCACGCTGTCCGCCCCGTAGCGCGCTACGACTTCAACCAGTTCACCGTGCAGCGTGTCGATCACCTGCTGCGGGTCGTAAGGCGTCGGATAATCGGGGCGCATGGGCGCGAGATGCACGTTGACCAGCGGCGTCCCGGTTTCGCTCAGCAAACGGTCGACCTTGCGCCAATCCATTTTGCTGAGCTGGCCGCGCCCCACGGAGATCGGAAAGTGAACGTTGACGGGTTTGAGGGCGCGAGCGTCGGCGATCATGTCGTCCCAATCGGGACACTTGAAGTAATCGATCGCGATCTGTCTCGCGCTCAGCAGTTCCGCGGCCTGCGGCGAATAGTTGATGGCAAATTGCATCCAGTACTTCTCCCTGTGTGCTGCAATCCGGTGACAGCATACCGCTCATATACACGGGTATGCCTGACGTTTCCCCACCGTTCTTCATGGCGAAACCTCTGATCTATCGGGTATAATTACAAGGTTGAAACGGTGAGAAGATCCGATGATGACTGATGAACTAATCTCCCGCGCCGCCGCGCTGATCAAGGCGAGTGAGCGGCTGGTCGTCTTGACGGGCGCGGGTGTGAGCAAAGAATCGGGCGTGCCGACGTTCCGCGACGCCTTGGATGGCTTATGGGCAAAATATGATCCCATGCGGTTGGCGACGCCGCAGGCCTTTGCCTCGAATCCCAAGCTGGTCTGGGAGTTTTACGAATATCGCCGCCGCCTGATGAGTCCCGCGCAGCCGAACCCCGCGCATCTGGCGCTGGCGGAACTGGAACGACGCATCCCGACGCTCCAGATCATCACGCAGAATGTCGACGATTTGCACGAACAGGCGGGCAGCACGCGCATCATCCGTCTGCATGGCAAAATCAGCGCGAATAAGTGCTCCAAGAGCTGTCAAGGCGAGCCGACGCCCGTCGATGTGTCAACGCTCACGTGGGATGAGCAGCATGAAGTGCCGCGCTGCCCGCACTGCGGCGCGTATGTCCGCCCGGATGTCGTGTGGTTCGGCGAAATGCTCCCGCTCGATCAACTGGATGCGGCGAAGCTCGCCAGCGCCCGCGCTGATGTCATGCTGGTAGTCGGCACGTCCGGCACGGTCATGCCCGCCGCCGATATGCCGCATATCACCCGGCGCGTGGGCGGCAAGGTGATCGAGATCAACCCGTCGGAGAGCGAACTCACGCCCATTGCCGATCTGTGGTTAAGCGGCGCGGCGGGCGATATTCTGCCCCGCGTGCTGGCGGCGCTGGATGAAGCGTAACCCAGTGGAAACCCCACTTCCTTCCCCGGATAAAACGAGTCGATGGGGTGTAGGGACACGATTTAGCGTGTCCGCTGGCATGTGGGTAAAGAGCGGACGCCATGAATGGCGTTCCTACATGCTGCTCACCTTGCTGGTCTTGAGTACGCTTGTGGGGTTGGTTAGCCACGCCACCGCCCAAGCGACTTCCGTGTATCAGGCGTTCATCATGAACGGCCCGTTGGATCGGCTGACGTTCATTGACGTGCTGACGGGCGCGCAAACCACCTTTGATCTCGACGGTGACCGCTACACGCTGATTGATGGCGGCGTGCTGTTCTTTGACCGCACGACGAATCGCGTGCGCACCGCCGCGCCGAGCGGCACGCTGCGCGATCACCCGTTCGTGCAGTTGACGGGCGATGCCCGCCGCGTCGATTGGGCGCTGAGCGGCGATCAGATCGTGTGGACGCTGACCAGCGGCGCGTCGCCCAACCTCACGACCGTCACGTATGCGGCCAACCGCGATGGCACGAATCAGCGGCAGGTGTTCACGGATAGCAATGGGGAAGGCGTGCGCGCATTCCCGGTCGCGGTGAACGGCACGACAGCCTACATGGATTTTCAGCCGGACAACATCGGCGATATTACGCCGTTTCGCCAATATGCTGGCTTGTTCGCGCTCGATCTCGCCACGGGCTCAACGTCGATGCTCCCCGGCGAACCGGGCTGCTTCTGCGGCGGTGGCCTCGGCGCGGGGCGCTTGATCCGCCTGGCGCTGGCGCGGGATCTCGCCGGGTTTGACGTGCATGTCATCGATTTGACGCTCGGCTCCGAACACATCATCCCCAGTTTGGGCACGTTCACGCAGGGCGGGGATGTGGTGATTGACCCCGGCGGACGCTACGCCGCTTACGCGCTCGGCGAGATTCGCGACCTCGGCCTGCCGACGCAGAGCGTACGCACCGTCGTCGCGCTGCTCGACCTGGCGACCATGACGCAGCGCACGCTCGTCTCCGCGCCGGATCGCCAACTGCGCCCGCTTCAATTCACCGAAGGCGCGCTGCTGCTCGGCGATCAACTGGCGAATGAGACGCTCAAAGCGGATCTGTCGACCGGGGATCTGGAGACGGTCGCGCAGGCCGTATTTCTTGGCACAGTACAAAATTCGTGAAACGGCTATAATAAATTCTGAAGACAAGGAAACACCGTTGATGATTTCGGACTTTGAGCGCCGTAAGGCGAAATATGCCCCGATAGCCCAGACGCTGCACGCGGTTTTTGGCCGCCCTACCTGGCGCCAGTCTTTGCCACCGCTGGATGAGCTGATCGACTGCATTCTGAGCCAGAGCACAACGGATTTGAATAAAGATCGCGCGTTTGCCGCGTTGAAAGCCCGCTTCAGTTCGTGGGAGCAGGTGATGAACGCGCCGCTCGAAGCGGTGATCGAGACGATTCGTCCATCCGGCCTCGCGCACCAGAAAGCGCCTGTGATTCAGGATGTGCTGCGGCGCATCTACGCGGAACGCGGCGAAATGAACATCGATTTTCTGGCGGATGTCCCCTTGGATGAGGCCAAAGCATGGCTGACGTCGTTCAAAGGGGTGGGGCCGAAGACCGCCGCCATTGTGCTGTGTTTTGGGTTTAATCGACCCGCGTTTCCGGTCGATACGCATATTCACCGCGTCGGCCAGCGGATCGGGTTTCTGCCGGCGAATATCAGCGCGGATAAAGCGCACCCGGTGATGGAAAGCATCGTGCCCCCCGAGGCACATTACGAGTTTCACCTTAATCTCATTCGGTTGGGTCGAGAGATTTGTCAGGCGCGGCGTCCGAAGTGCGAACTGTGTCCCTTGACTGCCCATTGCGACTATTACAAGAGCATGACTTATGGTGAATCCTAACGTCAAACCCCCGGTGGGCATTGGCGACCACGAAATCGCGGCGATGCGGCACAATCTCAACCTGCTGAAGACGCAGGTGCAGATCGGGCGCATCGATCCCGCTTTTCTCGAAAAGCAGCTCGACAAGCTCAACGATCTGCTCGGGCGCATGGATCAAGAGCATAAGCTCCGCAAGCAGCAGGAACGCTTTGAACTGCTCTACAACGTGAGCCGTTTGCTGGGTTCATCGCTCGACTTGCAGCAGGTGTTGAATCAGGTGATGGACGCCATCTTGCAGCTCACAGGCGCGGAACGCGGGTTCCTCGTGCTGCGCGACGACGACGGAGCGCTGCAGGTGCAGGCCGCGCGCAACTTCGACCAGCAGACGCTGAGCAGCGAACAGCTCAATTACAGTCGGACGATTGCCAACAGCGTGCTCGACACCGGCGAACCTGTGCTGACCACCAATGCCTCGGAAGATCCGCGCTTCCTGGGGCAGGAGAGCATTGTCGGCCAGCTTCTGCGCAGCATCATGGCGATGCCGCTGCGCGTGCGTGGGCGGGTGATGGGTGCGATCTACGTGGATAATCGCGCGGTTTCCGGCCTCTTTGACGAGACCAACCTCGCAGCGCTCGAAGCCTTCGCGGGGCAGGCGGCGGTCGCCATCGACAATGCGCAGTTGTTCAGCGCCACCGACCAGAAGCTCGCCGAGCGTCTCGAAGAACTGCGCCAACTACGGCGCATCGACATCCAGTTGAGCGAAAACCTCGATGTCGAACACGTGATGAAGTCTACGCTCGATTGGTCGTGCCGCCTCTCCGAAGCGACCTATGGTCATATCGGTCTGGTCGAAAACAAACGGATTCTCGCCGTGCATCACGCCGGGTTCAGCCCGGAGGATACCCAGCCGTTCTACCTCGAAAAGCTGTATCCGATGGCGCTCAAAGCGGTGGAGACGGGCACGAGCGTCAACAGTTACGACGAAAAGCGCGTTCAGGGCGCGTTGATCGTGCCGATTCAACGCAAAGACAAAGTGTTCGCCGTGATCGTGCTGCGGCGTGACTCGTCGTTCACGCAGGAACAGATGGAAATGATCGAGCGGGTGGTGGCGCGTGCTGCCGCCGCCATTGAAAACTCGCGCCTGTATTCGCAACTGCAAACCGCCGACCGCGCCAAGAGCGAATTCGTCGGCACCGTGGCGCACGAACTCAAAGTGCCGATGAACATCATCCTCGGCTATGCGGATCTTGTTATCATGGATGGGGATTTGCGCGAGGAACAGCTTGGGTACATGCAGCGCATCCGCGACGCTGTCAAACGTATGGAAATGCTCGTATCTGACCTCTCAGATATCAGCCGCATTGAAAGCGGGCATTTCTTTATGAATGAAACGCGAGTTGAGATAGAAGATGTAATGCAAGCAGTGCGCGATAACGTCATAACCCAAATCAGAGCGCGCAACCATGCTTACGTCGAACAGGTGAAGGGGAAGATGCCCCCGCTGCGCGTCGATTTCTACCGATTGCTGCAAGTGCTGACCAATCTCGTGAGCAATGCCTATAAGTACACGCCCGATGGCGGCGTCATCACCTTGACGGTGGCGCAGCGCGATAAGCGCGTCGAATTCAGCGTGCAGGATACCGGCATTGGCCTCTCGGAAGAAGCGATTGAGAAACTTGGGACGAAGTTCTGGCGCGCGGACGATGATTTCACCCGTTCGCAGCCGGGCACTGGCTTAGGCTTTGCCATCACGTCGAGTCTCGTGCGTCAGATGGGCGGCGAGATCCTCATCGAAAGTCAGGTCGGCAGGGGCAGCAAATTCACATTTAGCGTACCCATTGCGGAGGGGAACGCATGACCGCACTCGAACAAGCACAGGCGCTTCTGGCCGAGCTCCACCAAGGCGCTCAAGCCGGATCGCTCATTCCGTTCCGGCTGCCGGGACAAATCCAGGCCATTCAGGATTTGCTGGGGCAAGCCGCCGAAGAAGCCAAGGCGCGCGAAGCGGAAATCGCCGCCAAAGCCGTGCCGCCCGATATGGAAACGTTTCTCAAGGAACAGGCGGGCTTTTTCGGGCACGCGATTCACGAACTGCGCACGCCGATGACCAGCATCCGCGGTTATGGTGACATGCTCGGCAGTGGCGCGATGGGCGCGCTCAACGACATGCAGAAGCAGTTTGTGGACACCATCCGCACAAATTCGCGGCGCATGGAGTCGCTGTTGGTCGATGTCAGCGACATGAACAAGCTGCGCGCGGGCACGCTGCGCATCAACAGCAAGATGGATATGTTCAAAAATATCGCCATGATGGTCGAGAAGAACGCGCGCCCCGTGGCGGAAAGCCTCAACAAGACCCTCACGCTCGATGTGCCGCAGGGTCTGCCGCTCCTTAACCTGGATGGCGAACTGCTGGCGAAGGCGATTTTTAAGCTGGTGGAAAATGGGCTGCGCTATTCCAATGAGGATGGCGCGGTGACGGTCGCCGCCAGCGGCGAAGGCAGTGATCTGATCATCAACGTGATCGATAATGGCATCGGCATGACGCCGGAAGACTTGGCGCGGCTCGGTGAAGTGTACTTCCGCTCAGAAAACGAGCTGGTGCGCTCGTTCAAGGGGAGTGGTTTAGGCGTCCCGGTGGCCTATGGCTTGATAAAGCTGTTGGGGGGGACGGTCAGCGTCGTCAGTGAAGCGGGAAAGGGTACCACCTTCACCGTCAGGATACCGGGGATGGGGTAATGCAGTACGCTCAGGCGATCACCGTTCTGCGCAAAATGCAGGCGGCCGCACCACCGATGGCAGCCGCCCGAATTGAGGCCGTCATCGACTTGATGATCGATTTGTTTGATGAAAATGCGGCCCTGCGCACGCGTCTGCAGCCTCTGCCGCAAGCTACCCTTGACCCACTATTCCAGCAAACGGTTGATCTGCTGCTGCCAGCGCTCACCTCGCTGCGCGGGCAAATCCGGTCGCTGCGTGACGGCAGCATAGGGCGACTCAACACCAATCAGGATGAAGCGCTGCATTTAGCGGAACTTCAGGCGGATACCGCATTCGACATGGTTGACTCGCTGTTCACGCTGATGAAGGTCGAGAGCGGCGTCCTCCAACTGCACAAAGAAGCGTTTGACGGCGAAGCGACTATTTATCGCGCGTGGAATTGGGTGAAAGACCGAGCAGATGCGCGTGACCACAAAGTCAGCATGCGCATCGATGACCCACTGCCGCCGGTTGTGGGCGATCCGATTCAGGTCTTGACGATCCTCGTCGACCTGATGGAAAACGCAGTGCTCTACACACCTAACGGCGGATCGATCCGCGTCACGGCGGATACGCTCGGCACACATGTGCTGTTCGGCGTCGAGGACACGGGAATCGGCATCAGCCCGGATGATCAGGTCGGCGAGGCGTTCTGGCGCGGCGTGCATCATCCCCTGGTGCGGCAGCATCCCGGCGGTGGTTTGCGCTTGTACCTCGACCGCGAACTGCTGCATCTGATGGGCGGTGAACTGTTTTTCAGCGGCGAGCCGAATGAAGGCAGCACGTTCAGCTTCACGCTGCCGACAGCGGAGCCGAGCGACGAATCCTAAGCGTGGTATCTAACCTCGCGAAAGCGATCAGCCTCCGGCCGTAACCCCCGTACGGCGCGTCCTACCGAATGTTAGCATATACTCGTCTACCTGCTGAGTCACGCGAGGTGGCCGGGACGCGGGGTCGTCAATATCAGTTTACAAGCCGCATTTTTTGTGCTACGATTAACTATGATTGACGCCGCGTGCGTCTCCACAAAATGTTGACCTCAGGCACAGCAGATTGCTGTGTCTTTCTGTTATTTCTCTAGGGAATACGGATTTATCTCTTTAAAGGAGCCGGTGTATCATGGCGAATCACCCGCAATACCTCACCCCTGAAGGTCTGAAAGAACTTGAGGCGCGTCTCAAGTACCTTCAAGAAGTTCGCCGCTATGAAGTGGCGGATCGTCTGCGCGCAGCGATGGAAGAGGGTGGGGATTTGAGTGAAAATGCCGAGTACGAGGACGCCAAGAACGAGCAAGCGTTCATCGAAGGCGAAATCCTCCGGTTGGAAACGATCCTGAGCAGTGCGCAGATCATTCAGGAGACGAGCAAGAAAGACGTCGTCGTTCTGGGGTCGCGCGTAACCGTGCTGGAACAGGGTGGCGACGAAAAAGAGGTGTATCACCTCGTCGGTTCCGCGGAAGCGAACCCCGCCGCTGGTAAAATCTCGCTGGAAAGCCCGCTCGGCAAAGCGCTGATCGGGGCCAAAGTCGGCGATAAAGTGAATGTCAATGCCCCCGGTGGCCAGATTGTGTTCGTGATCAAGGCGATTGCGTAAAACCAGTTGAAAGTTAAAAGTCGAAAGTCAAAAGAAAAGGCAGAGCTTTGCCACTTTTGACTGTTCCCTTTTAACTTTTGACTTTCTCTCATCAACCTATCCAATTTAAGGCGGTTCATTACATGACTTGGCAGCCAAACAAGCTGGAACAAGAGCGGCTGGATAAGCTGCGCCAGATCGAAGATTTGGGCGTTGAAGCCTTTCCGGCGCGCGTCCACCGCACCCACACGACCGCGCAGGCGCTGGCCGCCTATGCGGAGTGGGAAGCAGCCAATCCCGATGCGGATAAGTCCGGCGACGACCCGGCGCAGGGCGTCACGGTGACGGTGTGCGGGCGCGTCCGCCGCCAGAACATCAAGGGCAAGGTGTCGTTCCTGCACATCGAAGACGAGAGCGGCCGCGTGCAATTGTTCATGCGTGTCAATGACATGGACGAAGCGGCGTATAACCTCGTGCGCGAAAAGCTGGTCGAACTGGACGATTTCGTGCAGGCGACGGGCACGATGATGCGGACGCAGGCGGGCGAAGCCAGCGTGCGTGTGCGCGAATTTAAGCTGCTGGCGAAGGCGCTCAGCCCGCTGCCCGTCATCAAGCAGCAGAAGCAAGAGGACGGCACGATCATCGAGTTCGGTGAATTCAACGATGTCGAAACGCGCTATCGTCAGCGTTATGCCGACCTCGCCGTCAATGCGGACGTGCGTGACGTGTTCAAGAAGCGCGCGCTGATCATCCGCACCATGCGCGAGTTTTTCGACAACGAGGGTTTCCTCGAAGTCGAAACGCCCATCCTCCAGCCGATCTACGGTGGGGCGGCGGCACGGCCGTTCATCACGCATCACAACCAACTGCATCAGGATCTGTACCTGCGCATCAGCTTTGAGCTGTACCTGAAGCGGCTGCTGGTCGGCGGCTATGATGCGGTCTACGAAATCGGGCGTGACTTCCGTAATGAAGGCGTCTCGTTCAAGCACAACACCGAATTCACGATGCTCGAATTTTACAAGGCGTATATCGACTATGAAGGCGTGATGGATCTGGTCGAGCGCATGGTGCGGACGATTGTCCAGCGCGTGACTGGCGGCACGGTGATCGAGTATCAAGGCCAAACGCTCGATTTTGGCGCGCCTTGGCCGCGGCTGACTATTCGCGAGGCGATCAAGCAGAACGCCGAGATCGACTACATGGATCACCCGACGGCGGAGTCGCTGGAAGCGGTCATGCGCAAGATCGGTTTGCAGTTCGCGCCGAATCAGACGTGGGGCAAGCTGGTCGAGCATCTGCTCGGCGAAACGGTCGAGAAGAAGCTGATCCAGCCGACGTTCATCCTCGACTATCCGCGCGACATTTCGCCGTTCGCCAAGCGGGTGCGCTACGACGACAAGCACGTCGAACGTTTCGAGATTTATATGGCGGGCATGGAGATGGGCAACGCCTTCACCGAGCTGAATGACCCGCGCGATCAAGAGGCGCGTTTCATCGACATGGCGCAGTTGTATCGCGCCGATGAAGACGATGCGACGCCGACCGACGACGACTATCTGCGCGCAATGCGCTTTGGCATGCCTCCCTGCGGCGGTTTCGGCATGGGCGTGGATCGTCTTGTCATGCTGGTGACCAATCAGCGCAGCATCCGCGATGTGCTGCTCTACCCGCATCTGCGCGAAGAACAACGCTAACCCGCTTCACTACCGGACGCCTTCGATGGGCGTCCGGTGTTTTGCCCCAGTTATCAAAAACCTATGAATTTTCTGCGACCAAGCACGGCCTTTTCCGTTCTCTTAAGGGAAGGACGGGGCTCGAACCAGTCGGCACGTTAGAAAAAGTGAACTGCCCGCCGGGCGTCTTGCTGTACAATCGGATGCATAATACCTGTGATAGTTTACGGTGCACTTGGAGCGAACTTGCGGTGATTGCAGACGAGCTGCTCCCCAATCAACTCATCCTCGACGGATTGTCGCAAGCCGTCCTCATTTTTGATCCGCAGAATCATCTGGTGGCGGAAAACGCGGCGGCGCGCGCGCTGATGGGATCCGATCTCAAGCTGATTCGGCAGGAGGGCTGGCCCGCGGCGGCGGTCTTGTTCAACAGCCGCGCGCTGGAAAGCGTCGAGGCGGTGCGCAACCGTGCCATCGATGCGCGCTACCCGGTGCGCTTTTACGTCTATCGCACGGGCGAACGCATCCCCGCGTGGATGAGCATGCTCCGGCACAGCCCCGACGCAGCCTTCACCATGATCACCATAGAGATGCCAGATTGGACGGCGCTCACCGATCTGGTCGACAGCTACCTCAAGGAAGTCGCGGAGGTGGTGTCGAGCACGCGCGGGCACGTCGACCTGATCGAACAGATCACGCGGGCGAAGGGCAACGAGAACCTGCTGCGGCGCGTGGGTGGCTTCACCCGGCTGATTCACGTACATATGCACCGCCTCGGTCGGCTCACGCAGTTGATGGATCGACTGGAGAAGATTCGTACCGGGCGCGTGCGCGAACAGGTTGCCATTTACCGCCGCAAGGTCGTGCTGCAGGATTTCATCGAGGACTTCCTCGAAGCGATGGACGAGGACACGCTCGTCGACCCGGAAAGCGACGCGGGCGATCCGCGTAAGCGCATCCGCGCGGTCATCCCCGGGCGCATCGCCGTCGCCGCGTCGACCGAGCATCTGGGCTACGTATTGCGTGACATTTTGCGCAATGCTATCATGTACAGTATGAAAGCCGCGCCGATCAAGGTCGTCGCGTATGCCCATCCCCGCGAAAACACGGTGCAAATCGACATCATCGACGAGGGGTATGGCATCCGGGCGAGCGAAAGTGATCGCGTGTTTCTGCCGTATGAGCGGTCACGTCAACCGCAGATTATGGCGGAATTCGGTTATGGTCTGGCGATGTATCTGTGCAAGTCTGAGGTGGAGGCGATGAACGGACGGATTTGGTTTGAATCTGAAGAAGGCGTCGGCACGACGTTCAGCATTAAGCTGCCCGCGTGGTCTGACGATTCGTCGTCGGGTTAACTGAATACGCCGTATCCTACCGCCCACTCTGAGGTACAATCAACGCCTCTCCCGCGACGGTCAGGAGAGGCGTTTTTATTTCCAAGTTAAAAGGAAAAAGTAGAAAGTAGAAAGTAAAAACGTGCGGCATATCCTAAGCCACAGGTCGAAGGTTAATCAATCGGACGAGATATATCTCTTCCCTACGAAGTACGCTTTTGTAGGGAAGGGGCATGCTTTGTCTTCGTCTAGCATATTTCGGACACTGGCTTAGGTCTTACTTTTGACTTTTAACTTTCAACTTTTAACTCTGAGAGGGAAGTGATGCTTAACAATCTGACTCCCGAATTTTTCGATCTGCTGATCGTCGTTGTGATCATTTTCGGAATCGCGTTCGCGGTAGTGCGGCTGTACCGCGACTTTACTCGACCGATGCCGCCTGAAAATTACCCATCATTGGAGGATACGCAAGAACATGATCGACATTAACCTGATCCGTGAGAAACCGGAATGGGTCAAAGAGCAAATTGCCAAGCTGAATGATCCGGCGGCGAGCGACCGCATCGACAATATCATCGATCTGGATAAGCGCCGCCGACAGATGCTGGCGGAATCCGAGGCGATTCAAGCGGCGCGTAACAAGCTCAACAAGAGCATCGGGCGGCTGCGCGGCGATAAGAAGATGGACGATGTGACGCGCACAGCCTATGCGGTGCAAGGCGCGGCGCTGATCGCTGATCGGAAGTATGAAGAAGCGGCGGCATTGCTGGCAGGCGAAACACCCCTCACGCCGGGCGAAGATGCCGATGCCGAAAACGCCATGCTCAAGCTGCAGCGGCGCGTCGGCGAAATGGGCGCGCGCGTCGAATCCATCGACGATTACCTCAAAGGCGTCGAGGCGGATCTCGAACAGCATATGCTGTGGCTGCCGAACCTGCCGCACGAGAGCACCATCGTCGCCATGAGCGAAGAAGACAATAAAGCGTGGCCGCCCGAAGGCGAAATGCGCGAATACGAGTTCGAGCCGAAGCCGCACTGGGAACTCGGCCCGGAACTCGACATCATCGACTTTGAGCGCGGCGTGAAGATCTCCGGATCCCGCGCCTATATCCTCAAGGGGATGGGAGCGCGTTTGCAGCGGGCGCTGATCAGTTTCTTCCTCGACATGGCGCGCAAGAAAGGCTTTACCGAGCTATATGTGCCGTACATGGTGCGCGAAGACATGATGGTCGGCGCGGGGCAGTTCCCGAAGTTCCGTGAACAGGTCTATCACGATCCCGAAGCGGACATTTACATGCTGCCGACCGCCGAAGTGGCCATCACAAATTTGCACCGCGATGAAATTCTCGACGAAGCGCAGCTCCCGCTGTACTACGTCGCACATACGCCATGCTTCCGCCGCGAGCGGACCAGCGCCGGGCGCGATGTGCGCGGCATCAAGCGTGTGCATCAGTTTGAAAAAGTCGAGATGTACAAGTTCACCACGCCGGAGACGAGCTACGCCGAATTGGAAAGCCTGACGGAAGCTGCCAGCGACATTCTGCGCGCGCTGCAGCTCCCGTTCCGGCGCTTGGAAATCGTCACGGGCGACCTCGGTTTCAGCGCGACCAAGAAATATGACCTCGAAGTATGGTCTCCCGGCTGCAAGGAATGGCTGGAAGTCAGCTCCTGCAGCAACACCGAAGCGTTTCAGGCGCGGCGCGCGAACGTTAAATTCCGCGCAGAGGGGCAGAAGCGCCCGCAGTACGTGCACACGCTCAACGGCAGCGGCTTGGCCACACCGCGCGTGATCATCGCCATCATGGAGACGTATCAGCAGGCGGATGGCAGCATCGTCATCCCCGAGGTGCTGCGCCCCTACATGGGCGGCGACGACGTCATACGCAAGTAGCTGACACTGACGGCACCCTAAACCATCTATCGCAGCCCCTCCGCTCGCTTCTTTTCAGAGAGCGGAGGGGTACCTCAAATTAGGTCGTCTTTCCGGGCGGGGTGTGCTCTTCACGAACCTGCCCGAGTTGACCGTCGCCACCTGGCTACCAAGCAAGGCGACATCTGGATAGGTGAGGGCGTACGACCTGAATAGGGACTCATGCCCTGCCTGTTTATGAACTACGTAAAGAATTTATGAAAAATCTGAAATGGGTGTACATTTGGTTCGTAATGATCATATAATCGTATTTGCGTCTGAACCACCCCTAACTACATCAATCTCACATCGAGCATTACACCCAAACCACATTGGTAGGTGGATGCGTTGGCTTATAGCAGCGCATTCAAGCGGAAGCGATAGGCTTCCAAGCGAAGGTGTTGATATGCGATACGCGAAATTGGATGTATTGGCGGATATGCCGCGGGAAAAGACAATCTGCGTCGAATTCGATGAATTGACGCGCGCCACCCAAGTTCATACACTGGTGGTCAATGATGTGCACCGTTCGAGCGTGCTGGTGACGGTAATTGTCAAGAACGCTCGCCTGAGCAGCGCGCATGTCAAGACGCTGGCACATGATTTTTTGCAGGGGAAACTGCCAGCAGCCGGAGGATCTTTTAACGCGCTGTAACTGAAAATGTTTGTATTCTAGGTATAGACTGCTGCTTACATGGAACTAATGATGCCTGCCGATACGAAACGCCATCGTTTACTCATCGAACAGTTACTGTCGCAAGCCCGCGAGTCCCGCCTCATCTCCGAAAATACCCAGCTTCCCCGCCCAGCGCGAATTCGCGCTTTAGGGTTCGCCGAGGGGCTGGAGCATTCGGCGCGCAAGCTGCAAGTCGTGCTTGAAGAATTAGGGCGCGAGGCCGACGTTTCAGCTTAGCGGATCAATCAGCAGTTCGATGACAATGGGCAGCCTGCCGATCATCAACTCATCGAGGTGAAACACTGGGTAGAAGGTGTGCGCATCGAGCCGCTTGCCGTTGAGCAGCGTGCCGTTGGCACTCTGTAGATCGGACACATACACCCCGTCGCCTTCCACTTTGATCAGCACATGTTTGCGCGAAACCCCGGCATCTTCCGCGTCGAAGGGGCGCAGGTCGATGACCGGGGTTTCATTTCCGGATGGTGTAATTCGCCCTAAGATCAAATTTTCTGTCACATCGGTTACAATACGTACTCCGGCTGATCGCAGCACAAAGGCGATTCGCCAGGGGCGCAGCCGCCCTAGTTTAGGTTCTGTACGCGTTGCCCCCATTGGCGCCACGGCAATTTGATGCGTATCGGTTAGCTTACCCGTCTTTCGGATTAGGGTATTCATAGACCATTTCCTTTTGGAGATAATTACTGTATACATTAACTATAGCATGATTTGGGAGCGCATGTGTGACGACCAAGCGAGGATTAATCCTACTGCTCACAGACAAGTCCGACTCGTGGGTGCTGCCGTATTTGCAGGAGAGCCACGAACTCGTCGCGACAGATGATCTGCCGGGCGCGGTGAAAACACTGCACAACATTCGCTATGATTTGATTATGGCGGATGACGGCTTTCTGCGCGACCAAACGCTCATGGTTGTCCAAGAGATCAAGCGCCGCTTTCCCACACTGCCGCTGCTGGTACTCTCCGACGCAACCGACCCCGACTACCAGACACAGTTGATCCGCGCGGGCGTTGACGATTTGCTCTCGATACGCCTATCCAAAGAGGAACTGGCCGCGCATGTGCGGTTGATGCTCAAACAGCACGAGCAAAACCGCTCGCTGGTGGAGCGCAATCAGAAGCTGTATATGATTGCCTCGCTGACGCGTTTGCTTGAGACAAGCGACGAACCACGCCTCGTCATCCTGAATGCCATCCATTTCATCAGCAGCCTGTTTGGACTCCAAGGCATCGCCGTGGTGCTGCGCGAACGCGAAACCTTCCGTCTGTACGCGGGAAACACCGATTTCATCGCCAAGAATCAACTGTTTGAAAGCGTGCTGCATCCCGGAGAACATGATCCTTTCCTGTGGACGATGCGCAGTCGCCTGCTGCAAATTTATGAAGACATCAGCCGCAACCCGAACTTTGTGTCGATCCCGATTTTTCCGGAGACGATTGCGGCGGCGATCATCCCGCTGGTGACGAGCGGGGACGTGATCGGCGCGGTCGGTATCTTCGCGCCGGAAATTGACAACGAAGACCTGTTCATCTACGAACAGTTCGCGGTGCAGTTTGCGGCGGGGCTGCGCACGGCATTTCAGCATCAGGCGCAGCGCCTGAGCCTCGAAACCAACGAACGCCTGTTGGATGCGTGGCGCGCGTTTGCCAATGCCGCCGCGCCGCTCGATGTGGCTATGGCGCTGGCGCAGGTTGTGGGGGATATTCCGCTGGTGACGCGGGTGGTCACCTGGTTGTTCGACGACCTCTTTGCCGACAATTACAACGGGCAGGTGGTGAGCGAACTGCCGCGACTGCGCGCGCCGGATGTGCTGTATGGGTTAGGCTATCGCGCCGACCGGGAGAATGTGCCGCGCACAATTGCGCCGGGTGATGCGGCGGTTTTGCAGCCCATTCTCGCCGCACTGAATACGCCGAAGGTGACGGTGCTGCCCATTGAGAATGTGGGGCTGCTGTTCGTCAGCCTGGTCAGCGGCTACGAGCTGGATACGGCGCTCGTCAAGCACATGGTGCAGATCGCCGTGTACACGCTCCAGCGCATTCACCTGAATCAGGGAATTCTGAAGAACCATGCGCGGGTGATGTCGGTGCTCGTGAGCATCAACGAGGGGATCTTCTTCGTCGACGAGCGTAACCATGTCGTGATCTGCAACCCACAGGTGACTGAACTCACCCGTGTGCCGACCGGGCAGGTTGTCAATCACGACTCGGATGTGCTGCTGCGAGCGATTGCCGCGGAGACGGGCGCGCCCGATTCGACGCTGGCACAGTTGGAAACCGCGCGCGACCGTATTCGTGACACCGACGACACCGATTATCCGATCGTCACGGTCACTCTGGCGGATGGTGTCGAACTGCTGATTGATTTCGTCAAATTTCTGGGCGATGGCGAGGGCGTGAGCTGGGTGGGCGTGGTGCGCCCCAAGGAGCAAGCGCACCCCGGTGATAGTCTGCGGCTCGACACGCTGTTCGAACGCATTCCGTACGCGCAAACGCGCAGTATGCTCACGGCACTGTCCGAACAACACGGCAATCTGAGCTACGGTGATCGCCAGCGCCTGCTGGAAGATATCGAAGCGGGAGTCGAGCGCATTGGTCGCCAGTGGGACAATGTGATCGACCTGTACGGCCTGCAATACGGCGGGCTCGCGATCCGCCGCGAAACAGTGCGCTTCAACGAACTGCTCGAACGGGTAATCTCGGCGCGTACCTTCAAACGCGTGTTCCGCCAGATCAGCGTCGACCTGCCCTCCAACCCAATCACGGTGACGGGGGATGAGTATGCACTGGGGCGCGCGCTCACCGCGTTGATTCAACGCGCCCTAGAAGCGTCGCCTGCTGGTGTGCCAATACACATCGGGGTGGAGACTGGGCGTGACATACTGGTAACCATCGAAGATATGGGGGCGCCTATGCCGCCGAGCCAGCTTGAATCACCGGAAGGGGAGAACGCCAATGTGAGCGTCTACATTGCTGGCGAGCTCATCCGCCGGAGCGGGGGACACATCTACGCTGGCAGCGGCGCGAGTCAGATCGGCACGAGCATCCGCATTCTGCTGCCGACCACGGAGACGCAGCCGGACACGCTGCCGCTGAACCCTGACGCGGTGATCGAAGGCCATGTGACGACGACGGTGCTGCCGCAGGTCGCCACGCGCGCCCCGCAGCGCGAACTGGAACGCATCATGCTGATCAAGGGACGCTCCAAGCTGGCGCAGACGCTCATGGACAAGCTGGAAGAAGCCGACTATGAGGTCATCGATTACACAACCGAAGATGAGGCGCTGCCCGCCGTCACCGAGGCACACTGGGATCTGATCATCATCGACGCCAAGTTGAAGGAGCGCAGCGGCATCGACTTGTGTACGCGCATTCGTCAGCGCAGCGAAGTACCGATCATTCTGCTTTCTGACGAGGTGACCGGGCCGGACAAAGCCGATGGTCTTAACGCGGGCGCGGATGATTACATCAGCAGCCCGATCAGCCATGACGAGCTGCTTGCCCGCGTGCGCGTGATCTTTAACCGCCGCCGCCTCCCCGACCGTACGAGTGAACCGCTGCTTATGGATAACCTGTACATCGACTTTGCCAAGCGGATGGTCTTCCTCGACAACCAGCCGCTGGAACTCACGCGCATCGAATACGATTTGCTGTATACGCTGGTGATGAACAAGGGACAGACGGTTACGCACAAGCAGTTGTTGAGTCAGGTGTGGGGGCCGGAACATCAGGGCGAGACGCAGTACCTGTGGGTGAACATCAGCCGCCTGCGCAAGAAGTTGGAGCCGACGGCAGACAGCCCGCGCCATATTCGCACGCAGCCCGGCGTCGGCTATTTCTTCGACGCGGGGTGAAATCTCTGGGCGGATCATGTACACTGAACGCTAACTGGATTGCGGAGGGGTGCAGCAAGAGCATGTTGAAATGGGTTTACTTCCGACCCCACCCCCGGCCCCTCCCCGAATTCGGAGAGGGGAGACTGATTTCCCGCTCACCTCGCTTGCGTGGGAAAGAGGGCTAGGGGGTGAGGGGTTTAAACACCCGCATGCTGTGCCCTTCCCGTTACAGCCCAACATCGGAAATTATGAGCGTTCTTGCGGAGACTTCGTATGGCAACTCCTCGGGTGTGCGTGATCGGCGCGGGGCCGTCCGGCATCACGGCGGCGAAAAATCTTTTGCAGGTGGGCATCATGCCCGTGGTTTACGAGCGACAGAGCGCGGTCGGCGGCAACTGGATTTACTCGCCGCAGTTGAGTCATTCCAGCGTGTACGAGACGACGCATATCATCACATCGCGTACTATGTCCGGCTATGAAGATTTCCCCATGCCCGACGACTACCCCGATTATCCGTCGCATAAGCAGGTGCTGGCCTACTTCCAGAGCTACGCGCGCCATTTCGGTGTGGATCGCTGTATCCGCTTCAACACTGAGGTCAAAAGCGCGGAAAAACAGCCGGACAATACGTGGCGCATCACGTTGGGCGATGGCACGGTCGAAACGTTCGATTACCTGTTCGTGGCGAATGGTCACCACTGGGATCCGCGCTACCCGAATTACCCCGGCACGTTCACCGGGCAGTATCTGCACTCGCATGAGTACAAGTGCGCCGAACCGTTCCGCGACCAGCGCGTGCTGGTGATCGGCGGCGGCAACTCCGGCTGCGATATCGCGGTCGAAACCGGGCGCATCTCCGCCTTCACGGCGCTCAGCATGCGGCGCGGCTACTTCATCTCGCCGAAAGTGGTCTTCGGCTACCCGTCCGATGTGCTGGCGGCGAAGTTCAACTGGCTGCCGCACTGGATCTATACCAACCTGCTGCGCCTCACGCTGTGGCTGGCGATTGGCAGCAACGAGCAGTATGGTCTGCGGAAGCCGGAAGAAGCCATCCTGCATGTGCATCTGGTGATGAATTCAGAACTGCTGTACAACCTGCGGCACGGACGGGTCAAGCCGCGCCCCGATATCAAACGGTTTGATGGGCCGCGCGTCGAATTCGTGGATGGGCGTGTCGAGGAATACGACACGGTCATCGCCGCGACGGGGTTCCGCATTTCGTTCCCGTTCTTCGACAAGAGCTTCATCAACTTTGATGGCACACAGGTGCCGCTGTTCCTGCGCATGTTCCATCTCGACCACCCGACCCTATTCTTCATCGGGCTGTTCCAGCCGTTGGGCTGCATCTGGCCCATTGCCGATCTGCAGTCCAAGCTGGCGGCCAACCTGATCGTCGGGAACTATCGGCTGCCCGCCGACGCGCGCCAGCAGATGCAGCGCGAGGTCGAGCGGATCGCGCGCACTTACATCGACACGCCGCGCCACACCATCGAAGTCGAATACCATGATTTGCGCCGCGCGGTGCTGCGCGAACTTCCACCAACTGCGCCCGCGTGGGCAGGGGTTAACGCTTGATCAGCTTGATTTGCACGGTACTCAACGAGGGCGACCACATGCGCCGCCTGCTGGATTCGCTGGTGGCGCAAACATGCGCACCTGACGAAGTGGTCATTGTCGATGGCGGCAGCCGGGATAACACGGTCGCCGTGCTCAACGAGTATGCGGATCGCCTGCCGCTGCGCGTGCTGGTCGAACCGGGCGCGAATATCAGCGCGGGGCGCAACCGGGCGATTGCCGCGGCGCAAGGCGACATCATCGCGGCGACCGATGCCGGAGTGGTGCTGGATCGGGACTGGCTCAAGCGCATCACCGCGCCGCTGCGCGCCGATCCGGCAGTGGAAGTGGTTGCAGGCTTCTTCGCGATGGATGCGCGCACGGTCTTTGAGGCGGCGATGGGCGCGACCGCCTTCCCGCTGGTCGATGAAGTTGATCCGGAGACATTTTTGCCAAGCAGCCGCAGCGTCGCCTTTCGTAAATCGGCATGGGCGACGGTCGGCGGGTATCCCGAATGGCTGGATTACTGCGAGGATCTGATCTTTGACCTGCGCCTCAAGCAGACGGCCGCGCCGATGGTTTTTGCCGGGGACGCGTTGGCATACTACCGCCCGCATGGCGACCTCAAGAGCTTCTACAAGACGTATCAACGCTATGCGCGCGGCGATGGCAAAGCGGATCTGTTCCGTAAGCGGCACGCCGCCCGCTATCTGACGTATCTCGTCGCCATTCCGCTGATCTTTCTGCTCGGCTGGCGCGTGCATCGTGTCCTTTGGGGGCTGTATCTGCTCGGTGGAGCGGTGTATCTGCGCCAGCCCTACGCGCGCCTCGGTCGCGTGCTGGATGCGGCGGCACACAACGGTATGCCGATCGCGGCAGCGGATCGGCTGTACGCGGCGGCGCTCGTACCGATCATCCGCGTGGTTGGGGATATCGCCAAGATGATTGGCTACCCGCAGGGCATCCGCTGGCGGCGCGAGCACAACCCACCGAACTGGAAAGATATTTAGCCTAAAGTGTTGTGAAACGACTTTCTAGAGCGTGAGTGCTGCGTCTTGACTCAGCGGTGGCATCTCATTCGTTGGAATGCCAATCAATTGTTCCGACCCATAATCCACTGGATGTCGCAAGTGCAATGTAATGTCCATCTTCCGACCACGCAGCGGATTCGTAATCACAGTTTTCGATATCGGGTGTATGCGTGTAAGGCGTGTAATCGTCGAGAACATCTGCCATTAGCAATGAGCAATCGTAGCGAATCCCAAACAACCATGTTTGATCACTGCTCCAATGAAGCTGTTCAGCCGCGTATGGAGTAGGAAAAACCTCCTTTACTTGCAGCGAACCATCACTCTGCGGCGTACACACCGTGATTCCGGTTGCGCTGACAGCGACTGTCTGACTGTCGGGCGACCAAATGATGTCGCTGCCAACTGCTCCGATACGTTGAGCGAGATCGCTGGCGTAGGGTACACAGCTGAGTTCATCACTTGGCGTGGTTGATTGTTCGTATTGTCTCAACCAGTGCCCGTTATGATCCCAAAGCCCCAATACCACTTCCAGTGGGTTCACTATCTCTCCATCATTTATGCGAAAGTGAAATGCCGCAAACTGTGAGCCATCTGGACTCCAGTCAAACCACGAAAGATCGCTATAGAGGTCGTTATTGGTGACCATTAGCAGATCAAAAATGTTCGTTACCTCACCAAGTGAAAAATCGTAGATGATGACGTAACCATAAGCCATGGCTGCTAGCTGATGAGAGTCTGCGCTCCAGCTAAAATCAGTGTAGCCGACATATGAGCTGTTTCTGATCCTTTGCAAAACGGTTTGGGTATCCCGAAAGGTTTCTTCAAGCCCGGTCAAACGCTGCCCAGTGTCTGCATTGAATATGGCGGGTAAAGAAGCAATCGTACTCCCATTTGGACTCCACCGTGCTTGGTTGCCTCCACCGTTCTCCTGCCAGATAATTTCGTGTGCCCTCCAGTCCATCGTAATCCTTACACCGCTATTCGGATTGAGGTACGAAACGTAAGATCCATCAGGACTCATGGCTACACTCGCAGCAGGATCGTCCGTCATTTTCAACCAAGAAACAGAAGGAGAACTTGAAGAAGTATGGGCAGGTTCAGTCGATAGCAGGCTTACGAGAACAAACATACATAGACTTAAGCATCGCCGAAGCATCTCTCAGACCCATCTATTGACATTTCGTCCAGTGCGTTTTGATACATTTGTCCGCAGAGAGCGCAGAGAATGCTGCTTTCTCTGCGCTCTCTGTGGTTCGTATTCGCTTTCAGCCTTTGGCCCGTTCGATCGCGCGGCACCACCCTGTGTACAGCTCCTCCCGCTGATCGGCGCTCATGGTTGGCTCGAAGGTCTTCTCGACCGCCCACTGCCGCCCGATCTCCTCGGCGGAGCCCCAGAAGCCGACCGCTAACCCCGCGAGATACGCTGCGCCGAGCGCGGTCGTCTCGGTGACCTGCGGGCGCTGCACGGGCACGCCCAGAATATCCGCCTGAAACTGCATGACGAAGTCATTCTTGACCATGCCGCCGTCAACCCGCAGCGTGGTGAGCGGAATGCCCGCATCCGCGCCCATGGCGTCGCACACGTCGCGCGTCTGATAGGCGACGCTTTCGAGCGCCGCGCGGACGATGTGCGCTTTGCCGCTGCCGCGCGTCAAGCCGCTGATGTTGCCGCGCGCGAAGCCGTCCCAGTACGGCGCGCCGAGGCCGACGAACGCCGGGACAAGGTACACGCCGCCCGTATCCGGGATGCTGCGGGCGAGCGCTTCCGTCTCGCTTGCGCTGCTGATCAAGCCGAGGCCGTCGCGCAGCCACTGCACCGCCGCCCCGGCGATGAACACGCTGCCTTCCAGCGCGTACTGCGTCGGCTGGTCGCCGAGCTTCCACGCGACGGTTGTCAGCAGTTGATTACGCGAAGGAATCGCTTGCGCGCCCGTGTTCATCAGCATGAAGCAGCCCGTGCCATACGTATTTTTGACCATGCCGGGTTGGGTACACACCTGCCCGAAGGTCGCCGCCTGCTGATCGCCCGCCACGCCCGCAATCGGAATTGAGCCGCCGAGCACGGTGGTCTCGCCGTAGATCGTGCTGCTCGGCTTGACGGTGGGCAGCAGCGAACGCGGGATGTTCAGCCGCTGGAGGATGTCATCCGACCAGTCGCCCGTGCGGATGTCGTAGAGCAAGGTGCGGCTGGCGTTGCTCACGTCGGTGACGTGCGCCCCGGTCAGCTTCCAGATCAGGTAGCTGTCGACAGTGCCGAAGGCCAGTTCGCCGCGTTCGGCACGGGCGCGCGCGCCGGGGACATTGTCGAGAATCCATGCGACTTTGGTGCCGGAGAAATAGGCATCGGTGACCAAACCCGTCTTGGCGAGGATGACTTGGTCGAAGCCTTCCGCCTTGAGCGTTTCGCAGAGCGGCACGGTACGGCGGCACTGCCACACAATGGCATTGTAGACCGGTTCGCCCGTCGTGCGATCCCACACTAGCGTGGTTTCCCGTTGATTGGTGATGCCGATGGCGGCGATTTCACTGGGTTGCAAATTGGCGACCACCTGCCGCGCAACTTCCAACTGTGAGTTCCAGATATCGTTGGGGTCGTGTTCGACCCAACCGGGCTGCGGGTAGATCTGGCGAAATTCGCGCTGCGCTGTTTTGACGATGCGCCCGTCATGGTCAAACAGAATAGCGCGAGAGGAGGTAGTGCCTTGATCGAGCGCAAGGATGTAGTTGGACATGAGATAAATACCTTTGAAGTTAAAAGTTGAAAGGAAGTGCTCATTACCGACTTTTGCTGTTCAATTTCTGACTTTTAACTCAGCAAGTGACAATTTGCCAGATTATAGCATCACTAACGTATGTTGATCTTTGAGTTAATGTGAGTTAAAATAGAATTGTTGGTGTTGTAAAATGTAACAATGGGGCTTAAATGGCTACAGTCATCACCACTCAGGAAACCGCCGCGGTCGAAAACCGACCCGTTTGGCTAACCCAAGCGTGGCTTGAACCGCGTCTCGTCGTCGTCACACTCGTCGCCATTGTGACTAGTCTGATTCTGGAGCAGTTGGAAGCGCCGCCGCTGGCAATTCTGATCGTCAATATCATCTCCTATCTGGCGGGCGGATTGTTCGGCACGATTGGCGCGTTGACCAGCCTGCGCGAAAAGCGGCTGGATGTCGACATGCTGATGATCCTCGCGGCGCTCGGCGCTGCGCTGGTCGACCAGTGGCATGAAGGCGCGATGCTGCTGTTCCTCTTCTCGTTGAGCAATGTGCTGCAAGACTACGCCATCGGCAAGAGCCGCCAGGCGATTCGCGGCTTGCTCAAGCTGTATCCGTCTGAGGCGAAAGTCAAAGGGCCGAACGGCGTGCAGGTCGTCAAAGTGAGCGCAATCCGCGTGGGCGACCTCATCCTGATCGAACCGGGCGAACGGCTGCCCGTCGACGGCATCGTCAAAGCCGGACGTTCCGCCGTCGATCAATCGCCAATCACGGGCGAGTCTATGCCCGTGGAGAAGGGCGTCGGCGATAAAGTCTTCGCCGGAACGCTCAACCAGCAGGGCATGCTCGACGTCGAAGCCTTGCAGCCTGCGTCGGACACCGTATTGGCGCGCATCATCAAGATGGTGGAAGAGGCGCAGGACAGCAAAGCGCCCACCGAGCGCTTCCTCGATGCCTTTGAGCAGCGCTACGCTACGCTGATCATCTTCTCTGTGCTGCTGTTCATCATCATTCCGCCCGCGCTCGGTTGGACGGACTTCACGAGCAATTTCTACCGCGCGATGGTGCTCATGACCGTGGCCTCGCCGTGCGCGCTGGTGATCAGCACGCCCGCATCATTCATCTCCGCGATTGCGGCGGGTGCCCGCAGTGGTGTGTTGTTTAAGGGCGGCGCGTATCTCGAAGGCTTGGCCGTGGTTAAGGCGATCACCTTCGACAAGACGGGCACGCTCACACAGGGCAAGCCTGCCGTCACCGATGTGATTGCGTGTGACGACATCACCGAGACCGAACTGCTGCGCGTGGCAGCGGCGGTCGAGTCGCGCTCGGAGCATCCGTTGGCGAAGGCGGTCGCGGCGGCGGCGCAGGCCAAACAGATCCCGCTGGACGACGTGACCGACTTCGAAGCCATCCCCGGTCGTGGAGTGCAGGCCATTGTGCATGGACAGATTGTCAACATCGGCAGCCCGCAGTATCTGCTGCAAAACGGTGATTTCCCGGCGCGGCTGTCCGAAGCGCGCCACCGTCTGGAAGACGAAGGCAAGACGGTCATGCTGGTGCAGCGCGGGGGTAAGTGGCTCGGTATCATCGCACTGGCGGATCAGCTCCGCCCGGAAGCGAAGGGCATCATCGATACGCTGCACAAGATGGGCGTCAAAGTCGCCATGCTGACCGGCGATAACGAGAAGGTCGCGCAGACTATCGCTAAGCAGGTCGGCGTCGATCAGGTGTACGCCGGACTGATGCCGGAAGATAAAGTCACGGTCGTCAAAGAGATGGAAGCCAAGATCGGTGCGGTGGCGATGGTCGGCGACGGCGTCAATGATGCGCCCGCGCTGGCGACCGCCAGCATTGGCATTGCGATGGGTGCAGCAGGCACCGATGTCGCGCTGGAAACCGCCGACCTTGTGCTGATGGGCGACCGTCTTGAACTCATCCCTTACGCCATCAACCTGAGCAAGAAAGCGCGGCGCGTGGTCTGGCAGAATATCGGCTTCGCGATTGCAGTGATCGTCCTGCTCATCACGAGCGCGTTTGTGGTCAACCTGCCCCTGCCGCTCGGTGTGCTCGGGCACGAAGGCAGCACGGTGATCGTCGTGCTGAACGGCCTGCTCAGCCTGCTCATCATCCCGGAAATTCAGCGGCAAAGAGCGAAAAAGGCGTAAACCGCAGAGAACTCCGGGTAATATGTAGGGACGAGGCATGCCTCGTCCTTTTGATTTACCTGGACATGAGTACGAAAGGATCCCTATGACCCTCGTTGATCGTCTCGAAACTCTCGCCCGTCTGAAGCACATCGAATTTGCCGCTCGTCCGGAACTCACCGCTTGCGCGCTGACCGGCTCGCTGCCACGTGGGCGCGTGTGGCCGGGGTCAGATCTCGACTTTCACGCGTACTGGGCGCAGGAAGACGATGAGTTTGAGGATGGGGTCGAGGACGGGATTTACTGGGAGATCGACATCGATTCACTGGAAGCGCTGGAAGTCGATGCCGATGACCTGATCGAAGCACCGCCCTTCTCGAATGAGCAGTTTGGCGACACAATCCTCGAAGTGCTGTGGGGGGCGCGCGTGCTGTTTGACCGCGACGGGCGGCTGGAACAAGCCGTCGCCGAGGTCAAACGCTTGAGTGACGATCGGGAGTGGCTGCGCGAACGCGCCGCAAACTATCTGCGCTATGGGCTAGAATGCCTTGACGAGCTGGCGGACGCCGACCCGCAGCAGGCGATCCTCGATGCCCGGCGCATCGCTATTGTGTACGGCGTCAACGCGTATTGGAATCGGCGTGGCGAACTCTTTTCGAGCGCGATCCGCATTCCCGAACGCCTTGGCGATCACCCGGAAATCCAAAACTTATTCCGCGGCATTTGGAATCTTGACGGTCAGCGCGGTTGGGATACCTTTTACGCCAAGTATCAGACCATGCCCGCTGAGATCCGCGAGGAAGCTGATCCCGATGTGCTGCGCGAGATTCTGCCTGCGGTTCAGCTTGGCATAGCGGACGGTGGACTGTGCCATTTCCGCTTCATCGCGGAAGGGTGGCTGCCGCTGGACGTGGTCGCGCCCCTGCTGGGGTTCGAAGCCGATCTGGCAGCGCAAAAAGCCCGCGTGCTCGATCAAACCCGTGCTATGCTTCACAGCATCAGTCGTTTCTAGAACCGAATAGGCAGACGGATTGTGGATTACCTGGTTAAGGCGCTTGATCTGCTGCAGAAACGCGCCTATTTTGCTGCCCGCGTGGATTGGGACACAGTCACGGCGCAAGCGCGTGAACTCGCCGCGCACGCCCAAACACCCGCCGACTACACTCCGGCGATTCAGGCGGCTGTGGCGGCACTGGGAGATGGTCACAGTTGGTTCGTCCCCGCCGATAAAAAAGGGGAACAAGGGCCGACGGGTAAGCCGCTCGGGTTTGGGGTGTTGATCATTGCGCCGGAGATGGTGGTCAGCGAAGTGTTTCCCGACTCGGCGGCAGATCGCGCGGGGTTACGTCCACTGGACGTGATCCTCGCGGTGAATGGCACAGCGCCCGTCCAGCAAGGCGGACGGCGCTTGCTGCTTGATCCGTCTGCGCCTGTGCGCTTGACCGTGCGCCGCGGTGCTGCGACTTTTGCGGCTGAACTCACACCTGCGCCGATTGAAAAAGCACCGATGCCGCACGGTCGACTGCTGACTGAAGGCATCGGCTATCTCGAATTGTTTGTGCAGGGCAATCCCGACGAGCAGCAGGCCTATATCGACGCGGCGCAGGCGGCGATTCGGCAGGCAGCGGAAGCGAGGGCGCGCGCCTGGGTGGTCGACCTGCGGCGAGATCGCGGCGGCAACATGTGGCCGATGATCACCGGGGCTGGGCCACTCATGGGCGAAGGGCTGCTCGGTACGTTCGTCGATGCAAGCGGCAGCGCCACGCGCTGGTTCTATCACGGGGGTGTGTCAGCTTACCAACAGGTGAATGAAGCCGCGCCGACTAACTTCATGCGCGCAACCGACCCGGTCGCCACGTTTGATCCCGCGCAGACGCCCGTCGCCGTGCTGACGAGCGAGTTCACGAGCAGTTCGGGCGAAATGACGCTGATTTCCTTCCTCGGACGCCCCAACACGCGTACCTTCGGTGCGACGACGTCCGGCGAAATCACGGGCGTTGCCACGCATGAACTCGAAGATGGGGCGCTGCTCGGCATCGCCGAGTCGATCCCCGCGGATCGCACCGAACGGCGTTATGAAGCGGCGATCCCCGCCGATGAGCCGATGCCTATTGACTGGTTCAAGTGCGGCGCGGACGATGACCCGCTGATCCAAGCTGCAATCTATTGGATCAATAACCTCTAGCGGCACGTTTTGGTGCTGGATGACATAAAGTTCTGCAATCAGAGTGAACGAGGTGCATATGGTACAGCGTGAACGACCGCACATGCAGCGCTACGGCATTAGCCAATCCGAGCAGGGGATGCTTGATTGGGCGTGGGTGGAAGGTCAGCTCACGGCGGCGCGCAACTACTGGATCAGCACAGTCACGCCGGAGGGCAAACCGCACGCCGCGCCCGTGTGGGGACTGTGGCACGACAGCGCATTCTACTTCAGCACAGATGTTGAATCACGCAAGGCGAAGAACATTGCCGCGAACCCGGCGCTCGCCCTGCATCTGGAAAGCGGCGACGACGCGGTCATGCTGGAAGGCGAGGCGGTGATCGTCACGGATGGCGATCAGTTGGATGAACTGTCGCGTGTCTATAACGCGAAGTACCCCGGCTATGTGCAGGACTTCCGCAACCAGAAAGAAGGCGTCGTGTACGTGCTGCAGGCACATAAAGCGCTGGCATGGAAAGAGAGCGATTTCCCGAATACGGCGACGCGCTGGGTGTTCACAGACTAGCCTCACCCTGCTTGCTGCGCAAGCCGTCCCTCTCCGGGTGGAGAGGGACATGGGACGCGGCGCTTTTGCGAGAGGGCACAGGGTCATTTGCTGTCAAAAGCACATCTGTAGGGGCGAGGCTTGCCTCGCCCGTTAGCGGGAGGGGCAAGCCCCTCCCCTACATTTCTTCGTCTTGTGTACGCAAGCGGGGAGTGGGGCGTCACATGATCGTGTTGAAATTCGGCTACCGACCCCACCCCCGGCCCCTCCCCGAATTCAGGGAGGGGAGACAGATCGAAGCATTTGTGTAGGGGCGAGGCTTGCCTCGCCCGTTAGCGGGAGGGGCAAGCCCCTCCCCTACATTTCTTCATCTCGTGTACGCAAGCGGGGTGAGGTTTACCGCAGCGTCGAGTAGAGCAGTTCCTTCCAGCGCGGCACGTCGATTGACCAGCACACGTTTACATCTTTCCCGTGTTCCTGCACGCCGCGCCACACGTCGATGTTGCGCTCGTCGGTCGTCACGTCGTAGCGGTCGACGACCGTCATGCCGCGTGTGAGTTCGCTCTGCGTTTCCACATCGACGAAGTGCTTGCTCATGCTGGTGCAAATCGTCGGGTCAAGGGCAATCGCCATGGCGACCGGATCGTACAGCCCCAAGCCGAGGTCGTCCGATTGCTCGATGGTCGCTTTGTAGGCGTGGGTGTTGCAGTCCATGGCGAAGCGCGCCAGGGGCGTGTCGAACCCGCGAATCATCTCCATCTCTTCCGCGAGGATGTTGGCTTCGCCGCGCGCGATTTCCCAGCCGACCATCTCAATTGGCAGGCCGGAATGGAAGGCGATGCGCGCCGCTTCCGGGTCGCACCAGATGTTGTATTCGGCGGCGGGGGTGACATTGCCCGTGGTGCCTGCCGCGCCGCCCATCACCACGCAGCGGCTGACCTTTCCCACGATATCCGGCGCCTGGCGCACGGCGAGCGCGACGTTGGTCAGCGGGCCGAGCGTCACCATGACGATGCCGGGGTGAGCGCGCACCGTATCGATGATCGCCTGCACGCCGTGTTTGGCTTCGGGTTGGCGGTCCGGCGGAGGATAGAACTGGTTGCCCATGCCGTCTTCGCCGTGAAACCAGTGGGCATGCACGCGCGGACGCATGAGCGGTCGATCCGCCCCGACATACACGGGCACGTCAGCCCGTCCACACATCTGCGCGGTGTAGAGCGCGTTGCGCGACCCCTGAGACACAGGCATGTTGCCGTTGACAATTGTGATCGCTTCGACTTCCACGTCCGGTGCACGCAGCGCCATGACCAGCGCAACGGCGTCATCCGAAGCGGTGTCAGTGTCGATGATGAATTTGCGAGCCATTAAGCACTTTTCTCCAGTTTGAGCAAGCGGCGAAGCTGTTTTTGGAACAGGAGCGGCACGGCGCACGCGACCGCCACGACCGCATAGATAAGCAGGTTGTTTTCGCCCGTTAGCGCCGTGCCGAAGGCAACCGCCGCGAACGTCGGGATCGCGCCGATCACCACGGAGACGATCACATACGTGCGGAAGCGCAGCTTGGAGAAGCCAACCGCGTAACTGATGAAATCGTACACCGGAAACAGGAATAAACGCGCGTAGCTGAGCGTCTTCCAGTCGACGATTTGCCCCATGAAATCTTCAACTTTGCGCAGACCGTCGTCACCGCCGACCATCCGGCGCACGACGCGCTGCCCGTAGCGGCGCGACAACCAGAAGCTGATGCTCCCCCCGAGCACTTCGCCGATCAGCGTGTACAGCGTGCCTTCCCACAGACCGAACAGGATGCCGGAGCCGACCTGAATCGGACCGCTGGAGAGGGGCGCGAACACGTAGGTCGCCGCTTTAATGCCGATGTAGACCAGCGGCGCGAACACGCCCGCGCTCTGAATGGCATCGCGAATGGTGTCCACGCCGATGGCTTGCAGGGCCACGATCAAGCCGCCAGTGACGATGGCGAACAGCAGCGCCCCGCCGATCAACGGCAGAAGCGAACGTCTGCGGGCGGTTGGTTCTGTCTGTGAGGTCATGGTTCTCCCACGCGTACCTGAATCACGGATGACAACACACAGTACGCATGGGAGTCACGCCGGGTTGCTAGAACGTGAACTGCGGGTTTTTGAAAGGGATGAGCGCGAGAATGACCGCGGGCACGTAATACGCCGTCCGGTCGATGACATCTCCGGTCAGCAAGCCGACTGAGCCGTTCTGCTGCTTGGAATTGGAACGCCCGAAGACGACATCGTCGGCGTCGCCGAGTTCCATGCCGGTGCGCACGAGACTGGCCGTCTCTTCGGGCAGATAGTAGGCGGCGGTACGCGCCTTGCCGATTTGCCCCTGCGCGCCGATCACGCAGACCCACGCGAATGATTGCAGCGCGCCGCTGTGCGTGTCGACGCCGCCTTCAATGCCCACCCAGTAGTCGGCGTCGGGGGAGTGCTGGCGGGCATTCTCGGCGCGGGTGGTCGCGCCGAACAGCGTTTCGTCATCCGTCATTGGCTGATGGCTCACGCCGGAGGGCACATTGACGCCGCTGGCGGTATAGGTCTCATGGGGGAACATGCGCTGGAAACCAGCCAGTGCCGCCGCAATTTTGACAGGGTTAGTGGAAGCGACGATAATAAGAGACATGCTTGCTCCATAATTCACAATTCAATCGGAGAGAGTTAAATGGCAGAATTCAAAGCACTAAATCCGAAAGCCACCGTCATCGGACAAGCGATCATGGGCGTGAGCATGGCGCTCGGCGAACGCGCTGTGCCCATTTTACAGAAATACGGGCTGGGCAGCATTGACCCAGCGGCGTGGTATCCCCAACAAGCGTGGCTCGACGTCCTGCGCGAGGTCGACCAGGGCGATATGTTTGATCTGGTCGCTATCGGCAAGCAGGTGTCCAGTGTGGTCCCGCTGCCGGGCGAGATCAATTCCGTCGAGTCGGCGCTGCTCATGCTCACCAAGACCTACGATCACAACAATCGAAACTGCCCCGGTACATCATCGGCGACGCTCACCGGCGAACGCCAGATCCAGATTGACATCTGCGATCCCTACCCGCGCAACATGGTGTACGGCGTCATTTATGGGTTTGCAGCGCGCTTCGAACCGCAGGCGATCGTGCGCTATCTCAACAACGTGCCGCCCCCCAGCGCGAGCGACTGCTGTACGTACATTGTGACTTGGTAACCTGCCCCCTGCTGGTGCGCTGTGGGGCATTCAACCAGAGACCACCAGCAGCAGTTTGAGCACAGCGAACAAGCCAAACGCTGCGTGCGCAATGACCGCCGCGCGGGTCGACCCTGTGGCGGCGCGCACCGCGCTGATCACCAACCCGGCGATCAACGGCTGCAGCAGGCTGTACCATAGGCCGACGGCGGGCGCGGCGTTGTTCGAAATGGGATACGCCAGCAAGTGAAACAGCGCATAGAGCAGCGCGCTGATCACGAGGCCGCCCCACGCATTGAACAGATGGCGCACGACCGGAAAGGCCACGCCGCGGAACACCAGTTCCTCGGCGACGGGCTGCGCGATCAGCATGAAGACGATGGCGAACACCCATTCCCCAATGCCCATAGCGCGGAGGTTGACCAGTTCGGCGGCGGGCAGCACCACGCCCGTGATCGCCAAGCCGAGCAGGTCAGTCGCGACGGCTGCGCCAAACGCGATGAACAGGATGAGCGGAAGCGGCGTGCTCGGCGGCTTGAGCTTGAGCCATTCGCGGTCGGCGCGGCGGGTTTGCCACACCAAGCCGATGATCAAGACCATGCTGACCGTCCACCCGGCGATGTCGCGGTAGCCCGCGGTTTCACCAAAGATGGAAAAGCCGAAGAAGGTTCCGACGATGATCGCAATGAAAGCGGCGACCAGCGTCAAAATGACTGCGCCCACCGACCACGGCGGCGCGGGTTCAAGCTGGGCAATGCGTTTGAGGAGGGTTGTCATCTGTGTACCTACCACGAAAGGACGCGCTTCTGCGCGTCCAAGTTAGCCTAAACTGGGCGATGTCTACTGTTTACCCGGTTTTTCCAGCAGCAGCGCCATCATGACCATGTCAATCGGAACGCCGCCGCGATAATACTTGCGCTGTTTGACGCCTTCGCGCCCGAAACCGAACTTCTCATACACGTGGATTGCGCGGGCATTCCCGGCGAACACTTCCAGTTCGACGCGTTCGACGACAGGGCTGGCCTGGGCCCAGGCGACCGCCTGATGCAGCAGCGCACTGCCCACGCCTTGATCGCGATACTCTTTGGCGACGTACACGCCGAGATCGGTCGTGTGTGCGTCCGCGGCCAGTGACCCGCCGCGGCAGCTTAACGCGCCAATGATGCCAGCGTCTTCCGCGACGAGAAATAAGCCGTTCGGTGACGCATTATACTCGATGATCAGATCGCGGATGGTGCTCGTCGCCGGATTGAATTCACCGGGCGCGTAAGGCGTATCGACCGGGGGCTGCTCGGCGAGAATGCCCTTGATCAGCATGATGTAACCGCGGGCGTCCGCTGCAGTGGCTTCACGAACAATCATGTCTGGATCTTTGGCACGCCGAAGGTCAGCCGGAAGCCCCACACCTTGACTGCGCCGACGGGCGTCTGTCCGCTGACGTCGGGGAACTGCTCGGCGTTGATATGCATCCCTTCAACATCCATCAAGCCAAGCCGCCCGCCGCCCCAGAACTTGGTGTTGAACTGTTGACCTTCCCACCACTGCACGATTTGCAGCGGGAACAGGCGGTTGTTCGGGAGCGGCAGTTTGAGCAGCCCGGGGCGCACGTTGAACTGGGCAACTGGGTCGCCGTTGATGGCCTCGGTGGTCAGCGTCTCCAGCCCTTCGTCATCTATGCCGACGTTGAAGCTCGCGCGCTCTTTGGGGATGCCCCAGTTGGCGCGGCCGCTCATCACGCTGGAATAGGTCGAAACGAAAATGCGCGTGATCGAGAAGTGGGCTTTCTTGCCATCGTCAAAGCGACCGGGGATGAACAGCAGTTCACCGTAGCCGCCAACGGGCGAATCCTTGTAATTGACGAACGCCACCGCGCCCGTCCCGCCGCGAAACCGATCATGCAGTTCCGGCGGCGTCCAGTGCAGCGCAAAATCCCGTTCGAAACGGTAGAAAATCACATAACCATCTCCGCGGAGCTGCCACGGAGGCCGGACAACCAAGTCAGACAAGCCAACACCTTTCGTCAACGATGTATTACGTTAGAGCCTGTGCCAAACAGACACCTGGATCAGTATCAATTTACCCATTCCCTCTTTTATCTCCCACATGCGTAAGTGATGGGCGCGGCGCCTCCGCTGGCCCCTCCCTGAATTTGGGGCGGGGTTAACCCTTCACGCCCGTCATCGACACGCCTTCGATGAAATAGCGCTGCAACACCACGAACAGAAGCAGCATGGGGACAGTCGCGAGGAACGACCCCATCATCAGCAGATTCCACGGCGTGCTGCGTTCGCCTTGCAGCAGCGCGATGCCAATCGTCACCACCCGCGTCGACGGATCGTTCGCGACGACCAACGGGAACAGGAAATCGTTCCACGCCGCCTGAACGGTGATCACGGCGAAGGCCACCAGCGCCGCGCGCGATAAGGGCAAGACGATATAGTACAGCACTTGCAGCGGATTTGCGCCGTCGATCATGGCGGATTCTTCCAATTCGACCGGAATCTGCAGGAATGCCTGCCGCAGCAGGAACATGGCGAACGCGCTGAACGCGCCGGGGATGATCAGCGCGCGGAAGCTGTTCAGCCAGTCGAGCTGGCGCAGAAGCAGATATTCGGGGATGAGAATCGCTTGAAACGGGATCATCAGCAGGCCAAGTGCCAGCGCGAACACGATGTTGCGCCCCGGAAACTTGAAGCGGGCGAAGCCATAGGCCGCCAGCGAGCAGGTGATCAATTGACCAACAGTACGCGCCGCCGTCACAAAAGCGGAATGCAGCATGTATTGGTGGAAGTCCGGCGAACGGTCGAACAGGGCGGTGAGATTCTCCACGCACTGCGGGTTGTCGGGGATGAAGCGGATCGGTAGGAGATTCAGCTCAGTCGGCGGCTTGCACGCGGTCGAAAACATCCATACGAACGGCAGAATCATCACCAGCGCGCCGATGATCAGGATGGCGTAGGACAGCACTTGCAGCGGCAGCGCGACATCCGGCGTTTGGTCGTGGTGTTGGCGATAGATCGACATGCTGCCTTAGTCCCCCGATTCGTAATACACCAGCCGCCGCTGCAAACCGAACTGCGCGACCGTGAAGGCCAGCGTGAGCAGAAACAGCACGAGCGCAATCGCCGAGGCATAACCAAATTCTGAGCCGACAAACGCACGGTCGTACAGGAAATAGGTGAGCGTGGTTGCGCTGCCGCCGACTCCGCCGCGGGTCGTGCGCGAGGTCATCACGTACACCTGGTCAAAGATCTGGAAAGCGTTGATCACCGAGAGCACGGTCACGAGGAATGAGGTCGGCGAGAGCATCGGAATAGTGATGTAGAAGAACTTTTGCCAGCGATTCGCGCCGTCGATGGTGGCTGCTTCGTAGAGGATGCGCGGGATTGACTGTAAGCCCGCGAGGAACAGCACCATGTCGAAGCCGAGGCGCTGCCAGATGGTCACCACGGCGATAGGGATGAGCACGAGATCCGGGCGCGTCAGCCAGTTGATGTCCCGCCCGCCGAAGATCGCCAACGCGTTGCCGACTAAGCCGTACCGCGGCTGGAAAATCCACGTCCAGACAATCGAGGCGGCGACGGTCGAAGTGACGACGGGCAGGAAGTACAACGTGCGGAAGAAACCGCGCCCGCGCAGCTTCTGGTTGAGCAGCAGCGCCAGCCCCATCGCCAGCAGAATGCCCGTCGGTACGACGAACACCAGCAGTTTGAGCGTGTTGCCGAGCGCTTGCCAGAAATCTGGGTCTTGGAAGAGGCGTTCAAAGTTTTGCAGGCCGACCGGGATGGGCGGACGCAGCGCGTTCCATTCTTGGAGCGATGTCAGGAACGCCATCAAAACGGGGATGCCGAAGAAGAAGGCCAGCCCGAGAATGTTCGGAGCGACCAGGGCGATCCCCCAATAGGCGCGGCGGCGCGCCAGCGGAGTTTTGCCAAAGACATTCATCATGTTGGTGCGTTACCTCACCCTCAAGGCTGGACCACGACGGCTTCAAGGGTTGCAGTTGGGAAATGGGTGTCGGGGTACGGTCACTCAATTCAGCTTATGAATACGACATACCGACCCACCCCCACCCCGTCCCAGCTTGTGTGGGAGAGGAGGGGGTGAGGGGGAATTCGCAGTTCTTGGTTAAATTACATTACCGGACCGCGAGCAAAAGCTGACTAGCTGCCGCTTTGCGCGTCAAGCTGGGCGTCGACAGCCTCACACGCGATCTGCGTGGCTTCATCAACGCTCAGGTTGAGGTCGAAGATGTTGATCACGAGTTCTGTGTTGATCGCATCCCAGATTTCGTCAAACACGGTGACACCCTGCGAATCTTCAATGGCGTCGACGAACGCCTGAATGTTCACGTTTGTGTCGCCAAAGGCGGCGATCCACTCGTCTTGCAGCGCCGGGTCAGCCGGGGCGACACCGCCCGCTTCGGCAAAATACTTCTGTCCCGCATCGCTGGCGAGGAAGGTGATCAGGTTCGCGGCGAGTTCGGGCGTATCCGTGCCCGCGGCGGCCACATAGCCGACCGAGTGCAGAATCGAGCGGGTACGACCGTTTTCGGGGTAGCGCGGCATCTGCACTACGTCCCAGTTGAAGGTCGCCTGCTCGAAGGCGGCGGGCAGCTTCCACGAACCCGCCTGCACCATGGCGACCCGACCCGCCAGCCAGTAATTGAACGCGTCATCGGCGGACGCGCCGCCCATGATCGATACGCTTGGCATGACGCCTTCGTCATACAGCCCCTTGAGGAAGTTGAGCGCATCGAGGCTCTGCCGTTCGCGCAGCGTGCACTGTGTCCGCGCTGCGCCGACAATCGGCGGAATGCCAGTTGCGGCGATCCAGTTGGGGTAGCCGGACTGATATTCGCTGTAGACCGCGGCGCCGTACACATCGGCGGCGGGGTCAGTCAGGGAGCGGGCGGTGGCGGCGAAGTCATCCCACGTCCATTCAGCAGTGGGGTAGTCGACGCCAGCGGCATCAAACAGATCCTTGTTGTAGTAGATGGCGATGGTATCCCAGTTGACCGGAGCGGCGTACAGATCACGCTCTTCGCCCCAACGGTACGGGTCGATCATGCCCGTGCCCCACACGGAAGTGTCGACGCCGAACTGATCGAGGTAGGGCTGCAGGTTGAGCAGGGCATCATTGCTGGCGTAGAAGAAGAAGCGATCCTGCGACATGTTGAACACGTCCGGGAGCTCACCGCCTGCCGCATTGGTGCGCAGCAGGTCCCAGTACTGCTGCCACGGCTGGACCTGGAGGTCAACTTCCGCGCCGGGGCAGTAATCCGCTTTCCATTCTTCAATAGCGCTGCCGATGATTTCGGCCCAGTTCTCGTCCCAGACCCACATGGTGAGCGTGCCGGGTTCAGTGCAAGTGGCGGGAGCGATGACCGGTTCCGACTCTTGCGCCTGTACCAGTGAACCCGCCGCCAGCAGCAGAGCGACGAGGATCAACCAGAAACTAAAGCGGCGAATAGCCATAATCCGTAACTCCTTTTGAGAAAATTTCACTTTCTATATCAGAGTATACCCCGCGCTGGCCATTTCACCACGCCATGTACGAGTGATCTTTTATATTACACTCATGGTTAATAGTGGATGAGAATTACTTGCTAGGATGTTCATTTCAAAACAAATTAAGATATACTGTTTGTAACTTAGCTCTCGCGCCAGTGATGTCTTGAGAGCCAAAGATCTGAGGAGAGGAGCAATACGATGTTAAGCTGGGCCATTATCTTCCTCGTGATTGCGTTGATCGCGGCGTTCCTCGGCTTTACGGGCGTTGCGGGGACGGCGGCGGGGATCGCGCAGATCCTGTTCGTAGTTTTCCTGATTCTGTTCGTCGTGTCGTTGATCTTCGGCCGTCGGGTTAACCTGTAGCCCACAGCGACGAAACCATAAAGACGACAGCCAAAACCTTAAGGCTGTCGTTTTTGATTCCCCGTGCCTTTTCCCTCAAAATCAATTCCTAACAAAAATGATGCATTACACTTTTCCCATTTGCTGTTACGCTATTGTGGATTGAAGATTGTAAATGTAAACCATGTTTTCACCGGGAGTAGCCATTTTATGAACGGAGATGAGGACTCGATGCGGTTCCAGACACGCCATTTGGAGCCACCGGCTTACGCTCATCCGACGCAGATGCTCGCCAAAACCGGTCCACTTGATAATTCTCTGCCCTGGGTAATCGAATTCCGTGCCGTGGGCACGCCGATCACCATTCAGGTGCAGGTCAAAGACAGCATGATTCTCGGACGTTCTGACGCTGTGACTGGCTTTAAGCCAGAAGTGGATTTGACATCGTGCGATGCCTTCGCTAAAGGCGTCTCGCGCAAGCACGCGACGATTGTCATGCGCGGCGACGATAAGCTGATGCTGCAGGATTTGTACAGCACCAACGGCACGCGCATCAACGATGTGACGTGCGCGCCGCCGACCGAGTACCGCCTGCGGCATGGCGATGAGATTTCGCTGGGGCGCTTGCGCTTGCAGGTGTTCTTCGCGGTGGTGCCCGCGCACACGCAGCCGGTGCCGCCGATCATTCTGGAGACGAACCCGCTCAACGGGTTGGGCAAGCACGTGCTTGTGCTCGAAGACGACAAGGATGTCGGCAACGTGTTCAAGCTGGCGCTGGATATGCAGGGCTACCGCGTGACTGTCGTCGACAATGCCGCGAGCGCGCTCAATACGCTCAGCACAGTCTCGATTGACGCCATCGTGATGGACTTGCTGCTGCCCGATATGGACGGCTTTGATCTGGTACGCTTCCTACGCCGCCAGCCGAACACGGCGAAAATCCCCGTGCTCGTCGTCTCGGGCGCGACTGCGGGCTATCAGATGGGCAAAGCGCTCGAAGCGGGCGCGGATATCTTCCTTGGCAAGCCGGTCGCCGTCGAAGAGCTGATGCGCGCCGTCAAGGCGATGATCGCCCAAAATTCGCCCGCCCCCGCCTAAATGAGCCCACAACCCCAACCTGAAGTCCCCCGTGCGAACTGGTGGCAGCGCCAGTTCGCACGCGCATTGGCCGCTGAGAATGACAGTCCCCGTCCGGAATATGATCGCCGCAAACGCGCGCTCCTCGGCGGTTTGAGCGGCACCGTGTTGGAAATCGGTCCCGGCCCCGCGACAAACCTCAACTACTATGCGCCGGCCGTCCGCTGGATAGGTCTGGAACCCAACCCCGCCATGTTTCCCTATATAGAGGAAGCGGCGCAGCAGCTCGGTCGCGCTGTTGAACTGCACTCCGGACACGCCGAACACATTCCCATCGATGATGCGAGCGTGGATGCCGTGGTCGGCACGCTGGTGCTGTGCTCGGTTGATGACCCCGCGCAGGTGCTGCGGGAAGTCCAGCGCGTGCTCAAACCGGGCGGTCGCTACGTGTTCATCGAACATGTCGCCGCACCGCGCCAATCGCTGCTGCGCCGCGTACAAGGGATCATCAAGCCCGTGTGGAAAGCGGTTGGCGATGGCTGCACGCTGAATCGCGAAACCTGGACGACTATCGAGCAGGCCGGGTTCAGTGACGTGCAGATCGAACATTTCCGCCTGCCGGTGCCGATCTATTCTCCGCACATCGCCGGATCCGCGGTGAAGTAAGCTTCAAGCGTAGTGCTGCATTCGGTAAAATGTCGGAAAGCGCTTAAGGGTGCACGGCCGTGCACCCCTACAGTTGCTGACACTGAACAGGTATTGTGTCACCAGAATCAAAAAGGGGCACAGTCCACTGTGCCCCTTCGCGCCTCTCTGAGCTTAGTTCGTTGAGACGCGCGGATCAGCCGCGATACCGACCGGGTTGCGCCGCGTACCCATGAGGCCGCCGCCCAACGCCGCCGCCGCCGTCACGCCGAGACCCAACAACGCCCACCACGCCGCATCCGCGACGTTGTCCGCCGCTTGCTCGACTTCCTGCGGCGTCACGTTTTCGACGGCTTCCTGCACTTCACCGGGGAGGGCAGCCGCCGTCGCCTGGAGTTCCGGCGCCGCGCCTTCCACGCCCGTCTGAGCGGTCGCCTGAAGGTTCGGATCGCTGGCTACCGCGCCCGCCGCATCCCCTACGACATTCGCAGCGACATCCGCCGCCGTCGTGACCGCGCTGCCCGCCACATTCAGCAGCGTGCCGATGCCGGTGCCGATGAAGTTGACGATCAGCGCGATGGTCACAATCCACACCATGCCCGACTGCAGGATCGCATTGCCGACGCCGGTCACCGCCGCTGTCTTCGCCGCGATGAACCCGCCAAGCGCAAATGAGACCAACCCGGCGATGATGCCGTAGATGCCCGCGCCGATGCCGAAGCTGCGCGGATCATCAGCATTGAACGTTTCAAGCCCGAGCGCCAGCCCGAGCAGCGTGAAAAATACCAACGACGCGAGAACCGTGAACAGCCCCCCAAGGATGGGACCCCAACGCACACGGTCGGTCGGCGTGATCATCATCGTGGCGTCGTAATCGTACACAGTCGGACGGCTGTACGTCGTCCCCGTGGTCGTCGTTGTTCGGTTCACAGGCTGCTGATTTGCGGCCATAATCACTCTCCACACTCTTCAGGATATTTCAACAATTAATTTTGTAATAAATAGGTAAGCAGGGAGTGATCTGAAGATGAATAGACTTTAAGATTCATTACGTTCCCGCCGGGTTGTCGGCAAGATGACGCCCACTTTTCCGCAGGTTGAGCGCAGATCGGCGCGGGCTTCGGCGGTAAAATCAGGCGTCGCGCACCCCCCTATATAAAGGAAGCTGTATGCTGAACATCGAACAGGCCGTGAGCGCGGAGGACTTCCAGCAAGTCCAGCTCCTCCTCGCCGAATACTTTGAATTTCTCCGCACGGAGGTCGATAAAGACCTGGATGATCTGGACTCCGTGCCGACGACGGCGGGTTACCAGCAAGAACTCAGCGAACTGCCGGGGCGCTATGCGCCGCCAGACGGTCGGCTGCTGCTCGCGCGTTATGCCCAGGCGACCGCGGGGTGCATTGCGTTCTACAAGTACGATGAGGGCATCTGCGAGGTCAAGCGGCTGTGGGTGCGCCCGAAGTATCGCGGGAAGAAGGTGGGCAGGGCATTGGTCGAGCGGTTGGTGGCGGAGGCTCGGCAGTGCGGCTACCGCCAGATGCTGCTGAGCACAGTCGACGTGCTGACCGAAGCGCATACCCTGTACCGCTCACTCGGTTTTGAGCCCACCGAACCATTTTTCACGCTGCCACCCGGGATGATGGAGCACGAGATTTTCCTCAAACTGCGTTTGGAGGCCTGAAACGCGGCTGATTTCGGGCAATTCGCGCATTCGGACAAACTATCCAAATCAGATTCGTAGAAACTGGACGACTTGCATGACGAGGATCGTTTACAGTCCCGCGCTCCCCCTTGACTCCACTGTTGCGGAATGTTACCATTCCTCAACGCATGTACGGCGCTCTGTACCCTCGTGAGAGGCAATGCACCAGCGCCGGAATTGACGAGAGGTGGCGAAAGTGTCCCGCACGGCGGAACGGCTCGCCACAAGCAAGATGCATACAGGCGTTACGATTCAGTACGCCTTTTTGCGTGCCTGTTACAGGCGATAGTTTTTAGGACGAGTGGAGTCATTTATGCCAACGATCAACCAGTTGGTGCGTAAGGGACGGAAGGCGAAGAAGTCGAAGAGCAAAGCCCCGGCTTTGCAGTACACGCTCAACGTCTACCGCCAGAAGCGCACTCGCCGTAAGAAGGGCTCGCCGCAAAAGCGCGGCGTCTGCACCGTCGTCAAGACGATGACGCCGAAGAAACCGAACTCCGCTTTGCGGAAAGTCGCGCGTGTCCGCCTCTCGAACGGCATCGAAGTCACAGCGTACATCCCCGGTGAAGGTCACAGCCTGCAGGAACACAGCGTTGTTCTCGTGCGCGGTGGCCGTGTGAAAGATCTTCCGGGCGTCCGCTACCATATCGTGCGCGGTACATTGGATACCGACGGCGTCAAGAATCGCCAACAGTCGCGGAGCAAGTACGGTTCCAAGCGACCGAAGCCGGGTCAAGCGGCTGGTGGCAAGGGCGCTCCCGCTAAAGGCAAGAAGTAAAGGTATAGCGAAATGCCGAGAAGAAATAGTCCCGCCAAGCGGATCACCCCGCCGGACAATAAATACAATAATCTCCATGTCGCTATGATCATCAATCGCATGATGCGCGGCGGCAAGAAGAGCATCGCGCAGGGCATCATGTACGGCGCGTTGGATTTGATCGAAGAACGTTTGAAGCGTAACCCGATTGACGTGATGGAACAGAGCTTGCGCAACGTCGCCCCGGCGATCGAAGTCAAGCCCATGCGCGTTGGTGGTGCGACGTATCAGGTTCCGGTCGAAGTGCCGACTGAACGCGGTACGACGCTCGCGATGCGCTGGATTCTGGAGAATTCACGCAAGCGCGGCGGTCGCAGCATGGCCGAAAAGTTGGCCGGCGAATTGATGGATGCCTTCAATGGTCAGGGCGCGTCGGTCAAGAAAAAAGACGACACGCACCGTATGGCGGAAGCCAACCGCGCTTTCGCGCATTTCCGTTAGGCATAAGGGAAGTCAACCTTAACGCATGGCGAAAAGAACAGAGACACAACTGGACCTGAGCAAGGTTCGCAATATCGGGATCATCGCCCACATCGACGCGGGTAAAACCACGACGACCGAACGCGTGCTGTACTATACCGGTGCAGTGCACAAAATCGGGGAAGTGCATGACGGCGCGGCGACCACCGACTACATGCCCCAGGAACGCGAACGCGGGATCACCATCACCGCCGCCGCGATCACGGCATCGTGGAAGGGTCACCAGATCAACATCATCGACACTCCCGGCCACGTGGACTTCACGGCTGAAGTGCAGCGCAGCCTGCGCGTTCTGGACGGCGGTATCGTCGTCTTCGACGGCGTGGCTGGCGTGGAACCGCAGTCAGAAACGGTGTGGCGTCAGGCGAATACCTACCAGGTACCGCGCATGTGCTTCGTCAACAAGATGGACCGCACGGGCGCGAACTGGCAGCGCTGCATCGACATGATTGTCGAGCGCCTGCACGGGAACCCCGTTCCGGTGCAGATGCCGTATGGCGAAGGTGCTGACTTCAAGGGCATCATCGACCTGATTGATATGCAGCTGTACACCTACGGGAATGACCTGGGCACTGACATTCAGACCCACCCCATCCCCGAGAGCTACCGCGAACGTGCCGAAACGCTGCGCGCGGAAATGATTGAAAAGGTCGTCGAGAATGACGATTACCTCACCGAGAAGTATCTGATGGGTGAGGAAATCAACAACGACGAACTGCTGGCAGCCCTGCGCGCGGCCACTATCGCGGGCAAGGTGCATCCGGTCGTGTGCGGCTCGGCGCTCAAGAACAAGGGCGTGCAGTTGATGCTGGACAAGGCGGTTGAACTGCTGCCTTCGCCGCTCGACATCCCCCCGGTCACGGGTCACCATCCCAAGACCGAGGAAGAAATCGTGCGGCACGCCGATGACAGCGAACCGGCAACGGCGCTTGTCTTCAAGATTCTGACCGACCCGTACGTGGGCCGTCTCGCCTTCTTCCGCGTCTATGCGGGCGTGGTCAAGGCTGGTTCGACGATGCTCAACAGCACCAAGGGCGACCGCGAACGCATTGGCCGTATCGTGCGTATGTTCGCGGACAGCCGTGAAGACATCGAAGAAGTTCGCGCAGGTGATATCGGCGCGATCCTCGCGCTGAAGGGCACCTTCACGGGTGATACCCTGTGTGACCCGGATCAGCCGATTGTGCTCGAAAAGATTTCGTTCCCCGAACCGGTGATCGAAGTCGCGATTGAGCCGAACACCAAGGGCGATCAGGACAAAATGGGTGAGGCGCTCCGGCGTCTTGCAGAAGAAGACCCGACCTTCAAGATCGAGGTCGACGAAAAGCTCGGTCAGACGAAGATTCGTGGTATGGGCGAACTGCACCTCGAAATTCTGGTCGACCGTATGATGCGCGAATTCAACGTGCAGGCGACCGTTGGCCGTCCGCGCGTGGCCTACCGCGAAACCATCACCCGCGAACAGCGGGTGGATATGACGTTCAAGCGTCAGTCGGGCGGTAAGGGTCAGTATGCGCGCGTCGTGCTCGAAGTCGAGCCGATCAACGAAGAAGTTGACGACCTGACCAAGGTCAAGGATGGCCTGCTGTTCGTGGACGCCATCAAGGGCGGCACGATCCCGCGTGAATTCATCCGTCCGACCGAAAACGGCATCCGTGAAGCGATGCAGGGCGGCGTGCTGGCCGGTTATCCGGTCGTGGGCGTCAAGGCGAGCCTGGTTGACGGCGCGTTCCACGACGTTGACTCGAGCGAAATGGCGTTCAAGATCGCCGGCTCGATGGCGTTGAAGGAAGCCGTGCAGAAGGGCAAGCCTGTGCTGCTCGAACCGACCATGAAAGTCGAAGTGAACGTGCCGGATGAATACACCGGGACGATCGTCGGCGATTTGTCGGCGCGGCGTGGCCTCATTCAGGGTATGGAACCGCGTGGCGCTGGCACAACTGCCGTGCGCGCGAACGTGCCCCTCGGTGAAATGTTCGGTTATGCGACGCAAATTCGCAATATGACCCAGGGCCGTGGCAGCTTCACGATGGAATTCGAGAAGTACAGCACCGCGCCCGCCAGCATCGCTGATGAAGTCATCAAGAGCGGTGGCTGATTAGTCAGCCACCCATCCTAACGTAAGTTCGTAATCGAAAGACAAGAGGACTAACAATGGGCAAGGAAAAATTCGAGCGTAAGAAACCGCACGTAAACATCGGGACCATCGGTCACGTCGATCACGGTAAGACCACCCTCACCGCCGCGATCACCAAGACGCTGGCGTTGGCTGGTAAGGCGCAGCGTATGAAGTATGACGACATCGACAACGCGCCCGAAGAAAAGGCTCGTGGTATCACGATCAACATCCGTCACGTCGAATACGAAACCGATGCGCGCCACTACGCCCACGTCGACTGCCCCGGACACCGTGACTATATCAAGAACATGATCACCGGTGCGGCGCAGATGGACGGCGCGATCCTCGTGGTGAGCGCTCCGGACGGCCCGATGCCCCAGACGCGCGAACACGTGCTGCTCGCCCGCCAGGTGGAAGTGCCCGCGATGGTCGTGTTCCTGAACAAGGTCGATCAGCTCGACGACCCGGAACTGCTGGAACTCGTTGAACTCGAACTCGGCGAACTGCTGGAAAGCTACGGCTTCCGCGATACCCCGATTGTTCGTGGTTCGGCGCTGCATGCGAACGAAAGCACCAGCAATGATATCAACGCGCCCGAATATCAGCCGATCCTCGCGCTGATGCAGGCGGTCGATGATCACATCCCGACCCCCGTCCGCGACAAGGACAAGCCGTTCCTGATGCCCGTCGAAGACGTGTTCTCGATCAAGGGCCGTGGTACGGTGGTGACCGGTCGTGTCGAACGCGGTACGCTGAAGAAGGGCGAGGAAATCGCCATCATCGGTCTGCGCGACGAAGTCATCAAGACGACCGTGACCGGCATCGAAATGTTCCACAAGGAACTCGATGCGGCGGAAGCCGGTGACAACGCCGGTATCCTCCTGCGCGGTACGACGCGTGAAGAAGTGGAACGCGGTATGGTGTTGGCGAAGCCGAACAGCATCACCCCCCACAAGCGCTTCATGAGCCAGGTTTACATCCTGAAGAAGGAAGAAGGCGGCCGTCACAAGGCGTTCTTCAACGGCTATCGCCCGCAGTTCTACATCCGCACCATGGATGTGACCGGCACGGTGACGCTGCCCGAAGGCGTGGAAATGGTTATGCCCGGCGACAACGTGAATCTTGAAGTCGAGCTGATCATGCCTGTCGCGCTCGAAAAAGGCTCGAAGTTCGCTATCCGTGAAGGCGGTCTCACCGTCGGCGCGGGTTCGATCACCGAGATCCTCCCCTAAGACCGCGACGCATAGACGAAATTAGAGAGAGTGCCGGGGGCAGTTGACCCGGCACTCTTACTCAGAGGGAATATCGACATGTTTAAAAACAAGATTCGCATCCGCCTCAAAGCCTACGATCACCGCGTGCTCGACCAGTCGGCACAGCGGATCGTGGAGACGGCGGAACGCACCGGGGCGCGCGTGGTGGGACCCGTCCCGCTGCCCACCCGCGTCGAACGCTTCACGGTGATGCGTGGCTCGTTCATCGATAAGGACTCGCAGGAACACTTCGAAATTCGCACTCACAAGCGTCTGATCGATGTACTGGACCCCGATAGCAAGACGATTGACACGCTCATGCGCCTGAACTTGCCCGCAGGCGTCGATATTGAGATCAAGATTTAACACGCTGGCACGCGGGTAGCCTTGCCCGCCTCTGCATAACTATTCGGGAGCGCGTTCACGCTCTCTGGAGGCATATTGAATGAAAGGCATCATCGGTAAGAAAGTCGGCATGACCCAAGTGTTTGATGACGTCGGGAATGTCATTCCTGTCACCGTCATTCAAGCGGGGCCGTGCTACGTAACGCAGATTCGCACGGCTGAAAAAGACGGCTATGTCGCCATTCAGCTGGGGTTCGGTGAAACCAAGGCGCAGCGCCTCACGCGCGGCGCGCTCGGTCACCTGAAGCGGAATAACCTGCCCGCCCTCCGCCACTTGCGCGAATTCCGCATCAAGAACGGCGAAGTCGATGTGGCAGAAGGTGCAACGATCAAGGCAGATGTGTTCGCGAAGGGCGAACGCGTCGATGTGATTGGCAAGAGCAAGGGCCGCGGGTTCGCCGGTACGATTAAACGGCATAACTTCAACCGCCAGCCCAAGACGCACGGTCAAAGCGACCGTGAACGCGCTCCCGGTTCGGTCGGTATGACGACCACCCCCGGGCGTACGTTCAAGGGTCAGCGCATGGCAGGACGTATGGGTAATGACCGCGTGACCGCCCAGAACCTTGAGGTCGTGGTGGTCGATGCGGAAAAGAACCTCCTCGCGGTACGTGGGTCGGTCCCCGGCGCGAACGGCGGCATTGTCGTGCTCAAGCCCGCTCGTGTACGGAGAGGATAGTTAACCATGGCGCAAGTACCTGTTCTGGATATCAACGGTAAGCAGGTGAAGACCATTGACCTGCCCGCCGATATTTTCGAAGCGAAAATCAACAAAGGGCTGATGCACCAGGCCTATGTTCGCCAGATGGCGAATGCCCGCCTCGGCACGCACAGCACGCAGCGGCGCAGCGAAGTCAGCCGCACCACGGCGAAGATGTACAAGCAGAAGGGCACCGGTCGTGCTCGTCACGGGTCGCGTTCGGCTCCGCAGTTTGTTGGCGGCGGTCGCGCTTTTGGCCCCAAGCCCCGTGACTACAGCCTCGACATGCCTAAGAAGATGCGTCAGGGCGCGATTCGCAGTGCGTTGAGCGCGCTGCTCGCGGATGGCCAGCTTGTGTTTGTCACCGACATCACCCCGTCGTCGCCCAAGACGAAGGACATGGCGAAGGTGCTGAACGTTCTGGCGGGCGATAAGTCCACGCTGGTGCTGTTCACGCATGACGAAAAGCTTGTCCAGCGTACGGTGAGCAATCTCGACAATGCCAAGCCGCTGCTGACCAACTACCTGAACATCCGTGACCTGCTGCAGTACGACAAGGTCATCGTTTCACTGAAGGCGCTCGATGTCATCGTCAAGATTTGGGGCCTCGAGTCGAAGGAGAATGCGTAAAAATGGCTGAACTGCATCTGTACGACGTTCTCCGCCGCCCGGTGATCACCGAAAAAAGCAGCGGCATGATGGAAGCGAATAACCAGTATGTGTTCGAAGTCCACAAGGACGCGAACAAGCCGCAGATTCGGCAGGCGGTGGAGACGATTTTCGACGTGAAGGTTCTCAAGATCAACACGTTGATCCTGCCCGCCAAGCGCGGTGTGCGTGGTCGTCACGAGTACCGCCGCTCACAGGAGTGGAAGAAAGCAATCGTGACGCTCGCACCGGGCGACAAGATCGAGATGTTTGAGGTCTAACCATGCCGATTAAAGTTTACAACCCGACCTCTGCAGGTCGCAGAGGCATGACGGGTCACACGTTCGAAGAAATCACGAAGTCGAAGCCGGAACGGTCGCTGACCGAAGCGCTGCGTAAGCGCTCCGGGCGCAACAACATGGGGCGCGTCACCGTGCGTCATCGCGGCGGTGGTCACAAGCGTCGTTATCGTATCATCGACTTCAAGCGCAATAAGTTCGATGTCGCCGCTTCGGTGCTGGCCATCGAATACGATCCGAATCGCTCGGCGCGTATCGCCCTCATCCAGTATGAAGATGGCGAAAAGCGCTACATCATCGCTCCGCTCGGCCTCAAGGTCGGGGACCGGATCGCGAATGGCGAATTGGCGGAAATCCGCACGGGGAACGCGCTGTTCATCCGTGACATTCCCGTCGGTACGATGATCCACAATATTGAACTCCTCCCCGGCAACGGCGGCCAGTTGGCGCGCGCGGCGGGTGTCTCCGGCCAGCTTCTGGCGAAGGAAGGCATCTACTGCCAGGTGCGTCTGCCGAGCGGCGAAGTTCGGTTGGTGCATGAACGCTGCATGGCGACGATCGGTCAGGTAGGTAACACCGACCACGGTAACATCAAGCTCGGCAAGGCGGGTCGTACTCGCTGGAAGGGCTGGCGTCCGACGGTTCGTGGTATCGCCATGGACCCCGGTGGTCACCCGCACGGTGGTGGTGAAGGTCGTTCCGGTATCGGTATGCCCGGTCCCAAGACGCCCTGGGGTAAACCTGCTCTGGGCAAGCGGACGCGCCGCAACAAGCGCACCGATGCGTTCATCGTCCGTCGCCGCAGCAAGCGTCGTTAGTCGGTAGGGGAATAAGACGATGGGTCGCTCACTGAAAAAAGGTCCTTTCATCAGCCCCAAGCTGCTCAAGAAAGTTGAGAAGCTGAATGCTGAGAATAAGAAAGTTGTGATCCGCACATGGAGCCGTGACAGCACGGTCTTCCCGCAGATGGTGGGTCACACGATTGCCGTCCACGATGGTCGCCGCCACATTCCGATCTACATCACGGAAAACATGGTCGGTCACAAGCTGGGCGAATTTGCGCCCACGCGGACCTATCGCGGTCATCTGGTCGAAAAGAAGAAGAAGTAGGGAGATCGAAGATGGAAGTCCGCGCAAGCTGGAGTTACGTATCGATCAGCCCGCAGAAACTGCGCTTGGTCTGCGACCAAGTGCGTGGGATGGGGGCAGAGCAAGCGATGGCGGCACTGCAATTTATGCCGCAGAAGGGTGCGGTCATTGTCCGCAAACTCGTCGCCTCGGCACTTGCGAACGCCGAAAACAACTACGATCTGTCTGCTGAAGACATGATCATCACCAAGATTTTCGCCGATGGTGGTCCCATGCTCAAGCGCTTCAAGGCGGGGGCGCGCGGGCGCTACAAACCGCGCAAGCGCCGGACGTCGCACCTGACCGTCATTTTGGCTGAACGAGAGGCAAACTAGGATGGGGCGTAAAGTACATCCAGTCGGTTTCCGGCTGAAGATTAACCGTGACTGGGATGCCCGTTGGTATGCTCAAGGCTCGGCTTACCGCAACCTCCTGCAGGAAGATTTCGCCATCCGTCGTTACGTGAAGAAGGAAGGCGAAAAGGCAGGCGTGTCGCGCATCGAGATCGAGCGGCAGTCGAACCAGCTCCAGGTCACGATCCACACCGCCCGTCCCGGCATTCTGATCGGACGTAAGGGCGATGCGGTCAAGAAAATCCGCCAGGGTCTGGAAGACCTGACGGGTAAGAAGGCGAAAGTCGAAGTCAACGAGATCGATAAGCCGGATACGGACGCGCTGCTCGTCGCGGAAAACATCGCGGGGCAGTTGGAACGTCGTATCGGTCACAGCCGCGCGATCAAGCGCGCGATCAGCCAGGCGATGCGGCAAGGCGCGCAGGGCATCAAGATCGAAGTCAGTGGACGTTTGGCGGGTGGCGACATGGCGCGGCGCGAATGGGCGAGCGAAGGTCGGGTACCGCGCAGCACGCTGCGGGCGAGCATCGATTTCGCGCAGGCGGAAGCCCTGACCACCTTCGGACGCATCGGCGTCAAAGTGTGGGTCTACAAGGGCGAAGTTCTCGGCATCGAAAAGCCGAAGCCGCAGAGCGAAAACAAAGAAGTATACGTCAGCCCGTAGGAGTATGTGATTATGTTGATGCCTAAACGTGTCAAGTACCGTAAGCAGCAGCGCGGGCGCATGAAGGGTCTGTCTCAGCGTGGCTCGACCGTCTCCTTCGGCGAGTATGGCCTGCAGGCGCTGGAACCGATCTGGTTGACCAGCCGTCAGATCGAATCGGCGCGCCGCACGATGGTTCGTTATATCAAGCGCCGCGGTAAGATTTGGATCCGCGTGTTCCCCGACAAGCCGTTCACCAAGCGCGCTGCCGAAACCCGTATGGGTAACGGTAAGGGCTCGGTGGAATACTGGGTGGCGGTGGTGCGTCCGGGTCGTATCCTGTTCGAAATGGGCGGCATCCCCGACGAAGAAGCGAAGGAAGCCCTGCGCCTCGCGTCGTACAAGCTGCCGATTCGGACGAAGATCGTCCGCCGCATTGACCCGATTTCCGGCCAGGAAGTCGGTGGAGGGATTGTCTAAGTGGACGTCAGCGAAATCCGTGAATTGAACGACGAAGCTCTGGTGGATGCGCTCGAAGATCAGCGTGAAGCGATGTTCAACCTGCGTTTCCAGAAGGCCTTCGGTCAGTTGGAAGACCAAAATGCGATCCGCCTGACGCGGCGCACGATTGCCCGCATTTTGACGGTGATGCATGAGCGGAACCTCAATACGCAAGGGCGGAAGGGTTAAACACGATGACGAACAAACGTCGCCGCCTGGTCGGGCGTGTTACCAGCAACAAAATGGACAAGACGGTGGTGGTGTCGATTGAAATGCGTAAGATGCACCCCATCTACAAGAAGGTCGTGAAGACGACGAAGAAAATCATGGCGCACGACGAGAGCAACGCCATTCAAGAAGGCGCGCTCGTCCGCGTTGTGGAAAGCAAGCCCCTCAGCCGCCACAAGCGCTGGGTGGTCGAAGAAGTCATTCAGTCGACGGGCGCTTTGCAAGTCGGTCAGCTGGCGGATGAAGCCGGTCTGACGGGCAGCACTGACGAAGAATAAGTGACGGAGCAAAGCGAAGATGATCCAGAACGAATCCCGTCTTAAAGTCGCCGATAACACCGGCGCGCAGGAAATCTTGGTGATTCGCGTTCTCGGCGGTTCGTTCCGTCGTTACGGTGGCATCGGCGATATCGTCGTGGCGACCGTGAAGAGCGCGCAACCCGGCGGCAGCGTGAAAAAGAGCGATGTGGTCAAGGCGGTGGTGGTGCGCGTGGCGAAGGAATACCGGCGTGAAGACGGATCGTACATCCGCTTCGACGATAACGCCGCCGTGATTCTGAGCGACGACCTCCAGAACCCGCGCGGAACCCGCGTCTTTGGGCCTGTGGCGCGCGAGCTGCGCGACCGGGGTTACCTGAAAATCGTTTCGCTTGCGCCGGAAACCCTGTAAAGAAAAGGTGAGGGTAGAAGATGCAGCGGATTAAGAAGGGCGATACCGTTGAGGTGATCGCCGGGAAAGACCTGGGCGAACGCGGCGAAGTGACCGCCGTGCTTCCCAAAGACAATCGTGTCGTGGTGCAGGGCATCAACGTCATGAAGCGTCACCAGAAGGCCAAGCAGGCGGGCAACCAGCAGATTCCCGCGCAAATCGTGGAATTTGATGCGCCGCTGAACCTCTCGAACGTGATGCTCGTGTGCCCGAACTGCAACAAGAAGACCCGTGTCGGCTTCAAAGTGCGCGAGGACGGTTTCAAGGTCCGCGTGTGCAAGAAGTGCGGCAAGGACATCGAGTAAGAGGGCGATCATGGCTTACAAAATCATTGAGCGGTACAAAGATCAGGTCGTCCCGGCGTTGATGTCGGAATTCAAGTACAAGAACATCAACCAAGTTCCGCGCATCGAAAAGATCGTGGTCAACATCGGCGTGGGCGAAGCGATTGACGAACCCAAGTCGTTGGATGGCGCGGTCGCTGACCTGCGCGTGATCACCGGGCAGCAGCCCGTGATCAACAAAGCCAAGAAAAGCATCGCGGCGTTTAAGCTGCGTGAAGGTCGCGCCATTGGCACGAAAGTGACCCTGCGCGGCGATCGCATGTGGGCGTTGATCGACCGGTTGATTAACGTGGCTCTGCCGCGTATTCGTGACTTCCGCGGCGTCTCGCCGGACACCTTCGACGGGCGCGGGAACTACACCATCGGTCTGCGCGAACAGTTGGTCTTCCCGGAAATTCAGTACGACAAGATCGACAAAGTGCGCGGCATGGAAATTACCGTCGTCACGACTGCTCAGACTGACGAGGAAGGGCGTCGTCTGTTGAAGCTGCTGGGGATGCCCTTCCGCGAGAGCTAGTAGGGGAACGAGTCTGTTATGGCAAAGAGATCCATGACGGCACGCGAAGGCCGCCGCAAGTATAAAGTGCAAGTGCGGAATCGCTGCCAATATATCGACCCGAATTCGGGTAAAACGTGTGGTCGCCCGCGCGGCTATATCCGCCGCTTCGGCCTGTGCCGCATCCATTTCCGTGAATTGGCGCTTCAGGGCAAGATCCCCGGCGTGGTCAAGTCAAGCTGGTAAGAAAGAGGATATTGCATGATTAGCGATCCTATTGCAGATATGCTGACACGCATCCGTAACGGGCTGCTGGCTGGCATGTCCACCGTCGAAGTGCCGGCGAGCAAGTTGAAGGTGGAAATTGCTCGTATTCTGAAGGAAGAAGGCTACATCGAGGATTATTCGCTCGGTGAACAGAAGCCCTTCAGCCTGATCACGATCAATCTCAAGTATCATGGCAGCCGCCGTGAACGTAAGCCGGTCATCACGCACATTCAGCGCGTGAGCAAGCCGGGACGCCGTGTGTATCGCAGCCGCGCTGACCTGCCCCGCGTGATGTCGGGCATTGGCATCGCCATCGTCACCACCCCCAAGGGTGTGATGACGGCGCAGCAGGCGCGTCGCGAACACGTAGGCGGCGAAGTCCTGTGCTACGTGTGGTAAGTGGGGGTTAGCGATGTCTCGTATTGGTAAGAAACCCGTCCCGATCCCCGCGAAGGTGACTGCGACCATTGATGGTCAGCAGTTGACCGTGAAGGGGCCGAAGGGCGAACTCACGTTCAACGTTCACCCGGATATCACCGTGGCGCAGGAAGAGGGCAACCTCGTCGTCACGCGTCCGTCCGACGAACGCGAACACCGGGCGCTGCATGGTCTGACCCGCGCGCTCGTGGCGAACATGGTCAAGGGCGTGTCGGAAGGGTATACCCGCCAGCTCACCGTGACCGGCGTCGGTTATAACGGCGAAGTCAAGGGTAGAAACCTGGTCATGAAGCTCGGCTATTCGCACGAGATCGTGGTCGAACCGCCGGAACATATCACGTTCGAAGTTGAGCGTCCGAACCCGACTGAATTCTTTATCCGCGTCAAGGGCGTGGATAAGCAGGTGGTGGGTCAGGTCGCGGCCAACATTCGTGAACTGCGTCCGCCGGAACCGTATCTCGGTAAGGGCGTGCGTTACTCTGATGAAGTCCTGCGCCGCAAGGTCGGGAAGACTGGGAAGTAAGTTATGGCGACTGCAAAACAGCTTATCAATAAACGTGAGCAGCGCGCGCGGCGTCAGCGCCGGGTGCGCGGTCGCGTGATGGGGACGGCCGAACGTCCTCGTCTGAATGTCTTCCGCAGCCTCGATAACATCTACGTGCAGGTGATCGACGATATCGCCGGTCATACGCTCGTGTCTGCGTCCAGCATCGACAAGGAAGTCGCGGCGCAGGTTGACGGCAAGACGAAGAAGGAATCCGCCAAGATCGTCGGTCAGGTCGTCGCGCAGCGCGCCAAAGCCGCCGGGATCAGCAAGGTTGTGTTTGATCGAGGCGGCTATCAATATCATGGTCGCGTGGCGGCGGTAGCCGAAGGTGCACGCGAAGGGGGTCTGGAGTTCTAATGCCAAAGAATAACGAACAACGCGATCCGCGTGATAACCGCGAAGGCGGTGATGGTGAACGTCAGCGTCGTGACCGCCGTGATCGGCGCGACCGTGAGCGTGAGCCCCGTGAGGAAAAAGAAGAACTTGACGAACGCGTTATCGACATTAAGCGCGTCGCCAAGGTAATCAAGGGCGGTCGTCGCTTCGCCTTCCGCACCGTCGTCGTCGTTGGCGATGGCAAGGGGCGGATTGGCATCGGCATTGGCAAGGCACGCGCTGTGCCGGACAGCATCCGCAAGGGCACGGATCGTGCTCGTCGGCAGATGCGGACGGTTTCCATCGCTGGCCCGACCATCCCGCATCCGGTGGTGGCGGAATACGGTGGCGCGAAAGTGCTGCTGCGTCCGGCGGCGCCCGGTACCGGTGTTATCGCCGGTGGTGGCGTTCGTGCCGTCCTCGAAGCCGTGGGCATTCGTGACGTGTTGACCAAGAGCCAGGGCAGCAACAACCTGCTGAACGTGGCGATGGCGACCATCACCGCCCTCGAAATGCTGCGTTCGCCCGAACAACTCGCGGCGATGCGCGGTAAGCCGGTGGAGCAGATGCGCCCGTTCTGGGAGCGTCAGCGCCGTGACACGGAGACGACGAGCAATGGCTAAGATCAAGATTACGCTGGTCAAGAGCCCGATTGGCTACGAAAAGAGCCAGCGCGACACGGCGAATGCCCTCGGGCTGCGCCGCGTGAAGACGAGCGTTGTTAAAGAAGATTCGCCGACGGTGCGCGGGCAGGTGTTCAAGATTCGCCACCTCGTGCAAGTCGAAGATGTGCAGGAGTAACGATCAATGAAGCTGCACGATTTACAGCCCGACAAGGGTTCCAAGAAAAAGAAGACCCGGCTCGGTCGCGGTATCGCGTCCGGCAAGGGTAAGACCTCCGGTCGTGGTTCCGCTGGTGCGGGCGCTCGTGGTCGTACCTCCAAGAGCCCGGCGTACTTTGAAGGTGGTCAGCTCTCATTGGTGCGCCGCCTGCCCTTCAAGCGCGGTTTCAACAACATCTTCCGCATTGAATATCAGGAAGTGAATGTTGGCGCGCTCGAAGAGTGGTTCGAAGCTGGTACCGCCATCACGCCGGAAGTGCTCGCGGAAGTGGGTCTCGTCCGCAAAGCCGACCGTCCGGTGGTGATCCTCGGCGAAGGCAACCTCACGAAGTCCTTCTCCATTCGCGCTCATCGCTTGTCGAAGGGCGCTCAGGCGAAAGTCACGGGCGCGGGCGGCTCGTTCGAAGTGATCCCGCTGCCGCTGACGGGCGCGCGCTTCACCGTGAAGCTGCTCCCCAAAGAAAAACTCGCCAAATTCTATGGACAGGCGTAAAATCCGGTAGGGGTTGAGAGTAAATGCTCTCACCCCTTCTTTTTCGTGTAGACGTTGAATTTAGAGGAACTTTGGCATGATTGAAGGTCTGCGTAATGCCATCCGCCTGCCGGACATTCGCAACAAAATCCTATTCACCCTGCTGATTGTCTTGATCTATCAGTTTGCGGCGCATGTCCCCGTCGTCGGCGTTGACCGTGACGCTATGCGCAGCCTGATCGAGAACCAGGGTGGTTTGTTCGGCGTACTCAACTTGCTTTCGGGCGGGGCTTTGGCGAACTTCAGCGTGATCGCGAACGGCGTGTATCCATACATCACCGCATCGATCATCCTGCAAGTCTTGACGCCGGTCATCCCGCAGCTTGAAGCACTTTCGAAGGAACCGGGTGGTAAGGAAAAGATGGAAACCTACACCTACTACCTTGCCGTTCCTTTCGCCATTCTGCAAGCGATTAGCCAGATTCAGATTTTCAGCACGCTTAATAACGGCCAGCAGATCATCCCCGGCTTCGGCTCGGATATCCTGCTGACGATTACGGTTATCGTCACGATGACGGCGGGCACGATGCTCGCGGTGTGGCTCGGTAATCAGATCACGGAGCAGGGTATCGGCAACGGTTTGTCGATCATCATCTTCTCCGGCATCATCGCCCGCGCCCCCAGCAATCTCATTCGTTTGCTCACCGGTTCGACCCAGCCGCTGTTCCAACTCGTGCTGTTCGTGGTGATTACGCTCGTCGGCATCGTCGGCGTCGTCCTCGTGCAGGAAGGTGTGCGGCGTATACCAGTGCAGTACGGTAAGCGCGTCCGTGGTCGCCGGCAGTACGGCGGCGCGAGCACGCACATTCCGTTGAAGGTCAACTCGGTCGGTATGATCCCGCTGATCTTCGCGCAGTCGATCATCACCTTCCCGGCGCTGATCGCCGGGTTGTTCCCGGATGGCCCGGTGCGTCAGTCGATCACCGCGACGTTTGGGCAGCAGCAGGGCGGCTTCTACTGGGCGACCTTCTTCCTGCTCGTGTTCGGCTTCACGTACATCTATTCCGACATCATGGTCGGCAATCAGGATCTCGCGGATAACCTCCAGCGGAATGGCGGGTTTATCCCCGGCATCCGCCCTGGTCGGAACACGCAGGTGTATATCTCCCGCGTTGTGCGCCGTATCACGTTTGTCGGTGCGCTGTTCCTCGGCATCGTCGCGATTGCGCCCGGCGTGGTCGACTTCATCAACCGCCTGCTCTTCCCGACGGAATTCGTCAGCGGGTCGGCGGGGAACGCGGCGCAGGTCTTGTCCGGCTCGGGCATGATCATCGTCGTCGGCGTCGTGATCGATACGCTGCGCCAGCTCGAAGCGCAGTTGGTCATGCGCAATTACGACCGCTTCATGCGGTAAATTAGCATCCCGATGTAGAATGACTGTAGGGGCGCACGGCCGTGCGCCCCTACATAGACAAATACTGGGATACTACAGGGCGCAATCCTCGTGCGCCCTTGCAACTATTTCACTGGAGTTCCAAAAATGAGCCTCTATATCATCCTGATGGGCGTACAGGGCGCGGGCAAAGGCGAACAGGCCAAGTTTATCCGCGAACGGTACGGGATACCGCATGTCTCGACGGGTGACCTCTTCCGCGCGATGAAAACGCGTGAGGACGAGCTGGCGAAGCGCGTGCAGCAGATCATGGCGTCGGGCAATCTGGTCGATGATGCGACCACCAACGAAGTCGTGAAAGATCGCCTGAGTCAGCCGGATGCGCAGGGCGGCGTGATCTTCGACGGCTATCCGCGCACCCCGAATCAGGCGGCATGGCTGGAAAGCTATCTCGCGGAACGCGGCGAGCAGATTAACGCGGTCATCCTGCTCGACCTCGACCTGTATACGGCGTTCAAGCGCGCGTTTGGGCGCGTTTCGACTGCCGATGGCAAGACCTATAACATTTATTTCAATGCTGACGGTCTGCAAGAATTCAAATTTGAAGATCACCCGGAAAAGCAGTTCCCGCCGCGCTTGGTTGCCGTGGAGCAGGGAACAGGCGAACGTCTGATCCGCCGCGCCGACGATGCCAACGCCGACGCGATTCTCAAGCGCATCGACACGTTCGTCGCGACCACGCAGCCGCTGATCGACTACTTCGAGGCCAAGAATCTGGTCAAGCGCGTCAACGCCGACCAGTCGATTGAAGCGGTCAGCACGGCCATTCAGCAGGTGATAGGCTAAAGACAAGTAGAAAGTTAAAAGTAGAAAGTTAAAAGTAAAGCTCACTTGCGAAATGCTGGATGCGGTAAATCGCCGAATATGGGGTTGTAGGGGCGCACGGCTGTGCGCCCCTACGAACAAGCACCATCGTATTTGCGAACAGTCGCCGGACAGATCGCGAAAGCTTCTACTTTTAACTCGACCCTTTTAACTTTTAACTTCAGAGGAAAGTATGTCCAACACAGGCAAAATGCAGCGCGGCACGACCGTGCATCTCAAATCGCCCGAAGAAATCGCGATCATGCGCGAGGCCGGGCGGATTGTGGCGCTGGCGCATCAGGCGATGCGCGCGGCGGTCAAGCCGGGGGTGACCACCGCCGAACTCGACAAGATCGCCGAGACGGTCATCCGCGACAACAAGGCGATCCCTGCGTTCCTCGGTTATCCCAAGCACGGCGCGCCGGATTACCCCGCGACCATCAACGCTTCGATCAACAACGAGCTGGTGCATGGGCTGCCGGGCAAGCGCGCGCTCAAAGAGGGTGACATCATCAGCCTGGATGTAGGCTGCATCTATGACGGGTTTGTCGGCGATGCCGCCTTTACGATGGGCGTCGGCGAAATCAGCCCGGCGATTCAACGCCTACTGGATGTGACAGAACAGGCATTGTATGTCGGGATCAAGGCGTCGGTGCTGCCCAACGAAACCAAGCACGTCTCGCTGGCGATTCAGGAGTATGTGTCAAAGTTCGGCTACAGCCTCGCCCGCGAGTATACGGGTCATGGCGTCGGGCGGCACATGCACGAAGAACCGCAGGTGCCGAACTGGTGGCCGAAGGGGGCGCGGCAGCGCGGTTTCATCAGCTACAAGCTGCAGCCGGGTATGACGTATGCTATCGAGCCGATGGTGATCGCCGGACGCGCGGAAACCCGCGAGCTCGACGACAAGTGGACGGTAGTTACGCGCGACGGGTCGCTGTGCGCGCACTTTGAGCACACCATTGCCATCACGGGCGGCGAACCGATCATTCTGACGGTGCTGTAGGGTAGTTCATAGTTTACAGCTTACAGTAACTACATTTCAAACTTCTCTTTCAGAGAAGCGGGAACGCTTGCACAGCCAGCAGGTTGAGGCCAATAACAGGCTTTCACTGTCAACTGCAAACTGTAAACTGATAACTCCGATGCCCGCCCTAGACGAGATAGCCGCATTTCGTTATAATCAACTGTCTGTTAAAACGCTTTTTTAAGGAAGCGAGTGTTGTCATGCGCGTTTCTGCATCCGTCAAAGTGCGCTGCCCGAAGTGCCGGGTGATCAAGCGCAACGGACACGTAATGGTCATTTGCACGAACCCGAAGCACAAGCAGCGTCAGGGCTAGTGCGGGGAAAGGGTCACCTGAAGTATGGCACGTATTGAAGGGGTGGACTTACCCCGCGACAAGCGCATTGAAATTGCGCTGACTTATATCTATGGGATCGGCCGTCCGACGAGCAAGAAATTGCTCGAAAAGGCGGGCGTCAGCGCGAACACCCGTGTTCGCGATTTGACGGAAGCCGAACTCCAAGCCCTCCGCGACGCTATCGGCGGTCTGACCGTCGAAGGCGATCTGCGCCGTCAAGTGCAGTTGAACATCAAGCGCCTGTCTGAAATCGGCGCGTATCGCGGGATGCGGCATCGTCGCAGCCTGCCCGTGCGTGGTCAGCGGACCCGGACGAATGCGCGCACTCGAAAAGGCCCCAAGAAGACCGTACCAGGTCGTGGCCGTCGTCGCGGCGCAACCAAGAAGTAAGCTGTTCACCCTTGCCGGTGAATTGTTCGCAGTGACATCTGCGTGGAGGCACGCTCCACGTTTCGGGCGGGTAGGGACGAGACAGGCTCTCGTCCTCCGCCCATCAACTGCTGAACACTTACGAGCGGTTGGCCCAAACAACGAGTTCCGGTGATGCGTAGGGTGGTTCGCCGCCCACGGTCAGGTGTGAACTGATCACCTATCGAACACGATGCGCTCTTAAGGCGCATCACCGTAGTACATTCCGTCTGGAGAACATATGCCGCGTACACCAGCACCGAAAGGCAAGGCAGGTGGTCGTCGCGCCACTGCCAAGAAGGCCGTCAAGAACATTCCTTACGGGCAGGCGCACATCTTCGCCACTTTCAATAACACGATTGTGTCGTTGAGCGATCAGTCCGGTAACGTCGTCGCGTGGGCGAGCGCCGGGACTTCCGGCTTCAAGGGCAGCCGCAAGAGCACGCCCTATGCCGCCCGTGTGGCCGCTCAAACTGCGTCGGATTCCGCCCGTGAACACGGGATGCAGGAAGTCGACGTGTTCGTGAAGGGTCCGGGTCCCGGACGCGAAGCCGCTATTCGTGCCATTCAGGGCAGCGGCCTGAAGGTTCGCTCGATTACCGATTTGACCCCAGTTGCCCACAACGGGGTTCGCCCACCCAAGAAGCGTCGTGTATAGAGCACAGGGAACGCCGATGGTCATGAATAACATGGTACTCCCTCACAAAGTTGAGAGCGATGCCACGACCCGCAATTACGGGCGCTTCATCATTACCCCGCTGGAAAGCGGGTACGGCTTGACGCTGGGGACTGCCCTGCGCCGGGTTCTGCTGTCGTCCCTGCCCGGGGCGGCGGTGACGAGTATCCGCGTCTCGGACGTTCATCACGAATTCTCTGCAATTCCGAACGTGCGCGAGGATATGACCCAACTCATCCTGCAGGTCAAGCAGATTCGTCTGCGCCTGTTGGACGGCGTCGAGAGCGCGCGGATGCGCCTTGATCATCGCGGTGAAGGTCTGGTGACGGCGGCGGACATTCAGCACTCGTCCGAAGTCAGCATCATCAACCCCGACCTGTATCTGTTCACCGCCGATTCGCCCGACGCGCATATCGAAATGGAGTTCGAAGTTCAGGCCGGGCGTGGTTACAGCCAGGCCGAAGAACGCGGACGCCTGCCGATTGGCGAACTGCCCGTCGATGCGATCTTCAGCCCCATCCGCCGTGTGAACTTCGAAGTGGAACGCGCGCGCGTGGGTCAGCGGACGAACTACGACAAGCTGATCATTGAAATCTGGACGGACGGTACGATTCGCCCGGAAGATGCGCTCAACCAGTCCGCGCAAATCCTCATGAAGCATCTGACCGTCATTGGCGGCGCGATGCCCGGCATGCTGGGTGAGGGCGGCTACATGGTCGGCGACGAAGGCCCGGAAGGCGGCGATGATTCGCGCCCGACCGCGCTGTACGAGAAGCCGATTGAAGAGCTGGATCTGAGCGTGCGCGTGTTCAACTCGCTCAAGCGTACGGGGATCACCACCATCGGCGACGTGCTCGACATGCTCGACCGCGGTCCTGATGCGATGCTGGCGATCCGCAACTTCGGCGAGAAGTCGCTGGATGAGTTGGTGTCGAAACTCAAGGAGAAGGGGTACCTCCCGCCGGAGTACGAGACCCCTTCGCAGGGAAGTGATTAAGGAAATAGGACAATGCGACATCGCGTAAGTGGAAAGAAACTAGGACGCGACACCGAACAGCGCCGCGCGCTGGCGCGGTCGCTCACGATGGCCTTGATCGAACACGGCCGCATCGAGACGACCCAAGCGAAGGCGGATTTTGTGCGCGCTCACGTGGAAAAGCTGATCACGGTCGCCAAGCGCGGTCTGGCCAGCGATAACCCGGCCTACACCGTGCACACCCGCCGCCTCGCCGCCTCGCGTCTGTTCAATGATCGCGACATGGTGACGAAGCTGTTCGAAATCGCGGCGCGCTCGAAGGACCGTCCGGGTGGTTACCTCCGAATCATCAAGCTGGGGCCGCGTAAGGGCGACGCCGCGCCGATGGTTCTGCTGGAACTGGTGGATCAGCCGTCGAGCTAGTCCGTATGGAGATGAGCCGCTTCCGAGCTACGCTCGCCTATGATGGGACAGCGTATATCGGATTTCAACGGCAAACCGATCCGCGCACGGTGCAGGGAACGCTCGAACGGGCGATCCAGCAGGTGACCAAGCAAGAAGTCACTGTGATCGGCGCGGGGCGGACAGACACGGGCGTGCATGCCATCGGGCAGGTGATAACGTTCGGTGTCGTTTGGAAACACAGCGATGATATTCTGCTCAAGGCTATCAACGCTGTCTTACCGAACGACATCGCACTGCAAGACCTGACCCGGTTGACAGGGGACGCACAGCATTTTAACCCGCGTTTCGACGCGGCGAAGCGCCTTTACAGATATACGCTCTACGAGTCGAAGCAGCGTCAGCCGTTGTTGACGCGGTTCGCGTGGCAGGTCTACCCGCCGTTGAACGGTGAGGCGATGAGCCAGGCATCCGCCCTCTTGATCGGCACGCATGATTTCGGCGCGTTCGGCAAGCCGCCCAAGGGCGACAACACTGTGCGAACGGTGTATCGCTCCGAATGGACACGGCAGCCCGAAACGTTCGGCGTCCGCTGGGAATATGTGGTTGAGGCCAACGCCTTTCTCCAACACATGGTTCGCCGGATCGTCGGGATGGTGGTGGATGTCGGACGCGGTTGGACGACGCTAGAGCAGTTTGAGACAGCTTTTCGGAACGCGAAAATTGACCATGCGGTCACGGTCGCGCCGCCGCAGGGCCTGGTGCTCGAACACGTGACGTACAAAGATAGGATTGCGGGCGATGTTCCCGCAGAGGATTAGACGATGCTGGTGAAAACCTATTCGCCGAAACCGCAGGATATTCAACGGACGTGGTACGTGGTGGACGCCGACGGGCAAACCCTTGGTCGCCTCGCGTCACGCATCGCCCACATCCTGCGCGGCAAACACAAAGCGATCTTCGCCCCCCACATTGACACGGGCGATTTCGTGATCGTCATCAACGCGGAAAAGATCCGCGTGACCGGCGACCGTTTGGACTCGAAGGTCTACTACCGCCACTCGAAGTATCAGGGCGGCCTCAAGGCCATCACCCTGCGTGATCAGCTCGCCAAGTTCCCGGATCGTCCGATTACGGATGCCGTCAAGGGGATGCTGCCCAAGGGCGCGCTCGGCCACCAGATGATCAAGAAGCTGAAGGTGTATAAAGGCTCGACGCACCCGCACGAGGCGCAGAAGCCCGTCGAACTGAAGTTGGATCTGTAAGCGAGGGTTATAGATGACACAGTATTACGAAGGCATTGGACGCCGCAAGGAAGCTTCCGCGCGCGTTCGCCTGTACCCTGGCGGGACGGGCCGCATCACCATCAACGACAAAGACGGCCCGGAATTCATGCCCCGTGCCGGCGACATGGAAATTCTGCTCCAGCCCCTCACGTTGATCGGGCAGGAACGCAACTACGACATTTCGGTGCACGTCAAAGGTGGCGGCGTGTCGGGTCAGCGTGACGCGATCCGTCTGGGCATTGCCCGCGCTCTGCTGCTCGTCGACCCCGAACTCAAGTCGCAGCTTCGTGGTGCCGAACTCCTTACCCGTGACGCTCGCGTCAAGGAACGTAAGAAGCCCGGTCTCAAGCGTGCGCGTAAGGCCCCGACCTACACCAAGCGTTAACGCTCGGTCAGTGGTTTGTGCCGACAGGCAAGGTGGAGTCATCCCCTTGCCTTTTTTTGTTTTGGTTACGAAGTCAGTGATGGAATTGGATGTATAAGGGCGCACAGCCGTGCGCCCCTACGAAACTTTGCTGCAAATTGTGGGACTGCTAGACGGTGCGCGGTTTCAATGTGGGTGCGTTTTCGAACATGCCTTGACGCACGGCTACGACCAGCGCGACCACCCAGATCAGCACGCAGTACATCGAAGCCCAGGCGACGCGTTCGCCGTCGGTGGCGGACGGAATATCCAGCACCACGCCGCTGAACGAAATCCAGAAGTGGAACAGCACCACCGCGAACATACTGCCGCGCGTGCCATTGTACAGCGCCGTCATGATGACCGAATACGCCGTCAGGAGCACGGGGCCGAGCAGCAGAATCAAGGCGATTTTGGTTGTGCCTTCCTGTGCTACGCCGATGTAGTCGGCGAACCCATGCCACAGACCGCCCCACACCAGCCCAACAATCAGCGCTGACACGAACGGTGAGAAATGCTTCTGCAGGTGCGGCAGCAGGAAACCGCGCCAGCCGAATTCCTCCAGCAGGCCAGCGGTGATGCCGAACATGATGCCCATAGGCAGGCGCGCGCCGAAGTCAACGGGGGCGTTCGCGCCGAAAAGGGCATACGCGGCGTACTGCGCCAGATTCAACAGCAGCGGCGTGAAAGCGATCATCCACCATACGCCAAGGCGCCAAAGGCCGAGCCGCCCGTAGAGCGCGTGGATGCTGCCTTTGCCGTAGATCGTCCGGGTAAGGATGAGCGAGGCAAATGTTGGACCGATGAGACCGATCATCATGAATATAAACGCATTGGGATTCATGGGCTCGGCGAAGAGCGTGCCGGCGGGCGTGACGGTGAGGATGAGACCCCAGAAGAAGAAGGACCAACCGAGCGTCAACCCGATGTAACTGAGAATTGGACGCTGGCGCGCAAAACGGGCGAGTGAGTTCATGGCGATTATCCCCCTGAATGTGTGTTGGAACGCACAATACCCCACGCTTCATTATGCCGAACTTTGAGACGTCTCAATAGTGATATTACTCATGCTTCTGTGATGCTCTTCGGAGTATAATGAGCGGCGCTTGTCCGCTAATTGGGTAACTCATGGAACTGAAAACCGACTATCTCGTCGTGGTGGATCTCGAAGCGTCGTGCTGGTTGGGGCATCCGCCACCCGGTGAACAAAACGAGATCATCGAGATCGGCGTGTGTTTGCTGTCGTTAGAGACAGGCGCCGTCAGCGCGAAGCAGAGCCTGCTCGTCAAACCGACGCGCTCCAAGATCAGCGACTTCTGCACCGAACTGACCACGCTGACGCAGGCGCAGGTCGACGCGGGGATGCACTTCTATGAAGCGTGCGACGTGCTGCAGACGGAGTACGACACACCGAATCGCCTGTGGGCGAGCTGGGGCAACTACGACAAAAACCTGTTCATATCGCAGTGTGCCAGCTTCAGTGTGGCGTATCCCTTCGGACCGAAGCATTTCAACTTGAAGAAGATCTACGCGAAGGTGTATAACAGCCGTCCGCCGGGGATGACGGGCGCGCTGGAGCAGCTCAACATTCCGCTGACGGGGACGCATCACCGGGGCGATGACGATGCCTACAACATCGCGCTAATCACGGCGGCGATGCTCAAAACGCGCGGCAGTTCAATCTTTGGAGTGAAACCCGAATGAGCGGTCAAAACGAGTACATCCTGTTCGATTTTCCCGATGAACGCCTGCGTGATGACGCGCTGATGCACACGCTGCTGGGCAAAATCGCCGAATACGACCGCTTCCGCTACCTGAAGAAAGCCATCGTGTGCGACGACTCGCCGGGGGACATCTATGTGCCGAACACGCCGCAGACGCTGGCGGGCGCGTGGGCGAATGCCAAGCGCGCTGTGCAGCGGTATGGCGGCTACTGGATGGAATTCGAGGATACCGAAGGCGTGAAAATGTCGTTCGGGTTCAACCCGCAGGAGCCGCGCCGCCTGTTCTTGCAGACGAGCAGCAGCGTGCTCAACAAGCGCGACCAGTCGGAGAACGTGCGCGCGTTCGTGAGCGTGCTGCAGAAGATCTACGATGTGCTGCACCCGGACTACGGCTGCGGCCTGTTCAGCTATGAGAATCACGACTCGGTACCGACGGGTGCGCCGCCTTTCGCCATCTGGGATTACAACCTGTTCAGCCCGGCGCTGGTGGAGCAGTTCGGGCGCGACCGGCTGCTGGCGCTCCCCGCTTGGCGCAAGGTCGAATTCAAGGACGGCGGTCTGCTGCTGGAGATGTCGCCGCAGCCCGTGGTCGATGCGCTGGCACACCGCGACCAGTACAAGGCAGCGGCGGCGGCGTTGGGCTTCGAGCGCGTCATCATGGGTGGGTAGCCTCACCCGCATTTTTACCTCACCCCCGACCCCTCTCCGAGCGGAGAGGGGAGAATGCATTTGCACCCGATAAGCCCCTCGCCCGTGGGAGAGGGGGTTGGGGTGAGGTTGGATTTTTTTGGCGTTTTCAGGATAGGCAGGCAGGCATGACAATTACCATCGTGGGTTTGGGTTCGGGGCACATAGACGATTTGACGCGGCGGGCGTGGCGCACGCTGGAAGCGGCGCAGGTGGTGTATCTGCGCACCAAAGAGCATCCGTGCGTGCCGGAACTCCCGCCCAGCGCCGAATACCGCTCATTTGACGATGTGTACGAGGCGAACGACGCATTCGAGCAGGTGTACGCGACCATCACCGAGCGCTTGATCGAGGCGGCGCGGGCGGGCGATGTGGTCTATGCCGTCCCCGGTGATCCGCTCGTCGCAGAATCGACCGTGATCCGCCTGTTGGAACGCGGACGCGCTGAAGGCATCCCGATCCAGATTGTGAGCGGCGTCAGCTTCATCGAGCCGACGCTCGCGCTGATCGGCGTCGATGCGTTCGACGGGCTGCAAATCCTCGACGCGATTGATATCGCCGCGCTGCACCACCCGCCGATCAACTCGGATTATCCGGCGCTGCTAGGGCAGGTGTACAGCCGAGAACTCGCCAGCGACCTCAAACTCACGCTGATGAACCAGTACCCCGACGAATTCGAAGTCAAGCTGATCCACGCCGCCGGGACGCCGGACGCGCTGGTCGAAACCGTGCCGCTCTACGAGATCGACCGCAGCGCGCACATCAAGCACCTGACCGCGCTCTATCTGCCTGCGCTCGGCAATATGTCCAGCTTTGAGCAGTTTCAGGAAGTGATCGCGCATTTGCGCGCGCCGGAGGGCTGCCCGTGGGATCGCAAGCAGACGCACCAGTCGCTGCGCCAGTACCTGATCGAAGAGGCGCATGAAGTGCTGGAAGCGATTGACGAGGAAGACTGGGACGGGCTGCGCGAAGAACTCGGCGATTTGCTGCTGCAAGTGGCGCTGCACACGCAGATCGCCATCGACGACGGCGAATTCCGCATGGGTGACGTGCTGAGCGGCATCAACGCTAAGCTGATCTTCCGCCACCCGCATGTGTGGGGCACGACCGAAGCCGACACGCCGGAGCAGGTGGTCAAGAACTGGGACGCGCTCAAGGCGCAGGAGAAGGCGGCGGCGGGCAAACCCAAGCGCGAATCGCTGCTCGACGGCGTGCCGAAGAGCCTCCCCGCGCTGCTGCAGGCCTATGAGTATCAGGCGAAGGCGGCCAAGCCCGGCTTTGACTGGCCGGTGATCGACGATGTGATCGCCAAAGTGCGCGAGGAATTCGACGAGGTGCTGACCGCCGAGAACGACGAGCACCGCGCCGAAGAACTGGGCGATTTGCTGTTCGTGATCGTCAACTGGGCGCGCTGGCATAAGATCGAGCCGGAGACGGCGCTGCGGCTGGCCAACCGCAAGTTCTACCGCCGCTTCCGCTACATTGAAGAGCAGGTCGCCGCGACGGGCAAGCCGATGACCGACTATACGCTCGACCAGCTCGACGCGTGGTGGAACGAGGCCAAGCGAAACGGTTTATAATAGAGGCAGGTAAGCCGCGAGGGTTGAAATGGTTGTTCAGGAAAAACGCTATACGTCTGAAGAGTTTCATGCGTTTCTTGAGCAGCCAGAAAATCATAATCGCTTATTTGAACTGATCAATGGGATTATCGTTGAAAAGGGGCAGCCCTATCCGCCGGAAATCTGGAAGGCTCAATGCCCCATGCGAGACAATCCCGCTCCTCTCGTCATCATGGTGAAAACACCACTCAACAGTCTGCGTGAACTACGCCGTATAGCCGAAGACTACTTGCAAACGGGAACACAGACTGTTTGGTTGATGCTGCCTGAGTATCGGCGCGTGGAAGTCTATTTCGGGGAGCAGGGTTTTATCGAAGTCGGGATCGATGGCACGCTCGACGGCGGTGACGTTCTGCCCGGTTTCACGCTGCCTGTGCGCAAGATTTTCCCTGAATAATGCGCCGCTATTTGTCGAAATCTTCTTTCAGAAACGCGCTGACCGCCTCAAGATAGTCGGCAGCATTGTCGCGGCGGACAGAGTGACCCGCATGCGCGATCTGCACGGCCTCCCCCTGTTTCCACAGCGCAGCGGCTTCCTCTGCAATGGCCTCATCGACCAGCGTGTGATTGTCACCGTACAGCAGCAGCACCGGACACGCGACCTTCTGCATCAGCGCCTGCCACACGGGGCGCGGCGACCGCGCTGCAAACACGTCCAAATCGAGGCGGTGTTTCGACTCGGCCCACGGCTGCAGCTCGGCGGTGCTCCAGCGGGGTGAACGCTGGTGTTCAGCGGCCATCAGTTCTTCAAGGGATTGCTCCTGCATCCGCCGCACATTATCAGCCCATTGCTGCATGCCCGCGCCGCGGGCGGCTTCCATTTCAGGCGTCGGGGGCGGCGCGAGCGGCGGATCTTCCAGCAGCAAACAGCCGACTAAGTCCGGATGCCGCGCCGCCAGAATCAGCGCGGTGAAAGCGCCCATCGAATGGCCGAGCACGGCGGGGCGGTTCAGGGCTAAGCCGGAGATCAGGGCAGCGACATCATCGGCCAGTGCTTCATTGTCGAGGCCGAGGCCAGCAATACGGCTGGATCGACCATGTCCCCGGGCATCGGGCAAAATCACATCGTAGTCCTCGGCCAGCGTCTCCGCGACCGGAAACCAGCACGACGCGTCATCGGTGAAGCCGTGCAGCAGCACGAGGGGTAACTTCGCGCCGCCGCTGCGATAGTAATGTTGGGTGAGGCCATTGGCCCGGATAGTGTTCGAAACAAACATCAGTTGTTCTCCTGTAGTTCGAAGAGCATAGTCCGAAGTCTGGCAGTTGTCACGCATTAGTTCCCGCTACGCGTTACTTCTGATTGATCAGCACCAGCCCGACGATGCACAGCACGACGCCAGCGACATTTGTTAGCGACAGGTGCTCGCGGAAGAACAGCACGCCGATGGGCAGCAGCACCAGCGCGACCATCAGGTTGCCGATCAGCGAGCCAACGTTGACGTTCAACCCGGCGCGGTAGGCGAGCACCCACCCGACTTCGATCCCGATGATCGACAGTCCCATAATGACGTTCGGCACGCCGATGCGGCTGGCTTCCACCTGCAGCGACTCCTTGAGCGGCCACACGAGGAACAGCAGCAGCGACGCGACCAGCGCGACGGCGTAGGTCACGACGAGCACGAGCACGGGGTTAGCGTTCGGCGGCAGGTACTTCTGCACGACGTGGTACGCGGTACTGCCCGCGACCGTGATCAGCAGGGGAAGGTAAATCATCGATTGGCTTTCAACTTGTCTGACTAGATGCGTATTCTATGCCACAAACCGAATGTTAGCGAAAGGACGAGGCATGCCTCGTTCTTTCTTGGCATTCATGTCTTGTCTTACCGAGGAAAACAAACGGGGCGATAACCATGTATCGCCCCGGTAGTACCCATTGAAAAGCCGTTCCCGCGTTACGGGCTGGTGGTCGCTTCGGGAGTCGTGTCGAGCGTGCTGCTCATGGTCGGCATTTGCGTCGCCATGCTGCTGGTCGGGTTCGCGTCCTGCGTGCTCGCCGCCCGCGTGACCAGCGGCGTGAACGTGCCGCTCAGCGTGGGCACCGGCGTTGTGGTGATGAAGTCAAACTGGCCATCGAACGTGTCGATGCGAATGTTGCCCGTGCAGCCCGTCCAACCGTAGATGAAGCCCTTGCCATCCGGCAGGAAACCCGTCAGGCGGAATTCGTTATCGCCCACGAGGAACAAGCGCACAACGCCGTTGGTCGCGGTCGCTTGACCGAGCAGGATCGCGGGCTGGGTCGTCGCCATCATGTCCGGGGTGTTGGTCGCCATCATCGTCGGTTCGGCGGTCATATCCATCATCATGCCCATGTCGCTGTACTGGCGCAGCGCTTCTTCTTCAGCGAAGATGTACTGTTCGCCATTCGAGCCATACACGGCGATGCGACCGCCATTGTCAAACGAACCCTTCGGGTCACCATTCACGTCTTCGCAGAAAATGCCGAATTCGCCGAGGATGATCGCGTTATTGATGCGGCCATCGTTGAAGATCACTTCCGGCGTGCCGTCCATCGTCGCGTCCATCGTCGCTTCGACGGTGCTCTGCGCGAGACCGTCACTGGGATTCTGTGCGCTCAGGGCGGCGCTCGACACCACGAAGATCGCCACCAGCAGCACTAACAGATAGCCAATACGTTCTGTTTTCATACGAATTACTCCTCACGTTTCATCTCAACTGTCATTGTAATGTGAATTGTTAGGTTGTGAATGGGACATCGGGAGTAAATCTCGATGGCCAGGTTGCTACCGTGAGTCGCGGGAATGGGGATAACCCGGCTATAATTCCCGGCGCTGAAGGATAGGATGATGAGCGAACAGGCAGTACTCGAAGGCATTATCTCGATTGAGGCGGCGCTCCGCGCGCACAGCCGCCCGATTCACCGCATTTTGATCCGGCGCGGCGACCATGACCGCGACATGGGTCGTTTGGCGCGGCTGGCAGAGCGCGAGCAGATCCCGGTGGAGCGCGTGACAGCAGATGAGATCGACGCGCAGGCGCAGGGAAAAACGCACGGCGGCGTGATCGCGTTTGTCGGCGACCGGCGCTTTGTGCCGCTGGACGAGTTGATCGCCGGGAACGACGCGCCGCTGATCGTCATGCTGGATGGCGTGGAAGACCCGTTCAATTTTGGGCAGGCGGTGCGCGCGTTTTACGCGGCGGGCGCGGATGGGCTGGTGGTGCGTCCACGCAACTGGATGAGCGCGGCGGGTGTGGTCGCGCGGTCCTCGGCGGGCGCGTCGGAATGGATGCCGACCGCGGTCGCGGAGACGACGCAGTCAGCCGCGGATTTTCTACGCGGGCGCGGGCTAAAGGTCGCCGTGGCCGACAAAGAGCGGGCTGTGCCGCTCTATGCGGCGGATCTGCGCGGCGGGTTATTCGTGGTGATCGGCGGGGAGAAGCGCGGGATCACGCGCTCGTTTGCCGATGCCGCCGACATCCGGCTGAGCATCCCCTACGGGCGGCGCTTCGAGCAGTCACTGGGCACGACGGCGGCGTCCGCGGTGATCGCGTTTGAGTTGATGCGACAAAGGCTGGATACGAGCAAATAAAAACGGACAAGGTTAGCCTTGTCCGTTGCTTGTCGGGGCGGCGAGATTTGAACTCACGACCTCAGCGGCCCGATCGCTGCGCGCTACCAAGCTGCGCTACGCCCCGTTGAATGGGGATTAGTCTACTGGACACACGGCAGAATGGCAAGAGTGAGTTGACAGAATGAAGCAAAATCCTGTGACATTGACCGACCGGATTCGCGGCCTCACCGGGGGGGTGACCAGTTCGGCGGGGATGGCCGTGCATCGCATGGGGATTCACCCGGATGTGATCACGATCATCGGCTTGATCGTGGTGGCGCTTGGCGCGTATTTCATCGCCGTAGGGCAGATGCAGATCGGCGGGGTGCTGCTCGTGATCAGCCTGCCGCTCGACGCTCTGGATGGCGCGGTAGCGCGGGCGATGCAGCGCAAAGATCGGCGCGGCGCGGTGCTCGACTCGACGCTGGATCGCTACGCGGATGGCCTGATTTTCGGCGGGCTGGCCTATTACTTCGCCGTACAGGATCAGTATGGTTATTTGCTCCTAAGTTTGGCATCCCTTGTCGGCAGTTTTGTGGTAAGCTATGTCCGCGCACGGGCTGGAGAGGCTGACCTGTCGGTCAAAATCGGCTTGTTCTCGCGGTTTGAGCGAGTTGTGGCGCTGCTGTTGATGCTGCTCGTCCCGCCGCTGCTCGTCCCCATGTTGTGGGTGCTGGCGCTGGGGACGAATATCACTGGCGTGCAGCGTCTTTTGTACGTTTATAGACATCTTGACAAAAACTGAGGCTGATCATGGAGTTCCAATCCGAGTACATCGTCCTATTTGATAGGCTGCAAATTCGCTACTACGGCATCATCATCGTCGTGGCGATGCTGGTGGCAGCCACCATTGCCGCGCGCCTTGCCAAGCGCGATGGGCGCGATCCCGATCACGTGTGGGGGGCGCTCACCTGGGCGATCATCCCGGCGATCATCCTGTCGCGTCTGTGGTTCATCTTCACGCCGAGCCGGGAACTCCTCGCTCAGGGTATGGATACCGCGTGGTTCTTCCAGAACTTCTTCAACACGACGAACGGCGCCATCGCCATCTGGAGCGGCGGCCTGAGCATTTTCGGCGCGGTGCTGGGTGGTTTCCTCGGCGCGTATATCTACATGCGCCGCAACAAGCTCCCCGTGGCCGCATGGCTGGATATTGCGGGCGTCGTGCTGCCGCTCGGTCAGGCGATTGGCCGCATTGCCAACTACGTCAATCAGGAACTCTACGGCACCCTGACCACGCTTCCGTGGGGCATCACCATCGAGGCCGACAAGCGCGTCGCGCCGTACAAAAGCCTCGTCGATTACCCGGTGGCAGATACGCGTTTCCACCCCTTGTTCCTCTACGAAATGCTGCTGAATATTGTGCTGTTCGTGGTGCTGCTGAACCTGTTCTCGCGCTGCCGCAAGCAGTTCCGCTACGGTGACTTCTTCCTCATCTATCTGATGGCGTACTCGGTCATCCGCTTCTTCCTCGAATTCCTGCGCGCGGACATTGCCTATATCGCTGGTACGACGATCAACTCGTCGCAGGCGATGACGGTACTCGTGTTCGTGATCGCGCTGGCGGCGTATGTGCTGCGCCGCAACCAGCCGACCGCCGCGCAGACCACGGAAGCGGTCAAGCAGCAGTAAAGACGGCTAAATCACAGCGATTATGGTGTGTAGGGACGCGATTTAGACGGTGTCTAATGAGCCCCTCAACCCCCGACCCCTTCTCCCACGCAAGCGGGGAGAAGGGGAGTAAAGCCTCTTTTGTCCCTGTCCCCCTTTACGTGCAAGAGGGACGGCTTGCGCAGCAAGCAGGGTGAAGGGTGTCGTGAAAACCCTTTTGGGACACCCTGGTTATCGCTTCCCTACGATTCTCCCCATTGCCCACCCATGACAAACGCATAGATTTGAGTTTTCGCCCCGCCTTTGTGCCACGCGCTCCGGTTGTGTGCGATAATCGGTCATGGTGTGGGCTAGCCGAAGATGACATCCATGATCGAATCACAAAATCTGACCAAGTTCTACGATGATTTCCTCGCCGTCGACGCCGTCAACCTGAATGTCCCGGCGGGGTCGGTACTGGCGCTGCTCGGGCCGAATGGCGCGGGTAAAACGACGACCGTTCGCATGCTGACATCGATCCTCGCACCAACATCCGGTTGGGCGAAGATCGCCGGGTTTGACGTGGTCGAGCAGCCGGAGCAGGTGCGCGCGCATGTCGGCGTGCTGACTGAACAGCACGGCTTGTACGAGCGCATGAAGGCGATTGAGTACCTCGACTTTTTCGGGCAGGTGTATCACCTGACGCCGCAGGCGCGCCGCCAGCGGTCGTATGACCTGATGGAGCGCTTTGGGCTGACGTTTGCGCTCGGCAAAACGCTCGGCGAATACTCGAAGGGCATGAAGCAAAAGCTCGCCTTGGTGCGCGCCATGCTCCACGACCCGCCCGTGCTGCTGCTCGATGAGCCGACCTCGGCGATGGACCCGCAGAGCGCCAAGCTCGTGCGTGACGCGATTGTCGAACTCCAGCGGGATGAACGCACGTTCCTCATCACCACGCACAACCTGACCGAAGCGCAGGCGCTGGCGGACCAGATCGGCATCATCCGCCACGGGCGCATCATCGCGCAGGGCAACCTCGAAGAACTGGCGCGGCGCATTGCGGGCGATCCGCTGATGGAACTGCGCGTTGCCGGGCAGGTGAATGGCCTCGCCAAAGATATCGGCGACATGGTCAATGTCGAATCTACAGGTGAGGGCTGGGTCACATTCCGCGTCAGCGACCCCAACGCGACGAACCCCGCGCTGCTGCGCCGTGTACTGGATCTCGGCGTGCAGGTGGTGACGCTCGCGCCGATTTCGCAAAGTCTTGAACAAATCTATCTGCGGGTTGTAGAAGAGGATGAACAGCAGAATGGGCGTGAAAGCCATCAACGTTAACGACATTCAGCCGTATCCGCAGAGCGGGTGGCGCAAGACGATGGCCAACGCCCTGATCATCACGCGGCGCGAAGTGCGTGACAGTCTGCGCGACTGGCGCATTATCGCGCCCATCGTCATCCTGACGTTTCTGTTCCCGTTCCTCGCGCAGTTCGTGGCGGGACGGTTTGCGGGCTTCGTGGAAGGCTTCGGTGCGCAGATCATCGGCGCGCGCATGATTCCGTTTCTGCTGATGATCGTCGGCTTCTTCCCGATTTCGATCTCGCTCGTCATCGCGCTGGAAACGTTCGTCGGTGAAAAAGAGCGCCGCAGCCTCGAACCGCTGCTCAGCACGCCGCTCACCAACACCGAGTTGTATATCGGCAAGACGCTCTCGGCCATGCTGCCGCCGCTGATTTCGAGCTATGGCGGGATGACCGTATATCTGGTCAGCCTACTATTCGGTGAGCTGGAATGGCGCCCGCCCGCTATGCTCATCGTGCAGATCATCCTCGTCACGACGGTGCAGGCGCTGGTAATGATCACCGGGGCGGTGGTTGTCAGCAGCCAGACCACCAGCACGCGCGCGGCGAATCTGCTGGCGAGCTTCATCATTATCCCCATGACGTTGGTGATTCAGGGCGAAAGCGCGATCATGTTCCTCGCGCCGGACGCCGAGTCGCCGAACGGGATTGGCGCGCTGTGGGCGATCATCGCCGGGATGCTGGTCGTGATTGTGCTGCTGCTGCGCGTGGGGAATGCCATTTTCAACCGGGAAGAACTGCTCGGTCGCACCATCGACTCGCTCAACCTGCGGGCGACGCTGCGCAAGCTCGTACGTTTCAGCCTCGCAGTGGACGAGGCTGGGACGCCCGCGCGCAATCCGGTGGAGTGGTATCGGAAGGGCGTCACGTTGAGCGCGCGGCGCATCGGCTACGCGCTGCCGATCACGATTGGCGTGTTCATACTCGCGTTTTTGGCCGGGCTCGTCCTCGGCTATCTGCCGGAATGGAATCTGCATCTGCCGCGCAATATGCCGCTGAACCTCGTTGCCGGATCGCTCAATACCTATTCAGAGTTCTTTTTCGGCGAAAACGCGGTGCTGGCGATTGTGTGGCAGAACGCGCGCATTCTGATCGCGGCGACGCTGCTCGGAATGTTCACGTTCGGAGCGGTCGCCCTGATCCTGACGCCGCTGGTCTACGTGGTGATCGGCTACATCCTGAGTCAGGTACTGCTCGCCGGGTATAATCCCTCGTTTATGCTGGCGGCCATCTTGCCCCACGGTATCATCGAAATCCCGGTGATTGTACTGGCGACGGCGACGGCGCTGCGGCTCGGTGCGGTCATCACGCGCCCGCCGCGCGGCTATACTGTGGGCCATGCGTGGACGGTCGCCTTCGGCGATACGATCAAGATCGCGCTCGGTCTGATTTTGCCCGGTCTCCTGCTCGCCGCGCTCATCGAAGCGACGATCACGCCGGCGGTGGTGCGCGCCGCGCTCGGCGGGTAAATTTGCCTGGGACGGGGGCGGGGCTTGACGGGTTTAAAACCCCTCACCCTCCAGCCCCTCTCCCACGCATGTGGAGCGAGGGCGAAATCTGTCTCCCCTCCCCGAACTCGGGGATGGGCCGGGGGTGGGGTCGGAATCTGACCTTATTCAACACGCTCTTGCCCTGCCCCGTATGCACCAATCCCCGCGACTTTGCGAACTTCAACCAGCCGAATTACTCATGTCTGCCTAGTCTGTACTATACTTACAGGTAGACATCATTCGGACGTTGGGGCGAACATGGCGCGTATCATCATTTTGGGATCGGCGGCGGCGGTTTCGGACGCGGAGCACGACAATACCCATTTCATACTTGAAGGTGAATCGGCTCCGATTTTGGTAGATTGTGGTTCGAACCCCCTCGGCAAAATCCATAAACTGGGCATCGGCGATGAAACGCTCCAGGATATGATCCTCACGCACTTTCACCCGGATCACGTGTCGGGGGTGCCCAACATGCTCATGCATATGTGGCTGCTGGGGCGCAAAGCGCCGCTCCGTATTTATGGGCTGAATCACTGCGTCAACCGCGTCGAAGATATGATGATGTTCTTCGCATGGGATACCTGGCCGAATTTTTTCCCGGTCACGTTTCACCGCATCCTCGAACGGAACAACGCCCCGGTGCTCGACAACGATGATTTCCGCATTTTCGCCTACCCGACCAAGCATTTCATCCCCACGATTGGCTTGCGCATCGAGAACAAGCGCAATGGCAAAGTGCTCGCTTATTCCTGCGACACCGAGCCGATTCCGCCGATCCTTGACCTCGCCCGGGACGCCGATATGCTGATCCACGAGGCGGCGGGGAAGGGCTTCGGGCATTCGAGCGCGGCGCAGGCAGGCGAAATCGCCGCGGAGGCGCGTGCCAAGTCGCTGTACCTGATTCACTATCAGGTGTGGAACACCGACCCCACACCGCTGGTCGCCGAAGCCCGCACCACGTACGACGGCCCGATCCATCTGTGCGAGGATTTCGACGAATACGAGTTTTAAGGCGCGTCGAAACAGCGGCGCCAAGTCGTAATGATTAATTGAGGCCTCAATCAAATGGGGTTAGACTTTAATTAATTCAAAGTTGGCGTTTCAGCACCGGCCACAGTGTGAAGAGCGTTAATTTTTACCCAGACAGTTGTATTACGGACTAAAAGTGCGTTAAGTTATATTCACTCCTCGTGAGTTGCCCTATACAATAGTAGCAACCATGACCTCCCGAAAGCGCTAACGAGGATCTATGAGACGTTTGTACAGGGTCGTTTCAGACAGCATTCGACACCTGACAGAAGCACCACTATCCAACGCACTCGGTACGGCTGAGTACACGCGTCAGGTTTTTGGCGCGATGATGCTCATCGGCTCGCCGGTTCTGGTCGCCTACCTGGTGCTGTGGGCGATTCTCGCGCCGCAGCGTATGGATCGATTGGGCTTTGGCCTCGTCTTTGCCCTGTGTTCGGGTCTTTGCCTCGTACTGGCGCGGACGCGCTATTTTCACTTCGCTCCATATCTCTTTGTCGGTGTCACGTTCGTGCTAGCGACTCTCACGGTCGCCACAGCGGGCGGGACGCTCGCGCCCTACTACGGCATCTATCTGATCGTCATCATCCTGGCAGCATGGTTGAGCGGTTGGCGGCTGGCGGGCATCATCACGGTTCTATCGATCATCGTTGGCTTGGGCATGGCCTTGCTGCTGGAGCGCGGGCTGCTCCCACGCCCGTTTGGGACGCCGATCACGGCGTGGCTGACCAACACTCTGCTGATCACCATCATTACCTTGTTCAGCTATACGCTGGGGCTGCGCGTAAATACTGCGCTCAAGCGGGTCATGGCTGAACTAGACGAGCGCAAGAAGCTAGAAGCGGCGCTGCGTATTAGCGAGGAACGTTATCGCCTGATCACGAGCAGCATGTCCGACTACACCTTCCAGACGGCGGTTGCCGCCGACGGTTCGGTCACGCCCATCCTGCTCAGCGGCGCCTTTGCCACAATCACGGGCTATTCGCCGGAAGAATACATCACTCAAGGCGGCTGGCCGGCGATTGTGCATCCCGAAGATCGCGACCAGGACTCCGGGGATATGGAGCGTCTTCACCATAATCAGCGCTCGGTCAGCGAACTTCGCATCGTCGCCAAAAATGGTGACATCCGCTGGGTGCGCGTGTACGCTAACCCAGTGTGGGATGAAGCGGCTCAGCGTCTGATTGGCATCAATGGCGCGGTGCAGGATATTACCGAGCGGAAACTGGCCGAAGAGGCGCTGCGGGAGAGCGAACAGCGCTACCGCCGGATCAGCAGCATCATTTCGGATTATGCGTATGCGTATCGCGTCCATCCGGACGGCACTTACGAACTGGACTGGCTGACCGAGGATTCGTATCGCCGCGTCACGGGCTATGATCGGCAAATCGCTGAGATCCCCTATACCAAGTACTTCCCGGACGATATCCGGCGCGCGCAGCAGGATGTGGAGGAGACCGTACGCGGCAATGCGACGTCCGGCGAATACCGCATCATCACGCAGTCGGGGGAACAGCGGTGGGTCAGTATCCGTCGCCATGTCGAACGTGACGCAGCGGGCCGCGTGGTGCGTTTCTACGGCGCGTCACAGGACATCACGGATGTCAAGCATCTCGAAGCTGAACTCCAACAGTATGCTGCCCATCTGGAGCAGTTGGTTGAGGAGCGCACGGCGCAGCTGCGCAGTACCAAAGAGCAGATCGAGATTGTGCTCAACCACTCGACGGACGCCATCGCGCTCATCCAATCGAACGGTGACATCAAGACGATGAACCCGGCGTTTGTATCGATGTTTGGCAATCAAGTTTCCGACTGCATCGAGCGCATTCTGTGGGTGCTGGCAGATGATTCGCATCGTGTTTTGGTGGGGCAGGCGTTGATCCGCGCGCTGCAAGAACAGGAACCGCTGCGCGTCGAAACGCAAATCCTCGCGCAGGATGGCCGCGAACGTGACTTCGATCTCGCCTTCATCCCCGTACAGTTGGCCGATGAATCCGGCGAAAATGGGCTGCTCGTTAGCGCGCACGACATCACCTCCCTGAAGGAAATCGAGCGCTTCAAGGCGCGCTTCGTTCAGGATGCATTGCACGACATGGCCACGCCGATCATGGGGCTGACGACGCGCCTGTACCTGCTGCGCCGCGCGCCTGACCGCGTCGATGAGCACGTGCGCGCGCTGGAAAATCAGGTGCAGCACCTGCGCAACCTGCTGGCCGATTTACGCATGCTGTCGCAGATGGACCGGGGTGAGCTGCAGCTCGAATTCACGACCGACGACCTGAACCGCGTGGTGCGCCGCGTGTTTGATACGTATGAACCCGTCGCCATCAGCAAGCAGCAGACGCTGACGCTCACCATGGACGATAACCTGCCGCTGCTCACCATTGACAGTCGGCAGATCGAACGCGCGCTGGTCAACCTGATTTCGAACGCCGTCAACTACACGCCGGAAGGTAAATTAATCACCATTCGAACGCAGTTGGAGGATGGTTACGCAGTGTTCTCCGTGAGCGATCAAGGGATCGGTGTACCGCCAGAAGAGCTGCCGCGCATCTTTGAACGGTTCTATCGTACCGACCGCGCGCGCAAAACCCAAACGAGCGGCACCGGGTTGGGCTTAGCCATCGTCAAGGACATTGTCGAGCTGCACCATGGTTCGATCGGCGCGACGAGCCAGGTCGGGGTGGGCAGCACGTTCAGCGTGCGTTTGCCGTGTGGTAGCCCCCTGGTCTGAGGTCGACGGTTCCCGCCCCAGCATTGTGTGACTAAAAAGCCCGTCGCTACGGCGACGGGCTTTTTGTTGGGATCGTGGCGGAAACTTAACTCACTTGCGCCGTGGCGGTGAAGGCGCGCTGCACTTCGGCGACCGAACCCGTGATCGTCAGACTGCCGCGCAGCGGCAAATCGGCGGACGACGTGCCGACCATAACATCGACGGCGCCGGGGGCGACGATCAACTGCTGGGCCGCGTCGACGAAGGCCAGCAGGTTCACGGGGATGGTGAAAGTCACCGTGCGGGTTTGCCCCGGTTCTAAGGTCACGCGCTGGAACGCCTTGAGTTCCTTCAACGGGCGGGTGATGCCACTCACGAGCTGATGTGTATACACCTGCACGACTTCGTCGCCTGCGCGCAGGCCGGTGTTGGTGACGTCGACCTGCACGGTGAACGCGCCGTTCGCTGTCGCCGTCTCGCTGACGCTCAGCTTGCCGAGCTCAAACGTCGTGTAGCTCAAACCGAAGCCGAACGGGTAAAGCGGGGAGGTCGGCATTTCGACGTAATCGCTCTTCCAGTTGGAGCGCCCACCTGACGGACGGTGGCTGTAGAACACCGGGATTTGACCGACCGCGCGGGGGAAGCTGATCGGCAGTTTGCCGCCGGGGTTGACGTTGCCGAACAGCACATCCTTGATGGCCGCCGCGCCTTCTTCCGACGGGAACCAGCATTCGAGGATGGCCGGGATCTTCTCCGCCATCCAGCCGAGCGTGACCGGACGACCGTTGACGAGCACCAGCACAATCGGCGTCCCCGTGTCATAGACCGCCTTGACCAGATCCGCCTGCACGCCGGGGAGATCCAGTGTAGCGCGGTCACGAGCTTCGCCGGAGGTTGAATCGTCCGAGAGGCCACCTTTATCGCCGACCACGATGATCGCTACATCTGCGCCCGTCGCTGCCGCGACCGCCGCCCCAAACCCATCGGTCGAGGTGTCACGCACGCCGCAGCCCTGCGCATAGACAATTTCACTGTCGATATCGTCCGCGACCTTGACGGCCGTCAGGATACTCTCCGTCTTGATGAAGTCATCGCTGACGACGATGCCCTGCGCTTTGGGCTGGTTGAAGACGTTGTCGGTCATCGCTTCGATCAGCGATTCCATGTGCGCAGGGTAGGAATAGTCCCCAAACAGGTTGCGGATGCTGTCGGCGTTCGGGCCGATGACGGCAATCTTCTTGAGCGTCTTGGAGAGCGGCAGGAGGCTGCCCTCGTTGCGCAGCAGCACAATCGACTGTTCGGCCAGCTTGCGCGCCAACGCCCGCTCATCCGGCGTATCGAAGCGTACGGCCTCGACATCGACGTACGGCTGTTCGAACAGACCGAGCGCGAATTTCTGCTGCAGCAGGCGCAGCACCGACTGATCAATCAGTTCAACGGGTACGCGCCCGGCTTCAATTGCTTTGACGAGTTCGTCACTGTAGGCATCAGTAAAGGGCAGTTCGACGTCGATCCCCGCGTCGAGCGCGAGATGCGCCGCTTCGACACGCGTCGTCGCGATACGGTGATACGTTTGCAGTTGGGTGATGGCGAAATAGTCGGAGACGACGGTGCCGTCGAAGCCCCATTCGCCGCGCAGCACATCGTTGAGCAGCCACTTGTTTGCGCCGCACGGGATGCCGTCGATTTCGTGATAGCCGTTCATGATCGAGGCGATGCCTGCTTCGCGCACGGCGGCTTCGAACGGGACGAGATAGGTGTCGCGCAGTTCGCGCGGGGCGAGGTGCGCGGGCGACCAGTTCATGCCGCCTTCGGTCATGCCGTAGCCGACAAAGTGCTTGCCTGTGGCGATCACGCCATCCGCCAGAGTCTGCCCCTGAATGCCACGCACATAGGCCATGCCCATCTGCGAGACGAGATACGGGTCTTCGCCGAAAGTCTCTTCGACGCGGCCCCAGCGGGCGTCGCGGGTGACGTCGAGCACGGGCGCCAGCGCGTGATGCCCACCGACCGCGCGCATTTGCTTACGGATGACATCGCCCATCGCTTCGACAAGCTCGGGCTGCCAGGTGCTCGCTACGCCAATCGCCTGCGGGAAGACGGTTGCGCCTTTCGCCATGTAACCGGAACAGCATTCTTCATGCACGATGGCCGGGATGCGCAGCCGCGTATTGTCGAGCAGCCATTTTTGAATAGCGTTGGCGACTTCGGCGCTCTGCCGCGGGTTGACGTTGCTCGCGCCGCCGATGCGCGTGATGTGCCCGATGCCCAGTTTGAGCTTAGGCGCGCTTTTTTCTGGCGCAAATGTGATGTTGTCGAGTAGTTCGTAGACCCACGCGCTGCCCAACTGCGCGACTTTTTCGGCGAGCGTCATGCGCGCCAGCAAGTCAGCGCTGCGCTCCTCCGCCGAACGGGATGCATCTTGATATGGAAGGGACATGACCTTGTTATCCTTTGAGTTCGCCGCCGGCCAAGCCAGTGACAATAGGCGCTATATGAAAATGCAGACCAACACTGCCGGGATGAGGAAGCGGGCGACAAACGCCCTCACTGGACCCCAGTCCGTGCCGAACTTTCCCTGAAACTGCCTGATTCCAAGGGGCAGCAGCCACCTGGACTCGTCGGTGAAGACCAGCAGAGACAGGGACTGCTCATTCCACGCTTTGATTGTCTCGAGCACGCTAATCGCGCTCAGCGCCGGACGCGCCAGCGGCAGCAGCACGTACCAGAAGAAGTCTAGTGTACCGCATCCGTGCAGATCTGCCGCATCTTCGCGTTTGCCGGGGAAGGGGCGATGATTCAGCATGCGCGTTTGACGATCAATAAGTGGAATTTACAACCGTTCAAGTTTACTCCTAACAAGTTCTATACTATTTGCAAGCGTTTGCAATGCGCAGATAAGAATCTTGCGTTGATGGGCTCCTTTCACTGGTTGGATTAGGCTCTAGGTGGAGCGCACGAATCACGGATGACGAGCTCAGTGCCGAGTGTCACCCGCCGGGCTTCCTTTTCCGGGTTGTCCAGCTTTTCGAGCAGCAGGCGGACAGCTACCTGTCCCATTTGAATGAGGGGCTGCCGAACTGTCGTCAGTTTGGGGTACACAATCGAGGCCTGCGGAATATCATCAAAGCCCACAATCGAAATATCGCCGGGGATATCGAGGTTGAATTCGCGCGCGGCGTCCATCGCGCCGAACGCCGACAGGTCGTTCGCCGCGAAGATCGCGGTGGGGCGCTCGGGCAGTCGAAGCAGATTCAGCCCCGCCCGGTATCCGCCTCCCGGCGTGTAATCGCCGTCCACGACCAACTCGGGATTGTAGGCGACACGCTGCTGTTTGAGCGCGGCACGGTACCCATCCAGACGTTCGCTGGCGCTGTTCAACTCGTTCAGCCCGGCGATGAACCCGATGCGAGTGTGCCCGAGGCTGAACAGATAGTTGGTGAGGTCGTAGGCGCCCTGCCAGTTCGTCACGTCGACGGTGGTGCTGGGGCGCTCGTTGTATACCTGATCGACGAGCACATAGGGGAAGTCCTGCGTGGGCAGGGCTTGCAGGTAGTTTTCGATGATGAGCGGCACGAGCAGAATCAGACCGTCGACCAGCCCATTGGCGATCAGTTTGACGTAGTAGGCTTCTTTGCCTTCATAGCGGTGGGTGGTGTACAGCATCAGGTCGTACTGCGAATGCGCCAGTTCTTGATCGATGCCTTTGACGATTTCGCTGATGTAGCCGTTGTCGATGCCGGGGACGAGCAAGCCGATGATATTCGAGCGGCCACCCGCCAGGCTGCGTGCCTGCAAATTGACCACATAGCCGAGATGTTCAGCCGCGGCGACAACTTTGCGCCGGGTCTCTTCGTTGACGAATTCGAAACCGGAGAACACGCGTGAAACCGTGGAGTAGGAGACTCCCGCTTCCCGGGCGACATCGACGATGGTGACGCTGCTATGGGCTTTTTTGCGCGGATTCTTGGGCACACTCATGAGAGACAAAATCCAGAAGCAATATACTTCAGGTCAATAAGGCCAATAGTATGCAAGCGATTGCAGAAATATGCGGGAAGTACGCTAACCTTGACCAGATACTTGCAATTTCAAGCGCAACTAGACGTGCAAGCGCTTTCAAGCAGAGACTAGCATGGATGATTTCCCTTGTCAAGCCAGTTATGACAATTGTCAGTGTGTAGTTAGGTAAGGGGTTCCACTGCGACGATCAAGCGGTTACCGGGGGACTGATCACGAGCGGCAAGGTGATGCGGAAGCGCGTCAGTCCATTGGGAGTGCTGTGGGCGTCGATGCGCCCATGATGGAGCTCGATGATCCGTTTGACCATCGATAGGCCGAGCCCCAGACTCGGGTGCTCACTGCGCGCTTCATCTACCTTGTAAAACCGCTCAAAAATGTGCTGCAGTCGTTCCGCCGGAATCCCGGCGCCGGCGTTGGTGACCTCGAGCAAGCAGTGCCCGTCGCTCAAGCATTCATAGCAGACATGAACTGCTCCGCCGGTTGGGGAGAAGCGGATGGCATTCCGCAATAGTTCGTTGATCGCTTCGCGCATCAGTTCGGCATCAAAGTGCACGCGGGGACGTTCAGGCGTCATGGCGACGACAATCTCGATGGCTTGCTGGGCCGCGTCGCGCTGACGGTCATCGATGACGCGCAAGACGATGTCATTTAGCGAGCCAACCTGCAGCGTCAGCTCGTTCAGGCTATCCAGCCGCACCATGCGCTGCAGTTGTTCGAGCGCGTGGCTTAAGTGGAAGACCTGATCCTCAATTTCCACGAACTTCTCGTGGCGCCGCTGCTCATCGGTTGTCCGCTGGACGATGTAGAGGCTGGTAATGATCGTGGCGAGCGGCGTGCGCAGATCATGGGACAAGTTGCGCATGACCTCGCTGAGGAGTTTGGCGCGCTGTTTTTCGACCTCAAGCTCGACCGTCTGCTGTTCAAGCAGCTTCCGCTGCCGCAAATCGATGACAACGAGGTAAATGAGCCGTGTCTGCTCGATCAGAATGGCGTTGGCGAGGACATAGGTTGGGATCATCAGCTCATTCTGATGCCGAAACGCAAATTCTTCCGCCAGACTCGTCTGCGTGGCGAGACCCGCCAAAAACTGGCGCAGCCGCAGTTGTTCGCTGGGCGCTACATAGTCTTCGATGCAGTGCGCGATAAGTTCGGTCGGGGCATAGCCCAGAAATTCGCAGAAGAAATGGTTGGTGTAGAGAATGATGCCCCTCGGTGAGACGGTGACCGCGCCTTGCTGCATCTCTTCAATCAGCAGGCGATAGGGTTGATCGGCACCTTCCAGCGTGTAGACCTGCCGCCCATGCTCGTTGGAGACGACCAGCGCATCGACTTCGCCGCGGCGGATCGCGTCCAGCGTCGCTTCCGTTTCTTTCAAACGCGCCTGCAGCGCGGCGTTTTCGTCCAGGAGTTGTTGATAGGTATTGGGGATAGACATTCGACTATTGCTACCCTATATCAGCTGGCTAGGTCGGCGTGGTCGTAAAATGTCCCATGTCTATTGTGCTGCCAATGGTTCTAATCATCGGCATGGGCTGGTGTTTGATGAGCGTGGGCGTCGCGATCACATCGGCGCCGGCAGCCGCCTGCGGATACTGATAGACATCGACCACCCGCAGTTCGTAGTTTCCGGAAAAGTACTCTTCACACTGACGCTGAACCAAGGCTATTGTCCGGAGTGAACGGACAGTGTGACCAGCAACGTACAGCGTAAACACATGCTGCTGGTCAAGTTGGGGACTTTGATGGTAGTCAGTCTCGGCGTTCATCGTCTTTTCGCATTACGTTGGCATCTGCAGCCCGATCAAGACTTTCTCAGTATTGGACAGATCCCCATAGACTTTGCGCACTGGACTGGGGATCAGCCGCACCAATGTTGGAATCACGATGATTTGGTCGCGTTCCGCTAACTGCGGGTTTTCGATCAAGTCGACGATTTGGATTTCATAAGTTTTATCCGCCAGATACGCGTCACACAAGCGGCGGAGGTTGGCCGACGCCAACACAGAACGAGGGGTTTGTCCCGCGACATACAGGCGAAATGTCCAGACATCCCCATTCGGGGCCGCATGCTGTTCGGCGTCACTCATTGCGCTCTGATTCCTCCTTCGCAGGGTCGGCTGGCAGATGATCGCGCCCGCGCAGGCCACGGCGCTGGGCAAGGGTATCCGCGTAAAAATCGGACGTGGTTTTGCGATGTTCTTCCTGATCAGCCAGCAGGCGCATTTCTGTTTCTTCGACATCCAGCCGCGCCTGTAAGGCGGCGATGCGCGCCTTGAGCGTGGTGCGCACGCCATCCAATTGGATGCGGCGCAATTCAGCCTTTTGCAGGTGACGCAAGGTCTCTTCTGAGTCGTGCGCTTCCTGAGCAATGCGGGCCGCGCCAGTCAACACGCCAGATGTTCCTGTGTACGCATCGAGAATATTGATCCCGTGTTCGGAGATCTCGAACTCGCAAATCTGGTTGGAATGCGCCATGCCGCGCGATTTGAGGATGTACAGAATGCGATTCCGTTCACCGTTCGCTTCGAGATTATTCACTAAAATCCAGGTGTCGATCATGGATGAGATGTGTACCTGCGTTTGCTCATCCGGATCACCCGCGCGGGTCAAGCTGGTGAGCATGGCGGTAATGCCGTGCGTCTTCAGAAAATCGATCATCCGGGTCAGCAGCAGACGGCTTTCCGTCGAACTGCCGATGACGTCAAAGCTGGTCACCGGGTCGAGAATCACGACCTGCGGCGCGAACTCCTGAATGTTGCGGTAGAGCACGGTGAGGTGCATTTCGAGGCTGTACATCGTTGGCCGCGTCGACTTGAAGCGCAGCAGCCCGGAGTCCACCCACTGCTGCAAGTTGATGCCAACCGAGCGCACGTTGCGGATGATCTGCGCGGCCGGTTCCTCAAAGGAGAAGAAGAGGCAGCGTTCCCCACGGCGGCACGCCGCGTCGACAAACTGCGCCGCCATGCTTGTTTTGCCGGATCCACTCTCACCGGAAATCAAAATCGTACTGCTGCGGAAGAAACCGCGACCGGCCAGCATGCTGTCCAACCGCGCGATGCCGCTGGAAACTGTCTCTTCCGACACAGGATACTCCAGCCCAACCGAAGTGATCGGTAGGACACTCAGCCCCGTGGTGTCGACGAGAAACGGGTACTCGTCTGTTCCATGATGCGAACCGCGGTACTTGATGATGCGCATCCAACGGCGCGCGATCCGATTATCAATGCGCTGTTCCAGAAGGATCACGCAGTCCGAGATATACGCTTCAATGCCGCGCCGCGTGAGGCGATTGTCGCCGCTTTCGCCCGTGATCACAACGGTGACGCCGCGCTCCTTTAACCAGCGAAACACACGCCGCAGTTCCGAACGCAGCGTATCGGTATCGCCGAGCACGTCGAACAGCACTTCGACGGTGTCCAGCACCACGCGCTTCGCCTGAACCGTCTGAATGGCATGATCCAGACGAATCAGCAGGGCATCGAGGTCAAACTCGCCAGTTTGATCCATGCGATCCCAATCGGTGTGGATGTGGTCAATCAGCAGTTTGTTTTGGGCGCTCAGGTTTTCCAGATCAAAGCCCAGTGAGGAGAAATTCTGCGTGAGTTCCTCGCGCGTTTCCTCGAAGGCGATGAACACGCCCGGTTCATCAAACTCGGTGATACCACGAATCAGGAATTCCATTGCAAACAGGGTTTTGCCGCAGCCGGTGCCGCCGCAGACCAGTGTAGTTCGCCCTTCGGGTAATCCGCCGCCTGTAACCTGATCAAATCCGGTGATCCCGGTGGGAGCTTTAGTGAGGGTGGGGTACATAGAGTCTGCTGCCATTGTGCTGGATTCGGTTTGGGCGAGAACGAAGGTCGGAACGAGACTTACTTGCGGAGGTAACCGATGATGAACCGCGTCGGGTTGATACGAAATACTATAACCTAAATCTCATGCGCGGTGCAATAGGCCGGGCACGGTTGTGCTTAGCGGGCTGGCCGCCAAACTCCTTTTTCCAATGACGGTTGGTGCCCGTTCACATCTTGAAAGCCATATTCTGTGCCGAGATCCCGCGTGACCAGAATCTGGCCATTTTTCGCCATCAGGCGCGCATCGAGCGCGAGGCCGACGACCGCGCGCCCGACGTACACGGGCGACTCCATATACGGCTGTAAGTGTTGATCTTTGCGCCGTGCCATGATCATCTCGGTCGCCACGATGCCCGGCCACAGGGACACCACCGCCACCCCGGTTTCCTGCAGCTCATGCGCCATATCCGCCGCCATGCGATCCACCGCCGCCTTACTGACGCCGTAAGCGACGTTTTCACTATAACCACCGCCCGCCGGCGCTGAAACCTGCACAATCAGGCCGTGCCCTTGAGCCACCATCAGGCGTGCGCCATACACGCTTGCCACGTAATGGGAACGCACGCCGACCGTGTGCATGGTATCCCAGAATTCCGGCGCGGATTTCCAGAACGGGGTATGGAACCCGCTCGTCCGGCTCTGCTGCTTACGCTGATACCCGCTCCACGCATTGTTCACCAGAAGATCGAGGCGTCCCTGCTCGGCGGCGATCCGCTTGAAGACCTGCTGCACCTGCCCATCATCGGCGTGATCGCAGCGCAGCGCGATCCCGTGCCCGCCCGCCGCATTGACGAGGGCGGCCGTCTCATGGATTGTGCCGGGCAGCGGCACTGTCGCCTCCGCCGCGCTTTCCGTGCGCCCGGTCAGGTAGACCGTGGCGCCTGCTGCGCCCAAGGCCAGCGCAATCCCTTTGCCAATCCCGCGGCTGGCGCCTGTCACCAACGCCACCTGACCTGCCAGAGGTGTCATGTTGTCATGCTGACGCGCTCTCTCATCCACCTGCAGATCCCTGCTGAGCAAGCCACGCCTGATATTCTGCTTCGATGGGCGCTGGCCACGTCGGCACGTCGATTTCGCCGGGCGTGTATTTGCCGATGCTCAGGCAGTATTTGCCAAAGCGATCCCGCGACTGAATATCCGCCGCCGTATCTGCCACTTCCTGGGCGAGGTGCGGAGGGATGAAGATCACGCCGGAGGGCGTCCCCAACACGATATCGCCGGGGAGTACCGTCGCTTCACCCACGCGAATCGGCAGATTGATGCCCGCGAGCGTCACATCGGCAATCGCCGTCGGGTCGACGCCGCGACAGAAGAAGGCCGACTCGGTTAGTTCGCGAATGCCCTGATAGTCGCGAATGCCGCAGTCGAGCACCGCGCCGCGCTTCGTGCGGGACTGAATCGCGGTCGAAAGGTTATCGCCGACGAACGTCCCATTCTTGATTTTGCCGAACAGGTCGACCACGAGCACATCGCCTTCGACTAACGTGTCAATCACCCACGAGTTTTGCCCGCCGATGCGCCCCTGCGCTGTACCCGTCTCCTGCACAAGCGTGTGAAAATCCGGGCGGTGGGGCAGCATCATCGCCGTGACGGCGCGCCCCACCAGAATCTTGTCGGGGTGCGTCTGGAGCCAGTTACCCTCAAACTGCAGATGGTAACCGTGATTGCGCAGCACGCCCCACGCCTGTTCGGTGGTGGCCGTCCTGATGCGTTCTACCAGATGATCGGGCACGCGTGGACGGCCATCCGGGAAGCGCTCAAACGGATTGAGGCGCGTCAGCTCGATCAGAATCTCTTTGGGCGTAATCAGGTGCATTGGTAATCCATTCTCAAATTAATCGTCAAATATACGTGAGTTAGTGATAGAGCAGCCGAGCGGACACGAATCTGCGCGCCTGCCGCTTGTGCCCGACCCCACCTCGCCCCTCCCCGAATTCGGGGAGGGGCGACAGATTTCCCCTCGCCCCGCTCGCGTGAGAGAGGGGGTTGGGGGTGAGGGGCAGATCGACAAGAAGCTTATCCATAACTGATGTTGAATCTAAACCCGCAGCACTCCTCAGTCAGCGTACACCGCTTGCTGCAGACCCTTCAAATAGCCGATAGCGAACAACCGCCCGACAGCGGAATAACCCGCCTGATCATTGCTGTCGCTCAACATGGTCGGCACATGATCGGGGCGGCACAGCCCGTCAAAGCCAATGTCGCGATAGGCTTTCATACATTCCAGCATATTCGTCTGCCCATCGTCGTGGAACGTCTCCATGAACTTTTCAGGCGTGCCGCGCACGTCGCGCATGTGGACGAAAAAGATCTTCTGCTGCGCGCCAAACTGCCGAATCACGCCGGGTAAGTCGGACGTCATCAGCGCGAAATTCCCCTGACACAAGGTGATGCCGTTCATGGGACTCGGATACAGGTCGAGCAGGCGCTGGAAATTCTCGACGCTCCGCATGATGCGCCCCAACCCGCGAATCGGTGAGAGCGGCGGGTCGTCCGGGTGCATGGCGAGTTTGACATTGGCAGCTTCGGCGACCGGAATGATGCACTGCAGGAAGTACTCCAACGTGTCCCACAGGTGTTCTTCGCTGACTTCACCATATTCGGTCAGCGGCGCAGCCTGCATGAGCGCATGGTCATAGCCGGTGACCAGGGCGCCACCACGCGTAGGAATGGTCGTCGAGGTGCGCATCCAGTTCATGACTGGCATCCACTCATAGCACCACACCGGAATGCCGAGCTTGCCCATATTGGTGATCAGGTCGATCACCGTTTCGATCTCCTCATCGCGCCCCGGCAAACCGAGTTTCGCCTTGGTGAGCGGCGGGCGGTTCTCGATCACCTCGAGCACGAACCCCCCGTTTGCGTATGCGGTTTTCAGGCGCACCAGCGACATATAGCTCCACGGCAGCTCATCTTTCGGCACGTCGAGCCCGCGGCTCCAGTCGAATGTACCCACGACGTGGTCTACGCCGCACTGTTTGGCCAGCGTCCATAAAACCGACTGCTGCGGTGGCAGTACTTCAGCGAGTTTCAGCATGTTAATCTCCAGAGCGGGAATAGTGGGGTGCAAAGCCGAGCAAATCCTCCGCGCGCTGCAGGCTGACCAGCGATTGCGCTCCGATCAGCGGTTGTTTCCGCGCTTGTACTTCCGGGAAGAATACGCGCAGCAGCGTTTCTGATTCGTAGCCGAGCGAATTCTGCGAGTCGTTGATGAACAGAGGCTGACTGCCCATATACGTCGCTGTCAGCGCCAGTTCAATGGCGACCGCCGCATCGCGGACATCGAGCCATGCCCACAGGTTGAAGCGGTCGACCATGTAGGCGCGCCACAGCAGTTCCGCCCAATCGAGCGTCTCGCTGACGGGCCAGCTCGTCGCGGGGTATTCAAGGACGCGCGCGGCGCGGGCTTCCAGCGTTCGGGCGCGGACATCCGCCAACTGGCGTTCACGTTCCGCGTCGGGCAGGGAGACTAACGCGTCCAGAAATTGGCACATGAGCGCGCGGCGTTCACTTGAAGCTGCATTCCGCTGCTCAGGCGCGTAGACCCCCGGAAAACGCAGCGCCGCGCTTGTGATTTCCGCGCGTCGCCAGTAGTACGCGCCGAGCGTTTCGCTTTGCTCTTTGGAGAGCGAATAGGGGTCGGACGTGGTCAGCGGATGATCTTCGTCGATTGGGAAGTAGTGTGGTTCAAAGTCGAGGATGTTCCACGCGCAGCCAATGGCATTGATAGAGCTCGCCTGTACGATGCGGTGAATTCCTTCCAGCGCCGCCGCCTCGAACACGTTGAACGTGCCCACGGTGTTGACACGATATACATCGGGACCGGGCGCATACAATGGGTTGCGCAGTGCCGCCAGATGCACGATGGCATCACACCCGCGGACCTGGGCGCATACCGCGCCGAAATCGGTGATATCACACTGGGCATAAGAGGTATGCGGTGAATCCGTTTCCGGCACCACATCCGTGAGATGCACGGTAAAGCCGTGTTCCAGCAGGTGGGCAGCAAGCGCCCGACCGATCAAGCCAGCCCCACCCGTGATCATGACGCGCATAGTCGGCTCTATCCTTTCACCCACTGGGCGATCAGCCATTGCGCTGATCGCGATTCTCCTGACCTTCTGCCTGGGTACCGTTCGTGCACTGCGCAGAGAGCGTGACATCGAGATCGGGATGGCCGTCGGTTGGCTGTGGGCGGCGTGCTTCAAAGATCGCCCACGGTTCAATTCTCGTTGTGCTCATCGGTATCTCTGTCTTCCAGCCAAACCACCCGTGACAACGGTTGCCCGCCGTTCAATGGTGTGGGCTCGAGGCGCACGCCAGATGAGTATACAGATGATCGGCCAAGGACAAAATTCAGCTTCACATGGGGGCAACCGCCGCTGCGAGATTTGCACACATGGGAGTCGCACGGCGGGCCAGATTTCGACATTGAAGGTGGGAGAAGCTTACCATTTGTGCAATACAGATCAGATGGGGCGGGGCAGACGCGCTGGTCTGCCCCGCAATGATTAAACAGTGGCGCTGTCGGTTGCTTGATGGCTAACGTTTGGTGATGCGCAGCGCCATGCGCGGCTTCCCCGGCAATTGGACTTCGTAGGTCGGTTCGGGGCGTCCCGGTGCGGGGTAGGCATAGCTGGGGGGTGCATCGAGTTTGCGCACGTCCGCCGGGGTGATGGTCATCTCCCACGTGTCAACTAGTTCGAACTGGTAGTTGTCGTCCGGCGGGAGCCAGAGCATTAACGTGCGCGGCTGGTACTCCGCCGTGTAGAGCAGATGATAGTCACCGCTAAAGCCGCCGGCAAAGCGATTCCACAGCCACTGGCTGACGGGGCGGGGGAAGACGCCGCTATCCGCATCGATCTCCGGCGTCAAACCACCCGGCGCGGCTTCGACGAGCTGGCGCAGGAAGGCAATGCGCTTCCAGCTCTCACCGTGCAGCACGCCACCCTTCGACCACCACAACACATCGTCGGGATGCACATACGTTTCGCCGTGGCCGCCGTACCCGCCGTTCAGCACCAGCAACCAGAAACGGTGAACCTCTTCTTCGGCGCTGATGCCGCCCCACGGGTAGAAGATGTTGCCCTCATACTCCAGCTCATCGTCGACGATCGGTTTGCCGTACTGCTTGCGCCACTGGACGACCTGCCGAACCTGCGGATGCTGGATGCAGACATGCGTGACACCCGGTTTGTTGTGGTCATACATGTCCTCCGGTTGCCCCTGATGAATGGCGCGGAGATGATTGTAGGGATCTTCCGCCATCAGAATCTGGAAGAAGCGATCCCAGCGTTCCATCGGCTTGTATTCGAGCATGAAGTCGTACTCGTTCGCCAGCGACCACCATACATTGCGGTACGCCGCCAAGCGCGCGATGAGGTAGCTCAAATAGCGGAAGTCGGTTTCTGCGTCCATGCGCGCATAGCCCCAGCGGTCGTAGGGGTGGAAAATGATGATGTCTGCCTCAATCCCCATATCGCGCAGATCGCCGACGCGCTGCTCGAAGTGCTGGAAGAAGGCCGGGTTAAAGCGTGTGAAATCGTGATTGCCATCAGCATCCCGCTCATAGGCATACAGCGGCGGTTCATTCTTGTTCCACGGATAGTCCTTCGGGAAAACGCACATCCGCATTTTGTTGAACGACGCTTCCTTGAGGGTGGCGAGTGTCTGCTGCTCCATCGCTTCACCCTGATGTGTCCACGCGTAGCAGGTCGTGCCAAACGGATAATACGGCGTCCCGTCGGCATGGGCGAAATGGAAGGCGTTGTGGACGTAGACCGGGCCATGATTATTCGCTGACGGTGGGGTGCATTCAAAGGAGCCCGTCAAGCCGCTTAAGGCGGTGGCGCTGCTTTGGGTCGTATAGCTCCATGTGCCGGGTGCCGTCGGCATAAAGCGCAGGCAGTATGTGCCGCCGCCATCGTAAAACCCATTGACGTTGAGGGCGTGTTCGCCGTTCGTGAATTGGGCAGAGAACGTAACATCTATAAACGGATTACCGTCAGCCGGTCCGGTAAAGCGGGCTTCAAAAATGCCCCATTGTTCAATCTGTGTATTACTCATCGGTCTAAGCCTTTTAGGTTGTTGTCGGGTAAAACTTCTCAGACATGCGGTATACCTGAACTGACATGATCTGTTTCTACGTTGAGCACGCATTGCGCCACGACGCTGACGGTGACTTAACTCATCGGAGGCATTCGTGTTCGCTCAACTGAAGTGAAAATATACCTCGCGCCCATCCTCTTTACGCACAGCGGGCAGCGGTTGCGGAACTTACACCCGCCAAAGCGATACGCATTCGGCTTGCTGTCCGACCTGGGGATGTGAAGCATGTTTTGAGTGGATTGGTATCCGTAAGCCGTTGACCGCGCGTGAGGAAGTCCAGCACATCTTCGATGAAGAAATTGGCCAACTCAGCGATCAGCTGAAAGTGGACTGACCCACGTTTAGTGACAGTAAACTTGCCACAGGCGAAATGTTGCTCAAAAACAGCCGGGCTGAGATAGCCCAGTGACGAATGGCGACGACATCAGTTGTACTAACATGTAGTCGAAGATCGCGCTGCGCCCCTCAGCACGGGTGACATAGTGACGGTCAACCCACTCAGCCTTGAGTGTGGCGAAGAAGCTCTCCATGATGGTGTTGCCGAGCTCAATCCAATGGGTTCCGCCTGACTTAAGCCTCTGCGCGGACTTGAGAATCACTATATGCTTGATGAGGCATTCGCCTTTCATCGTGGTGACAACCTAGAGGAGCTTCTCGAAATATGCGTCTTGCATGTGTGCCTCACTTCAGACTCACGATCACACTGGTATTTTTATGGATATGCACGGGAACTTTAGCCGCACAAGACGCGCCCGAACTGGAAGCAGTTGCGACTATCAGCGATGCTGCGGGGACGCTCAGCATCAACTACCCGGAAGACTGGGTGACCTTCAGCAGTGAAGAAGCCTTGTATGTTGCCAACGCGCAGGCCATGCTGGATGCGAGTCTGGGGCAGACAGGCAGCGTAAAACGCGGCGCGACGGGAGTCATCCTGTTTGCTCCGGCGACGGCAGCGACGCTTGATTTGCCGGAAGGCAGTTCAGCGGCAGCTGCGCTGACGGTGTTCCTTGAGCGTGAAGGGCTGCGTTCGCCCAGCGGTGAGGTCTACGCTGGTGATCCGGCAATCAGCTTCGGATTGTTTCCCGTGCAAGCGAACGATGAGATTGATTTTGGCATCCCATTCATCGAAGGCGCGAGTGTCGATGCATTGGCTTTCGAGCGGGAGGAGACATTCATTTTTGTGCTGCTCATCAGCAGCGACGATGTGTTTGCGCTCAGCGAAGCCATGTGGGATACGCTCACTCTGACGAGCGGAGATGCTGTGCCGGAAAGTGAAGAAACCGTCGCGGAGGGTGATTTCGTCCTCCCGGTCGATGATAACGGCAGACAGTTTGCTTTCAGCGCGACGCTGCCCGAAGCTTGGGAATCGCTGTGGGATGAGGAAACCGGGGTGCTGGTTCTGGCGAGCAGCGGCGCAGCGCTGGATGTGGCCACCGGCGCAAGCGACGAATACGCACGCGGCGACTCGGCGCTAATCGTCACGCTGCCGCCCGGTTTGCGCGCATTGGAGATTAACCCGTTCGATTCGGCTGATCTGGTGTTCACGGCGTATGCCGCCACCCTCGAAATCGAGGCGTATCCCGCACTTGTCGAAGGTTTTGAGGTGTTCACGGCACAAAGTTACATCGCCGGGGAAAGCCTTCCCGGTGGACAGGCAAATCTGTACGCCTTTGGCTTCCCTGCCGGGGTGGTCATGGTGATGGTGCAGGATGTGTTGGGCGCGTCCAACCCGGATGTGAGCGATGTACTGTGCTCGCTTCGGTACGAGCTAGCCGAATAAGGGGGAATTTAGCATGTTCAAACGATTACTCCTGATTTGCGCATGTGTTTTTCTGATGGGCGGCGTGCTGCAGGCTCAAACTGATGGCGTGCACCCACATTTGTGGATCACGGCGCAAGACCTGCCGCGCTTGCAGGCGTGGGCCGCGCAAAACAACCCGCTGTACACGGATGGCTTATGGGTGCTGGCCAACGCAGCCGCGGAATGGATGGATGAAGGCATTATCCCGGCGCAGGATACCGGGAGCTATGCCTACGAAGAATACCCGACCGAGTCGTATGCACTGCTGTTTGCGTTCATGTCGCTGATCGAATCGAATGAGTCGGCGCGGCAGGCTTACGCGCAGCGGTCGCGCGACCTGCTGATGTTCGTCATGGATCAGGCGGTGTTGGGTGTGGCCGACGATCAGCCGTTTCGCCATGCCGAATTTGCCACCAGCGACCGTTCACGCTGGTACGGCGTGAGTTTTCCACTCATCGTGGATTGGATTTACCCGACGCTCTCAGCAGCGGACAAGGCGACGATTCGCACTGTGTTTTTGCGCTGGTGCGCTGAAAACCTGAACGCCTATACCACCAATAACAACCATCCTGAGCCAATCGGCGTGGTCAACGATCCGGTGCTGGTCAGCGATCCGACACTGGTGCGGTGGGCAGGCAACAACTACTACGCAGCGCATATGCGCAACATGGGACTGATGGCGCTGGCGTTCGACGCGGCGGACGATCCCGGCGGTGAACTCGGCGCGTATCTCGAAAACGCGACCGGCGCATGGCTGTACGTGATCGACCATCTGTTCCGGACGGACGCGCAGGGCGGCTTTGGGACAGAAGGGTTCGAATACAGCCCGCAGTCGCTCGGTTATGCCGCTCAGTTTATGCTGGCGCTGCAAACCTCCGGGGCGAATGATCCGGCGGTGTGGGGACAGCAGGTGAGTTTTGAAGCGAATCCGTTTTGGGACGATGCGATTGCCGCGTTCGTCCATTCGCTGAGTCCGGCGACCGCCGTCAGCGCTGATGCGGGTGTGGTGTATTTGCCCGCGTGGTATGGCTCCGGTCAAAACTATTGGTTGCCCGACTATATCGAGTTATTCGGTTCATTGGGCGCCTACGACGTGTTCACGGGCGCGAATCCTGAACGACTGGACGCACTGCGCTGGTTGCAGGTTTTCACGCCGCCGGGCGGTGAATTCGGACTGGTTGAACGGGTGCAGGATGTCGATTCGATACATAAGGCGATTCTGTATTTCCTGCTGCTGGATCCGAACGCCGTCGCCCCCGCCGATCCGCGACCGGGCTATGGTACGTCATGGTACGCCCCGGGGATGCGCCGCTTACTCGCTCGCACCAGTTGGAGCGAAGACGCGGCCTGGTTCACTTACAACCTGAGTTGGGATGAGGTCGATCATCAGAGCGGCAACGGTAACGCGATTGAGTTTTATCGCGGGGGCGAATGGCTGACCAAAATTCGTGTTGGCTACGACTTCGACTATCACACATCGGACAATTTCAACACGCTGACCGTGCAGAACACGCTGCCGGATCGTGACGATTTCCGCCTGATGATTGGGCAGCGCGGCTCACAATGGCTGCTCTCCGCAGGCGATCCGCCGCCGCCCCTTATCAGCGTGACCGATGAATACGTGTACGCCTTCGGCGATGCGACGGCGCTGTATAACTCAGAATACGAAGCGGTGACGGCGGTTGAGCACGTCAGCCGCTCGGTGATCTGGCTCAAACCGGATGTCATTGTGGTTTATGACCGCGCCGCCACCCGCGCAGAGAACCCGGTCAGCCGCTTCTGGCTCAACTTCCCGGCAGACGCGGTGGTGAATGAACAGGTTACAAGCATGACCACCGAACGCGGGCAAACGCTCACTGTCGAAACGCTGCTGCCCGCCGATCCGGTGATCGCCGTGTCGCCGCTGGTCAACGAGGTGAGCAGCGCACCTGCCAGCAACGAGATGATGCGTTACCGACTGATGGTCGAAGCCGCCGCGCCGGAAGTCCGCTTTTTGCATGTGCTGCAAGGCACAGACGTGGGCGTTGTCCCGCTCACCAGTACGTTGATCGAAAGCACGAACGGCACAGCGTATCAGGGCGCGGTCGTAGGCGACACAGCGGTGTTATTCCCTGTTGATGCGCTGGCGGCCTTTGAGTCGCTGGAATTCAGCACGACGGCAACGACCAGCTATGTCACCGGGCTAACGCCGAACACGGGCTATGATGTCACGCTGAACGGCGACACGATCCGTGTCACGCCGGGAACGCAAGCAACTGCCGATGCGGGCGGCGTGCTCGTCGTGCGCCGCTAATTCAGCATTTGAGGGGGTGAGGTGTTATTCACCCCCTCAGCAATCTCTATCGCCGCTCCAGCACGAAGCCCCCAAAGCCGTTTACGGTATCCCATGATAAGGTGTCACCGCTGCATGTGACCGTGCCGTCCGGCGTCCAGCCGTCGATCGGTCCGCTGCTGTAGAAAGACTGTGACAGATTGGTGCGTGTGCCATCCGCGGCGGTCACAATCATGCTGCCACCCGGTTCAAAGGCCCAGTTGAAAGCATCGACAGCGAATTCGCTTGAGCTGCCTTCAACTGGACTGATAGCATAGGTGCCGCTGAACGGCACATCCAGCGTGACGGTGAGACCATCGGAACTGGCGGTGATGCCATACGTCCCAAAGAGGTTACCCTCGGCATCAAATGTGAAGATGAAATTGCTGGTATCCACCGTTGCGCCGGGCAGTCCCGCAATCGTGGGCGGGAAGTCGATCACCTGCCAGTTACCAACAATACATGACGCATCGCCTTCGGCGTCGTCGGTGTCATCGGTGCAGGGATTTGCGCTGGGCTGCTGCGTCCATGTGATGGTGAGCGGGGCGGTGGTGTTGCGCGCGCCTTCGCCCCGGCTCATGATGAGCATCACGCCGTCGTCGGGCGGGCAAAATTCGAAGGGGGTGTCATTTTGTAGGCGTTGGGTTACGCCGCCTAAGCGCGCGCTGACCGCAAAGTTGCCAGCGTCGATTCCACTGACCGTCAGTACCGCGCTGTTGCCCGCTTTCAGGTCAAAGTTGATCAAGTTGCGATAATCGACCGAGAATGGCGGCATGGTGCTCTGAATCGATCCGCCTTTCCCTGCTGTCAGATCGACCGCCGTCAAATCGACAATGGGCGGATTGGGGAGTTGCCGATCCAGCAGCACTTGCGCCCAGTTGTGGAACAAATCCACCGAATTGAGGTTGAATACCAGCGGGAAGACGCCATCTTCCCGCAGCATATTCATCTGAAGACTGACGTTTCGGTCGCTGCCAAAGCCCCGTGCGGACGAGGCAAACTCCCAGAAAAAATACGCGTCATAGCGGGCTCGGCGAATATCCTGACGCGGGTCAAAAAAGCCGATGTGGTAGTCCTGCGGGTACAGCTCCGGGTAGACACGCGAGGCCGCCCATTCGGCCGTGCCTTGCAGCCACCAGAAATTGAACACCACATTCGAGAAATCACTGAACTGTGCCGCTCCGGTTTCCATTTGGAAGCAGTGGAAGAACTGCCGCGCCACCACCGCTTCAAAGTTCGGGATGGTGTCCCATCCGGCAGACAGGCGGATGTGGCAGTTCATGGGGTCAGCGGCGAACAACGCGGCAGGTTCACGGCGCGTCACATAGGCTTCGCGACTGTCCAGAATGCGACCGATCACCGTCGCGCCACCACTGCCCATATACACGATGACGACTCGGCGCGTCCAAGTGATGCCAGTAAGCTGCTCATAGATCGGGATCGCCCGGTTCAACACGGCGATAACGCGGTTAAAGTCGGGTTGGTCGGGCGTGTAGTACACCCAGTTATCATCGCGTGTGCCAATTGTCACCCGCACTGCTGGGCGATTGTCTTCGCGGTTCGGTGTGTCTTGTGCTGCAGTACTGGAGACGGTTAGCGTGAACAGGAAATAGAAAAGTGATATCCACAGCAGGGGATGTCTTTGACGCATGAATTGACTCCAAGAAATCATATGTGAAGAAAGACTCAGTTTATTATATGTGTTTCGACATACTTTATCGGAACGTGTTCGGATGGTCCCCACGGGTGTCCGATGGATGTGAAACGGGCATGCAGCACAGATACTCAGCGATCAGTTGAAGGTAATGCGCGAAGCGCGGAGCAGCTTGCACGGAGAGGCGCTTGCCACACAGCACAAAACGGCTGTGCAGCAAGCAATCCTCGAAGAGTTAGCAAACTTGACGCTTGAGCGGTTCTGGAATCAGGAGAGCCGCGTCATCAATCAAACCCTGCACCGATTGATGGGTAAACGCCGCCTTGTCCTCCTCGGTGGCGAAATCGAAGGTGCAGTAGAAGTAAAACGGCGGCAAGTCCGCCACGCTTAATCGACCTTACCAGCCCCGTTTCCCTAAAACTACCTGGTCTGGCGTCACATTGATGCCGATGATTGAAGTGCCTGACCAGGTTCCTAAACGAAGTCGTTTTGGAACTTGGAGACGAGGCATTGAACGGAACATCCCCACTCTCGCAAATTAAACCACTCACGCAGGAAGAACGTCAGCTCGCCCGGAGTGCCGCGGCTGAAGCGGTGATGCGCGACATCGGCGACCGTCCGGCTCGCGAGCACTTCAACCAACATGCTGCTCATCGCTACCCACCGATGGTGACGAAGCTGATCAGTGGCTTGTGTATCGCGCTGCTGCTGGCGGCATTCACTCCATCCGCGATTCGGCTGTACGTCATTGGTTCAACGACGTTTGGCACGGCTGTACCCTATGAACTCGCCATGATTGCCGTTGGCATTGCCACGGTTTTGACCGCGGAAGTCGGACAGGTGGTGTTCTCCTTGGCGTTGGCGACGCTCGGTACTTCCAAAGGCGCACGACGGCTGCTCTACGGGAGCATGGGTATCGCCACCGGGATTGCGCTCATTGGAAATGTGCAGGTCGCGCTGCCCGGTCATCTGGAAAGCCCATTCGCGTGGCTGGAAGCGATCGCGCCGCCACTGCTGGTCCTCAGCACCGCCTATGTCCTCAAAGAGCAGATGCTCGAAGCGATCGAACTGCGCCACGCCAACGAGCGCGCTTACCAAGAGGCGATTAACGAGTGGCAGCGAGCAACCATCAACCCGGAGGCGCACAATCGCTGGATGCAGTTCTACGCCAACGCCCTGCGAGACGCCTTGCGGAAGGTGAACAGCCGCAAGCGTGACGTGTTGGAAACGCTGAGTCACGCTGATTGGCGAGCGCTGGTCTATCGTGAATTGCAGGCCGATGACTGGTACACGACACCGGAAACGACGGCCGCGCCAGTGCTAGCTGAAGGCGTAAACGAGGGGGGCATTGTGGAGATAGCCCGCCCTTTAGCCGTCAGCATGAATGGGAATGGCCACCATCCCGAGGCGACCGAATGAGGCACTGCGCGGTGTGTGGGGACGCGCTGCCCCGGTCGGACTACTACGCGGGGCGACCGCGTTTGTATTGCAGCAACCGCTGCCGGCAAGCCGCCAAACTGCAACGCAGGAACGCAGTTGTCTCTCATTTTGTGTCATCGGAAGGGATTTAGCGCGAGTGGCAAAGCCAACCATCATCCCGAACTGGAAGTATCAGAAGCCGTCGAAAGGTGGCTATCGTGGGCTGAAGAAACTGCTCAAGTATGTGTCGCACCGTGAGAGTCCCGATCACCGTCCGGTCGAGATCGACGAACGCTGGACGGACTGCGGCTTGGGTCAGGGCTGGCGCACGGTCCTTGAGAACGCGGGCAAGTTGGCAGGCCTCTATGTGCTGGCGCATCACCTCGTCATCGCGCCCGCGCCCGACTTGATGGCACTCGTGCCCGACGAATTGAAGCATGACCTCGTGCGCGAGGTCACGGAGCGGACGATTGAGGCTTGGCATGAGGCACGTGGATTGAATACCCCGGAGTTTTCATACGTTCTGCACGACCGCGATACCGATGACGACTACGGGATGCAAATGCTGCACACGCATGTGTTCGTCGCGGGAACCATCGAGAACAGCCTCGGCGAGCGCGAGTCGCACCGCGTAGATCGGCAGCAGGTGTGTACGGATCGCGGCGGCTTGAACCGCGAAGACAATCTGCATCACATTGCCCGACACGAGTTTGAAACCCTGCTGGATCGCACGATTGGGCGCGAATGGCGTTTAGTGCGTGACCCGGAACTAGGGCAGGAGCAGGCGATTTCGTTGGACATCGACAACAGCGGTGGTCGCAGTTTGGAGGTTGATCTATGAAGTCATGCTTCGCATTGCAAGCGCGCCGCACCGCCCAAAAGCCTACGAGCGGCTTCGTGCCGCTCGTGGGTGTCCCGCCCATGCTGCTGTGCAGATGGTCGATCCCGCCGGGCGGGACACCCTACCCTCTACGAAGTAGGGGTAGCGAGTTTAATCAACTCGCCCCTCACATGCCGGGGAGGCTTGATGCGCCGCGCTCGGGAGCGCAGCGCCAGCGTTGGAGATGCCGCAGCCCCCCGACGCTGACAGGCATGGCGCAGCACGCTTCTCAGCGTCCAGCGCCACCCGAAACGAACCGCAAGTGCGTTTTCTCGTTCGATGTGCAATGCCAATGAGGGAAGAATGTCTGACAGAGGCAAAGAGTATCCGCAGCGCCTGTCGGTGCAGGTCACCAAAGCGATGGATGACCGTCTGGAACAGGTCGCACGCGGGCGTGACGAAGCCAAAGCCGAGGTGGTGCGCGCCGCACTGCGCACTTTCCTCGACGAGCAGGAAGATGTGATCGGCAGTCGCAAGCATTTCACGAAAGCGTTCGGGCGGCGAGTCGATCACATTGAACGGCTGCTGTCGGTAACGCTGTGGCTCAATCTGCAAACGCTGCACCTGCTGTCCGAGCGCCTACGCAAGGAGTCGATTGATGCAGGCGCACTGCTGGCCGATGCGATCAGCGAGGGCGTTGACCTGCACGGCATGATGAGCGAGTGGATTGAGAGTGAGGTCGCGAGTCATAAAACCAAACCGCCAACCTGATCGGCTGGCGGCGTGGGTGAACCTGATGGTCTTCTCGTCTTGTCAACTTGAGGATACATCAGGTTCAGATCGTTGTCCAACGGTTTTTGTTTTCGTTGAATCCGGACTAAAGGACGCATGATGTCATCTTCGACTATCCCGCCGATGATTCTAGCGGCGCAGCAAAGCACAATTCTGTCAGCCGCCTTGGCCTACGCCGAGCTCGGCTTGAGTGTTATCCCGCTGGACGGCAAGCGTCCGGCGCTAAAAAGCTGGACAGAGTACCAGCAGAAAAGGGCAAATGAAAAAACGATCCGCTCATGGACTTTCGGTAACGTCGGCATCGTGTGCGGTGCCGTGTCGGGCAATCTCGTTGTCCTTGATCTCGATGGGGCAGCGGGCTATGCAGCGTTCGCTGCGACGTTTCCGATGCTGGCGCAGACCTACACCGTTGCCAGCGGCGGAGGCGTGGGGCGGCACGTCTATTTCTACGCTGATACATTGCCGCCGAGCGTCAAGTCGATGAACACACCTATTGGTCACTTGGAGGTGTGTGGTGACGGGCGCCAGGTGGCCGCGCCACCGAGCATTCACCCGATCACGGGACAGCCGTATCGGGTCGAGCAGCCGCTCGATATTTTGCGCGTGCCGAATCTCGATGATCTGGTCGCGTGGGTGGAAGCCTTCAAACCCCAGCAGGAGACGCGGGCATGGCAACCGCCGAAGATCAGTGCGCCGCCCGGAGATGCGCCGCTCAACCGCCGGGTGATCGAGGAAATCAGCCGCGTGCTGATCGGGCAGGGCTTCAAGCCGCATGGCGAGTGGCTGCATGGTCGCTGCTTGTACCCGGAACGCCACAAACATGGTGACCGCAATCCTTCGTTCGGCTTCAATACCGCCAGTGGCTACGGGTACTGCTATTTGTGCGGGACGATGCTGGCCAAGGAGATTTGCGCTCGATTGAACATCGATCCGATGCAGTTGGGCGGGTTGGTGGAGAAACCAGAACTGCCTAAGCTCACCCGTCGCCGTGAGTCGCCCGCCGATCCGCCGCGCGATAAGCCGTCTGCGCCACCAGTGAAGCTGCCCGATTGGCTCGAACGTTACATGGTGTGGGCGGGTGCGACGGGCAACCAGACTCCGCTGATCTTCCATCAAGCGGCGGGGCTGTGGCTGCTAGCGACCGCCGTCGGACGCCGGTTGTATGGCGAAGCGCCGTGGGGTGTGCGGATTTACCTGAACCTGTATCTGATGCTGGTCGCCGGGACGACCTTTTACCGCAAATCGACGGCCTACAAGCTGGCGGAGAGCGTCGCCCGCGCGGCCATTCCACACATGCTCATGCCCACGCCCGGATCGCCAGAGCGCTTTCAGGAGGCGTTGGCCGGGCGGATGCCGACCAATTTCGACAAACTGACGAAGGAGCAGAAAGACCGCTTCACCCAAGCGCAACCGTTCGCCGCGCAGCGTGGACTGCTCAAAGATGAGGTGTCGGGCTTGTTTGGGGCGATCAACAAACGGGATTACATGGTTGGAATGAAAGACCTGCTCATGGAGCTGTACGACTGTCCCGACTACTTCGACAAGGACACTCAGACCGGGCTGAACGTGGTCGAGAACGCGGCACTCTCGATCCTCGGTGTGACCACACCCGCCAGCTTGGGCAGCGCCATCAGCGCCGGGGATTGGGACAATGGCTTGCTCGTCCGTTTCGCGCTGCTCATGCCAGAGCCGGACTACGCCGAGCGTCCCGCCTCGCTGATGTATCAGCCTGCGCCTGCCGACCTGATCGACGATCTGCGCCTGCTACACGGGCGACTACCTGTGCCCGAAATGACCGAGATGGGTTGGCGCGCGCCGGGGGCGTTGCGCCTGCGCGTCGAGTGTTGGGCGGAATGTCAGCGCTATGGGGATGAACTGCGCCGCTTGTGCGATCCGCGCCATGAGATTGAACTCGATGAGCGGTTGAAGGGGGTGTATGGGCGGATGCACGTGCAGGCGTTCAAGCTGGCAGCGTTGTTCGCCTCGCTCGATTGGCTCAAGACGAGTGACGATGCCCCAACGGTCACGGTGGAACATTGGAACGCAGCACAGGCGATTTGCGACGGTTGGCGCACGAGCGCGCACCGCCTGCTGGATCAGCTCGATAAGAGTGGCGAGGCGACGCTTGAACACCGTCAGCAGGATCGGATGCTGACGCTCATCCGCATGAAAGGACTGGAAGGCTGCGAACTGCGTGACTTGTATCGCCAGATGCACATTACCGCCAAGCTCGGGCGGCAGGTTGCTCAGGACCTTGTCCGCGCGGGTTTGGTGGCGCAGGTCAGTATCGACGGGGCGGAAGGCTATGCCGCCTGCGAGTCGATCCACCAGGTATAAATTGTGACTGGTGTGACATTTGTGACTTGTGACTCTGTGACTCGCCCGTTTTGTCACGGAGTCACATTGTCACACTGTCACATTTGTCACCGGAATTGAGGAGTACTTGTTGAACCATACACAGCGAGTCGCCCACGTCGCCCGGCAGCGACGTAGTCTCACCAAAGCCGTTGTCCGCGAATCGGTCGAACGGTATCTAGAAGCGCTGGCGGTGGAGATTGCTAGCGGAGAATGGGTTGATATTCCGTACATCGGCAAGATTCAGGTGATGCGAGAGGATGGGAAGGGGTATGTGATCGTGATCGCGGCGGATGGACTACGCCAGCGCCGCAAAGTGCAGATGCGCCTGCGGACTAAGGTGCGTCTAAACGAGAAGTTCAAACGTGTGTGCAGACAGGGTTTGTAGTGGTAGTTGTCCTGAGTATGACGTAACGTTGTGCCCGATTTCGATACTCAAGGTCGGGGCTTACTAGCTGTTCAGTACAGATCAGATGGGGCGGGAAGCTTGTGCTCTAGTGCTGTCTTAGTCAGTTGGATTGTTGGGAATAGTTGCAGGGCAGACTCGCAAGTCTGCCCTGCAACAATCAAGCAGGGTGTTTGCACGTTGCCTGATGGCTAACGTTTGGTGATGCGCAGTGCCATGCGCGGTTTCCCCGGCATTTCGACTTCATAGGTCGGCTCGGGACGACCCGGGGCGGGGTAGGCGTAGCTGGGCGGCGCATCAAGTTTGCGCACAACCGCCGGGGTGATCGTCATCGCCCATGTGTCGATTAATTCGAACTGATAGTGATCATCCTGCGGCAGCCAGAGCATCAGCGTGCGCGGTTGGTATTCGGCGGTGTAGAGCAGATGATAGTCGCCGCTAAACCCGCCGGCATAGCGATTCCACAGCCATTGGCTGACAGGTCTGGGGAAGACGACCGTATCGGCATCGATTTCTGGCGATAAACCACTTGGCGCGGCTTCAACGAGCTGGCGCAGGAAGGCAATCCGCTTCCAGCTTTCGCCGTGCAGGACGCCGCCTTTCGACCACCACAACACATCGTCGGGATGCATATAAGTTTCCCCGTGACCGCCGTAGCCGCCGTTCATGACCATCAGCCAGAAGCGGTGGACTTCTTCTTCGGCGCTGATACCGCCCCACGGATAGAAGATGTTCCCTTCGTATTCCAACTCATCATCTACGATGGGTTTGCCGTACTGCTTGCGCCACTGCACGACCTGCCGCACCTGCGGGTGCTGGATGCAGACATGGGTGACGCCCGGTTTGTTGTGGTCGTACATGTCCTCTGGGTGACCCTGATGGATCGAGCGCAGATGATTGTAGGGGTCTTCCGCCATCAGTATCTGGAAGAAGCGATCCCAGCGTTCCATCGGCTTGTATTCGAGCATGAAGTCATACTCATTTGCCAGCGACCACCACACGTTGCGATAGGCCGATAGGCGCGCAATCAGGTAGCTCAGATAGCGATAGTCGGTCTCCGCGTCCATCCGCGCGTAGCCCCAGCGGTCGTAGGGGTGGAAGATGATGATATCCGCCTCAATTCCCAACTTGAGCAAATCGCCGACGCGCTGTTCAAAGTGCTGGAAGTAGGCCGGGTTAAAGCGCGTGAAATCGTGGTTGCCCTCGGCATCTCGTTCATAGGCATAGAGCGGGGGTTCATTCTTGTTCCACGGGTAATCCTTGGGGAACACGCACATGCGCATCTTGTTGAATGACGCTTCTTTGAGAGTCGCGAGCGTCTGTTCCTCCATAGCGTCACCCTGATGCGTCCACGCATAGCAGGTCGTGCCGAACGGATAATACGGTGTGCCGTCTGCGTGCGCGAAATGGAAGGTGTTGTGGACGTAGACCGGGCCATGGTTATTGACAGCGGGGGCGATGCATTCAAATGAACCGGTCAAGCCGTTCAAGGCGCTGGCGCTGCTCTGGGTCGTATAGTTCCACGTCCCGAGCGCGGTCGGCATGAAGCGGAGACAGTACATGCCGTCCCCATCGTAAAACCCGTTGACCTTCAACGTGTGGTCACCGTTCGTGAATTGGGCGGACAGTGTCACATCGAGGAAGGGATTGCCCTCAGTCGGCCCGGTGAAGCGGGCTTCAAAAATGCCCCATTGTTCAATCTGTATAGTAGTCATGTGCAAACCTTGTTTCATAAGTTCGAATACAGTGCGATTGCGCCTGTGAACTGCGCACAGCCGCGATTCATAGATGCTCTACAACAAAAGTTCGGCGGTCAGACGATCGGTGATGATGACGTTCACCCAACCGCCCAGCAGTGCGGCGCGCACTGCTTCCCGTTTGCGCTGACCGCCAGCGATACCGACAACCCGGCGAATGCGGTGCAGCTGATCGCGTCCGATAGCGATGATGCGTTCGTCGAGATCGGTGACCGTCGGTCGACCGTCGGCGGCAAAGAAGCGCAGACAGACATCGCCGACCGCGCCGCTCTGCCGCAGCGTTTCTAGTTCTTCCGCCGAAAAAACGTTGCCGCTCCGCGACAAGAGCACGGATGGTTCCAATGCGCCGATCCCCACGAGTGCCAGCGTGATCTGGTCGAAGTGTGCCGCTGCCTGACCGATATACGGATCGCGCATCAAGCTGTCATGCGTTTCTTTGGATGCCACGACGCCCGGCGCGGGCAAATAGACTGCTGTGCCCCGAACGAGATTGGTCAAGCGTTCGGTGAGCCGCGCCGCGTAGATCGAAGCGGCGGGATTCCCCAAACCGCCGAGGATCTGCACGACCGGTGTACCCGGTGGTCGATTCAGCGGATGCATCGCATCGACCATCGCCAGCAGAGTCGCGCTCCACGAGGAGAGTCCGATCACTTCGTCGCGGCCCAGTGAAGTCTCGACGTAATACGCGGCGGCCATGCCCAGTCGCTGTTGAATCCGTTCGTCATCGTCGTCCTGCTCACAATCCACAACCGTGGCTGACTTCAGCTTGTACCGCTTGGTGAGCGCGTCTTCGAGCTCGGTAAAGACATCGGGCGGGGTCGCCAGTGAAATGCGGACGATCCCGGTTTCCTGCGCGCGCCGCAGCAGGCGAGAGACCGTTGCCTGCGACAGATCGAGTTGGTCGGCAATTTCCGACTGTTTCATTCCACTCATGTGGTACAAAAAGGCGACCCGTGCCAACAAGCGTGTTTCTTCAAGCGGCATCATCGTAAGCATCCGTTAACATGACAGGCTAGACTGTTGATTCAGCCCGTAATCATAGCTTAACTTCATTGGATTTTGCGGTCTCCTCCTTTCCGCGTTCCCGCAAGCCCATGTGCGCTTAACTGAAGTGACAATAAACGTCGCGGCCATCTTCTTTACGCACAGCGGGCGGCCGTTCGCGTGCGCACACGTCCTGTGCCAGCGGGCAGCGGTTGCGGAACTTACACCCACCAAATCGATACTCTTTTGTCTCGATGTCCGACATGGTGAACGTGCCGCGCGTCCACCTGTGGTTCGTATGGGGGATCGAGTCGAGCAGCAGTTGGGTATAAGGGTGCTTGGGTGAGGTCAGAATCTCGCGAGCGCTGCCAAATTCGACAATCGCGCCGCGATACATGACGGCGATGTAGTCGCTGATGTAGTAGGCGGTCGCCAGATCGTGCGTGATATACAGGAAGCTGGTGTTGTATTGCTCTTTGAGCGACAGGAACAGATTGACGATGTTCATGCGCAGCGAGGCGTCGATCATGCTGACCGGTTCATCCGCCACGATGATTTTGGGGCGCGGGATCAGGGCGCGGGCGATTGACGCACGCTGGAGTTCGCCGCCGGAAAACTGGTTCGGGTATTTGCCGCGCACATCCTCGTACTTCAAGCCGACCGATGTCAGGGCTTGCGCCATAGCTTCGGTGATCGCGTCGCCGTGCAGATTCTGCACACGCAGCGCTGTGGTGTGCAGATACGCATCGACCGTGCGATAGGCGCTGAAGGCTTCGAAGGGGTTCTGGAAAATCGGCTGGACGGCCGCGAGAAATTCGGCTTTCGACTGCTTCTCACCCGCCCCGGCGACCACGCGATCATAGACGACTGCGCGACCGGAGGTGGGCTCAACGAGGCGCAGAATCACTTTGGCCAGTGTGGTTTTGCCGCTGCCCGATTCGCCGACGAGGCTGATGATCACCGGACGGTCGCTCTTGATGTCGAGATTGACATCATCCAATGCGTTGATGCGGGTGCGCGTGACGATTCCGCCGAGCGTGTACACTTTGTTCAGACCTTCCGTCTTGAGGACGGTGGTCAGCGTTTTCGCGTTTGACATACTCAACTCCCGGCGTAATGACAAGCGGCAAACTGCCCTGGTTGCACTTCTTTGAGCGGCGGTTCTTCGGCCCGACACAGCGCGGTTGCCAGCGGGCAGCGCGCGGCGAAACGGCAGCCCTGCAGGTTATCCCACAGGCTGGGCGGACGACCGCTCACGCCCGCGCGTGCCTTCATGCTGCCCACGGTCGGCAGCGATTCGATCAGCATGCGGGTATAGGGGTGCTGCGGACGCTGAAAAATGTCCTCAGTATCTCCGTATTCCACCACCTTGGCCGCGTACATAATCATCATTTTGTGCGTGATCTGATAGTGGACGCCCATGTCATGCGAGACAAACATGATGGTGTTTTTCATCTGCTGCTGGAGTTCCATGAGGAGCAGCAGAATGCCTTTTTGCACCACCACGTCGAGCGCCGTGGTCGGCTCGTCGGCGAGGATAATCTCCGGTTGGAAGAAGGTCGCCATCGCCACCATCACACGCTGCCGCATGCCGCCCGAAAGCTGGTGTGGGTACGCGTCGAGCGCTTCCGGTGGCAGCCCAAGCTGTTGAATGTACTGGCGGACCTGGGCGAGGATGTCGGCTTTCGACTGCTTGGACGACTGAAAATCCACGAACTGTTTACGGATGCGTACCACGGGATTGAGCGAGTTCATCGAGCTTTGGGGGATGTAGGAGATACGCTTGAACCAGTAATCGCGGATGTCAGCGGTGGTGATCTCCTGCCCGTCGTCCCGGCAGATGCCATATTCAACGCTGCCTTCTTTTAACGTCAGCGGATAACGGAGATCGCCGTACAGCACCTTCATCAACGTGGTCTTGCCACAACCGGACTCCCCGGCAATGCCGAGGATGATGCCGTTGGGAATTTCCACGTTGACGCCTTCGACGGCTTTGACTTCACCGCGGACCGTTGTATAGGTGGCTACCAGATTTTTGAGCTTAATCATGTGGCGTGCCCCCGTCTGGTCGCGAACATCTGATTGTAGCCGGTCGAAGTGAGGAACAAACCCAGGAACAGCAGCACGGTGGCGACTACGGGCGCGACAACCCATTGATACTGTCCGGTGAACATCGCGTTGTAGTTGAGCGCCCAGAAGATGATGGAACCCAATGTCGGGATTTCGACTTTGGAAAGGCCGATCACCGCCAGCGCCGCTTCCGTGTTGATGGCGAACAGGATGGTGTTGATGAAACCGACGACCATATAGGCATAGACATAGGGGAAGACTTCGCGCAGGATGATGCCCAATGTGCTCGTGCCGGAGAAGCGCGCCATGTTGATGAATTCGCGTTCGCGGATCGACAGCGCCATCGACCGGGTGGTGCGCGCGCCCCACGCCCAGCCGAACGTGATCAGGATGACGGCGACGATGGCGAATGAGGTTTGACCACGCACCAGTGCGCCGAGGATGATCAGGATCGGGAAGACAGGAATGGTGATGAAGGCATCCACAAACAGCATGACGATGCGGTCAAACCACCCGCCGATATAACCCGCGCTCAGGCCAACCAGCGTTGAGATAATGGTGATGCCGATGCTGACGCTGAAACCGAGCAGCAGCGAATTGCGGATAGAGAAGATCAGAAACCACAGAATATCTTGCCCAAGCGCGTTCGTTCCGAGCAGATGATCCGCGGACATGGGCAGGTTGCGGAAATAGGTGCTTTGCGTCGAGGGATCGACGGTGGTGAAGAAGGGCAGAATGAAGCTGCCGAGCGTGAACACCAGTAGAATCGCGATCCCAATCTTGAGGCGAAGGTTCATTTTCATGGCGCTCACCTGTACCGGATACGGGGGTCGAACAGCGGGTAAGCCAGATCAATGACCAGCGCGGCAGTGGCGACGGCGATGATCGTGACCGAGATCGTCCCGTAGAGCAGATTATAGTCAGCGTTGGCGACCGCCGAACGCATCAGCGCGCCCAATCCGGGATAGGAAAACAGCATTTCCGTGAGCAGCGCGCCGTTGAAAATCATCCCGACAGACAGGGCGAGCGCGGTAATTTGCGGCAGTAGCGCGTTGCGGAAGACATAGCTCGTCATGATGGTGCGCGGGCGTGTGCCTTTCAGGCGCGCAAAGTTGACGTAGGGTTCCTCTTTGGTCGCGAAGGACAGCGCCTTCATGCCGAGGATGTTCCAGCCGAATCCGGCGAGGATGAGCGTGAGCGCGGGCAGGGTTGAATTGCGGAGGATGTCGCCGATTTTTTCGAGCGTGAGCGGTCCCGGTCGGAACGTGGTCGTGATCGGGAAGACCGGCCAGATGTACGCGAAGAGCAGAATCATCACCAGCGCGAGGATATAGTAGGGGATGGGGTACAGGACGACGCCAAACACTTCCAGCGCGGTGGCCAGCCGGGTATTGTGAAAAAAGCCCGCAATGAGGCCGATGGAGTTTCCGATCAGCCACGCGATCACCGTCGTCGTCATGAGCAACCCGAGCGTATAGGGCAGGGCTAAGCCGATGAACTCTGAGACCGGGCGGGGGTAGGCCGAAAGCGAGGGGCCAAAGTCGAATTCGATGAGCAGTCGACGTACGAAATTGAGATACTGCGTGCCGAGGTCACCTTCCAGCCCGTACAGTTGGCGCAGCGAACTACGCACCTGTTCGACAGCTTCCGGCGTCATCGTTTGCCCGGCTTGGTTTTGCAACCGCGCGATATAGTTTTCAATCGGGTCGCTGGGCATCAATCGCGGCAGAACGAAAACAATCGTGATCCCAATGAACAGCACAATCAGGTAAACGCCGACGCGCTGCAGGATATATTGAAGTAAACCCATATTAGTCTCCACGCGGCTGGTGGGGAGCCGCCAGCTGTTTCGGCGGCTCCCCACACAACCAACGGTTGCTAATTGCCGGTCGGTTCGACGTTCAGCACGATTTCCTTGGCCGAGCTCCACCATGAGTAGGGCACTGCGTAGTAGTTATCCAACTTCGGGAAGCCCGTCCAATAGGTTTCGTTGGTCGGGATGGTCGTCGGAATGTCCATGAGGTTGATGTACGCCATATCCGTAACGAACTGCTGGATGATCTGGCGACCAATGTCATAGAATTCTTCCGTGTTGGTTTCCAGCGACATGCTGTCCAGCACCAGTTGATCGACCGTTTCATTGTTCCAGCGGTACATGTTGCCGGTAATCGTTTCGCTGGAGTCAACCGGGAGCAGGAATTGCGTGCGGACGCCGTTCCAAGCATTCAGGTAATTGGGCGTGAAGATGCAGTTCGTCCAGTTGAGCATGGTCGTGAGCAGGCTGTTCGTGTTCTGCACCGAACCGAACTCAGCGTTGTCGACTTGGCGCACGTTCACAGGGATACCAAACTGCTGCCAGCTATCGGCAATCGAGAAGCCGACGCGCTGCATGACCTTGTTCCAGTCACCGGGGATGACGAATTCGAGATTCCACGGTGTACCGTCAGGTTGCAGCCACGTGCCGCTGCCATCGCGACTGAAGCCTGCCGAGATCAGCAGGGATTCCGCTTCGGCAACATCATAGTTCCACCAACCGCCGCCGATGTCCCGTCGGAGCGCTTCAGGATCTTGCGGCAGTTGATCCGCTGGGACGCCCATTTGCGTGAGTTGCTCGGCGAGCTGGAGCGACCAGTCTTCGTTGAACGGCTGATAGCCATCCGCCAGCGCGAAGTCACGCAGCCAAGGCAGGAGCGGCTCAAAGTAAATCGGGCGGAGAATCTGGCTGTACACCATCGGCAGCGGCGAAACGCGGAGCTGACCACTGACGGAGTTGATGCCCACGTTTTGCAAGTTCAGCGACAGCGCCAGCGCCCAGCGGACATTTACGTTATCCAGCGGCGCGCGCTGTAGGTTCATCAACACGCCGTAGCTGCACGCATCGTCCATGTTGTGATAGGGCAGCGTGGGCGAGAAGGTGGTGATAGCGGCATTGCGCGCCTGCGCCGCGGTGATGCTGTCCGGGCTCATGAACGTGTCAACGTCGTACTGGTTTTGCACGAAGGCGAGGACGCGGGTTTCTTCCGGGCCAAAGTCCTTGTAGAGGATGTAGCGCGGACGCGGTTCACCCATCCAGCCCCAGGCCGAGCGTTCCCAGTCTTCGCGGCGTTCCCATAGCGCCCAGAAACCATTCGGGTCGAATTCCTTGAGCGTGTAGGGGCCGAGCACCACGGGGTACGAGTTACGGAATTCGGCGACGTTGGCCTGCTGTTCAAAGATGTGCTTCGGCACGATATTGAAGGCCGAACCCCACGTATACACGCCCATGACCGTGCTCAGATCGTACGACGGGTTGAGGGTGGTCAGTTCGAATGTGTAGTTGTCGATCTTGGTGTAGCTGGCGATGTAGTTGGTGATGCGCGCCACGCCCCAGTAGGTGAGGCTATCCGTGTGCTGGAAGTACTGATCCAGCGTATAGATCACGTCGTCTGCCGTGAATTCCACACCGTCGCTCCAGTAAATGCCTTCCTTGAGCGTGACGCGGAACTGGGTGTGCTCCTCATTCAGCACTTCCGGCATGGCGGCGGCCAGTTCGGGGTAGGATTCGCCCGTGCCCGTGTCGGTTTCCCACAGATAACCTTGTCCGAATTCGCGGAAACCGCGCCAAATATCATAGTTCATCAGCGGGTTATGCTGATCCGGATTCGAGGACTGGCGGTCAAAGGTCTGGAAAATCAGCGTTTCGTTGCGCGGAGTGCCGACATCGGTCATCTCCTGCGCCATGACGACCCCGCCCAGCGCTAACGTAATAAACACGACTGAAAGAACCAAGAAGAGAGTACGCTTCATGTTTCATTGCTCCTACTTCAATAGATTTATTGCCGCTGGTTGTTCTGTGTGACCGAATTACTCTGTGTTTTTCGTGTGAACACTGCCTTTCTCTAGCGGGAAACTGTCCTAAGTATCGTTACCCTTCAGTAAACGATTACTTATACAAAGGGACGCAAAGCATCAGCGTTGGTACCGCTGCTGGTTGCGCATCTGAGATTTGGCACAAAGTGAGTATCCCGTCGCGCGGGTGACACCAATCACGGCTGAAGCTGGAACAAGACCCGGAGCAAATGACATAACGATAAGTCGGCGCAGCGCTTCCGCTTGTATTTGAAGTTTGAATAACAACGATTTTTTGATCTTCGATAACATTCTTAGTTCCAAACCTGTAGGTACATTGTGTCGAACCCATACAGCTTGAATATTTATTCAAAGTTAAAATTTTATTCAATCATGTTTCAAAAATATACGGTCTCTGAAAGTTTGTCAAGTCCATTCAGTGAGTCCGTACAACAACGCGTATTTAGAATAGGAATACCCGCGAGAATATGATGTGCCAAGTTAAGCGGTGCTGTGAAAACGTTTTGTGATTAGCGCAGTATTGAAAAAAGCGCTTGGCTGAGTTGCTCGTAGTATTGCATAGCACAAAATTCCATCCCGAAACGCTAACCGGAGGATTCCAGCCCAAACTGTACGATTCCGGTAATTGATGTGAGACGTTCAGCTATGCTGAGGTGCACATAGAGATACAGCTCGGAGTATACCGTTGGAATTTGCAGCACAGATTGAAGTAATGGCCGAAGAAGATCAATTGTTAGCACGTCTGCATCCTACACTGCGAGCAACGTTTGTTAGCCTCCCCGGTGGAGACTCGATGCTCACCCCGGATCAGCTCGACGCGATTTTCGGCGGGGATCGGCGGGCACTTCGCGACATGGTCAAGTTAGTTTTCCAAACGCCTACAAGATAACACAATTAGCCTGAGTAGTTGCCAAACAAGTGCAACCATCATATACTCAAAGGTATACGCGCGTATGTATGAAATGAGCTCACAAATGACGTCTCCGTCAGGAAACCCAGTTCCTCTAACGCCGCAAGCCCAGCAGATTTTGGAGGCACTCCGGCAAGCGGGAACATGGGTCAACCGGACGGAGTTAGCCAAGCGCGTCAATAAGACCGCGCTCAACAAATGGGACGTGATTCTGCTCGCCAAGCTGGTCGACGCTGGCTTGATCGAAACGATGCAGATTCAGCGTCATGGACCTATCGGCTATGAGTGGAAGTATCGGGTTGTTCCGCCCGCAGTAGAGGATGCTTGATGTCTCCAACGCGCGCGATCATCTGGTGCGCGGTTTCGACACACGCTCAGCATGAACCTGAAAAGGTCAGTTTGCCGGAACAGGAAGCACAGTCGAGACTTCACGCGCAAAAGAACGGGTGGCAGGTTGTGGACTTGATGAAAGTACCGGGTCACAGCCGACGCTACATCGATTTTCACGAATTAGCGGCTGATGCTGCCGAAGAAGGTATCGATGCCTTCTATCGCCTCAAGGCGCATTGGGAGACGAAGGACTTTGACGTCCTCATCATCCGTGATGGGGATCGCTTTGCTCGGACACAAGCACTTCACGCCTATATCACCGAGCAAGTCATCAAAAGCGGCGCGACGATTTATTCGCTGCAAGACGGGCTGATCGATGAACGTAACTACCGCATGTGGATCGCGATGTCCGGTTTCAAAGCAGCGGGCGAAATAGATCGCCTCGTGAAAGCACGCGATACTGCCATGACCGACCTTGCGAGGCGGGGACTGCCGATCACGAGCCGTATTCCCATGTCGCATCGTGTCATTCGTGATGAAAAGACCGGGAAAGCGATACGACTTGTCGTTGACGAGCAGAAACGCCGTCTCTGGGACGATCTCGCAGCACTGGTGCTTGAAGGTGTGGCTTGGGACAGTATCGAAGTCGAGCTGTACAAACGCTATGGGCATGTCAACGACAAGGGCGACGTGTTCTACCCGAATCAGATGTACCGCTTGATCATGAAACCCCTGTTCTGGGGACACATGGCACGTTTCCACAACAGCAAAGATGCCGAAAATGGTTTTCGCTATGGGCGTTGGATTTACGATTTGAGTGAATCGATCCCGGATGGTGCGCTTATCTTTCGAAACACGCATGAAGCAGTCTGGGCAGGTGAACTCGCCGACAAGATACGTCAGGAAATCGACCGCCGCTCGGAGCATATGCGCGGCAAAGCGCGACCGTGCCGCACGCACATCCTCAGCGGACTGATGATCTGTGGCGAGTGTGGTTCATTCTTGGCGACTCAGACCGATGAGAGATACCGGGGTGTCTACTGCCCGGCAGCCAAACGGAAGTCGCCGATGCTACCAGAGTGCGGCAATCGCCGTGTACTCAGCCAGAGGAAAGTGATCGCGCAGATGGATGATTATCTGCGCCAAATGCTGTGCCTAAACACTACCGACATTTTCAGCGATCAAGCGCCCGATCTGCCGGGATTGCAGAAGCGTGTAGCCAAGCTGAACAAGGATATCGCTGAGTTGGAAGATAAGGTGCGTTTGGTCATTCGCAAACAGATGACGGCTCGTGAGGAGGTGCAGCACATCTTTGACGAGGAAATCACGAAGATCAGCGATCAATTGAAGGTGATGCGTGAAGCCCGCAATCGCTTACAGGGAGAGGCACTTGCTGTACAGCACAACAGCGCAGTACAGCAAGCAACGCTCGAAGAATTGGCCAACCTGACGCTCGAACGTTTCTGGCAGCAGGAAAGTCGTTACATTAACCAGATGCTTCACCGGCTGATGGGAAAACGTCGCTTGGTCTTGTTAAGCGGCGCTGTCGTCGGTGTGGTTGAGGTCAACCGGAAACAGCGCCGCCACTGCTAGCGCGCTACCACCCACGCTTACCCAAAATAACCTGGTCAGGACCGACATTGATGCCGACCATGGCTTCGCCCAGGCCACGGCTGACATTCGCCAGCACATCGGGGTTGTCGAAGTGGGTGACCGCTTCGACAATCGCTTTGGCGCGCTTGGCCGGGTCGCCGCTCTTGAAAATGCCCGAACCGACGAACACGCCGTCGACGCCGAGCTGCATCATGAGCGCGGCATCTGCCGGGGTGGCGACGCCACCCGCCGCGAATTCGACTACGGGCATGCGACCGAGCTTGGCCGTCTCGACGACGAGATCAAACGGTGCCTGAATGTTCTTCGCGTACGTGTACAGTTCGTTTTCGTCCATCGAGGTCAGGCGGCGGATATCGCCGTGTACCTGACGTGCATGGCGCACGGCTTCCACCACATCGCCCGTGCCCGCTTCGCCCTTTGTGCGGATCATCGCTGCGCCTTCGGCAATGCGGCGCAGTGCTTCGCCGAGGTTGCGGCAGCCGCACACGAAAGGTACTTTGAAGCCGTGCTTGTTGATGTGGTTTTCTTCGTCAGCCGGGGTGAGGACTTCGCTCTCATCGATGTAGTCGATGCCGATCGATTGGAGGATTTGCGCTTCGACGAAGTGACCGATGCGCACTTTCGCCATCACGGGGATGGTGACCGCCTTCATGATGCCTTCGATCATGTCAGGGTCGCTCATACGCGACACACCGCCATGCGCGCGAATATCCGCCGGAATGCGTTCCAGAGCCATGACGGCTGCTGCGCCCGCGTCTTCCGCGATCTTCGCTTGTTCGGGGGTGACCACGTCCATGATCACGCCGCCCTTGAGCATTTGTGCCAGACCGCGCTTGAGGGCTTCCGTGCCCGTTTCGCCGCTGCCATTCTGATGACCGTTGGTTTGCATAACTCTACCTCTGTCTATTTGTTCTAGCCTATGGGATATAGTGTTAGGGTAGCCGCTGCCAATCCCTGCAAATAGTGCCACTTAAGACCATTAGAGCCATGCTGGATGCAGATGCCCCGACTTTTCGCTGATTGATGTTAAATCAAACGTCAGGTTAGAATACATGTGTTTTGGAATCATCAAAGGATGACGTCATGGCTCAACTGCCGATATTGATTGTACTGGCGGGTGGTGCATCGTCGCGCATGTGGCCCCTGCGCGAAAAGTCGCTCTTACGCTTTGGCACCGAACCGCTGCTTGTGAGTCAGCTCCGGCGCTACGAGTCGCTGGGTCTGCAGGAAGCGGTCATCGTCGCCAATCCCGGTAACCTCGAAGACATCAAAACGTTGACCGCGGCGATTCGGTCGATGAATATTCGGGTGGTGGTTCAAGCCGACGCCAAGGGCATGGGCGATGCGCTGCTGCAGGCGGCGCCGGCGCTGCCCAACCAGCCGGAAACGCCAATCTATGTCGTGCAGGTGCATGATGTCGTCGATGATCAACTGCACGCCGATATGCTTAAGGCGTATGCCGCCGATCCTACAGGCACGTATATCGCCGGCTACGAGCGCGAAGACTATTTCCCCGGCGGCTACCTGATCGTCAGTCCGACCGGACGCATTACCGGAATCGTCGAGAAACCGGGTGCAGAGAATCGACCGAGCAATCTGGTCAACATCGTGGCGCACATTCACCCGGACAGCGCGCGCCTGTTCAACGCAATTCAGGAGGAGTACGCCAAACCGATTGCCAGCGACGATCACTATGAACGGGCGATGGATCGGCTGATGACGCAGCACCTCTTTAAGGTCGTGCCCTACCGCGGCCCGTGGAACGCGCTCAAGTTCCCCTGGCACACGCTCGATGTGATGAACTACTACCTATCGAAGATTTCCGGCAAGATCGTCGCGGAGAGCGCGTTTGTGGCCCCGTCCGCCACGCTGATCGGCGATGTGTTCATCGGCGAACGGGCAAAGGTGTTCCCCGGCGCGGCGATTGTGGGCCCGGCCTACATCGGCGCGGATACGATTGTCGGCAACAATGCGCTCGTGCGGCAGTCGATGGTGCTGAATCACTGCAACGTCGGCTATACGACTGAAGTCGCGCGCAGCTATGTGGCGGATCACTGCGATATGCATGCCTGCCGCGTGCTCGACAGTGTGTTCGCGCCGGGCGTCAACTTCTCGGCGGGTTGCACGACTGCCAATCTGCGCATCGACCGCAAAAACGTGAAAAGCACTGTCAAGGGGACGCGCTTGGACAGTGGACGCGACAAGTTCGGCGCGATTGTGGGGCAGGGCGCATTCCTGGGCGTCGATGTGATGACCATGCCCGGCGTGAAAATCGGCGAAGCGGTCGAAGTGGGGCCGGGGACACACGTTCATGAGGATGTGTTGGATCGCCGGCGCGTGTACGTCAAACAAGAGATCATCGTAGTAGAAAGGTGAAAGGTAAAAGTTAAAAGTAGGGAGGGCGAGCGTGAGACTTCTAACTTTCAACTTTTAACTTTCAACTCCGTCTATGGCCACTGTTAATCCGAAACTGTTCAAAAAGTACGATATTCGCGGCACGGCAATGGGCAAGGATGCGCCGCTCACGCCGGAAGTCGCCCGCTTGATCGGGCAGGCGTTTGGGACATATCTGCGCACTGTTGAGGAGCGGCGCACCGTCGTCGTTGGGCGGGATAACCGCCATTCATCGACCGCGCTGATGGACGCGGCCATGCACGGCTTGAGTCAGGCGGGCTGCCACGTTGTGGACATTGCGCTGACTTCCACGCCGCTCGTCTATTGGAACGCTGTGAAGCGCAACAACGCGGGCGGCATGATGGTCACGGGCAGTCACCTCCCGCCAGATCAGAACGGCTTCAAGCTGAGCGTGGGCGCGCGCAACCTGTATGGGGATGGCATTCAGGAGATTTTGCGCCTCATCCAGACGGGCGAATTTACGACCGGATCGGGCGAGATTGACTGCATCGAATCGGTGCAGGATTACTACAGCGACATCGTGCCGAAGCTGCGCATCAAAACGCATCCGCTCAAGATTGTGGTGGATGCGGGCAACGGGACAGGCGGCATCTTCGCGCCGAAGCTGTTCCGCACGCTTGGACACACGGTGATCGAACTGTTCTGCGAACCGGATGGCAGCTATCCGAATCACCAACCCGACCCGCAGGTGCCGGAGAATTTGCGCGCGCTCGGCGCCAAAGTGCGCGAAGTTGGCGCGGATCTCGGCATTGCCTTTGACGGGGATGCCGACCGCATGGGCGCAGTCGATGAGCAGGGAAATGGTATCGCGGCGGATCGTTTGCTGGCGCTGCTGGCGCGGGACATGCTGACGCGGCATCCCGGTTCGACTGTGGTCGGCGATGTCTTAAGCAGTCAGGTGCTGTTTGACGCGGTTGCGCAGGCGGGCGGCACGCCGATTATGTGGGCGAGCGGACACTCGCTGGTCAAGGCCAAGATGGTTGAGACGGGGGCTCTGCTCGGGGGTGAGATGAGCGGGCATATCTTCCTCGGCGAAGACTACTACGGCTTTGACGATGCGTATGTCGCGGCGGGACGCCTGCTGCAAGTGCTGGCCAGCGCGAAGCAATCGCTGGCCGCGCTCAACGCCAGCCTCCCGACGCTCTACAGCACGCCGGAATATCGCCCGCACTGCCCGGATGAAGCGAAAGCCCGCGTCATCGACGGCATGCGCGCGGCACTGGACGGCAAGGGCGAGATCGTCGCCGTGGATGGTATTCGCGTGCAGTTTGAACACGGATGGGGTTTGCTGCGGGCCAGCAATACCGAACCGGTGCTGAGCCTGCGCTTTGAGGCGACCAGCGAAGCTGATGCGCTCGCGTATCGCGATCTGTTCGTGGCCGCGCTCAAGAACTATCCGGAAGTCGAAGAGATTATCTAGGTTAGTGGGACGAGATCGGGTTCATCTCGCCGTATTTTTGACCGTAGGGACGAGGTATGCCTCGTCCTTTTGCTTGGTTATTGGAGTACGGGTTGGTGATATATCCATCACTGTTTCCCGCTGCCACCGCATAAGATAAAGTAGATGTGTTAGGCACAAACGGCTCTAAGGAAAACCTATGGAACTCGAAAAACCGATCGTCGCGCCGTTCAAAATTCTCGTGATTGTGGCGCATCCGGACGACATTGAATTTGGTTCAGCGGGCAGCGTGGCCGTCTGGGCAGCGGCGGGCGCAGAGGTCACCTACTGCATCGTCACCGACGGCGCGGCGGGCAGCAACGACAAAGATGTGGTCTACAATCAACTGGTGGAGCGCCGTCAAGCTGAGCAGCTCGAAGCGGCGGAGATCGTCGGCGTCAAAGAGGTGGTTTTCCTCAGCTATCCCGATGGTGCACTCACGCCTTCGATGGAACTGCGCCGCGATCTGACCCGCCTGATCCGCCGTCTGCGACCGGATCGCGTGCTGATTATGGACCCAACGCAGGTGTTGATCTCCGGCGAGGGCTTCGACTACATCAACCACCCGGATCATCGGGCGACGGGCGAAGCGTCGCTGTACGCCATCTTCCCCTCGGCGGAAACGCGCCCGATCTTCCCCGAACTACTCGACGAGGGCTTAGAACCGCATCACGTCAACGAGGTGTACCTGATGATGAGCGATAAGCCGAACATCGCCATCGACGTAACCGCCGTGTGGGACAAGAAGATTCAGTCGCTGCTGGCGCACCGCTCGCAGGTGGGCGAGGATGTCGCCGACATGATTCGCAAGTGGGATGAGGCGACCGGGAAAGAGGTCGGCGTGCCGTTGGCTGAGAACTATCGCGTGATGCGCTTCATCAACGCGACGCCAGAGAAAGATACGCCAGCGGAGTAAATCCATATCGGGAGATTAGGTAAGACGTCTGTATATACCCCCTGACCCCAATCCTGGTCCCACGCAAGCGGGGAGCGGGGAGATTCGGCGATCAATGTTGGCTCCCCTCCCTGAATTCGGGGAGGGGCCGGGGGTGGGGTCGGAAAACGTCTTTACGCCAGCCGATACACCTGCGTCTCGCCGTCGATGCCGCGGAGCAGCACCGAATCAGTCTTCGAGGTGAGCTTCGCTTCCGCGATCAGCTCCTGCGCGCCGGGGTGGGTGTAGACCGGGTCGGTGATCACGAGCTCGCCCGCTTCGGCAACCGCCTGCACGCGCGCCGCTAAGTTCACCGTCTGCCCGAAATAGTCGAGGCGTTCGCTGTTTTCGACGGCGATGCACGGCCCCATGTGAATACCAATCTTGATGATCAAGCACTCGTGGTCGTCGCCGATCTTCCCGATCTGCTGGTTGATCACGAAGGCCGCCTGCAGCGCGGTCAGCGGTTCGGAGAAGGTTGCCATGACCGCGTCGCCCATCGTCTTGACGACCGCGCCGCCGCATTCGGCGATGATGTCGCGCAGCAGGGTGAAATGTTTGCGCACGATTTCATAGGCGCGGATGTCGCCCACCCGCTGATACAGGGCGGTCGAGCCTTTGAGGTCGGTGAACAGGAAGGTCACGCTTTTGAAGGCGAGGCCGAGATCGGACGGGATGCTCTCCGCGCGGAACAGTTCGCGGAACACCTGCGAGGTCGCGACCTGCTTGCCCGTCAGAAACTCCATCGGTTGGCTGAAATGCGCGGTCAACTGCGCGGATTCTTCCTCGTTGAGGTTGGGGATGCCGTGGCGCGGATCGTAGATCACGCCGTACACGCTCTCTTTACCGATGCGGTTGCGGAACGTGATTTTGACTTTGCCGGGTTTGACGTACGCGCCTTCCGGCACGATGCGCCCGTCAAACAGATCAAACGTGATTTCGCTCGCCGCGTTCGGATCCGTGCCGAGGTTGGCGAAGGCGTGAATATCCGGCGTCGTCACGAAATAGTTGGCGCCATCCACGAGATCGACCTCGACGGTGCGCCGCGCATCCACACCGATTTTGTCCGAGGTCACCATCAGCTTGACGGCGATCTCCCGAATTTCCGGCGCGTGGTACATGCTGTGTGTGTAGAACCACAGCAGCCAGTCGCGCTGAAAGTCGAGCAGTTCCATGTCGTGAAAGCGGATGCTGCGCGTCGAGGGCGCGACGGTGAAAGCGACCTCGATGTTGTCGTCGACGGACACATCAAAGCCGATCATGCAGTGGTTGCAGTATTCCTGATTCTGGATGGCGCGCAGCCCGCCCGGTGAGGTGACGAACGCGTAACACGAGGGGCAGAGCACCCCCCAGTTGAATTCCAGAATGCCGAAGTGCGTCGCGTATAGGAAGAGATCGGTCGCTTCGCGCACGGTGATGCCGGTACGCCGGGCATAATAGTACGGGCTGACGCGGAAGAGATCCTCATCCGGCGCAGTGGTGAGGTAGCTGGCGAAGTCATTCATCACCTGCGCGCTGAATTTGCCGAGGTCTTTGACCGCGTTGAGGCGCGCGGCGAGGGTGGTGGTTTGAAGCTGCGTAGTCATGACTTTACCTACCTAAAATATAGTTTGTCGACAGTTTTCTAGACGATTCCAGTCACATAATTGTTACTCCCGATGTGCTATCGGGCAACTCAATCGCCATCGCGCTGGAGCGAGTCGATGGTCTGTTGTTCGAGCTCCCACATGTCCATCGCGCGGCGGCTCTTGAGCAGGCTGCGTAGGCGTGGGTAGTCAGCGTTGAACTCTTTCGACCATTCCTGAGCGAATTTGCTGCTGCGAATCTCTTCCAGCGTGATCTCCATCAGACGTTCCAGCTTCAAATCGTTGAAGCGTTCATAGCGGCTGAGAATGCCGTACTGCGCCGTCAGCGACTGCGAATCGAGCGCTTTGAGCAGACCCTGACTCGCCGCCGCCCGCAGATAATCGGACGTTTCGCCGGAGAGGTACAGTTCGGTGAACACTGCTTCCGGCGGGTAGCCGAGTTTCATGAGCAGTTCCGCCGCCGTGATCACGACATGGTGCAGCACGGGCAGCACCGCCTGCTGCAAGAACAGGTCGAGTTCGGTCTCCTGTTCAAAGCGCGTTTCAATGGCGCCGACTTTGAGCGCGCCCGCGGCTTTAGCCACCGCCAGGATCGTCGGCCATGCGTTGCGGCTGGCATCCTGCGCGACGGCGACGAACGAGGCGTAGCCTTCGCCGGAGAGATAGCGGTCGCGGACGGCCGCGCCATGGGTGCGCGCGGCGACCAGACCCACGTCGACGAACGGCGGCGCTTCGATAAAGCCGAAGGTGAGGTTGTAGGCGCTGCTGAAAATCAGCGTTTGACCGCGGCGCAAATGTGGCGATACGCCTTCAAGGTAGATTTTGGGCATGGCCTCGTCGCGCAGCAGGGGCATAATAATGTCGGCGGCGGCCACCAGCTCGGCGATGGCGACGGGCCTGAAACCATCCGCGAGTGCCTGTTCGCGCCGCTCCGCGCGGGGCTCATGGAGAATCACCTCGACGCCGCTGTCCCGTAGATTGAGCGCCATCGGACTGCCCATGTTGCCGTAGCCAATAATGCCGACGCGCTTGCCTCTTAAATAATCTACGTTACCATCTTCGTCATGATAAACCATCGTCATGGTTGATTCTTTTCGCTAGGAGCGGATGCATGTCCAAACGATACCTTTTGTCCCTGCTGATCGCAACACTGCTTTTGCTACCCCTACTGCTAACGGGCTGCGGCGGTGTGAGCCTGTTTGGGCCGCCGACGGCGACGCCGCTGCCGTTCAACCTGTACACCCCCCAAGATGTGTTCAACGCCTTCACGGCGGCGGGACTAGATACGGCGATTGCGCCGGACGACGAACAGATCGTCGCCGGGCGGGATGATCCTGCAGACTACGACGAACGGGTAGTTTTCCACATCGCCAGCATCGCCCCGCTCGGCGGGCAGGTGATTACATTTGAGACCGCGGATCAGCTCGCCGCGTGGCAGGCGTACATCGAGAGCCTGCGCAACAACTCGTCGACGCGGCGCGGTGTCGTCTATGTGTATTTTCGCAATAACGTGATGGTGCAGCTCAACAGCTCGCTGACGAACGCACAGGCCGAAGCCTACCGCGAAGCGCTCGAGGATATGACGTTCTAATTGGGCACTAAAGAATTCTGTGAAGGGTAGGGGCGCACCTGCGTGTGCGCCCAAAACCGGGCAGACACATCGGTCTTCCCCTACAGCAGAGTCCATTTTGGAGACTCAACTCCAACCTCTCACCACTTGGCGAGGGACGGTTGATGCAGTCAGCCGGTTGCGGCTACAAAGTCAGCATCCACACGGGTAGATCGTAGCCATTGCGCTGGAAACCGTAGCGTTCGTAGAGGTGTTGGGAGCGCGTGTTGCTCAACTGCGTGTTGACGGTCACCGCGGTGATGCCGCGCCGGGCGAAGCGCCGCAGCAGATCATTCACCAGCGCTGAGCCGACGCCCGTTCCCTGCACGTCAGGCAGCACGGCCAGCCGCGCCAGATGTCCCCCGTCAAAGTACATGGTGCTCGCCTGATAGCCGACAATCCGTTCGCCGCTCACCGCGACCGTGCAGTAGGCGGCGGCGCGCACGGCCTCGCGCACATCCACATCCGAAAGCTGCCACGGCGGCGCAAAAGCTGCCTGATCCACGCGCGCGATGATCGGAATATCACCGTCGCGCGTTGGATGAATGGTGAGGTTCGGCGGAATTTCCTCGGGCGGCGCGGGCAGATCGGCGCGGCGCAGGGTGATGACTTCCTCGGCGGGCGCGAACCCGCGCGGCTGCACGAACGAGATTAGCCAGTCGCGAATGAGCAGCACGGCGACCTGCTGGACGTTATTCCCGATCAATTCGACGACCACCGAGTCCCACAATGCGTTAAATGTGCGTGGGGCATCGGCGTTATCGGCCAGCGCGGCGATGCGAATCCACGTCGTGTTGCCGAGTGGCGTGGCGGTCGCCAGAATGCCCATCAGCCGCCCGTGCTGCCACGCCAGCCGCGTGACACCCTGCTGCGTCTCCAGCCATTTATCGGTCTCCTGCCAGTCAAGGTGCGTGTGCACGTTGTAGTTGCGAAACAACAGGTCAGAGACGATATGACGGTCGCGGCGTGTGTAGGGCGAGACGGTGATCGGCTTCAGGATGGAAGTAGCCATAGGTCAATAGGTTTTGTACATCCGGTCGACGTAGGGACGCCCGGTCAGGACGTACACAGCCGATCGGCGGCGGTCGAGAATGCGCGTACGCACGCGGGCATCCATCTCTTCGACGGCGCGCGTGCTGGTGATGATCGTTTTCATGCGGCGCAGATAGCGGTAGTCCAGTACCTGAAAGACCTTTTCGCGCGCCCACGACGACATGGTGTCGAAGCTTAAATCGTCCAGCACGAGCACGGAGACATTGCGTAAAATCGAGAGGCGACGCTCCAGCTTCAACTGGGTGCGATTATCCACCCCGGAGCGCAGATAGTCGAGCAGTTCGGTGTTCGTGACCATGATCACGCCGACGCCCGCCTTATCCAGCTCATTGGCGATGCCCGCCGCCAGATGCGTTTTGCCTGTGCCGGACGCGCCGAGCAGCACCAGCCACATCGACTTGACCTCGACGAATTCACGGGCAATCTGCACGGCGCGGTCCAGATTCGAACGCTCTTCGACGGTGGCGCGGGTGCGTGTATCGAAGTTTTCCAGCGTCATCTCGCGGTAAAGCCCGAGATCCGGCACTTCGTCGACGGAGGTATTCTTATTGGTGCGGAAATCTGGCGCTTTGATCTGCACGTGCTGCACCAGCTTGTTATCGGCGAGGCGGCTGGCGAGGCGCGGATCAATGGTTTCGATATCGGCGTTAGTCGTGACGACGGTCGGCAGGCGGTAGACATAGCGATGATTGAGCAGTTGGAACAGCTTTTCGCCCGCCCATTCGCTCGGGTTTTCCACACCGAGGTCATCCAGAATCAGCACGCCCGCATCCCGCAGGCGATCAAACGTTTCGTCGTAGCCGGATTCGGCGTTAGGGGAATAGGCGCCGCGCAAATAGTCGAGGAGGTCGGGCACGGTGACGAAGATCACTCGCTCCTCGTGGTCGAGCAGGGCGTTACCGATGGCCGCGGCGAGGTGCGTTTTGCCCGTGCCGTACGTCCCCTCGAACAGAATCCATCCGGTCGGCTGGGAAGCGTAGGCTTGCGCGTAGTGCAGGGCTTCGCGCAGGGAGTCGCGCTGTTTAGGGCTCAGGTTCGGAACGTTTTCGGTGTCGAAGCTCTCGAAGGTCTTGTCTTTGTAGGCTTCGAGGTTGCCGAGCTTGCGCAGCTTTTCTTTGCGTTCGGCGTTGGTGCGGTAGTTGGGGCAGCGGAACAACTGCCCGAACTGCGGATGTCCCACGGGGAGATCGGCGCGCACGTAGCCGAGGCCGTCGCACAGCGACTCACGCCCGCATAGGGGGCACAGCCCATCGTCACCACTCGAGGAAGTCGGCATATTCCCCGGAGATGTATCGTTTTCCATCCCGTTCATCAGGTCTTTGATCGACCGCATTGCCTTTACCTTCTCGCTGCCAGCGATCTAAGATTCCCTGCACAAAGCGCCAATTGCGCACATTCTTCGCGACGGCGATCCGCATCGCTTCGATAATCCAACTGAGCGGAAAATCCTTCTCGGCATCCTTGAGCATGTCCGCGATCATCGGCGTCAACTGCCCGAAGTGGTCTTCGTACAGGCGGTAGATGTTGGGGCGCTCCGGTAAAATTTCGACTAAGTTTTCGCTGCCGGGCTGCCATAAGCCAAGCCGCACCTGCTCCAGCGCGGTGCGTCCCATTTCCGTATTGATAAAATACAGGCGCTCCGGCGATTCGCCTAGTTCCACTTCGGTACTCAGCAGCGATTCACGCGCACACGCCCGCGCTAAGCCGTCGTCCAAGGCCGCTTCCCCGCCGACGCCCGCCATAAACGCTTCATTCGCCGTGAAGTCACGCCGCAGCAGATAGCGAAACGTTCCTTCGCGCTGCTGGATCGCCCACATTGCGTAGAGCGTCACCTTGAGCTCACTCACATGGTCGATGAGCGGCAGCAGTTCGCTGATGAACTGCGTGTAGACCGCGAAGGTCGGCTGTTTGCCGGGCAGGAAGCCATTGAACTTCGTCATAGGCTGCCCAAATCGATCTTCATGGTTTTGGCGTCCGAGAACTTGGTCAGTGACCGCTCGAAGTGCAGATCGATGCTCCCAGTGGGGCCATTGCGGTGTTTGGCCACGATGATTTCGGCTTTGTTGGGAAACTCGGTCGCCTCGTTGTACACCACATCGCGGTACAGGAACATCACGATATCCGCGTCCTGCTCGAGCGAATTATGCGCGATGATGTCGTTAGCTATGAAATTGTGATTTGTCGGCACGGTAAGGTCAAAGACTTCGCTTTCGCCATCCGGTTCAATCGAGACAAGCGCATCCCAATACACATCGCTCTGCGCTAATGCGGCGATGGGTTCAGATTGTACGACCTGAGCGAGGCGTGCCGCCCGCTCTCGGCTGATGTTCTGCTTGTAGAGTCCCGTGCCGCAGTAGGGGTTGCCGAGCTCCGCCTGCATTTGCCGAGTTGTGAGCTGCGATACGGCCATCGCTGGGACGGCATAGGTTCGCCAGACCTGCCGCGGGATAATGTCACGATTTGTGTTGGCGGGATGGGTATCCAGATACGCGCTGACCGCGCATAGTGCTTCGCCGCGCCGACTACCCACTGCGCCAATCGACTGGATGAAGCGGCGGAAGTCGTCTTGTCCCGATGGCGCAACATGGAACTGATCGCGCCCCTTGCCAGTTTGCGCAACACGGGTCAACCGGGCATTGATGCCGAGGCGCAGGAGCAGTGATTGTACAGCGCTGGCGAGTTCGCGGCTGCTCGACGCATAGTAGATATTCGGGTAATGGCCTTTAGTCGTTTTCTTGATCCCGATATGCCCATCGGTCGCCCATAGGTGGCGCAAGAACAGCGCAATCGCGCTGGCAGGCTGCTGGAAGACTTGCTTGGGCACGCGCTTTTCGTAGGAGCGCAGGCCGAAAACGCCGAGTTTATCCAACCAGACGCGCACGGGACTGTGTACGCCGTGCGTTAAGTGCTGCGTTGACGTGAGGAATACCTGATACCAGTTGCGGCCCGGTTCGCGATAGATGCGCGGACGCACCTGATCGCCAAACACGTCTGCGGCCAAATCGGCGACAATCTGCGCGATGTCCGCTTCCCGCGTCGTGTACTGGATCGCGTGTCTGGGCAGTGTGCAGCCATCGCCGATCAAGTGCCCGAGCAGCGCTAGTTCAGCATTGCTCATCGTCTGCTCTACCGGACTCGGTAAGACGCGGGGCAGGGCGAGGCAGTCCTCGGTCGTGAGTTCGTCCAGCCGCTTCCACCCGTTGATCGTCAGGAATTTGTGATTGCCCGTCGCGCGGATGGTGCGCCCAAGCTGTGTCGTCAGCTTGTACACAGGTTTGACGCCCGTACACCATGCGCGGCTGACTTCGGCGGGTTCGAGTTTCCAAGTATCGGTGTTGAGACTCATGACGCGGAACCCAGATTGGCCTTGAAGATCACGAATTGGCACGTAAGCGCCTGTATCTGGCAGGTACACCAGCGACTCGCCTGTCAGGCAGCCGGACTCACGCAAATCGCTCAACTGCGGGTGCTTATCTTGGCGCTGTTCCACCGCGCGCGAAAGCTGCGCCGCCGAAATCACAGGCACGTTGATTTCACGCGCCAGTTCTTTGAGGCTGCGGCTGATGTAGCTGACTTCCTGCACACGGTTGTTCTCGTAGCCCGCGCCCGCGCTCATCAACTGCAGGTAGTCGACGATGACGAGGTCGAGGCCGAACTCATGGGCGATGCGGCGGCATTTCGTGCGCATTTCGATAGGCGTCATCGCAGCGGAGTCGTCGATGAAAATGTTGAGGTTGCCTAAGCGTCCGGTCGCTTCGACGAACCGCGAGTACTCGCGCTGGTCAAGCTGGCCGGTGCGGAGCTTCTGCGTGTTGATGCCGGTCTCCATCGAGACGAAACGCTGGACAAGCTGTTCATGTCCCATTTCCATCGTGAAAATGAGAATGCGCGCGTTGAGCTTCGCCGCGTTCATCACGACGGAAAGCAGGAAACTGGTCTTTCCCATGCCCGGACGGCCAGCGAAGATGAGCAGGTCGCTGCGCTGCAAGCCGCTCAGCAGCCCGTCGAGGTCGCGGAAGCCCGTGGGCAAGCCCATCGGTTCGTCCGGGTGCTGCATCTTGTGTTCGATGCTGGCGAAGAAGGTATCAATTGCCTGATACATCGGCACAAGGTCGCCGCGCTGATTGCGTTCCGTCACGCGGAACAGGCGCGACTCCGCCTCGCTGGTGATGCGCTCCACCGGGAGCTGTTCGTCATACGCCAGGGTCTTGATCTCGTCGGCGGCGGTGAGCAGGCGGCGGCGAATCGCGAGGCGTTCGACCACGCGGGCGTACGCTTCCGTATGGACCGAGGTCGGCGTGCGGTTGATCAGGTTGACGAGAAAGCCGCGCGCCTTGTCTTCGAACTGTTCCGCTTTCCCGAGCGCGCGAATCTCCTCGCTGACTGTGAGCACGTCGATGCCGTCGTTCCGGTCGGCGACGCGCATCATCGCCTCCCACACAATCGCGAGGCGGTTGATGTGGAAGTCTTCGGGACGCAGGTATGCAGCAATTCCGAGGAACAGATCGGGATCGGTCAGTACACCGCCGATCACCGCCTCTTCGGCTTCAGGGCTGTGAGGCGCAAGCCTAAGAATACCGGGGTTAGAGGTCATGAACCCTATCCAAAGAGAAACAAAACGGCGCTCCGGTAGCGGTACGCCGTTGTCGTGTTACAAGTTGTGCCGACCAAACCGACAGATGGCGGATCGTTATTCTTCTTCGTCGTCTAAATCGTCGAGATCGAGGCTGTTGACGAAATCTTTGAACGCGCTCAGGCGATCTTCGTCGAGTTCTTTGCCGCCGATCGTACGTTCGACATCTTCTTCCGGCTCAATCGAATGCCGTTCCATCACGTGATCGGAGACGAAGACCGGCACCTTCGCGCGGACGGCCAGCGCGATAGCGTCGCTGGGGCGGGCGTCGACTTCAATTTGTCGCCCTGCCACATCGATGACGATGCGGGCATAATACACGTCATTGCGGAGATCGCTGATCAGGATGTGGACGACTTTGCCGCCAAGTTCACGGATCATCGACTTGAGCAGGTCATGCGTGAGTGGACGCTGCGGCGGCATCTCCTGCAGCTCAATCGTGATCGCGTCCGCCTCGCACGGACCAATCCAAATCGGCAAATATCGGTCGGTCGTCGAATCCTTGAGGATCACGATGCGATACTGCGACATGAGGCTCACGCGGATGCTGTCGATAACAACTTCAATCATGGTGTATAACCTTGGGCTTGTTCTTCTTTCAGTGAACTTCGTCCACCACACCGATTATACACCGAAGGATGTGGCGGGCAAACCTTAAATGTCGAACAAAACGGCTGTTATGTTCAAGGTTCTCATACTGGGAAAGGGTCACAACTATGCGCGGTGTGCTGCTGCTCCTGAGCGCGCTGGGACTTCTGGTCGGCTGTACGGCGCGCCCTACCGAGCAGTTCATCCTCAACGAGGCGCTGCTGCGCGAGAATTTTGATGAGGGCTACGCGTGGCGCGGGCGGATTGCCGAAGGCTACGGCATTGATTTTCGCATCGAAGATGGCACGTACCGCGCTTATTCCGAGCAGGCGGGCTTCGTCTCCGGCTTGAACGTCGAGCGTCACACCGATGTCGTAATTGAAGTGGAAACCACGCAGCTTTCCGATTACCGGAACAACGCTTACGGCGTGCTGTGCCGCGCCAGTTCCAACAATGACGGCGACGGTTACTATTTTCTCATCAGTGGCGATGGCTACTACTCGATTCGGCGCGGCGCGACCGAGCGGGTCGACGGTCTGATCGATTGGACGCAGACGGACGTGGTGAATCAGGATCGCGGCATCAATCGGATCCGGGCGGTGTGCGTCGGCGACTATCTGGCGCTGTATGTAAATGGGCAGTTCATCGCCGAAACGCGCGACTCGCGCTATACCGATGGCTTCGCGGGGCTCACGGCGGCGGTTGCGGACGGCGGCGCGGCGGACATCGCCTTTGACGACCTGACGATCTGGTCGGCGCAATTGGCGGAATAAGGCGACGGGGTAGGGGCACGGTATGCCATGCCCCTACGGGGAATCCTAGAGGTTAATCCTCATCCGGTGGGATGATGATACGTTGACCGATGGACAACCGATCCGGGTCGAGGCCGGGGTTGGCGTCGACGATGTCGGCGATGGTCACGCCGTAGCGCGTCGCAATGTTGAACAGCGTGTCGCCGGGTTCGACGGTGTAGACTTCGCCCGCGGTCGCGGTGCCGGGCGCGTTGGTCGGCTCCGTCGTGGCGGTCGGTCGCGGCGTGCGCGTCGTCGTGCCGTCGCAGTCCGGCAGATTCAGCTCATCTTCCGGGAAAATGACAGGCGGATCGCCATCGAGGTCGGGATTCGCCGCCAGCAAATCATCAATGGTGGTATCATGGTCAATGGCAATCGAGTACAGGCTGTCGCCCGATTCCACGATGTAGATGCACGGATCGTTATTGATGCGCGTAGTCGCGCCTTCACCGTCGCCCGTGTCGCCAGCGCTTTCAGCCTCCGCTGTGGTTTCCGAGGCGGGGCGCGGCGTGCTCGTCTCAATGGGGACGGGGCCGAGCGGCGAACCGGGCGTGATGAACTGTGGCGTGGCGGTCGGCGGCGGCACAATGGTTTGCGGTGAACGCGTGGTCGCGGCTTCGACCGGAACTTCATCAGTTACCGCGGGGCGCGTGTTCGGTGCTAGAATGGTGATGGGAGGAAGCGTCGGCGTGCCGGGTAAGCCGCTCGACGGGGTAGTGGTGGTAGCTTCCAGCACGACCGAGTTCGAGGCGGCATCCTGAGTCGGCTCAATTGTGTCCCCAGCCGAACGAAAACACCCTGCCGAAAGTAACGGGATCGCCAATAACACGACAAGCTGGATCAAACGTTTCAAGCGAAGACCTCCTGGTGCACGATATAATCTTGAGAATACACCGATCTATAGGGATGAGCAAAACAGGCTGTGGTAAGCTACATTACGATCGTTTCCTCCGAAACGCAGAAAGGCGTGTAAGCGGTGACTTTGAGCGGAAAATGCATCCTCGTGGTTGATGATGACCCCGATCTCTTGCAGCTCGTTCGCATCTTGCTCGCACGGATCAACTTAAACGTGGTGACAGTTGAACATGCGCGCTTGGCCGGACAGCAGCTTGAGTCAGGGCTCCACCCCGATCTTTTGATTCTCGATCTCATGATGCCCGACATCAGCGGGATGGAGTTTTTGGCGATTATCCGTGGTCAGCCCGCCTATGACGAGATGCCCGTGCTGGTGCTGTCCGCGTTGGTGGATCCGGATCAAATTCGCGATGCGCTGAATGGCGGCGCGGATCGCTATCTGACCAAACCCTATATCGCCCACAATCTCGTGACAGTGGTGCAAGAGATGCTAAAGGCGGGGCGGCGGTAGCAGCTCATAGACGACGAAGCGCTGGGCGTTGTAGACGCGCGTTACCGTGAACCCGGCTTCCTGCAGCGCATCAAGCCAACTGGCGATCGGCTGATCGACCGGGGCGGCCAAATAGCGGGGAGCCGGGTCCGGTTGTTCGAGCGCTCCGGCGACCAGTGTTTCGATGGTTGGGTAATACACCTTACGTTTATCGGTCCATTCCCCTAGATAATAGCCTAATTCCCAACCAAGCCAGCGGTCGTAGATGATCGCGCCCAGGGGCTGCTGGTTGAGGAAGTCTGCCAGTTCATTAATGCCGGTATAGACGCCGCGCCGACCGTTGCCCCCATCTCCGCCGACATTCACGCTGCCTTCTGCCGCATTCCATCCACCGACGACGAGCGCCAGCGCGATGGCCGCTGCAATCACGGCGACTTCACCCCGCGGGGAAACTCGGCTGATCTGCCCCCAGAGCCATATGCCGCCCCGCGCGCCCAAAATCGCCAGCAGCGGCACGAGTGGCAGCAGGTAGCGGTCGTACACATTGAAGTTGATCAGCACGTGCGCGCCGATGTAGGCGATCACGCCGAGGGCGAGCACGGTATCGATCACGGTGGCCTGTTCACGTGGACGGCGGATGACGCCGCTAACCACGGCCAGCGCTGCACCTCCGAGCAGCAAAAATGTCGGTGTACCGAGCAGCAGGCGTCCGAGTTCCGTCCACGCTCCGAGACGCGCGCCCGGATCGGTCGCGAGTCCGTCGATGGCATTGTTCGCCGCTGCCAGCGTCCAGAAGCTGGTTGACTGTGCGCGCGCCGCATCCCACACGACCAGTGCCAGCACGCCGAGGCCGAGCGGGGCGGCGAACTGGGCGCAGCGGCGCAGACTCATACCATCCACCGCCCAACCGAGCGCCAGCACGAGCGGTAGGTAAAACAGCGCCTGTTGCTTGCTGGTCACCGCCAGTGCTAACCAGATACCGCTCCACAACCAGTTGCTCCGGCTGATGGCCCACAGCGCGAGCGTCATCAGAAGCAGCATCAGCCCATCGGTGAAGGCGGTCGCGCTGAAGGCCACGGCGACCGGGGAACAGGCAGCAAACAGCGCCGCCCACGCCGCGACCGTGCGACCGCGATACAGCCGCCGCGTCAGCTCATACACGACCGCGACCAGCAGAATCTGCGCGAAGACGCCGGGCAGCCGCGCGGTGATCTCCCCGACACGGTAATCGAAGGTCAGAATGGTGTTGTCGACCCGCGCACCGAACAAGGTCATAGAGAGCGCGCTCGCGTAAATCGCCAGCGGCGGCTTGTCCAGTGATCCGTGCAGCAGCCAATCGCCGTTGAGCGCGGCATGGCGGGCGAAGGTGGCGAACAGCGCTTCGTCGGGGTGAAAGCGCACATCCTGACCGAGCGCATGCAGCCGGATCACCGCGCCGATGAGCAGAATGAGATAGATGGCGCGGCGGCGGCTCACTTTTTCCCGAACCGTCCCCGCAGGTAAGCCAGCACCACGCGGTCGATGTGCGTCGGGGCATCGGCAGCCCGCCAGCGTTCTTCGAGATTTTCCGTGCCGATCAAGCGGTCAAACGCCTCGATGGTCGGCTCGTTCCACTGGCTGTTGAGCTCGCCGCCGTAGTATTTCTGCTCGCGCATGATGAGTTGAAGTTCGCGCACCAGTTCCGGCGTGATCAGCACGCGGTCTTCGGGGCGTGTCTCGCCAAAGTAGAGATGATGCAGCGTGAGCAAGCCTTCCAACCGCGCGACCGGATCCGGGTCGTCGTCCACGCGCAGGTCAATATAGCGGTCGTTGTCGCCGCCGTAGCCGCCATCCAGCTTCGCCACATAGAGCGCTGCGCCCTGCCGCCCGCGCCGATCCCCGCCCGCACGGTCGCCCGCCAGGAGCGCCGCCATCAGCCGATCGGCGAATTCGCCTTCGGCGCTCATATAGGCGGTCGCCATGGCTTCGAGGACTTCCGGCCCGGTGAGGAGGTTGCCCTGACAGCAGAAACCGACGCCGATACGATGCCCCGCCCAGTCATTACATTTGACGCCCGTATGCGCGGCGGCGCGCCCGTCCGCGTCGACGATGCCGACCTGCCGTGTCGCCTGACCGGGATCGGCTTCGAGCAGGCGCTGAAGCGTTTCTTCGGCGCTCATGCCAGAGGCCATCATGCCGAGGCCGTCCGGCCCAAAGCTGATTTTGGCGTACGACTGCGTCGCCACTGCGCCCGCGCCCGCGCGCACCCACGGTACCATGGCGCCGACGGCAAGGAATTTGCTGGCGACGGCGACGCCCCAGGCGCCTTCGTCCGGATCATACGCGGCAATCGAAAAGGTCATCGTGTCGGGTCTCCTAAAATCGAGCCTCAAGTTGCTGTGAGGCGCAGACGTGAATGCCGCCGATTGTAACACGCCGCCGTGCTGAGTATCATTGCTCATCTTGAGCCTGGCATTGATGTCGAACAGGGAGAGACTGGCGTATGGCGGTGCAACCGGGTTGGGAATATACCGAAGTCAGCGGCGAGCGAACCTTCGACACGCCGTGGTCGTGGTGGGGTGTGCGGATTAGTTACCGGGATGCGGATGATGCGAGCAAAGCGAAGTCGGAAACCCGCCAGAGCCTATCGCAGGCCGAGATGAAAAAGCTGCTTGACGCTCTGAGTGCCGATGGTTGGGTACAGGAGAGCAAGAAAGAGTATCGCGAGGTGTGGCAGGCGACCTATGCCCGCCGGAAGCGCTAAATCCCCCGACTGCGACGATTGTTATCCCATTTGCACAGATAGGAATTTGAATGACCGAGATTCACGGCGTCGTCATGGACATGGATGGGGTGGTGTGGCGCGGGGATGAACTGCTCCCCGGCGCCAGCGCCCTGTTCGATAAGCTTAAAGCGCGTGGTCTGCCGTTCGCGGCGGCGACCAACAACAGCGCTAAATCGCCCGCCGACTATGTGCAGAAGCTGGAACATATGGGCATCACGGACATACGCGAGGATCAGATCCTCACGTCGGGGCGCGTGACGATCAGCTATTTGACGCGCACGTATCCGCAAGGCACGCCGGTCTATGTCGTGGGTGGGGATGGACTGCGGCAGATGGTCGTGCGGGCGGGCTTTGACCTGAGCGACGCGGCGCGCGTCGTAGTGGTCGGCATCGACTTTGACCTGACCTACAACAAGCTGAAGCGGGCAGTGCAGCTCATTCGCGGCGGCGCGGATTTCATCGGCACGAATGGCGACAAGACCTTTCCGATGGTCGATGGCCTTGTGCCAGGAGCGGGCAGCATCATCGCGGCGATTCAGACCGGGGCGGGGACAGCGCCGCGCATGATGGGTAAGCCGAATCGCCCCATGTTCGACGCGGCGCTGGAACTGCTCGGCACATCCGCCGCCCATACACTGATGATCGGCGACCGCATGGATACGGATATCGACGGGGCGCAAGCGGCGGGTTTGCAGACGGCACTGGTGCTGACGGGAGTGGCGACTCGCGCCGAACTCGAAGTCAGCGCCACACAGCCAGATCACGTCTTTGACGGCCTACCGCAGCTTTTGGAAGCGTTGTTGTGACCGTTGGGCAGCGCTTCTGGATCGACGGGTCGTACAAGCTCGGCTGTATCGGCTACGGCATCTACGGGCGACCCGGCGATCTCAGGGTGTGCGGGGGCCGTCCCGGCACGGACGCCCATCAAGCCGAACTACTGGCGGCGGAACAGGCGCTGGCGCTCGTTCCCGATGGCGAAACCGTCACGCTCTACACCGACTCGCTGCCCGTGATCGCGCATTACGCGGCGAACCGGGTTGAACGTGTGCGGTTGACCGTGGCGTACCTGAAAGCCAGCGACGAGTTTCACCGCATCGCCCATGCGCTGGCGAATCGGGGACGTGAGCAGGCTTATCGTCGCCGTTAGTTGAACAGCTCCTGCACCATCAGTTCCATAATGGGGCGGGCCCGGCGAATACGCGCATCGTAGTTGGGGTAATCACACGGGTCAAGGTGGCCGTGTTCTTCGAGAATGTCGGCCAGCTTGGCCAGCAGCTTGCCTTGGGACGACTGCAGCGCGGTCATCGCACCGTGATAGTACGCGCGTTTGTCGAGTTCGACCGCGCGGGTGAATTCATCGGTGACATGGTCGAGTTCGACGGCGAGATCGCGATAGACCTGCACCAGATCGTAGAAGTTGAGCGTGCTCCACTTCAGCGTATACAGATCGATTGTGCTGCTCATAGCGGCTTTCTCATCATGTGACAACTCACGCATATTACCATGAGCTTGCTGCCATGAAATATTAATGTTTGTCAGCCGCCGTACTGTCCGGCGGCGTTGTGCGCAGCGCGGATCGGTTCGGGGAGGCGGTACTTCGGTGAGCAGCGCATGACGAGTTCAATCGAGGTGGCGAGGTCGGCCAGGTGGCCAACGGAGATGTACACAGGTTTGACGCCCGCCCGCGTGCGCAGCACCACGCCGATCAGTTCACCGTGGTCGGTCAGTTCGCTGTACGCGCCTTTGACGTCGGCGGGTTCGGCGTATTTGCCGATGAGATGCGTTTTGCCACAGCCAATCGTCGGTCGCTGCAGCCACAAACCCATGTGCGCGGCGATCCCCATACGGCGGGGATGAGCGCGCCCCATGCCATCAAAGATGAAGACGTCCGGCGCGGATTGCAGCTTCTTGAAGGCTTCTTCCAGCACTGGCCCTTCGCGAAACGAGAGCAGGCCGGGGATATAGGGGAAGGGCGTCGGCATATCGGCGAGCACGGTCTCGACGGGCTGCAAATCGGGAAACGAGAGCACGGCAATTGCCGCCTGTGAATGGTCGCGCCCGGTTGCGGGGTTCGGCCGCACGCTCACGTCGACGCCCGCCACCAGTTTGATCGCGCTCAGGTCGAGCGGACGCTGATACTCGACTTCGCCGCGCATCTGCTGCTGCAGGCGAATCGCTTCCGCCGGGGTGATGTTCCACTCGTGCCGGTGCGTGATGTGCATTAGCGGAACACCGGAGCCAGATCGACGGGCTGACCGAGCGTCGGCGATGTGAAACTGCCCGCTTTGCCGTACATACCAAGACGATCAAAGCCAGCCGCACTGTGCACCCACACTTCGACTTGCTGGTACTCGAGATCGATCATCCAGTATTCGCGCACGCCGAATTTTTCGTAGAGGGTGAACTTTTCGTTCCGATCACGTTTCATCGTGCTCGGCGAGAAGATTTCTATGATGAGGTCAGGCGCGCCGTACACCCACTTATTCACCGCCGCTTGGCTGTTTTCGGCAATCCACATGACATCCGGCTCAACCACATTGGAGTCGTCAAGGTGCACGTCAAACGGAGCGATAAACACTTCACCGTTCGGCTTCAAATCATCGACCAAGCGTGCAATTCGAAAACAGACACGTTGATGGTCTTCAACAGGGCTCGCGCTCAAGATAATCTCTCCGTCGATGAGTTCCACGATGGGGAATCCCGGCTGTTCGGGGAGTTCGGCAAACTCCTGCGCGGTGATCTTGGTTTTCGCCATGTCCGCCATGGGCTGATCCTCACATCCAACACGTATGGAGATTATAGCAAACAAACCGGATGAGGCTGGCCTCGTCCGGTTTGTATAGCCTGCTTAGCTAGCGTTTGCCGTTGCCTTTTCGACCACGAACTGAATCTCTGTCAGGAGTTCGTCCGGGTTCTGCGTGTCACCCATGGAGCGGAGATAGACTTCGGCGGCGGGGCCGATGATTGTGTAACCCCGCTCAACGATCCAGCGGGAGAGGGCGATATACGTGTCGTCGATGTTCGCGTAACTGCCGTGATGCAGCATCGAGGCGACGGCGTCGTAAGCGGGAATGGTGCGGATGCTCATGACACGCTGCTCATCGACCCGCACCTCACGGTGGTAGTCATTGGGCACGGGGATAGCGATTTCGGTATCCATTTCCACGGTACGGTAGGCGGCGTGATGATACAACGCCAGCATCGGCGCGCTGAATGGCACGTTGCTCATCATCACCGCCCCCATAACCTGCTCGAAAAACGCAGGAATGGCCTTGGTGTCGGGCAGCATTTCCCGATACGCTAGGACACGGAAACTAGGCGTTTGCTTGATCACACCTTCTTGCGTTGGCATTTGACCTTCCATTTCGATTCGGCGGATGCGCGCTTCAACCCGCGCTAACCGCTCTTGCTCTCCTTGAATATGCTGCTGAAGTTCCGCTTGCTTGAGGCGGAGCATGCCTCGAATTTGCTCCACCGAGAGATCTTCGTTGAGCAGCGTGGCAATCTGGTCGAGGGACAGCCCGAGTTCTTTGAGCGCGAGGATCCGGTGCAAGCGCGGCAGTTGATCCAGCGTGTAGTAGCGATAGCTGGTGAACTGATCGACGATGGTGGGTTTGAGCAAGCCGATCTCGTCGTAAAAGCGCAGCGTTTTCACGGGCACGCGCGATAACTGCGAAAACTCACCAATGCGGATCATGTTGCCTCACGTCTCATGTACAGCTCAACGATAGACCTTCCAGCGGTGGGAGAGTCAAGGAGTAATTTGACCAAGTGTTCGCTTTTTCAGCAAGGAAGTCGGGTGTTGGGGAAATAAAAAGGGACGAGGCATGCCTCGTCCCTACACTGATTTGGTGTTTTCCCCTCTCCGACTGGAGAGGGAGTGAGATTACCTTACGGCAGGAAGTCGGGGTCGGTGCCCGTGCCGCCGCCAATGCCGAGCAGACCCGTCGGCACCTTGGGAGGCTTCTGCTTCTCGTCTTCCTTGCCGAAGCGGATGACTTCGCCCGTGTCGCTGATGGCTTCGACCGCGAGGCCGAGGCTTTGCAGTTCCTTCACCAGCACGCGGAACGAGGTCGGGATGCCCGGTTCTTCAATCGGTTCACCCTTGATGATCGCTTCGTAAGTCTTGACGCGCCCCTGCACATCATCCGACTTGACGGTGAGCATTTCCTGCAGCGTGTACGCCGCGCCATAGGCTTCCAGCGCCCACACTTCCATTTCACCAAAGCGCTGACCACCGAACTGCGCCTTACCGCCCAACGGTTGCTGGGTGACGAGGCTGTACGGGCCGGTCGAGCGGGCGTGCACCTTGTCTTCGACGAGGTGAGCCAGCTTCAGGAAGTGGATGATGCCGACGGTCACCGGTTGGTCGAACTTTTCGCCCGTGCGGCCATCGTACAGGACGTGCTTGCCGTAGACCGGGACAGCCTTGCCCGTGTTGAACATCACGCGGTCGGCGTAGGGCAGCAGTTCCTTGCCGCTCAAACCTTCCGGCACGACGGTTTCGGGGTCGGCCCACTGCATCCACAGGTACAGCGCCACGTCGAATGCGTTCTGATCACGGCGCTTGCGTTCTTCCGTGGTCAGGTCAGTCGTGTCGAACAGCAAGATGCCGTCGGGGTCGTAGCCCTTTTCACGCAGCCATTCCGCGAACACGGCGCGGCGCGTATAGCCGATATCGCTCAGGAGTTGATCCGGGTCGTAGAGCCCACTCTGGCCAATCCAGTCATGGACGAACAGGCGGCGCACTTCGTCATCGTCTTCGAGGTCTTCCGGGTTGTACTCGAACTGCGTGATCCATTCCCAGGCGCGGTCGGTGATTTCCTTCCACGACTGGTCCAGCATCCACGCGCGGCCGAGTTCGGACTGGATTTCCCATTCCTTCGCGCCGTCGAACACCGGGGTGATCGCGCGGAAGCCGAGGCGTTCCGCCGCCCACCCGAGGTGGATTTCCAGCACCTGACCGAGATTCATACGACCGGGCACACCCGTGGGATTGAGGATGATTTCGACCGGACGCCCATCGGACAGATAGGGCATGTCTTCAATGGCGACGATACGCGAGATCACACCCTTGTTGCCGTGGCGACCGGCCATCTTATCGCCGACGGTCATCTTACGCTTCTGGGCGACGGCCACGCGCACCATCTTCTCCACGCCCGCGGGTAGATCCGGGTGTTCTTCGCGGGTGAAGGTCTTCACGTCGACGACCTTACCCTTTTCACCGTGCGGCAGACGCAGCGAGGAGTCCTTCACTTCACGCGCCTTCTCACCGAAGATCGCGCGGAGCAGTTTTTCTTCCGGGCTGAGTTCTTTTTCGCCCTTCGGCGTGATCTTGCCGACGAGGATGTCGTTCGGGCCGACTTCCGCGCCGATACGCACGATGCCGAATTCGTCGAGATCCTTGAGCGCGTCTTCGCCGACGTTCGGAATATCGTAGGTGATTTCTTCCGGACCGAGCTTCGTATCGCGCGCTTCCACTTCATGCTTCTCGATGTGGATGCTCGTGAACTTGTCGTTGCGCAGCATGTCTTCGCTGATCAGCAGCGCGTCTTCGTAGTTACCGCCGTCCCAGCACAGGAACGCGCCGAGCACATCGTGACCGAGCGCGAGCTGACCCATCCACGTGGACGAACTGTCCGCGATGACGGTGCCCTTCTTGATGTGCTCGCCCTTCTTGACGATGGGGCGCTGGTCAACGCAGGTCGACTGGTTGGAACGGTTGTACTTGCGCAGACGATAGATGCGTTCGTCGCCGTTCGTCGTGTGCACGATGATGCGATCACCCTGCACGCTGACGACTTCGCCGTCCACATCCGCCACCAGCACCTGACCGCTGTCATACGCGGCCTTGTCTTCCATGCCCGTGCTGACGATCGGAACGTCCGGGCGGAGCAGGGGGACGGCTTGGCGCTGCATGTTCGAACCCATGAGGGCGCGGTTGGCGTCGTCATGTTCGAGGAACGGGATCAACGCGGCGCTGATACCCACGATCTGGCGCGGCGCAATGTCGATGTAGTCGGCGCGGCGGGCGGGGACGACCAGGAACTTCTGGTTGTGGCGCGCGGACACGCGGTCGGTGATGAATTCGTTGCGTTCGCCCAACTGCGCGTTCGCTTGCGCGATGACGTAGTTGTCTTCTTCGTCCGCCGACAGGTAGATGATGTCCGCTTCGACGAACGGCATGATCGGCACTTTGTCGATTTTAGCCAGCTTCTTCGCGACCTTTTCGTCGACGACCGTGCCTTCGTTGACGAGCACGTTGCCATCGGCATCGGTCACGTCTTCGCGGATCACGCGGCCCAGCAGGTCAGCGTCCGTCCCGGCGAGGAACTTGATCACGCGGCGGTAGGGCGTTTCGACAAAGCCGTATTCGTTGACGCGGGCATAGCTGGCCAGACGACCGATCAGACCGATGTTCGGGCCTTCCGGCGTTTCAATCGGGCAGATGCGACCGTAGTGGCTGTGATGCACGTCACGCACGTCGAAGCCAGCACGTTCACGCCGCAGACCGCCGGGGCCAAGCGCGGAGAGCGTCCGCTTGTGCGTCAGTTCTGCCAGCGGGTTGGTCTGTTCCATGAACTGCGAGAGCTGCGACGAGCCGAAGAATTCGCGGATCGCGGCGACGACCGGACGGATGTTGACGAGCGTCACGGGCGTGAGGTTGTCGCTCTCACGGATCGACATACGTTCCTTGACGACGCGTTCGGTGCGGCGCAGGCCGACGCGCAGCTTGTTCTGCAGCAGTTCGCCGACGGTCTTCACGCGGCGGTTACCGAGATGATCGATGTCATCCTTGGCGGCCTTGCCGGTGTTGATCAGGATCATGCGCTCCAGCACCTTGACGATGTCGCCCTTGGTGACGGTGCGCGTGGTACGCGGGATCGTGCTGTCGAGGCCGAGGCGCTGATTCAGCTTGTAGCGACCGACGCGTTCGAGATCGTAACGGCGCTGGTCGAACAACTGGCTTTCCAGATATTCGCGCGCGTTGTCGAGCGTGGGCGGGTCGCCGGGGCGCATACGGCGATAGAACTCGATCAATGCCGCCTGCGCGACCGTCTGTTCTTTCTTGAGTTCCCACACCGGTTCCATCTTGAGCGTGCTCGCCATGAACTGATGATCGGGATCGATGTCCACCGCGGCGAACAGGCCCATCATCTCTTCATCGCTGCCCGTCTGAATCGGGGACAGCTCGGCAGGCATGTTGTCGTTGACAGCGGCCAGCGCGCGCAGCAGAATCGTCACCGGAATCGTGCGCTTGCGGTTGAAGCGAATCGCCAGATAGTCGCTCTTGCGCGTTTCAAATTCCATCCACGCGCCGCGATCCGGGATCAGCTTGGAGTTCGCCAGCAGACGACCCGTGGTGCGGTCTTCTTCAGCGTCAAAGTAGACGCCGGGGGAGCGGATGAGCTGGCTGACGACCACGCGTTCCGTCCCATTGATGATGAACGTTCCCTTTTCAGTCATGATCGGGAAATCGCCCAGGAAGATGTCAGAAGTGACAACTTCATCGCCTGCTTCACGATTGACGAGCGCCACGCGGATGTAGAGCGGGGCGGCAAACGACATATCGCGTTCGAGGCAAATCTCTTCGCTGTACTTGGGTTCTTCGAACCAGTACCGCAAGCCAAATTCCTGTGCTTCGCGGCTGTTGCCGGGGAAGTACAGCTTCAGGTTGCCGTTGTAGCTTTCAATCGGACTGATCTCATCAAACAGTTCTGCGAGGCCGTGTTCGAGGAACCATTTGAACGCGTTGACTTGTACTTCGATCAGCGATGGCAGCAGTTGTACATCGGCAGTACGAGCATAATTCTTGACTTGAGTATACCGTTGCAATGCACCGCTCCTCAGTCTATGTACGGAAGAATCAAAAAACGGGAGACGATAGTGAACTATCGTTCCGACGAGTCCTTGGGTTTAATGCAACTTGGGCGCATCCCCACCAACGAGGCAAATAGAGACAAAACGTGAACGCGCATTATAGCGCAAAAGCACGCTAAGTGTCAACAGGGATGTGAAATTTTGCGCTTGGAAAAAGCGCCTGATTTGTAAGATCACTATAACCCGTTTTGCATTTGTTGTAAAGTGGGGTACTTGACACGCACAGCGAAAAGTACTATCTTATTGACTGACCGTTAGGTAGGTAAAATGACAGACAGCAGTGAAGCGCGCGAGCGCGTTCTACAGGCCGCCGCAGCTTTGTTTCGAGATCGCGGGTATCTGTCCGTGACGATGAATGATATCGCCGCAGTGTTGAACGTGCGTAAGGCATCTTTGTATTACCATGCGCCGCAGGGCAAAGACCAGCTTTATACGGAAGTGATGATGCGGATGCTGGCCGAAATCGGTGACGGCGTACGCAGTGTTTTGGCAGCGGCCAAACCTGATCTCCGGTCACAGCTCACGGCGATTGCCTTGTTCCATGTGACGCACCCGCCCTTTGATACGTCGCGCCTGTTTCGTACGGATATCCGCGCACTGCCGCCCGAATTCGCGCACGATGTGCTCATGGCCGGGAACGCGGCGATCTTCGAGCCGGTCACGACGCTGATCGAGGCGGCACAGACGCGCGGCGAGATTCGGGCAGTTGACGCGCATATGGTGGCGGTGACATTCATCGTTTCGGTGCAGAGCCTACATGAGGAGAGCGAGTACAAGCACAAGCCGATTGAAGGGCTGGCCGACCAGCTCGTGCGCTTGTATATGGATGGGTTACGACCGTAAGTTTCTCTTTTTTTGTGCATTTCCCTGACCTATCGGTAGGTAGTTCAACGAACGAGTTGTTAAAGTAAGGAGCTTGGATCATGGCGGAACGGTATATCCTCATCACGGGCGCGTCGAAGGGTATTGGACGCGCGGCGGCACTGCATCTCGACAAATTAGGTTTTCATGTATTGGCGGGGGTACGCAAACTGTCTGACGGCGAGGCGCTGTGTCGGGAAGCGTCCAATCGGCTGCGCCCCATTCAGATCGACGTGACCGACCCCGCATTGATCGCCGGCGCGGCCCAGCAGATCACGCAGATTGTTGGCGACATGGGCTTGTATGGCCTCGTCAACAACGCGGGGATCGCGGTGGCCGCACCGCTCGAATTCATCCCGCTCGACGATTTGCGCTGGCAGCTCGAAGTCAACGTAGTCGGGCAGGTCGCCGTGACGCAAGCGTTTATCCCGCTGCTGCGCCAAGCCCGCGGGCGAATTGTCAATATCAGCAGTATTGGCGGACTGGTTTCGGGCAAGATTATCGGCCCATATCACGCTTCGAAGTACGCGCTCGAAGCGCTCAACGATGCGCTGCGTATGGAACTCCAACCGTGGGGTATCGAAGTCGTCGCCATTGAACCGGGGGAGATCGCCACACCGATCTGGGATACTGCCACGCAAATCGGCGATACGCTCGCGGCCAAGATGTCACCCGAGGCGAATACGTTGTACGGCAAAGAGATTCAGGGAACACGTGACCGGGCAGCGAAAGCGGCCAAAACCGGCGCGCCCCCGGAGATCGTCGCGGAGGCGATTGGTCACGCGCTGACGGCGGCGCGTCCGCGCACCCGCTACCTCGTCGGGCGCGATGCGCAGTTCGTCGGCACGATCATCGTGAATCTGTCGGCGCGCCTTCGGGATCGCCTCATGGCCATGCGCTAATGCGCTGGCACGTTTCGTCCCCCGTCTGAAAAATTCATCAAAAATAGCCGCTCGGACGCGAGAATCCGCGTCCGAGGTGGCCTATGCGAGCCAACCCTTACGTTTAGCTAGTCCGTTATCAGTGAATAATATAAGGGTACGCGATGTAATAGGGATGTGCCTCATGGAACTAATCCACTCCGACGAAGCCTTTTCGATTTCCTGGTACGACTCCGAACATAAAGTCGTGCTCGCCCATATTCACGCCCACTGGAATTGGGACGACGCCGACAAACTCTTCGCGAAGATGGACGAAATCTTCCTCAGCTTCACGCATGACGCCTATTCGGTCTACGTGTTCGATCATGGCGCGAATATCTTCCCAGAAGGGAAGTCGGCGCTGCAAAACATGCGCAAGCACCTCGCCGTTGACCCAAAGAATCTGCGTATGGTGCTTGTGGTGAATTCCGGCAAAGTCGTCGAGACGATCCTGCAGGTCGTCTTCAGCGCCTACCGCCTTCTGGATACCGGCAGCAAGTTTCGCTTCGTGCGCACTCTCGGGCAGGCGCTGCAGGTCATCGCCGAATACGAGGCGCAGCACCCGACCAGCGTCCCGCTGCGCTCATCCGAACCGCGTTAGCGACTAGCGAGGACGCTCGGCACGGCACCTTCGCGCCAGCCCGCGCCGCGAATCAGATTCCCACAGGAGCATCAAGATGGACGTTATTCTCAGCAGCGATCTATATAAGGTCTCGTGGTATGACCCGGAACACACAATTGTGCTGGCGCATGTGTTGAAACGGTGGGATTGGGAAGAAGCCAGCAAAGTGATGTCACTGGTTGATGCGCAGTTTTTGACCCTGGAGCGGGATGGTTTCGCCGTCTACCTGTTTGAGCGGGGCGCGAACATCCTGCCGGAAGGCAAGTCAACCCTGCTCAAGATGCGTGAACATCTGCTCTCCGACCCGGAAAAGCAGCGCCTGGTGATCATCGTGAATGCGGGGAGCCTGGTCGAGACGATTCTCAACATGGCGTTCTCCGCGTATAAATTGGCGAACACCAAAAGCAAGTATCGGTTTGTCCGGACGATGGAGGATGCCTTGAACGAGATCAAGCAGTACAAGTTTGAGCATCGGACTGCCTGATCTCGGAATGATCTAGGTGGCGGGGGCTTCTTCAACTTCCGCGCCGCTGGTCAATTCGGCGAGCAAGCGGCGGCGCGACAGGAGCATGAACCCGGCGAGCAGTGCGACGCCCGCGGCGATTTGCACGCGCGGTGGCAAAAAGCGCACGCGGTTGATCACGTTCCGTTCGGGCTGGCCGAGTAGTTCCTGCCGGAGATGATAAGCGAAACGGCGCGACGGGCGCACCCCGATCAACGTGATGTGCAGGCGGCGAATCAAGCGGATGAAGTTTTCCACATCACCACGCGGCACCGCGTAGCGACCGATGATCTGATCGATGTCCTGTTCGTCTTCAAGGATGGCATCGGTCACGGCGGCAAGCAGATTTTCGAAGTTCGACTGTCCCATTACCCTACTAACCCTCTCTTGTTTCCCTGCTGCTGGTGCTTGGTTCGACCGCCGTCCCCAATTCGTCCCGCAAAGCGATCAGCGTGCGATGGTAGAGCGATTTGACCGCGCCTTCCGTCCGATTCATGATGTCGCCAATTTCTGCATTCGACAGATGCTCGACAAACTTGAGCATGAGGAGCTGCTGCCGTTCTTCGGGCAGCCGCCGAATCGCGCGGAGCAGGGCTTCGCGTTCTTCGTTATCCTCCGCCTGATGATCGGGCGACTCCGACCCCAGGCTGCTGGCGATGAATTCATCCAGCGGGATGACCTTGCGTCGACCGCGGTCGCGGTGCCAGTTCGCCACGAGGTTATGGGCGATCCGGTACAGCCAGGCCTGAAAGGGCACGCCGCGCTCGGTGTAGGTCTCAATGTGTGCCATCGCCCGGGTGAAGACGCGCGCCGTCAAATCTTCGGCGTCGTGATGATTCCCGGTACGGTAGTACACATAGTTATAGATTTTCTCGAGATAACGCTCGTATAATTCTCCGAACGCTTCTTTATCGCCACCCCGCGCTAAATCGACCAATTCGCCATCATCAAGGCGTTTGAGATTGCGAGCGGGTACGCGTTTCAGTCGTTGTGTCAGGTTTTTGATGTTCATGCTTATAAGAACACGCCTATGCAATGCGAGTTACGGAGAGATAACCGTATGAAAAAGTGGATCACGCTCTTGTTGATTGCGCTGCTGCTGGTGGTCTTCAGCGCCCCGGTTTTCGCCCATGAAGGGCGGATTGTCGGCAATTACGAAATCGTTTTCGGCTGGCGGGTGGAACCGGCCTATGTGGGGGTGTTCAACGGCCCGGAGATCTCGATCACCAACCATGAGACCCAAGCGCCCCGCCGTGATGCTGAGCAAACGCTCACGCTGACCGTGCAGTTCGGCCCGCAGTCGCTGCCGCTGCGCCTGGAGCCTGTGGCCAATGAACCCGGTCACTACACCGCCGATCTCATACCGACGCTTCCCGGTGATTATACGTTCATCCTGACGGGCACGCTGGGCGATCTGGAAGTCAACGAGACGTTTACATCAGCGGATGGCGAATTCAGCGTGGTCGAACCTGCCACCGACATCCTGTTCCCGGCGCTGGAGTCCGACTCTGCCCGCATCGACGAGCTGCAAGCGCAGATCGATGAACTGCGCGCCGAATTGGAAGCCCTGCGTGCTGCGTCGGGGTCATAAGTCGGCGTTTAACCCCACCCCGAATTCAGGGAGGGGACAGATATGACGCTTGTGTAGGGACGAGGCATGGCGGTAAGTGCGGCGTATGCTGTGAAAACGGGTTACAGGTCGGTTTTGGGACTTTTTGGACGCGATTTATCGCGTCCCTACGAGAAAACTATGTTTGTGTAGGGACGCAATGAATTGCGTCCGCTGCCCCAAAGGGACTTCAAGCTATTCGACGTAGTTACCGCCATGCCTCGTCCTCAGCGCCAGAAAAGGCGGTCACGGTCTGCTAGCTGGTTTTGTAGCGTGACCGATTTTGGACGAGGCGAACGTCTTGTCCCACAAGGTTTGGCATTTTATTGTAAAAGGTCCGCAGTATGCATCATCGTCGCATCCTCTTGCTGTGCCTCATCAGTCTGTTGCTAACGGTGCAGCATGTGTCTGCCCACAGCAACCTGTACCGGGCAGACCCGCCCGCAAACAGTCAACTGGCGGAAGCGCCCGCCGTGATCAGCCTGTATTTCACCGAACGGTTGGAGCCCGAGTTCAGCTCGATTGAGCTAGAGCGCGGGGACGGGACGACCGTCACCACGCCTGCTGCCGTCGTCGACCCGGCTGACACCACCATCATGCACTTGGTGCCGGGCGACCTGCCAGATGGGTTGTACACGGTGGTCTGGCGCGCGCTGTCGGCGGAGGACGGGCATCAAACGCGCGGCAGTTACGCCTTTGCGATTGGCACGGCGGCGGGGGCGGCTCTCAACCCGACTGGACAGGACACGATTCCCGCGCCAGACACGGCGCTGCGCTGGCTGACGCACCTCGCCGCCGCGCTGCTGATCGGCGGCGTCAGCTTCATCGTCTTCGTGTGGCAGCCCGCGCAGGTTGCGGCGTCCGTGCCGCGTCGCGTCACCCATTTGATCGTCATCGGTTGGCTGTTATATGGGGTTGTCTTGTTCGTCAACCTGCTGCTGTATACCAATGAAGTGCAAGGTGAAATGACGCGCGTCATTTCGGCGACGCGTTTCGGCGATGTGTGGCTCGTGCGCTTGGGCTTGTGGTCGCTTATGGGGATCAGCTTGTGGCTGCCCCGGCAGCGCTCGGGCGGCTATGTGACTGCCTGGCTGATCGGCGCGGGGATATTGTTCGCGCAGAGCCAATACAGCCACGCCAGTGCCGCGCACGATCCGCTGGCGCTCACGCTGGTCACATGGCTGCATCTGTTGGGGACAGCGTTGTGGCTCGGCGGTCTGATGCACTTCTTCGCGGTGATTCCGCTGGCACGGCGCGCCGAGGCGCTGGGCTTGCTCACAGCGTGGTTCTCGAATATGGCGCGGGTGGCGCTGCTGACGCTCGTCATCACGGGTGTGTTCAGTGGCTGGTTGTTCGTGGGCAGCCTCGACGCGCTGCTGACCACACTGTACGGTCAGGCGCTCCTCGTCAAGCTGATCCTGATCGCGCCCGTACTGGTCATCGCTGCGATCAACCTGGTGCGCACCGGGCGGCGGCTGCGCGCCGGGAATGAGCAGTGGACGGGGATTCTGTATAACCTTGTCGGTGCGGAGATCGGGCTGCTGCTCGTGGCCATCATCGGCGCGGCGCTCATGGCGTCGGTGAACCCGGCGCGGGCGGCGTTCGCTCTGCGCCAGCCACCGGAAGATAATACCTTCGCGCAGGTCGATATTGGCGACGATGGGCTGCATGTGCATTTCACCGTCGAGCCGGGCTGGGTGGGTCAGAACACCTTCAAGGTGCTGCTGCTCAACGACGGCATTGACCCGGTGGACGATGCGACGCTCATCCGCGTGCGCTTTGACTATCTGGCGCGCAATCTCGGTCAAAGCGAACTGCGTCCCACACTGACCCGCGATGGCGAATACGCTGCCGAAGGGGCTAATCTCAGCCAACCGGGCGATTGGCGGGTGCGTGTGACCATCCAACGTCCGAATCAATTTGATGTGGTGCAGGATTACACGCTGACGATGGAACTGCCGCCCGTACCGCCCGGCTTGAACACAAGCGCGCCGATCCCCGGGCACACGCTGGCCGAACTGCTGGCGGGCGCGGCCTTGCTGATCATCGGCGGGTTCACCGTGGGGCGCAAGTGGTTGAAGCTGTGGGATGGTGTCGGCGCGTTCGGCGTGGCGCTGCTGTTCGTCGGCATCGCGCTGATCCTGACCGCGTTGGGACATCCGACGTTTTAGCCCGGACGCCAATGACGTGGTCATTTGGCGCGACGCGAATTCAGTCCGCGTATTTGCTATACTCTGTGTTTCTTGACGCCTTCACACTCGAAGGATTGCTCGTATGAACACTGTGAATCACCTCGGCCAACTGGTTGGTTTTGCCGTGCCCAATTGGACTCCGCCGTCCGTCCCGCCGCGCGAAGCGCTGATCGGGCGTTATTGCCGCGTCGAACCGCTTGAGATTGAGCGCCATGCCACGGATTTGTACGCGGCCTACAGCACCGCGGACGATGACCGTAATTGGACGTATCTCGCCGATGGCCCGTTTGACTCACTCGCCAGCTATACTGAGTGGCTCCAGCGTGTTTCGCTGGTGATTGACCCCCTCTTTCAAACGGTGGTCGATGCGCGGACCGATCAAGCGGTCGGCGTGGCGGCGTATCTGCGCATCACCCCGTCGGCGGGATCGATCGAAGTCGGACACATCAACTTTTCGCCGCTGCTGCAGCGTACCCCCGCCGCGACCGAGGCGATCTACCTGATGATGCGGCGCGCGTTTGAGCTCGGCTATCGCCGCTTTGAATGGAAGTGTGACGCGCTCAACGCGAAATCGCGGACTGCCGCTCAGCGCTTGGGACTGTCGTATGAGGGCGTTTTCCGTCAGGCGCTCATCTATAAAGGGCGCAACCGCGATACCGCGTGGTATGCCGCGATTGACCGCGAATGGCCGGAACTGCAGGCCGCCTTCGAGACCTGGCTTGACCCGGCGAATTTCGACGCGAACGGTCAGCAGCGCACCCGCCTCTCGGATTTAACATCCACCATCCTCAAGCAGCGCGGATAGGTTGACGTTGTAGGGGCAGACCTATGTGTCTGCCCACTCCGAGCGTACACAGGTGCGCCCCTACATAGGTCACATTTACGGTCTGATTGTCCGCCCAAACCCGCCCTTAGACAATCCGCTGAATCGGCTATAATAGCCTCCACATTTCAGGACGAATCGGTTAGGAATTCCGCATGGCGAATCCGTTATCCTTCCAGCAGATCATCATGAAGCTGCACGAATTCTGGGCGGCTCAGGGCTGCGTGATCTGGCAGCCGTACAACGTTCAAGTCGGCGCAGGCACGGGCAACCCGGCCACGCTGCTCCGCGTGTTAGGCCCCGAACCATGGCGCGTCGCGTACGTCGAACCGAGTGTGCGCCCGGATGACGGTCGCTACGGCGAAAACCCGAACCGCATGCAGTACTACTACCAATACCAGGTCATTCTCAAGCCGGATACGGGCAACCCCCAGGAACTCTATCTGCGCTCGCTCGAAGCGTTGGGCATCAACCAGCGCGAACACGATATCCGCTTTGTCGAAGACAACTGGGAAAGCCCGGCGCTCGGCGCGTGGGGTCTCGGTTGGGAAGTGTGGCTCGACGGGCAGGAGATCACGCAGTTCACGTACTTCCAGCAGGCGGGCGGCATCGAACTCAACCCCGTGTCGGTCGAAATCACCTATGGGCTCGAACGGATCGCCATTCCGCTGCAAGGCAAGAACGCCGTATGGGACATCGACTGGCTGTACGGGCAGGACGCAAACCTGAAGTACGCCGACATCTTCCTGCGCAGCGAAATCGAACACTGCAAGTACTACTTCGAAGTCGCGGACGTGAACGGTCTGCGCCAGACCTATGACGTCTACGAAGGCGAATACCGCCGCGCGCTCGAAGCCGGGTTGGTCATCCCCGCTTACGATTATGTGCTCAAGTGCAGTCACCTGTTCAACGTGCTGGATGCGCGCGGCGCGATCGGTGTGACGGAACGCGCTTCCTATTTCAAGCGCATGCGTGAGATGACGCGCCGCATCGCCAAGGAATTCACGCAGCAGCGCATGGAGATGGAGTATCCGCTCGACAAGATGGCGTCGACCTTCGCGCCGACGTTGGCCGCGCCCGCCCGTATGGAGCAGAACGCGGCGGCAGCGGCGGTCGCCCCGGCGGATTTCCTCCTCGAAATCGGCGTGGAAGAACTGCCTGCGGGCGATGTCGATGACGCGCTGGAACAGCTCGTCGCCGCCGCGCCCAAGCTGTTTGACGATCTGCGCTTAACGCACGGCGACGTCAAGGCGTATGCGACGCCGCGCCGCCTCGTGATCACCGCGCAGGCGGTCGCCCCGGTGCAGACGGAAGTCGAACAGGTCTTCAAAGGCCCGTCGGCTGACCGCGCGTTTGATGCGGATGGCAAGCCGACCAAAGCCGCCGAAGGGTTCGCGCGCGGTAAGGGCATCAACGTGAGCGATCTCGCGGTCGAAGACCTCGATGGCGGGCGCTATGTGGTAGCGCGCGTCAAGCAGAAGGGGCGCCCTGCTGCGACCGTGCTGGCCGAGGCGCTGCCCGGTGTCGTCGCCGGGATCAAGTTCGGCAAGTCGATGCGTTGGAACAGCAGCGGCGTCGCCTTCTCGCGCCCGATCCGCTGGTTTGTCGCGCTGCTGGGCGGGGCGGTCGTTCCGTTTGAATATGCGGGCTTGGCAAGTGGCAATATCACGCGCGGTCTGCGCCCGTTTGACTCGCCGGAATCGGCGGTCGCCGACTTGAACGCCTATCTGCAAGTGCTGGAAACGCAGGGCATCGTGCTCGACCGCGAAGCCCGCCGCGCCGCCATCCGCGAACAGGTTGCCAAGCTGGCGGCCAGCCTCAATGGGCGCGCGCTGGAAGATGACAAGCTGCTGGCGGAAGTCACCAATCTGGTCGAGCGTCCGGTCGCGCTGCTCGGGCGCTTCGATGAATCGTCGCTCAAGCTGCCGCGCGAAGTGCTCGTCACGGTGATGCGCGATAAGCAGCGCTATTTCGCCATCGAAAATGCGCAGGGCGACCTGCTGGCCTATTTCATCACCATTCGCAACGGCGATGATCAACATCTCGACATGGTCGCGCACGGCAACGAACAGGTACTGCGCGCGCGCTTCTCCGACGCCGAATACTTCTACTCGAAGGATACCCAGAAGCGCCTCGCCGACTTCCTGCCGCGCCTCGCGACGCTCACATTCCAGGAGAAGCTCGGCTCGATGCTCGACAAGAACGAGCGCGTCGCCCGCATGGTCGATGGCATGGCCAAGCTGCTCAACATCGGCGAAACCGACTCCGCGATTGCGCAGCGCGCCGCCCATGTCGCCAAAGCCGACCTCGCCACGCAGATGGTCGTCGAAATGACTTCGCTGCAGGGCATCATGGGGCGTGAATATGCGCGCTTGAGCGGTAACCCGCCGGAAGTCGCGGAGGCGATCTTCGAGCATTGGCTGCCGCGTTTCGCGGGCGATAAGCTGCCCGCCAGCGCCGCCGGGACGATCCTCGCGCTGGCAGATCGCCTCGACAGTCTCGTCGGGTTGTTCGCTGCCGGACTCGCGCCGCAGAGCAACGCCGATCCGTATGGTCTGCGCCGCGCCGCGCTCGGCGTGATTCTGATTGTGACGAGCAAGGGCGTGGATGTCGATCTGGCGCAGGCGGTCGAACTGGTCGCTAAAGAACAGCCGATCCCCGTCTCCGCCGAAGTGCAGCGCGACGTGCTCGACTTCATCGCCGGGCGTTTGCGCGTGTGGATCGAAGAGCAGGGCTGGTCGTATGACGTGGTCGCAGCGGTGCTGGCGGCGCAGTCGCGCAATCCGGCGCGGGCGCTGCAGGGCATCCGCGAGTTGAACGAGTGGGTCAAGCGTGACGGCTGGGAGAACATTCTCGACGGCTTCGCGCGCTGCGTGCGCATCACCCGGAATGAAAAGGAACAGTTCGCGGTCGATCCGGCGTTGTTCATTCAGCCGGAAGAGGGCGCGCTGTACGCGGCTTATCAAGCGGCGGCGGCCAAGCTGACCGCTGACAGCGGCGTCAATGACTTTCTGTCCGCCTTCGCGCCCATCATCCCGGCGATCAGCGCGTACTTCGGCACGGGCAAGAATGACGGTGTGCTCGTCAATCACGAAGACCCGGCGATCCGCCGCAATCGACTCGGTTTGCTGCAGGCGATCAGCGCCATGCAGGCCGGGCGCGCGGATCTCAGCCATTTGAGCGGGTTCTAGTCGACCCCACCCCCAACCCCTCCCCGAATCCGGGGAGGGGAGCAAACACATTATGTAGGGACGCGCTTCTGCGCGTCCGTCGCCAGCGGACGGCCAGAAGGCCGTCCCTACAGGGATCATCTGAGGGAAAACGTCTCAAAATAGCAAGATGTCCTACCGTGAACCCCAAACAGGGAATTTAGGGGTGAGGTCACTTGGATGTCGATAAGGAGTGCCTATGCAGATTGTCCAGTTCCAAGAAAACGGATCGAGTCAGGAAATCCTAGCGCCGGACTGGGCGACGCTGCTCAAGGCTGACGGTTTCGTGTGGGTTGATATCGTCAATCCGTCACCCGACGACATCAAAATGATGCGCGAGGTGTTCCACTTTCACCCGCTGGCGATTGAAGATACGCTCAACGAGCGCCAGCGCCCCAAAATTGAAGAATATCCGGATCACTTATTTACGATTCTCAACCCGATCAACACCTTTGCCGACGAACTGACGTTTCGCGAACTGGACGTGTTCGTCGGGCGCAAGTATTTCGTCACCGTGCGCGATTACATCGACGAGCCCGTGATCGAGGCAGTCAAGCATCAGTGTTATGTGCGCGTGGGCAACGGTCACAAAATGACGGTCGGCTATGTGATGTACGCGCTGGCGGATCAGATTGTGGATGGCTACTTCCCGCTGCTCGACAACATGACCGACCGCGCCGAGGGCATCAGCGAAGAGATCATCGAGAAGCCGACGCCCGAACTCCTGCAAGAGTTGTTCACCATCAAGCGGGCACTGGCGGAGATGGCGCGCGTCACCGGGCAGCAGCGCGACATGTTCAACGTGTTTTTGCGCGAAGACAATCCGTTTGTTACTCAGGATGTGATGCGCTACTACATGCGCGACGTGTACGACCACCTGATTCGCGTCAGCGATATGATCGTGACCTCACGCGATACTGTCTCCGGCGCGATTGAACTGTATCTCTCATCTGCATCGAATCGCCTCAATGTGATCGTGCAGCGCCTGACCGTGATCACGATTGGCACGGGCGCGCTGGCCGTGATCACAGGTTTTTACGGCATGAACTTCGAACACACCTTCCCGTCGTTTGATACGTGGTGGGGTGTGCCCTTTGTCATTGTTCTGATGATCATCACGCTGGCGTCCGTGTTTTACGTCCTCGGACGGCTCGATTGAAGTTGTCCCCACGCGCCGACGCGCCTATAATGGTGCCTCAGATCAACGTAATGGGATAATCGCAGATGTCAGTCGCAGACGAGATCAAGTCCAGACTCGACATTGTTCAGTACATCAGCAAGACGGTGCCGCTCAAGCGGGCGGGTAGCGGGCGCTGGAAAGCGCCGTGTCCCTTCCACCACGAAAAGACGCCGAGCTTCCTTGTCGATGAAAACCGCCAGACGTGGCGTTGTTTTGGCGCGTGCGCGACCGGCGGTGACATCTTCAATTATGTGATGAAGCAGAACGGCTGGACGTTCCACGAAGCGCTGGAAGCGCTGGCGAAAGAGGCGGGCATCGACCTCAAGCCGCAGTCGCCAGAAGCCAAAGCCCGCGATCAGGAAATTGACCGCCTGCGCGGTCTGCTCAAGGTCGTCGCGGATTACTACCACGAACTTCTGAAACAACCTGAAGCGCGTGAAGTCCTCAAATATGCACACAAGAAGCGCGGCCTGAGCGAAGCGACCATCGAGCAGTTCGGCATCGGCTATGCGCCGGATGGCTGGCGCTACGCGCTCGACATGCTGCTCAACCTCGGCTATACCGAAGACGATGCGGTCAACGCGGGCGTCGCCAGCAAAAACGACAGCGGGCGCGTGTATGACCGTTTCCGCAACCGCCTGATCATCCCCATTCGCGATGAACGCGGGCGCGTCGCCGGGTTCGGCGCGCGGGCGCTGGCCGCCGAAGACAACCCCAAGTATCTCAATTCCCCGCAGTCGCCGCTCTTCGACAAGGGGCGTTTGCTCTTCGGGCTGGATCTCGCCGCCAAGAGCATTCGCGACAGCGGGACGGCGGTCATCGTGGAAGGCTACCTCGACGCGATTCAGGCGCATCAGGCCGGGTATACCAACGTCGTGGCGCAGATGGGCACGGCGCTCACCGAAATGCAGCTCAAGCTGATCGCGCCGAAGTGGGCGAAGAAGATTATCTTAGCTCTCGATTCTGACGCTGCAGGACAGAATGCGACTAAACGCTCAGTTGAGGTGGCGCGGGAAACGCTCCAGTACAGCGATTCTGGCACCCTGGCGATCGATATTCGTGTGCTCGCGGTTCCGGGCGCGAAAGACCCGGATGACTTCATCCGCGAAACCCCGGAAGGCTGGGCGCAGTTAGTCGAGGCTGCTCAACCCGTTGTCGACTACCTCATTGAGGCGGAAAAAGCGACGCTGCCGAGCCGCCCAACCTTAGCTGATCGGGAAGCGGTGGCGCTGCGTCTGCTGCCAATTCTCACGGCTTCGGAAAATGATCTCTCCAACGGCATGAACGTCATCAAGCTTTCAGCCGCGTTGGCGCTGCCGCAGGAGCGGCTCGAAGGTTGGATGCTGGATCAGGCGAACAAACTGAAGGCGTCTGCGCCGAAGCCGCCGCCCATGCCCGAACCGCCGCGCGCCCCGGTCGATTCGTCGGATGATATGCCGGACTTCGACTCGCCGCGCATCCTGCAGCGGGCGGTCGCGGTCGCGCCGATCTTGGCGGACGATAAGCCCCCGCTCGAACTAGATTGTTTACGGATCCTGTTCACACAGCCGGATCTGTACTATCATGTAAACCGCAAATTTCGTGAACTCGCCGGGGATAACCCGCTCTTACAAGCCACGCTGTCAGATCTTTCCTCGGAGGACTTCACCCGGACAGCCTATCGTACCCTCATGCAGTTGTTCATGGTCGCCGTGGCCCAGGATGAGATGGATTTTGCGGCCTATGTTCGAACTCATCTCCCGTCTGAGCTGTTCGACGAGCTGAACTCAGTTTTAGCCGATCAATGGGCGGAATTGCGCGGTCGCGTCACTTTTGGCGCTGACCTCGACATGATCAGGCAGGACAAGCGTACCGCCCGCACGGTCGATCCCAGCGTGGATCTGATCGTCAAAGTACTGCTCTTGCGCCGCGCGCGCTTAGAGCGCGAGCGACAGGAAATGTTGTTCCTGTCGGTAGAGGATGGCGACATTATGTCGCTGATCAACGGTTCAGTTTTAGCGAAGCGGCTCATTGATGCAGAGTTAAATCGTCGGGCACAGTCACAGCGCAGTTGAGTGAGGTTATGGCGAAGAAACGCACCAAGAAAAATGAAGTCCGGCAAACGGACGAATTCACGAAGGCGTCGGCAGAAGATGCGGACGAATTGACCAGCGACGTCGAATTTGAAGACTTCGATGATGACGGCGGCGACGACGATGAGCTGTACGATGAAATCGACGTCAAAGGCGACGACCAGCTCGATCTGCTGACCGATGAGGATGGTCTGGACGATGTCGATGAAGACATGCTCCTCGAAGGTATGCGCCTCGATACGTTTGCCCTCGCCGATGACCCGGTGCGCATGTACCTCAAGGAGATCGGGCAGGTGCCGCTGCTCGACCCGAACCGCGAAACGTGGTTGAGCGCGCAGATCGCCGCGGATCGCCTGCTGCAAGCGACGCTCGACAAACTGTGCGCTGCCGAACCGGGTCAACTGCCGCGCATGCCGGAACCCGCCGAAGTGATCGAGGCGATTTACGCGAGCCTGATCAAATCGTGGGATGAAGTGCTGACGTCGGTCAAACCGTTCAAGCTCAATCCGCCCGACCTCAAGGCGCTGATCAACGAAGCGCAGTTCGTCGCCGAACACTGGGATACGACCGGACACTCGTATATTCGCGAATTCCTGCGCCAGCGTGACTGGGGTCGCGACGATGCGTGGACCGAACTGGCGCGGCGGGTCTTTGCCAGCTTCCACGCGCTGTACCTGATCCCCTTCCGCGAACAGACGCTGGTCGGGCGTGCTTACGAAAAAGAAGGCAAGCTGCCGAGCGTCGAGCAGTTCCACACGTGGCTGATGGAAGACGACCTCGCGCTGGAAATTCTGCCTGAGAAGTTCGAAGAGATGGAACAGCAGGCGGAATTCGCCGCGGAGTCGCTGACCCGCGCTAACCTGCGTCTCGTCGTGAGCGTGGCGAAGCGCTACATGGGGCGCGGCATCAACTTCCTCGATCTGATTCAGGAAGGCAACATCGGCCTGCTGCGCGCGGTCGCCAAGTTCGACCACACCAAGGGCTTCAAGTTCAGCACGTATGCGACGTGGTGGATTCGCCAGGCGATCAGCCGCGCGATTGCCGATCAAGCGCGCACGATCCGCATTCCCGTGCACATGGTCGAGACGATCAACCGCCTGATGCGCGTGCAGCGCCAGCTCACGCAGGAACTGGGCGCGGAACCGAGCGCCGAGCAGATTGCGCTGGAGATGGACTTCCTCACGCCGGAAGAGACGCGCGCCATCAAGCTGATTCGCCGCGACGGAGCGCGCATGGACCCCGGTCTGACGCGCAAGCTGCGCCGCGCCGCGCAAAAAGTCCGCAAGATCATGCGGCTGTCGCAAGAGCCGATGAGCCTCGAAATGCCGATCGGGCAGGAAGACAACAGCCTGCTCGGTGACTTCATCGAAGATGACAAAGTCCCCGGCCCGGTGGACGCCGCCAGTCGCCAACTGCTGAAAGAGCAGATCCGGTCGGCGTTGGGCGTGCTGAGCGAGCGTGAGCGCGAAGTGCTGGAAATGCGCTTCGGCCTGCTCGATGGGCAGGATCACACGCTGGAAGAAGTCGGCAAGCACTTCGGCGTGACGCGCGAACGCATCCGCCAGATTGAAGCGAAGGCGCTGCGCAAACTGCGCCACCCGACCCGCAGTCGCCAACTGCGCGATTATCTGGAAATATAGTGCAGCGGGGCGGTCAATGTACCGCCCTGTTTGTTTATACCCCGAAGTGAGGCTAATTTGTCAGAAGAGCTGCGCGCCCAAGCTGTTGCCCAAATCGAAGCGGCGTTTGCCGAGACGCCCGCGCCGTCGCCGGAGGGGGACTGGCACACGTTTTACGAGTGCGCCGACCTCGAAACCGAGTGGCAGGGGAAGCACTGGCGCGACCTCACGACCGACATGATCCGCAACTGGGGCGACTGTGTCATGCACCTGGCGCCTGAGGCCTTCCGGTTCTATTTGCCTGCGTTCATGATCCACTCCCTGCTGCATCGTGAAGCGGACATGCTTCGAATTGCTATGCTTATTGCACTCGCGCCGAGTTCGGGGCTACCCTCCAGCACACTAGAGAATCGCCAACTGGTGGCAAACGCCAGTGCCTTCACCACTGCCGAAGCTGAAGCGGTGCTCACCTTCTTACCCGCGCTCAAATCGTGGGCGGATGGCGTGACTATTTTGGCGTACACTGCCGACGAAGACGTGCGGTTCAAGTCCGCGCTGCGTTTTTGGGAAGCAGTACGCAATAACACCACCTTGCCCGTCGAAATCGACACTCCCTATGATCAGCGGCGGGCGGCGCTGCACTCCCGGCGTATCTTCAAAGGCAAGCAGATCACGGCGTTTCGCGTGCCGACGCCGCTTGGGCTGCGTCCGCCCACGCCGGGGAGCATTCCCGGCACGTATAAAGCGCCGGACGCGCTGATGAACGCGGGGCTGCTGGTCATGCTCAACGCGATGGACGGCGGGCGGATTGAAGTGGATCCGTATTCGCCGGACATCGAACCGGAAACGAACGTGCGCAATCGGCGCGGACTGTGCCGCCAGTCATGGTTCATCGCGCAGATGGTGGGCTCGCCCACGCGGGTTGCTGTGAACTTCCAACTGCTGCTCGGCGGCGATTGCAGCCTGCTGCTCGGCGCGGCGCTCGGACTCAAGCGGTTGGGGCGCTACGGGCTGATCTTCATGGACGGACACACCGACTTCCAGACGCCGGAAACCTCGGCCTCGAAAGCGGCGGCGGGCATGGATCTCGCGCTGGTCACGGGCTACGGGCCAGACGCGCTCACGAATATGGAAGGGCTGAAGCCGTACATCCGCGAATCGGATGTGGTGGTGTTCGGCAACCGTGACATTGAGGATCGCGAGACGTACTACGCCAAAGCGATCTTCGAGACGGACATCAGCATGATCACGCTGGACTACGCGCGGCAGGTCGGCGTGGAGATGGCGGCGCATCAGGCGGTCGAGCTGCTGCGGCAGCGTGGCGTGCCGGGCTTCTGGATTCACTTCGACGCGGATGTGCTCGACAGCGCGATCATGCCCGCCGTCGATTCGCCCATGCCCGGTGGCCTGAGCTACGCGGAGATGATCACCGCGCTGCGCGTGTTCCTCAGTTCGGGGCTGGCGGTCGGCATGGAGATCACGATCTACGACCCGGATCTCGACCCGGATGGCAGCATCGCCCGCGCCTATGTCGACGCGCTGGTCGAAGCGTTTCACCACGCCACCCCCTGACCTTTCGGCTAGCCGCCGCGTGACCTTCCACATTTGGGCGCCTTTCTTTAGAGACATCGCATGCCTCATCGTCTATATTAGAGGTGCTGTCGGCGGTCACCGTGCGAGGACACCATGAGGAAGATCTGCATCATCAGCGCGCCGTCGAATTTGGGGCTGACGCCGCCCGCGCCGGGACATGACCCGGGGACGGTGCGCGCGCCGCTCGCGCTGTTCAAGGCGGGGCTGCTCCAGCGCCTGCGCTACAAGGTGTATCATGGTCTCAAACCTGCCGAGTATAAGCCGCGCGTCACGCGGCGCACCCGCGTGCGCAACCTCGAACCACTGCGGCAGTTCTCGCGGCGGCTGGCACTCCATGTGGAAGAGAACGCACCCGATTACTTTCCGCTGGTCATTGGCGGCGACAGCAGTTTGCTGATCGGCGCGCTGCTCGGGCTTAAGCGGGTGGGGCGCTGCGGGCTGATCTACATGAGCGGGCACGCGGATTTCCTCACGCCGGAGACCTCAACCAACAAAGCCGCAGCAGATATGACGCTCGCCCTCGCGACCGGGTATGGTCACGACAAGCTGACGAACCTCGACGGGCAGCGCCCGTATGTGCGCGATTCCAACGCGGTGGTCTTCGGCAATCGCGATATGGTGGATCGGGACAGCTACCCCGGCAGCCTGATCTTTGAGACGGATGTGAGCATCCTCACGCTCGATTATGCGCGGGAAATCGGCCTCGAAATGGCGTCGCTGCTGGCGGTCGAACTACTCAAGCAGCGCGGTGTCGATGGTTTCTGGCTGCACTTCGACGCGTCGGTGCTGGACTGCGAGGCCATGCCCGCCGTCGCCGCGCCGCTCCCCGGCGGCATGGGCTACGCCGAGATGATCACCGTGCTGCGCGTATTCTTCGACTCAGGGTTGGCGGTTGGCATGGATGTCACCGGGTTTGACCCCGACCGCGCGCCGGACGAGGAATTTACGCGCCTGTACGTCGATGCGCTGATCGAGGCGCTGCAACCCGCCGAGGAATGAGCGCGAACGTCACCCCAACCCCTCCGAAATCAGGGACGGGAGACAGATCGGAGCATGTGTGTAGGGACAAGGCATGCCTTGTCCCTACAAAAACCTCGCAATCAAGATAACTGTGTGCTTTTTAGACACCCCCCTTTATCGCGTCCGCAAACCGCAATCTCCACCTTTTGATGGATCTTTCCGCCAACCCTCTTGACTCTAATTTAGACTAGTCTAAAATTAAGTATAGATTTGTCTAATAAGAGTTTCAGGGGGACAATCATGGAGAATCTCGCACTGGATCGATTGGTGATCGAAAGCGTCCTCGCGATTTTGGTCTTCACGGTGCTGGTCGTTGGGTCGCTGGCGTACAATGCACGCTTGTGGATGCACGACTATCCGGCTGTCATTCGCGATCTGCAAGCACCGCTGAGGCCCGGCGAAAAGCGGCTGCAAAATGTGCTGGCGGCGGTGCTGCTGGTCTTGATCGTCGGCGGGCTGTTCCTGTCTGGCCAAAGTTTGGAGGCGGTCAGCGGCGGGAGCGTCAGCTTCCTAGCGATCTTCGTGCACCTCTACATCATCTTCAACGTCGTCAACCTGTGGGACGCCGTTGTGCTCGACTGGTTCATGATCCTCGTGCTCAAGCCCGCGTTCGTGTTCCTGCCCGGCTCGGAGCTGCACATGGACGCGTATACGAACTGGCCGATGCACATCACGAATTACTTCAAGGGCGTGGTGATCGGCGCGGTCATCAGCGCGGTGATCGCGCTGGCGGTGGTGGTTGTCTAGCGGTTGCATGCAGCAAACCGTGTGAATTGTAGGGGCGGGGCAATGCCCTCGCCCGCGACGGGCGACCACCTAGGGTCGCCCCTACAGCCCCCGACCTAATCCTCCCCCACGCAATTGCGCACTTTGGGCTACAATGAAACTGGAAGAAATGAGTACTGTATGCCCAAGCAAATGACCTACTGCCCCGTGTGCGGGCACAACCTGACCACCCGTGAAGACGGCGGACGCATCCGCCAGGCGTGTGCCAACTGCGGCTATGTGCATTACGTCAACCCCGTGCCGACGGTCGGCGTGGTGATTGAGATGGACGGCGGCATCGTGCTGATCAAGCGCAACCGACCGCCGCACAAAGGCATGTGGGCGCTGCCGAGCGGCTACATCGAAGCGGACGAGAGCGCGGAAGAAGGCGCGATCCGCGAGGCCGAAGAGGAAACCGGGCTGAAAGTCGAAATCCTCGAACTGGCGACGGTCAATTCCTACCCCGAAGGCCCGCCCCAGAGCGGCATCATGATCTTCTACCGGGCGCGTCCGGTGGGCGGCGAACTGCAGGCAGGTGATGATGCCGACGACGCCCAAGTCTTTTTGCCGGAAGACCTGCCGCTGCTGCCGTTCCGCACGCACCGCGAGATGATCGCGCAGTGGTTGGAGCGACGCGCAAAAGCCGAGCAGGGCGGGGCGAATGGCCGCCACGTGGAACGCGCCGACTTCATCATCCGCCCGGCAGAACTCTCCGATGCGCAGCAGATCATGGCGCTGCTGCATCTCATCCCCGCTAACCGTGAACTGGCGCGGGACGACTGGCGCGAAGTGTTTCAGCGCTTCCGCGAGAGCGCGGGCCTTGAGGTGTTCGTGGCGGAAGCCCGCCAGCAGCCGCCGATTCTGATCGGCATGGTGGCGCTCTCGATTGTGCGCGGCCTGACCGAAGGGCGCGGCCTGATCAACGACCTCGCCGTGCTGCCGACCTACCAACGGCGTGGAGTAGGGACAGCCCTGCTCGAAGCGGTGATGCGGCGCGCGGAACGTTTGAACCTCCATCACCTGATGGTGAACTCAAGTCGGAACCCACATTTAGATCTCCCGCCCGTTTTTGGTATTCCTGATATGTCTCTTTTGGTGATACACCTTCGTCAAGGGCAATCACACACTCCGAACCCCACTGGGCCGTTAGCTTCGAGCGAATATCACGCCAACGACGGAACGGAAAAGCCTTCATCAGCGTGAGCTGAGTTGCGCCGTCATCAATGAGGTTTCGTATCACTGATAAATCCTCTTCAGACCAACGGTAGCTGGTAGTGCGTAGCGATTGTCCGCCACGAGCAACGAAATCTGCATAGGTTTCGTGCGGGCGCAGATACGCGGGGGAAAACACAACACGCTCACGCCAGCGATTAATCTGCTGGCGGATTTGTTTCCATCGCTTCTCGGGAAATGCGGCGCTAATCTCAGCCTGCGAGGCTCCAGCGTCAACGAGAACAAGTAGTTTGTCGATATTATGTTGTGTCCATCCTTGCCCGACAGTAGGTTTCTTATTCAGCCGTAGCTCGTCTTTGCTTCCGTCCCGCCAGTAAACGATAAGCCGCATTCCCTTATAGCGTTCCACATCGACTGCTTCAATTCGGGCGATAAATGCTTGTAAAACGATGTGCTTATCATCCCGTGACATTGAGGGCCATTCAACGACTGACGCTGCAAATGTCGCCTGCAGCGACTGCATCATTTCATAGTGCCGGTTTTCTGTTTCTATCGTTTCAAGCTCTGCTCTGAGGCGATCACGCTCATTTTTCGTCGCTTTATACCGTGCTTCCACTGCCTGAATAAGGCTAACCTCTGAGAGAGTCTCTAGACTGGTCACCATGTTTTGGAGTGCTTCTTCGTGAGCGGCCAGTTGCTCTCGTTTATGTCGTTTTTCGCGCTCAATCGACTCGGAAAACTGAGCCATGTTTTGTTTCCATACATCCGCATTGAAGGTTGCGTACAGTTTTTCATGAAAGTGGCGAACAAGCGCTTCGTCCACCCAATCCGCGGTGCGTTCCCAGAGTGGAATGCACTCCACCAAATCGTGTTCGACCAGTAGGTACATATAGCACTGTCGTTTCAGGACGTATTGTGTGCCGACTTGTTTCCAGCGATTATTGCTGTAACCGTAGATTAAGCCTGA
>JAYRZU010000045.1:0-14579 GCA_041916315.1 Anaerolineae bacterium
AGCCGAAATACAGGCTGCGCGCCTGCGTGGGATCTTCCATCGCCACGCAATCATCAATCCCGTTGACAAATTCGACTTCTTCAAACGAGTAGTTCTGGACAATCGTCAGGTCGACGTTGAATTTCTCTTCAACTGCGGTGCGCGCCGCCGAAAAAGCGCGCCAAAGGGGATCGTTAGGGGTCGGCGTAGGGCCGGTCTGCGCTTGGGTCGCCGTCATCGGCGTCATCGAGAACAGCGCAACCAGCACGAGAAGCAGCAGCGCGCTGGCAAATTGAATGCGTCGTGGCATGTGGGATTATCCTCTAAATCTTCGAACAAAAAACCGGACTACCCTTACAGGTAATCCGGTCATGAAGATTACATCACTTTCGGCTGATTTTCCATAGCGTAGGAAAATCGTAGGTTCAGCGTCATTGAAGCGCCTGCACCGCGTCCTGCCGCAGCGTCGCCAGTTTTTCCAGCAGTTCCCCCTCGCCGCGCGAGGACAAAATCTCCTGCACCGCGTCCATCATTTCGACCAGCACCGGCCCAAAATCGGCGACTTGCTCGGCGAGCGCCGTGCGCGCCTGATCTTCTGGCATGGAGAGCAAATCGTTGATGAAACGCAGCTCAGGCTGCATGTTGTCGCGCAGCGCGGCCACCACGCGGTCGTAGACCTGCTTCAGCCGCGCGGACAGTTGAATGTTGCCCGTGCGCTGCGCCTCCTGGATATTGGCAGAAAGTACCGCCATGAACGTATCGTCGAGATACGGCATATTCTCTTCCACCGCGGCGTCGACATCCGGGCTGTTGACCAACTGCTGCAAGAGCTGCGCCGCTTCCTGCACGACCATCTGCTGCTGCTGGTCGACCAACTGCGTGAGCTGCACAAGCTGTTCGCGCACTGATTCCATGTAGTCACGCTGATCGGCGGGGGCGCTGCCCACGCGCGTCGTGAACTCGGTGAAGAACTGGTAATCGAAGGCCGGACGTGCCAACCCAACCAACGCCTGTAAGCGGTTGGCGTCCGCGCCGTAGCGCAGCGCCAACTCGATGAAGTCGGCGCGCGTCGCTCCATTGCCGAGCGCCTGAAGTTCAGTCGCCACTTCGCGCACGATCTCTTCCTGCTGGCGATTCTGCTCCAGCAGCGTCTTCCCGAAGCTGGAATAAGTCGCGACGCGCTCCTGCACGGCAAGTACCTGCTCGGCGAGGTCGGGGCGGTTCTCCTGTACCATGCGCTGCGCCATGAGCGACATCGTTTGCAGGAACTGGGCGTCGACCTTAGCGTCGTTCTGCTGCACCACCGATTCCAGCAGGTCGGCGGGCGTCGACATGAACGTCTCGATCAAGCGCACGCGATCACGCTGCTCGTTCATCATTTCGGGCGTGACGCCGTCGGCCTGTAAAATTGTATCCATCATGCCCTGCAAGGTGAGCGCCTGCTTGGGGTTGAACAAATACCCCTTCATGGCTTCTTTCGGCAGCTTGGAGGTCAGTTCCTTCATCAGCTCGCCGATGACCTTCTCCTGCTGCTGCTTGGGGAGCGGCGTTTCCATGGGCACATACACCAGCAGCAGCTCTTTGCTCCCGTCGTGGTACAGAATCGGCGTAGCGATGTTGACGGGCGTGCCGCAGTTCGGGCACGTCACGGCGTTCAGCCGTCCGCTCAGAAAACGGGCTTTCGCTTGCGGATCGGACGTAACATCGATGACCGATTCGACCACTGCCGTGATCGGATTACGGCAGTTTGGGCATTGGATATTCATTTGTCGAGCCAAGAGTTATCTCCAGAACTAGAAGTGGTTATTGCTGCGGTAATGTGAACGTAAACGTCGAACCTTTTCCCGGCTGACTTTCGACGGTGATGCTGCCGCCGTGCGCTTCGACGATGGACTGCGCGAGGAACAGCCCTAGCCCGGTGCCCTGAGTGCGGCGGCTCAGCTTGCCATCCACGCGGAAGAAGCGCTCAAACACACGCTCCTGATCGACCTCGCTGATGCCAACGCCCTGATCTTTCACGAACACGCTCACCGTGTCGTCGGTGAAGTAGCCGCCCACGCGGATTTCACCACCATCGGGCGAATACTTGATCGCGTTGCTCAGCAGGTTGTCAATCACCTGTCGGAGGCGCTGTTCGTCCGCCTGAATGACGGGATAATCATCGGGAAAATCGATGATCAACGTGTGCTTGCGCGTTTGCGTGCTGAAGCGTTCGACGGCGCTGGCACATACTTGATCCAACCGCACATCGTCGAGGTTGAGTTCCAGCCGCCGCTGCGCGTGAATCTTGCTCGTCGTGAGCAGATTTTCGATCAGCACATTCAGCCGATCCGCCTCTTCTTCGATGACACCGGAATACTCGCGTACGACCTCGGTATCCCAATCGACATCTTCACGGCGCAGTGTCGCGGCATGGCCCTTGATCAACGCAACCGGGGTTTTCAACTCATGGGAAATCGTGGAGATGAAGACGTTCTGCATCTCCTGCGCCTTGCGGAAGTTGGTGATATCGCGCACGTTGGCGATGATGTTAGTCAGGTGACCGTCCGCCGAAAGCAGCGGCGCGTACAGGATGCCAACGCTGATCGACATGCCGTCGCGGCGCAGCAAATCGCCTTCGACGTACAGGGTTTTGTTGTTTGCGCCGCCCACATCGGTGAAGGGATAGCCGTTCTCCAGCGCTTCCTTGAGGTCGGTGCTGTCGCGGCGCTTCCATTCGAAAACTTCATCGTAATCCAGCCCGATAGCGTCGTCGGCATGCCATGCCGTCATCCGTTCCAGCGCGTGATTGAACGACACAATCCGCCCGCGGGCATCGAGGATCATCACACCGTCAGCGCTGTATTGCACAATCGCCGCGAGCTGTTTGCGCTCGTGGTCGATGCGCTCATAAAGCTGCGCATTGTGCACCGCAATCGATGCCTGATCGGCGAAGCTTTGCAGCACCTGAATATCGTCGGGGGTCGCCGTGGTCACCACGGAGCGAAAGACCACCAGCAAGCCGAGCGGTTCACCCGCGAACACCAGCGGCAGCGCGAACGACTGACGCAGGCGCTTATCCAGCAGCGCCGCCATTTCGCGAAGCTGAGCGTCGAGCGCGTCAAAGGCGGGCGTCTCCAGTTCAAAGATTTTGCTGAGCTGTTCGTTGAGTTCGGGGTAGCGCTCGCTGTCGATACCGACCGTCGCGCGGATGCGATAGTCGCCGGCCACATCGCGCAAGGTGATCAAACCGACCGTGCCGCCAAGCATCACGACCGACGCGTTCAAGACGCGCTTCAACACCTCGCTCAAATCGAGTTGAGCGGTGATGGCCCGCGAAATTTCGAGCAGAAAATCGCGCTGGCGGACGCGGTAGTCAAGCAGCATTAACATGCGCGGCATTGTAACATAGGACGCAACGCGCTTCAATCAGCCGCCGCTCTAATTTGCAATTTCCTATACGGTTCTTATATACTAGAACACATATTCTAATTTTTCAGGTGACTATGATGACTGAGAAGACACTCGCCCAAAAACTGAGCCTCAAACCGGGGTATCGCGCTGTCATCCTCAACGCGCCCGAGGGCTATCTTGAACGGCTGCAGCCGCTGCCCGAACGCGTGAGCATTGTCGAAGAGGTGCGCGGGGTCTACGACTTCGTGCAGGTGTTCGTCCAGAGTCGCAAAGAGATTGACGCCCGCGCGCTGGACGCCATTGCGGCGCTGCAAGCGGGTGGAGTGCTCTGGTTCAGCTATCCCAAGAAGTCGAGCGGGATCAAGACCGACATTACCCGCGACCTCGGCTGGGAGACGGTGTACGGGGCGGATTACGGCCCCGTGTCAAACGTGTCGCTGGATGACACCTGGTCGTGCCTCCGCTTCAAGCCCGAAAAGATTATCGAGCGCAAAGCTGACTCCCAATTCCGGAAACAGAAATGAACCACATAACGCAAAGGCGCTAAGACTGCCACGAACCCGCACTTTGCGGCCTTGTACCTTAGCGTCTTTGCGTTGCGTCGTTTTCTTTATTGTTTGTCGAGTTTGTGCGCGACTGCGGCCACGTCTTCCATGCCGCCCTTCGTCACGACCAGCGCCGCCGCGCCGACCAGACTAACGTTCTCGCCCAATTCTGCCGGGCGAATTTCGAGGTCTTGCCAGTAGGAGCTGTCGAGCGCATGCTTCTTGATCGCGTCGCGCATGGGGTTGAACAACAGGTCGCCGAGCGTGCTTACGCCGCCGCCCAACACGATGATCTCAGGATTAAATATATGCAGGAAGGTTACCATGCCGAGGCCGAGGATGAAACCGGCGCGTTCGACAATCGCCAGCGCCAGTTTGTCGCCCTGCACTGCGGCCTTGCCCACCGTACTGCCATTGACCTGCGTCAGATCGCCGTTCACCATCTCACGCATAATCGACGTTTGTCCGGCTTCCATCGCGGTGACGGCTTTACGCGCCAGTGCCGGACCAGCCGCCTCGCGTTCCAGCGACGAGACACGGTCGCCGTCCACCACCATTTGCACGTGGCCGAGTTCCGCTCCCAGCCCATCCTTGCCGAGCAGCAGACGGCCATCACTCACCACGCCGCCACCGATGCCCGTGCTGACCGTGATGAAAATCACATGGCGAAAGCCGCGCGCCGCACCGCGTGCGATTTCGGCCAGCGCCGCCACATTCGCGTCATTGCCAAGGTACGTCGAATAGCCGAATTCTTTCTGCAAAATCTGCACAAGCGGAACGTTATGCCAGCCGGGGAGATTCGGCGGCGCGACGACCACGCCCGTATTCGGATTCGAAGGCCCCGGCGCAGAGATGCCGATCCCGGCGACGTGCGTATTCGGGTCACCCGGCAGCATCTGGCGGATCATCTCTTTCATGCGTTCAATCGTGCTCTCCGATCCCTGCGACGCCAGCGTGAGGATCTCTTTGCGGTCGACAATGTTCATCTCGCGGTCAACCTGCGCCACTCGCAGGCGCGTCCCGCCGAGATCAACACCAATGATGCATTCGTTCATGTTCGCTCACTTTTCCTGCACAGTTGTAACAGGCGAGGCGCGCCTGTTAGAATAACTGTTCATATCGACAATATGTACTAATTTTGCCGTGTTACCGCGAGTACAGCAATGTCCCAAACCACGCCTTTGCGTCAGCAGTATCTTGACATCAAGCGCCAGTACCCCGGCGCGATTCTGTTCTTTCGCTTAGGCGACTTTTACGAGACGTTTGATGAAGACGCGGAGGTGGCCGCGCGCGAGCTTGATCTCGTACTGACCAGCCGCCCGGTCTCCCGTGATCAACGTGTACCGATGGCGGGCGTCCCACACCACGCGATTGACGCCTATATCGCCCGGCTGATCGAAAAAGGCTATCACGTCGCCATCTGCGAGCAGGTCACCGAGCCGAACGGCAAGGGTCTGGTCGAGCGCGAAGTGACACGCGTCGTCACGCCGGGCACCGTCGTCGAACCCGAACTGCTCGCCGAAAACCAACCGAACTACCTCATGGCGATCTTTCCAGTCGGCGAAGCAAGTCAGTGGTCAAAAGCCGGCATTGCCTACGCGGACATTTCGACAGGTGAGTTCGCGACCACCCAGCTTGAAAGCGACAACGCCGCCGTGCTCGTGCTCGAAGAACTGGCGCGCCTCGCCCCACGCGAAGTGATTATGCCCGCTAGTTGGGTCGACCGCGGTGTCACACTCCCTCAAGGTGTGTCGCTCACGCCGATTGCCGATTGGCGCTTTGAATTCGGACAGGCGCAGACCGTGCTGACCGGGCATTTCGGCGTCAAAACGCTGGATGGCTTTGGGCTCGCCGAGATGCCCTATGCCGTGTGCGCCGCGGGCGCGGCGCTCCATTATCTGAGCGATACGCAGCGCGGCAATCTGGCGCAGATCGCTACGGTGCGCCCGTACACAACCGCGTCGTTCATGGTGCTCGACCAGTTCACGCGGCGCAACCTCGAACTGACAGAGACGGTCCGCTCGCGCTCCAGCAAAGGCAGCCTGCTCAGCGTGCTCGACCGTACGGTCACGGCAATGGGCGCGCGCCTACTGCGCACCTGGATCAGCCAACCCCTGCTCGATTTGCAGCGGTTGAACGCGCGCTTGGATGCCGTTGAATCGCTCACGACCGATCAGGTGCTGCGGACAGAAATCCGTGACTATCTGCGCCTCGTCTCGGACCTTGAACGCCTGACCAACCGTTTGCTCATCCGGCGCGCCGGTCCGCGCGACCTGCTGGCGCTGCGGCAGAGCCTCGAAGCAGTTAAGCCGATTCGCGAGTTGATCGCAAAAGTCCCGCAGCTTGAACCGATCGCGCAGCGCCTCGACCCGTGCGACCACATCCGCGAGCAAATCGAGGCGGCGATTTCAGAGGATGCGCCCGCCGTCATCAAAGAGACGATTGGCATCATCCGCCCCGGCTTCGCGCTGGAACTGGACGATATTCTCAACGCGACCCGCGACGCCCGCGAATGGATCGCCAACCTCGAACCCAAAGAGAAAGAACGCACGGGCATTCCCACGCTCAAGGTCGGCTTCAACAGGGTTTTCGGCTACTACATCGAAGTATCCCGGGGGCAAGCCAGCCGCGTTCCCGAGGACTACATCCGCAAGCAGACGCTCGTCAACGCGGAGCGCTACATCACGCCAGAATTGAAAGAGTACGAAACGCTCGTCCTCAACGCCGAGGAACAGATTCTCGCGGTCGAAAAGCGCATCTTCGAAGACTTGTGTCAGGCATTCTGCGAGTCAGCGGATCGACTGCTGAACACCGCGCGCTCGCTGGCACACCTCGACGCATTCCTCTCGCTGGCGGAGGTCGCGGTACGCGAAGGTTACTGCCGCCCCACCCTCACCGAAGACGATCTGCTCATCGTCAAAGACGGCCGTCATCCGGTCGTCGAGCGGATGCTGGAAGGCGGCGCGCGCTACATTCCCAACGATACCCGCTTCGACAGTATGTCGCGCATCCATATCATCACCGGGCCGAATATGTCCGGCAAATCGACCTACATCCGGCAGGTGGCCATCATCACGCTCATGGCGCAGATCGGCTCGTTTGTGCCCGCTGACGAAGCGGTGATCGGGCTGGTGGATCGCATCTTCGCGCGTATCGGCGCGCAAGACGAAATCCACGCCGGTTACAGCACGTTCATGGTCGAAATGGTCGAGACTGCGCGTCTGCTTTCCGGCAGCACGCGGCGCAGCCTGCTGATTCTGGACGAAGTCGGGCGCGGCACATCGACGTATGATGGCCTAGCCATTGCCCGCGCCGTGATCGAATACCTGCACAATCACCCGCGGCTCAACTGCCGCACCCTGTTCGCCACCCACTACCATGAGCTGACCGAACTACCCAATATCCTGCCACGCGCGCGCAACTTCAATGTCGGCGTGACCGAAGAAGGCGATCAGGTGGTGTTCTTGCACAAGGTGCTGGCGGGCGGCGCGGATCGCAGTTACGGGGTGCATGTGGCGCAGTTGGCGGGCATGCCGCGTCCGGTGGTGGAACGCGCTCGCGAACTGCTCAAGCAGTTGGAAGAGACGGGCAACAACTTCGAGCATCCGTCGCTCAAGAAGAAGCGGCAGAACCCCGGACAGTTGAAGATGTTCGACGACTCGCCGAACCCAGCGCTCAGTGCCCTGCGGGATCTCAAAGTCGACGATCTCAGCCCCATCGAAGCGCTCACGAAGCTTTATGAACTCAAACGCTTGGCGGCGGAAGAGAAGTAGTGGGGACGCCTGACTCTTTTGGTACCACGGTTGTGGTGCGGTCGTATTCGGCCAAATAGGCTTCGGCCTCGGTACGCGTCTTGAAAATCTTGAACTGTATTCCCTGCCGCCCATACACGCGGTCGACCATGTTGGCGACAGTCATGACATACGGCGATGTGGAAACGATAGCAGCGACGGCAAAGTGACGCGGTGGATGCTCCATTGACGACTGGATATTGGTGAGCAACCCGGTCGGAAACAGGCGCGCATCAGAGAGATCAAGCAGAATATTGACGGTGTGCGGCAGGTCTTTGGTCAGGGCATACCCTTGCTCAATCGACTGATAGTACTCGGCCCATGTCCAGTTACCCGTGTACGTGAAGCAGGTATAGGTCTTTTCAGCGTTTCCCCAGGAGACCTGAATTGGCACGATGCAGTCACCTCAGTCACATATAATGGCCTGTGATCATTATACTGAGTTTTCTGCAAACGTTTCCAAGTTCGTTTCTGATTTGCGGGGGCAATTGGTACCACAGCAACCGCACTACCCGTTGCTGTGGTACGAGAGTCGATCCTTTAGTCGCCGGGTGCGGGCGCAGTTTCAGTCACTCTATCTGTCACCGGCGGCGCTTCGGCTTCGCTCAACAGGCTTTCGGAGACCAGCACGCGCTTGAAGGACGCAATCGCCACTTCGATCATTTGCAGGTCGGGCTGGCGCGTGGTCAGATGCTGCAGCGCGAGATTCGGGATGATCAAAATGCGGATGATCGGGTTATGCAGGTTGCGCGCGGTGAAGCGAATGATTTCGTAAGAGATGCCCGCAATCACCGGGACGAGCAGGATGCGCGAGATGACCAACCAGATGAATGGAGGTCGTCCCAGCAGGCCGAAGACGACAACGCTCACCAGAAACACCGTCAGCAAGAAGGCCGTGCCGCAGCGCGGATGCTCAATCGGGTACTTGGCGACGACTTCGGGCGTCAGTTCCGCGCCCGCTTCATACGCGTTGATCGTCTTGTGCTCCGCGCCGTGATAGCCGAACAAGCGCTTGACATCGGGCATAAGCGAAATCAGCGAGAGATAGGCCAGCAGCAGCAGCAGACGGATGACGCCTTCGGTCAAGTTCACGAGGAACGGAACATCCTGCCAGCCGAGCAGCGTGTCGATACCGCTCGCCGCCGCCGTCGGCAGAATGAAGAACAGCCCAATGCTGAACAGCAGCGACACGGCAATCGTCCCAACTGCGACCGGGCCAGAGAAGCTGGTTGTATCCTCTTCGTCTTCCTTGATCGCGACATCTGCCGACCACATCAGCGCGCGCGTGCCCAACCCGAGCGCATCCCACAGGCCAACTAGTCCGCGCACGAACGGCGTCTTGGCGATCCGACCGCGGTAGAGCGCCGCGTTCAGCGGCTCTTCGTGGATGACGATCTTGCCCTGCGGGTTACGCACAGCGACCGCAAATTTGTGCGCGCCGCGCATCATCACACCTTCGATAACCGCCTGCCCGCCATATGAAAATGGTTTTGGTGTACTGCTCAAGTTAACTATTCTCCCCTACCAGCGGCATAAGTCCGGCTGGCGTCATCTCGTGAACGATGGTTGCGCCTGCCCCCTGCACCAACAGCGCAGCGTGACCACCGACGGCACAGCCATCGACGCGGTTGCAGCGGGCAGCCGGTAAAGACAGCGTATAGACGCCGTTGAACGGGCGTATGCCCATGATACTACCAGTTTGGTCGATCAAATAGGCTTTGTCCGACGTGGCGCTGATAGTGATCTGCGTCGGCACATCCGTACGCGCCCACGCTACCCAGGTTTCGAGGCCGCTCGTATGCGTCAGGCGCACCACATCCGCAGTCTCGGAGCGCGTGTAGGTGCCAGCAGTCGCATCATTGAAGCGATTGATGACCATCCGCCACGCATCGAAAGCCGGGCGGCGCGTGCCATCAGGCCGCAGAATACCGAACGATTCCGCGCCGGGCGGCAAGCCTTGATCGAACAGCTTGTACACGGCGATATGATCCGCGCCCGCCGCCAGCGCCAGCGCCGCCGCCTGCACGACATAGGCGGCCTGTTGATCGAGGTCAACCTGCCAGTTGGGGCGCTGCACCAGCCAGCCCGGATCGAGATTCGGCGCGGCGTTCGTCTCCGCCAGCCAGATCGACTTCTCGGTCAGGCCGTAGCGATCCAGCAGGGCGCGCGTGTCACTCACAATCTGGTAGACCGTCTCAGTACGAAAATAGATGTGCAGATTGACCGCGTCGAAATAGTAGTTGTTGGCCGCCGCCTCGGGGTCAGCGGTGATGAGTTCCAGTAGGCGGTCGAGATACAACCGCCGCCCCGCGTTAACGTCGTGCCAGTACGTCGTGCCAGCGATGTTGATCTGCGCGCGGGGATTCCCCTCTTTGGCCGCGAGATAGGCGACGCGCAGCAGTTGAGCGTAATCTTCCAGCGAGCCTTCAAATTCATAGCCATAGGTGCCGGGCTCAATATCCGGCTCGTTCCAGATGATGAACCGTTCTACACCCCGGCTGTCATAATATTCGGCAGCGCGGCGGATGAAGTTCGCCCACACGTTGTTGGGATCGTCCACCGGGAGGTACAGACCGCGCGGCACCCCGATCATGGGCGTGCCATCGGTGGCCCACGCGGGTGTATGCTTGATCACCGCGACGACTTCGCGCCCACAGTGATTCGCAGCTTTCAGCCAGCGGTCATCCACGTTGAGCGTGTACCAGTCGTCACCGCTGTCGGGCTGATGCTGCGCCCAGTCGAAGATGATGCGCTCCCACCCTGCGCCGAGCGCGCACGCCTCGTCTGGCAGCCAGAACCCCTCGATGATGCCAAAGGGGTTAGGCTCATCGGCGTGGACAGCGAACGTTCCTGCTCCCAGTAACAGCCCCACCACCGCCACAATCAACCAGGGGGAGATGTAGGGACGAGAAATGTCTCGTCCTTTAATACCTGAGGACGAGACATCTCTCGTCCCAACAAAGACGGTCTGTGTTCGTTTCTCATGTAGATTTTGGGAAAGGATCGGCGTCGGAGTCATTTTCCCCATCTCACCACGACCCCGTCCGTTTCACGTCGAGCAACCGCAGCTGCGCGGTCGTGTTGCCGTTCCACTCGTTGATCTCCAACTGATACGCCACATCGACGTAATCACCATTCTTCGCGTTCCAGTTATCCGCGAGGTTGAAGCCAATCGCATCCAGTTGCCCCAAACCGGGACGACCCAGCCGCAGCTTTAGGTGCTGGTCTTTCTGTCCGACCGTCCGCCAATCCTGCACACGCAGGTTGCGGGTGACGAGCGTCGGCGTCGGATTCATGTGCCCTGTCGGCTCAAGTTGGCGCAGTTCCAGCGCCAAGTCGAGCGAAATATCGGCAGCCTCGACTTCCATATCGATTTCGAGCGTCGGCAGCAGATCCTGCCCGCGCAGCGCGTTCCGAGCCAGCGCCATCAACTTGTCGCGGAATTCGGGTATATTTTCGTTGAGGATAGTGAAGCCCGCCGCCTGCGCATGACCACCGTGCCGTACCAGCAGCGCCGCACATTGATCGAGCGCATGAGTGATGTCGAACTGCGGGATGCTGCGGCACGATGCGCGGCTTTCCGTATCGCCTTCTTCCATGACGACCGCTGGCCGGTAAAACTCCTCGGTGAGACGCCCCGCGACCAAGCCGACGATGCCCGGCTGAAAACCGCGATCTCCGGCGAAGATTAGCGGCATACCCTCAGGATCTTCGATCTTCTCGCGGATCATGTCCTGCGCCGCCCGCGTGAGTTCCTGCCGTTGGAGATTCAGCGTTTGCAAGCGCACGGCGAGCTGCCCCGCCTTGTTGGGATCAGTGGTGGCGAGCAGTTCGTAAGCGAGCATAGCGTTGTCGAGCCGCCCTGCGGCATTGATGCGCGGCCCGATGCCAAAGCCAATCGACCCGGCGTCGATGCTGCCGAGCTTCAACTGCGCGACTTCCGCCAGCGCCCGCAGCCCGGCACGCTTGGTTTCGTTCATCACCTTGAGGCCGCGCTTGACGAGAATCCGGTTCTCAAGGCGGTTGAGCGGCGCGAGATCGGCCACCGTACCAATTGCGACGAGGTCGAGGAAATCATCCGGAGTGAGCGGTCGGCCATTGCTGGTTTTCGGCTGCCCCGCCCCGGCAATCGTGAACAGGGCTTCCGCAAGGCGATATGCCACCCCCACGCCTGCCAGCATATCTTCGGTATACTGGGCATCATCGCACTTCGGATTGATGACGGCATAGGCTTTCGGCAGTTCCGGACCCAGCGAGTGATGATCGGTGACGATGATGTCGAGGCCGAGCGCCTTGCCCTCTTCAACCTCATCGACCGAGCGGATGCCGCAGTCGACAGTGATGACCAGTTTGACGCCCGACCGCGCCAGCTTGAGCAGCGCTTCGTTGTTGACGCCGTAGCCTTCGTCGACGCGATGCGGTATATACGGCGCGACGCGCGCTCCAAGCGCCTTCAGCGCCTCGACGAGCAGCGCCGTGGAGGTCACGCCGTCTGCGTCGAAATCACCGTACACGATGATCTGCTCGTTGGCACGTATTGCCTGCCGGATGCGCGCGAGCGCCCGGTCTATGGACGGACGTTTGCCCTTGAGCGTGAGCAAACTCCCTGAGCTGAGATCGTCGGCGTGCAGGAAGCGGTACGCATCCGCCGGGTCGGTCAGACCGCGATTGTACAGCACTTGCGCGACAATCGGGCTCATCTCACGGTATTTCGCGAGGTGGTCAGGCGGGGTCTTCGGGGCGACGATCCAGCGTTTTTCGAGCGGCATAAGCATTCGGTCTATGATTGACAGTTTTAGTGATTATGATCGAGTTTAACAGTGTGGACAACCCTCGGAGTGAGACAGTGGCAAAAGTCGTCTTTATGGGAACCCCCGATTTCGCCGTCCCCGTGCTGCGCCAGTTGATCGCGCACCATGAAGTCATCGGCGTGGTCACGCAGCCTGACCGCCCCGCTGGGCGCAATCGTCAGTTACAGATGTCCCCCATCAAGCAGGTGGCGCTGGAAGCGGGCATCCCCGTGCAGCAGCCGGAAAAGATTCGCCGCGCCGAAGCGGTCGCCGAACTGCGGCAGTGGTCGCCGGACGTGTACATCGTCGCCGCCTTCGGGCAGCTTTTGCCGCAAGCCGTGCTCGATATTCCACCGCACGGCTCTATCAACGTCCACGCCTCGCTGCTCCCCCGTTGGCGGGGCGCCGCGCCGATTCAAGCCGTCATCCGCGCGGGCGACGCCGAAACGGGCATCACCATCATGAAAATGGACGCGGGACTGGACACGGGCGCGATGCTCAGTCAGCGCGCCATCCCGCTTGCGCCGGACGAAACCGGGCAATCGCTGCAGGATAAGTTGTCCATCCTAGGCGGTGAACTGCTCATCGATACACTGCCCGGCTACCTGAGCGGTGCCATTCCGCCCGTCCCGCAAGACGACGCACTTGCCACCTTCGCCCCACGCATCGAAAAAGAAGAAGGGCGCATCAACTGGCACAACAGCGCCGCCCAGATCGAGCGCACGATGCGTGCCTTTACGCCGTGGCCGGGCACATATACGTCGTGGGACGGCAAAGGTCTGAAGATTCACGCGGGCAGCATCGGCGCGGGCAGCGCTGACGCCGGGCGCGTCAGCGAACGCGGCGGGCAGATCGCAGTCGGCACGGGCGACGGTCTATTCTACCCGACGCGCGTACAGCTGGAAGGCCGCGGCGTGGTGAGCATCACCGACTTCGTGCGCGGTTACCCAGCGTTCGTCGGTGCGGTGTTGGGTGGCTCATGACCCAAATTCTCACGATCAATGCGTCTGCACCCCAACTTGACCTACTGGCGGAGGCCGCTGCTGTAATCCGATCTGGCGGGTTGGTCGCCTTTCCGACCGAGACAGTTTACGGCTTAGGCGCGGACGCCACCAACGCTGAGGCGATTGAACGCATCTACGCGGCTAAAAACCGGCCCGCGTCTGACCCGATCATCGTGCACATTGCCACGCTCGACCAACTGGCGGGCGTAGCCGTCAATCTGCCTGATCTCGCGCTCGACTTGGCGCGCAGCTTCTGGCCGGGGCCGCTGACGCTCGTGCTTCAGCGGCACTCCAGCATCCCGGCCACCGTCTCAGCCGGGCGCGACACTGTCGCCGTGCGCCTGCCGAGTCACCCCGTCGCCGCTGGCTTGATCGCGGCGGCGGAACGTCCGATTGCTGCGCCAAGCGCCAACACCTTCAGCCGTCCGAGCGCTACGACTGCCGCCCATGTCCTCGAGGATTTAGGCGGGCGCATTGACTTGATTCTCGACGGCGGTTCGGCGTCCATCGGGCTGGAATCAACGGTGCTGGATTTGACAAGCGATCCGGTTGTGCTGCGGCCTGGCGGCGTGACCGTGGAACAGTTGCGTGCGCTCATCCCGGATTTGCAGGTGCGCTCGCAGTACCTCGCGCTGGATGAAACCGCTGAAGCTCCCGGTCAGTTGATCAAACACTATTCGCCGCGTGCCGAAGTGCGCCTTTTCGATGGCGACCCGGTCGCGGTCCTTCAGCGCATGCAGACCGAAGCACGCGAACGGACAGCGGAGGGCGAGCGCGTCGGCATTATGACGATTGAGACCGAACGTCTCACCTTTGGCGACATCCCCGCCGAAGTGATTAGTCTGGAGGCGGATGCGGCGGGCATGGGCGCGCACCTCTTCGCCGCGCTGCGCGAGTTCGATCAACGTGGCGTGCAGGTGATTCTGGCGCGGTTGCCCGCGGCGGGCGGACTCGGCACCGCTGTCCGTGACCGCTTGATCCGCGCCGCCGAAGGCCGCATTCTGCGCGTGGATTAACTACGGTTTGCTGTCATCGCCGTAATCGCCATTCTTCTGCTTTTTGGTGAGGAACAGCGCC
>JAYRZU010000046.1:0-32571 GCA_041916315.1 Anaerolineae bacterium
CCAGCTCGGCGTGCTGCCCGTGCGGGACGACGTGTGGGCGCGCATTATCAGCGACGCCTCCGGTTCGGGCGTGGCGCTCGATACGGAACGCCTGCAAGTCGCGCAGGAACAGATCAGCGCGGACTTCTTCACGCCGCCGCTGTTCCCTGACTGGATCAGCTTCACGAACCTGTGGACGCCCATCCTGCAAGGCGTCATCCTCGGCGACGCGTCGGTTGAAGACGGCGTGGCGCAGGGCGCGGACGAAGCCCGCAGCCTGCTGGATGATCTCGGCTACTACGAATAGCGTTTGAGCAAGCATTATGGGGGTGGGTCTGCCCTGCCCCCATGATAGACAAGGCACAACAGGCATGGTTGCAGATGCAACAACGGTCAGCGCGTCCCGCCCAGCGCGTCGCAGCGCGTTTGAACGACGCAAACTCGTGTTTCCGTGGATACTGCTCGCGCCGACGTTGTTCGTCATCGCGGCCATTGTCATCTACCCGATGCTCTACTCGGTCTACGTCAGCTTCACGCCGTTCAACCTGCTGCGCCCGGAAACATTCGCGTTCGATGCGGAAAAAATGTTTCGCAACTACCAGCGGTTGGTCGAAGACGAGGTGTTCGTCGGCGCGTTTTTTCGCACGATCATCTTCATGGCCGTGACGGTCAACCTCGAATATGTGATCGCGCTCGGACTCTCGCAGTTGATTGCGCGGGTGACGTGGGGGCAAGGCCTCATCCGCACGCTGCTCATGATCCCGATGATGTTCGCGCCCGTGCTGGTGGGCTTTCAATACGCGTGGTTCTTCAATGCGACGGTCGGGTTGGTCAATAATGCGCTCATGTCGCTCGGCCTGATGGCCACGCCCAAAGCGTGGCTGGTCGATGTGCCGACGGGCATCCTGTCGGTTGGGCTGGCGAGCATGTGGATGAATATTCCGGTGACGACGATCATTTTGCTGGCGGGCACGCTGTCGCTGCCCAGCGAAGTCTACGAAGCCGCCGAAGTCGATGGGGCGAGCGCGTGGCAGCAGTTCCGCAAAATCACGATGCCGCTCTTACAGCCCTTTGTCCTGATCGCGCTCACCGTGCGCTCGCTGGATGTCGGACGCGCTTATGACATCGTGCGCATCATGACCGATGGCGGCCCGGCGAACCGCACCGAAGTCGTGTGGACGTATGTCGGCGAAATGGCGATTCAGAATTCGCGCTTCGGCCTCGCCAGCGCCATGTCGATGGTGAGCGTGATCGTCGGCATTTTGTTTACGCTCTACTTGTTTCGGCAGTTGATGAAATCGAGGGTGGTGCAGTAATGCTGACCCATGCCGTCCGCCCGCATGGGCGGTCTCGTCAGGCACTCTACAATCTTGTGGCGTTCGCCATCCTCACGTTGGGCGCGCTGCCCGCGGTGTGGATCATCTTCACCGCGTTTCGTCCGGCGTCTGAAGTCAACACCACGCCGCCAATCTGGATTCCACAGCAGATCACGTTCGATGCGTTCGCGTCGCTGTTCGGTCTGAATCCCGATTACGCAGCAGGCGTGCCCGTCGGTGACTACATGCGCAATTCCCTCATCGTGGCGACGATGAGCACCGTCGTGGCGCTGGCGCTCGGCACGATGGGCGGCTATGCTTTTTCAAGGTTTGAATTCAAAGGCCACCGCCTTGTCTTCCTGCTCATCATGCTGTCACGCGCAGTTCCCGGCATCGCGCTGAGCCTGCCGTTGTTCCTGCTGCTGCGCAACTTCGGCTTGGTCGATACCGTCGGCGGGCTGGCGTTCGTGTATGTGGCGGTGAATACGCCGTTCACCGTGTGGCTGATGGATGGCTTCTTCCGGCAAATTCCGCGCGATCTCGACGAGTCGGCGTACATCGACGGCTGTGGCTACTGGACGGCGTTCCTGCGCGTCGATCTGCCGCTGGCTCTGCCGGGCATGGGCGCGGCGGGCATCTTCGCGTTTCTCGCGGCGTGGAACGAGTATCAATTGGCGAGTTTGCTCACGCGCACGCCCGCTGCCAAGACCTTCCCGGTTGGCTTATACGATTTCACCAGCCAGTTCACGGTCGATTGGCGCGGCATGTGCGCCATGTCCGTCCTCATGATGATTCCGGCGATTCTGTTCGTCATCGGCACGCAGCGCAGCATGGTACGCGGCTTGACCTTCGGTGCGATCAAGGGGTGAGGATCAAAAAATGAATGCTGCTTATTATCAGGTCTGGATTACAGGGACACAATCATGCCCACAGTGATCATTTACTGGTCACCGGGGCGCAGCCAGGAACAAAAACAGCGCGTCAGCCGACGAATTTATGAAGCGCTGGTCGAAGACGGCGGCGCGCGACCGGAAGATGTGTTGGTCATTTTTCAGAATATTGAAGCGGGCGACGCGTCGCGCCCCGGCGCAGCGGCGGCCAAACCCGCAGAGGATTAGTTGAGCATGGCTGTTGATGTTTTGATGCCCAATCTCGGCTTTGACACGCAGACCGGGCGCTTACTCGAATGGCTCAAGCAACCGGGCGACGCCGTGGCCAAAGGCGATGCTATCGCCGTGATTGAGTCGGATAAAGCCAACGTCGAATTGGAGGCATTGGCGAGCGGCGTGCTGCTCGAACACTTGGCGCAAGCCGAGCAAGAAGTGAACATCGGCGCAGTGATCGCGCGGATTGGCAGCGCGGCGGACTATCACGCCGCTGCGCCTAGTCCGGCGGCGGTCACTGGCGCAAGTGCGGCGGGACAGCGCGTCTCCCCGTTAGCGCAGCGGATCGCGCGCGACCTGCAGGTGCCTGTCGAGCAGTTAGCAGGCAGCGGTGGGCGGGGGCGCATCACGCGGCGCGATGTGGAAGCGTATCATAAGGAAGCCACCCCATCCCGGCCAAGCACGTTGGACGGTGCGGACGCCCACGGCACCCGGGCGCTGCCGCGCGTGCGCAGAGCCGCCCGCGACCGAGGGATTGATCTGGCGGCGGTCGTGGCGGCGGGTTTCGACAACCCGATCACCTTAGCGGCGCTCGATCAATTTGCGGCGCAGGCGGAACCCGACCATACGCCCGCTCCGATGCAGGCGGCCACAGCACCGAACGGCACGACACTCGTCCCGCTCTCGCGCATGCGCCAGACGATTGGCCGCCGCTTGAGCGACAGTATGCGCGAAGCGCCACACTTCTATGTGACGGGCGAATTCGTGTTCGACGCGGCGTTGGAAATGCTGCAGTCAGTCGCCGGTAAAGCCAAAATCAACGATCTGATCCTGTATCTGGTCACGCAGACTTTAGGCCGCGTGCCCGCGCTCAACGCGACCTTTCAGGACGGCTCTCTATACCAGCACGAGCAGATTCATCTGGCGCTGGCGGTGGCGCGTGACGATGGCCTGATCACGCCCGTGCTGCACGACGCCGGACGCTGGTCGTTGCCCGGTCTGGCGACTGAAGTTCGCGCACTGGTCGACCGGGCGCGGGCGAATCGCCTGAGCGTGGATGATTTGCAGGGGGGCACATTCACAGTGAGCAACATGGGCATGATTCCGCAGGTGGAGCACTTCACCGCCGTGATCAACCCGCCGCAAGTCGCGATTCTCGCGGTCGGCGCGCTCAAGCCGCGCCCGGTCGTGATCGACGGCGGGTTGTTTATTCGCAGCACCGCGCACCTCACGCTCAGCGGCGATCACCGCGTGGTCGATGGTATGGATTTAGCCCGCTTTATGGCGGTCTTTCAAGAAGAACTGGATCGGTTTTCAGCGTAAGGGATGGGCATGACACTCGCACTAGAGGCGCGCCAGCAAGCACTGCGCCAGATGTTGGAAACACGGGTGGCCGAGGAGAAGATTCAGGAACTCTTCCTCGCCAACCTGATACGCGGAACAACGCATCTCGCCATCGGTCACGAGGCGGTCGCGGTCGGGACAGCCGCCGCCCTCATCCCCGGCGACAAAGTGACGTGTACTTATCGCGGGCATCATCACGCGCTGGCGCTTGGCATGACGCTGCGCGCCATGATGGGCGAAATGATGGGCAAGGCGACGGGCGCGTGCAAGGGTAAAGGCGGGAGCATGCACATGACCGATGCCAGCGTTGGGCTGCTCGGCGCGAACGCGATTGTCGGCGCGCAGCTCCCGATTGCGATGGGCGCGGCGCTCACCGCGCAGGTCAAGAAGACAGGGAATATCGCCGTGACGTTCTTCGGCGAAGGCGCGTCGAATATCGGCGTCTTCCATGAAGCGCTGAACATGGCGGCGGTGTGGAAGCTCCCAGTGCTCTTCATCTGTGAGAACAACTTGTATGGCGAATACAGTGTGTGGAGCAAAACGACGCCGATCCAGAACATTGCTGAGCGCGCGGCAGCCTACGCTATCCCCGGCGTGATCGTCGATGGGCAGGATGCCGAAGCGGTCTATGCCACCGTCAAAACAGCGGCGGATCGAGCGCGGGGGGGCAATGGACCGACCTTGATTGAATGTAAAACATATCGCTATCGCGGACATTCGCGCACCGATACTGCACCCTACCGCAAACCGGGCGAACTGGACGAATGGCTGCAGCGCGACCCGATTGACATCCTCAAGGCGCGCATGATCGCCGATGGGCAGTTGGACGAAGTCGAATTTGCAGAACTGCGCCAGGCCGCCGAAGCGGTGGTGGTCGACGCGGTGGAATGGGCGAAGAACGAGCCGTTTCCGCCGTTGGAATCACTCTACGCCGATGTGTACTACGAAGGATAAGCGGTCATGGCGGAAATGACATATCGAGAAGCAGTGGTGAAGGCTCTGGCGGATGAACTCGCCAGCGACCCGGATGTGATCTTCTTTGGTGAAGATGTTGCCGAGGCAGGTGGCGTCTTCAAGGTGACGCCGGGGCTCTACGAACGGTTTGGCGGCGACCGGGTGCGCGACACCCCGATCAGCGAGCAAGCGATCATCGGGACGGCACTCGGCGCGGCGATCACCGGGCTGCGCCCCGTCGCGGAATTGATGTTCGCGGATTTTGTGCCCGTCGCGCTCGACCAGATCGCTAATCAGGTCGCCAAGTACCGCTATATGTCCGGCGGGCAGTTCGTCGTCCCGCTGACGATCCGCGCGGCACAAGGCGGCGGCAATGGCTTCGGCACACAGCACAGCCAGTGCGCGGAGTCCTGGCTGATGAGCTTCCCCGGCATCAAAGTCGTGTCACCCTCGACCCCGGTTGATGCATACGGGCTGCTGCGCGGCGCGATCCGCGAGAATAACCCGGTCTTCGTGCTGGAACACAAAGGCTTGTACAACCTGAAAGGCGAAGTGCCGGACGACACCCAGCCGATGAAACTGGGCGAAGCGAAAATCGTGCGCGTGGGCAACCATGTGACGGTCATCGCCTCCCAGTTGATGCTGCATCGCTCGCTGGAAGCAGCGGCAAACCTCGCCAAAGAAGGGATTGAGTGCGAGGTGATCGACGTGCGCTCGTTCGTGCCGCTCGACAAAGCGACGATCCTCGGGTCGCTCGCCAAGACGAATCGCCTCGTGGTGGTGGAAGAAGCGCCGCATCAGGCCGGGTGGGGCGGGGATATCGCGTCGCTGGCAGCGGATGAAGGCGTGTACTGGTTGGCCGCTCCGGTCAAGCGCGTCAACATGGGCGGCGCGCTGATCGCTTACAGCCCGCCGCTCGAAGATGAAGTGCTGCCCAACGTTGGGCGCATCACGCAGGCGATTCGCACCGTGCTGGCAGATTAGGAGCGATCAGCATGCAGCGTTTTGGACAAATCATCCGGTTGAAGCCGGAGAAGTACGAGGAATACAAGCGCCTGCACGCCGCCGTATGGCCGGACGTGCTGGCGAAATTGCGCGAGGCGAACATCACCAACTACTCGATCTATCACCGCGGTGGGCTGCTGTTCGCCTACTTTGAGTATGTCGGCGACGACTTCGCTGCCGATATGGCGAAAGTTGGGAATGATCCACGTACACATGAATGGTGGGCGGTGACCGACCCGTGTCAGCAGCCATTTGAGGGCGACTCACAGGGGAGCACCGAAGGCAACTGGTGGCTGCCGATGGAAGAACTGTTCCACATGGACTAAGCGCTCGGCACGGCAGCACAAACTGGCAATCACGCTGTGGAGGCACAGAAAAATTATGAAAATCGGCCTGCTCGGTCTCATCATGAGCGACTTTTCCGATGTCAACTACGACAAACTGCGGTTCGCGGCCGACCTCGGATTTCACGGCATCGGCGCGCACCTGACCGTCCCGGCCAGCACCATCACCGATGAGACGGCAGCACGGGTCAAAGAGGTGTTCGCCAACCAGCGGATGCCGTTCCTGCAGTTGTGGGGGCCGTATCCGTGCATCATCACGCCGGATGAAATGGTGCGCCGGGCGGGGGTTGAAGGCGCACGCGATTTAGTTAGGCTGGCGGCGAAAATGGGCGTGCCGGAGTCTGGTGTGCGCCCGACGAGCCTCAACCCGCGCGGTGAGTGGTGGCCCCACGCCGACAACTACAAGCCGGAGACAGAGGATCGGCTGGTGCGCAGCCTGTGTGAAATCCTCGAAACGGCCGAGCAACACAACATCACGATTGTGCTGGAAACGCACGTGACGACCACGCTCAATACGCCGGAGACCATTCGCCGCGTGATCGAGCGCACCGGGTCCAAACGGCTGAAGCTCAATCTCGATCCGTGCAACTTCGTCGGCGATTTGCAGACGGCGTTCAACCTCCCACCGATGCTTCAGCACCTGTTCGACGTGCTGGGCGAATACATCGCGACGGTGCATTTGAAGGATTTTCTGCTGGAAGATCGCTTCGTCGTCCACATCACGGAGACCGTCATCGGCACGGGGCTAATGGATTTCGACACGATTTTGCGCCTCGTCCACCAGACCAAACCCGACGCCTACGTGGTGATCGAACACCTGCCGATCAGCTTGATTCCGCTGGCGAAGCGCAACCTCACGCAGAAGATCAAAGACCTAGGGCTGCCGCTCGGGTAATCATTTCACTAACCAATCGGTTGATCACCGAGCGTTCCGAGCTGTAGGGACGCTCGTTTCGATTTGGGCCAGGCGTGTGGTTGACGCTCCCGGCAGGCTTGATGTAGAGTCAGCGGGACAATTATGGTGCCCTCAGGCAGGATCTAGCAGGCTTCATGCAGCGTCGACGTTCACCGGGTAGCTTGGGACTAGTGCTGGCGATCATCATCGGCCTAATCGCAGGAATTGTGTTTTATATCCGCGACACAGCCGTAGCGCCAGCACCCACTAGTCAATCCCTGGTGCCGACTCCTCCCCCAGCGACGACTGAGGCACCGACGGTCGCGGCAGTCATAAGCGCCACAGCCCTGCCCCGGTATGATCTGTTCATCCCTACGGTCGGTATCTGGTCAAACATCCGGCAGCTTCCGTTTGACGCCAGCAACGGAACTTGGAATTTGAGCCTGTTGGGCAGTGACGTCGGGCATTTGCAGCGCACCGCATGGCTCGATGCACCGGGGAACATCGTCATCGTCGGCCATGTCGAAATGGCGGATGGCAGTGCCGGGTCGTTTGCTCCGCTGGGGCAGGTTGGCTCCGGCACACTGATCTATATTCTCGACGAAAATCACGATACGCTGCGCACGTATCAGGTGACGGAGACGAGGATCACCACCCCGGACGACCTCAGCGTGCTCTACTCCACCCCAGATGATCGCCTTACCCTGATCACCTGTGACGGGTATGATTTACTTTCCAACACTTACACAGCGCGCGTGGTGACCGTTGCGCTGCGGATCGCCTAAGTCGGGAAGATGCACAAGCGGATTCGGGCGCACGGTCGTGCGCCCGAATCCACACAGACACATCGGTCTGCCCCTACACTCAGACTTTCGGAAAACTGACTCCATTGCCGCCGTGGTCTATTTGACGCCCGCGCTGCCGCCCGAGATATTCGCCTCAAAAACATACTTCTGCCCGAAAAAGAACACGAGCAGCATCGGTATGGTCAGCAGCATCGACGCGACCATAACGAGATTCCACAGCGGCATCGCGCCCGCGCTGGTGACTGCGCTCAGCGTGCGCACGGCGACCGCCAGCGGCATCAATTCGGCGTCTTGCAGGTACAGCAGCGGTTCGAGGAACCATGACCAGTTGAACTGGAACGTGAAGATGGCGACTGCGACGGCAATCGGGCGAATCAACGGGAAGATGATGAAGCGGAAGATGCCAATCGGCCCCACGCCATCGATGCGCGCGGCTTCGTCCAGTTCGACAGGCAGGCGCACAATGAACTGCCGCATGAGGAAAATGTTGAATGCGCCGCCGAAGAAATTCGGCACGATCAACGGGGCGAACGTGCCGAGCCAACCGAGCGCGCGATACAGCGCGAACTGCGGAATGAGCGTGACCGCGCCGGGGATCATCATCGTGCCCAGCAGAATCAGGAACAGTATGTTTTTGCCGGGGGCGTGAAAGCGCGCGAAACCGTAAGCCACAAACGAGCTGACCAGCACCTGTCCGATCATCGAGCCGACGACGATGATCAAGCTGTTAAGGATGTGCCGCCCGAGGTCGATAGTCGGCGTGGTGAATACGCGCACGTAGTTGCCGACTTCAAATTCCTGCGGGATGAGTGTAAACGTCATCTGGACAGCGGTCGTATCGCTGGCGAGCGACATGGAGATCATGAGCAAGAACGGCGTGACCATCACCACAGCCAGCGCACCGAGCAGCGCGTAAGTAGAAACCGTTTCAGCCAGACCAATGCGGCGGTTCATTTCTTCATCTCGCTTTCGTAGAAGACCCACATCGACGAGGAGCGAATGACCACCAAGGTGAACACAAAGATGATAATGAACAGCACCCACGCAATCGCGGACGCATAGCCCATCTTGTTGAAGCGGAAGGCGTTATCAAACAGGTACGGGATGATCATGTTGATGGCGTTGTTCGGCGTGTTCGGGTCGGCGTTGAGGATGTAGACCTGCGTGAAGGTCTGCAGGCTGGAGATGATGCTCATGATCATGTTGAAGAAGATGACCGGGCTGAGCATGGGCAGCGTGATATTGAAGAAGCGCTGCCGCTCGGAGGCGCCATCAATCGACGCGGCTTCGTACATTTCCGACGGGATGCCCTGCATGCCCGCCAGTAAGAAGACGACGCTGCTGCCCATCCCCCACAGCGACATGAGGACGAGCGCGGGCTTCACCCACAGCGGATCGAGCAGCCACGCCGGGCCGGTGATGCCGAGCAGCGCGAGAAAGCTGTTAAGCTGACCGTTGGTCGGCGCGAACACCCAGCGAAAGACCATCGTCGTGGCGACGACGGGTACAACATACGGCAGATAAATCACCGTACGGAAGAAACGCATCCCCGGCAGGCGCTTGTTCAGCAGGTACGCGACGCCGAGCGAGAGCACGATATTCAGCGGGACGTAGAGCAGCGTGTAGTAGAAGGTGTTGCCGAGCGCCATGCCGAAATTGCGGTCACGGGTGAACAGGCGCACATAGTTGTCAAGCCCGACCCATTCCGGCGCGTTGAAGAGATTCCAGTCAGTGAAGCTGAGATAGATCGAGTACACCATCGGCCCGGCAAGCAGCAGCAGCAAGCCCACCAGCCACGGCGAGATGATCAGGTAGAACCACAGGCTTTCGCGGCGGCGCGCCGTAAGCCGCCGCTTGGGTTGGGCTGTCCGCGCCCGATTGGCTAATTGCGCGGGAGCGTCCGCTTGCGCCATCGGTTACGTCCCTTCGCTAAATACGAACGTCGTCACGCTGTGCGGCGTGAGTTGATAGCTGGCTGTCGGCGCGCCACTATAGACCGACGCGAGATTGTGCTCGTCGGAAGTCTCGTAGACGCTCACGCTCGGCTGGCTCAGCCCCTCGAGGCTGACCGTCTCCGGCTCCGCGCTGTTGTTGATGACGACGACCGTCACCGCGCCCGTCGCCGGGTCAAGGTAGCCGCTGGCGCGTAGGATGTCGCTCTCTAGATCGGTTTGCACACGCACCGCGCCGGGACGCACGAATCGGCTGTAGTTCCCGAACGCCCACAGACGTTTAGTCTCAATGAGGCTTTCGCCGTATTCCGGCGCGTAGATCAGACCGTCGCGGAAATTATACTTGGACACGGCGATCCAGTACTGCCACGAGGTCACGCCGCCGAGCGTCAGGTCGTCATGGATGGTGTTCGCCATGAACAGCGCGGAGTCCATGCCGTAATCGCGCCCCTGCTGCATTTCCGTCCATTCAGACATCCACAGCGGCAGGTCAGGATAATGGTTCTGCATGAAGCTGACGAAGCGCAGTTTATCGCTGGCATCCGACCAGTATGAATGCACGGCGAAATGCGGGAGTTCGGCGGCCAACGCTTCGTCAGGGAGAATGAGCTGGGCATAGACCGAGGCCGTACCCCATTCGCCCGCTTCGATGGCTGAGATTTCGAGATCGAGGCCCGAGTCGTCGATAGCGGTCTGGAGCGCCTGCAGCACGCTCATGATCTCCGCGCCGACGTAGTGCGTGCCTTCCTGCCCTTTCGACGGCTGCCAATCCCACTGCGGTTCGTTGATCGGACTGATCCAGCGGACCGGGATGTTTTCGTCTTCGATCAGGTGGCGGGCGATATCGACCAGATACTGCGCGAAGTCGTCGTGCATGTCCGGCAGTAAATTCGAGTCACCGCCGGGGTTGCCCGCCGCGCGTCCGCTGATGGTCATGCGACCGGGCGCACTGTTGGCGAAGATAATGACGTCGGTCACACCCGCGTCCCGCGCGGCGCGCAGCACCCACATCGCGTTCGCATCGCGCGTCCAGTCGTATTCACCGGGCGCGACTTCGAAGGTTTCGGTGTTGCGCCACGGATCGATTAAGCCCTGCTCACCACCGCCCACGTTGTAGCGGTACATCGTCAAGCCGATGCCCAGGTTCGGGTCAAAGAGCAAATCGATCACCCGCTGCCGGGTCGCATCGCTCCACCCGCCAATGATTTGCGACCACCACGCGCCGGACGCGCCGAACCCTTCGAGCGTCTGGAACGTCTGCGTTGGCTCTACCCGGATCGTAGTCACGTCTTGTGCCTGTCCATGCGTTGAAAAGAGAAAGAAAACGAGGAAACTCAGAAGTAAGAAACGGTGCATGTCGTATCCGTGTCAATAAGTTGGGGTCAAGCTTACGCCTGACCCCGAACAATTTTGGCGTATTTACTGGAGCAGATCTTCGAGGTCGAACTGCATCTGATCGACGGCGGTCGGCACATCAATCGCATTGATGAAGAGTTCGTCCAGCGTCGTGCCCATCACCGACTGCATTTCGTTCCACTGCGGGATCAAGGGCAGCGCGATGATCGCATCCGCCGACTCGCCGAACGCTTCCATGTAGATATCACGGTTGGCGAAGGTTTCGCCGCTCAGGAACAGTTCACTGTTGAGAACATTCACGTTGGCAGGCGCGTCTTCACCGCGTTCGACGATGACGGTCTGCGCTGCTTCGTCGGTCAGGAAGTTGATAATCTGGAAGGCTTCTTCCGGGTGAGCGCTGCCGCTGGTAATGGCGAGACCGCTGCCAAACGCGACCGTGCCGCGCGCCACATTGCCCCACACCGGCGCGATATCCCAGTTGATGTCGGGCACGTCACGCAGCGTCGAGATGTTCCAGAAACCGGTCATAATCATGGCGACCTTGCCCTGCGCGAACAACGGGTCGGGGCTGTTCGTGCCGAGATCGGCGTAATCTTGCGGCGACGGAGCAACGTCGTAGGTGTAGACGAGATCATTGTAGAACTGAAGCGCTTCCTTGACGGCATCGCTGTTCATCACGGGCACGCCGTTTTCATCGAGCACCGCGCCGCCGTTCTGATAAATGAAGCTCATCCACCACGGCCACCAGCCGCCCGCGGCGAAACCGTACTGCGTGGTCGCGTCGCCATCCTTAATGGTGAGCGCCTGCGCCGCGGCGAGGAAATCTTCCCACTTCCAATCAGCATTCGGATAGCCGATGCCCGCCGCGTCGAACATGTCGCGGTTGTAGTAAACGATCATTGCGCCACCGCGATCCGGTAGAGCGTACAGGCTGCCTTCATACTGGTACTGGCGATAGTTCGTGCCGAAACGCGCGTCGAGATCGAGCTCGGCATCGGCGACAAATTGGTCGAGCGGCAGGAGTTGGCCGCGGCTGGAATAGCCGTGAATGGCTTCCGCCAACTGCACAATATCGGGAGCATCGCCGCCCGCCATCATGGTCTGGATGCGCTGATCGTAATCATCGGGGGTGTACAGCAGTTCTACGGTGATGTTCGGGAAGGCTTCGTGCGCAAGATCGAGGCGCGCTTGATACGCTTCCTGATCCGCCAGACCGCCCCACATGCTCAAACGGAGGGTGACAGGTTCCTGCGCAGCGACCATCGACACGGAGAGCGCCAGCAAACATATGACTAAAAGTAAAAGAGCGCGAATTCGCATTTTAAAGTCCTTTCTTAAACGGCAATAGCTCATGAAAGCGGTTTCGAAACCGCTTTCATGAACATAGCATGAGAACACAAGCTTGTCAAACAGTTGGGAACGGCTGTAAGCCCATGCATTCGTTTGCGTTACAAGATTCAAATCTTGGCAGCACCGTGGCGTGGCCAAAGGGCTGTAGCTGACACGTACGGGTTGTCGGAGCATACGAACGTGCGCGCATTACCGGGTCGAAACACCGGTCTGCCCAATTCAGCAATCTTCAAGGATTGGCTTGTTCCGCTTCTCTCCAGACGGCTGAATCTAAGGCTGCCCTGCCCCACCCTGCGAATTACACGCGGCGGCACGAGTCGCGCACTACCAGCTCCATGTCGATCAACACAGAGGCGGGGACACTCTCTTCGTTGATGCGCTTGACGATAGTGTCGATGATGGTGCTGCCGAGCGCCGCATAGTTATGGCTCACAGTGGTGAGCTCGGGCGCAGAGACGGCTGTCAGGTAAATATCGTCAAAGCCTACGACCGACAACTGGTGCGGTACATCCAATTGATGGTGGCGCGCGGCCTTGAGCACACCAAGCGCGACCAGATCGTTGATGCAGATGACCGCAGTCGGCTGTTCGGGGAGATCCAGCAGACGTTCGAGGCAGACCTCCCCGCTCTCAATCGAAAAGCTGTCCGCAATCAGCCACTCATCGCGTACACTCAGCCCATGTTGAGCGAGCGCTGCCCGCAACGCTGCCTGTCGGTCGCGCGTCACGGTGATGTGGGCGCTGCCGCCCAGCATGCCGATCTGCGTGTGGCCAAGTCCCGTCAAATAGTCGACGGCTTGCGCGATGCCGCCGCGCTCATCGGTCTGAACGATGCTGACGAGGTCACTCTGCACGCCGCCATTGACGATCACCGTGGGCACTTTGGCGGCGAAATCGACCAATTCCGCGCGGTAGCGGTCAGACAGCGTGATCTCGTTCACGCGTCCCCCCATAAAGATCAGACCATCAACCTGATGCCGCGACAGATATGCCAGCCCTTCCGACTCCAATTCGAGGCTGTTCATCGCATTAAACAACAGCAGCGAGTAGTCGCTGGCGAGGGCGTCGCGCTGCATTTCGGCAAAAATGGTCGAGAAGTAGGGGTTGGTGATGTCCGGCAGGATCACGCCGATCATCATCGAGCGCTGGTAAGAGAGGTTGCGTGCCAGCTTGTTCGGGCGGAACTTGTGCTTTTGCAGCACCGCCTCGACTCGCTGTTTGGTCTCCGGGCTGACGGGGGCGCTGCCAGTCAAAATGCGCGAAACCGTGGCGACGGAGACTTCAGCTTCGCGGGCGATATCGTAGATGGTGATTTTGGTGCTCACGGTGAGTTGCCTTAAACGAACTGCCGCACAGGGAACGGCGAAAGCGGTTTCTAAGGCGTCATTATACCGGAAAGCACGCCATTCTCAGCCCTGAATGACAAACATCGGTCGAAACGTTTGGCCTGCCGCCGATTGTTCATTGAGCCTCCAGCTTGCACCAGCACCGACTATCCATTTGGGTCAATACCTGTCCGCTGGTGCGTCCGATTGACCAGCCACGGATATGCCGACCGTCGCGCAGTAGATTTTGGAACTTGCACCGCCTGATCGGGGCGGCTATACTAACGTCGCACTTTCTATTACTGTTCGCATTCCAATCACCTCCTTTTGAGCACCGCCCTTCCCTCTGAAATCCCTAATGCTGGTTGACCACCCTGCCGTTTGGCGCTGCAGTGCTGCTTGCTGATCGCCTGATAGAAGGTGCAATTTCTGTTCGGTCAGGTTGAGGGTATTATGTTCGAAACACAGCGGAAAGTTCTCGTGACAGGCGGAGCGGGGTTCACGGGCAGTCATCTGCTCCGGCGGCTCCTGCAGGCAGGGCATGAGGTGCGCACGCTAGTGCGTGATCCACGGAAGCTCCAGCCACACGAGGACGATCAGTTGGATGTCGTTGTCGGTGATGTGCGTGACCCCCAGGTCTGCCGTCAAGCCGTACAAGACTGCGATGTTGTCTACCACATCGCCGCATCCTTCCGCTCTGGCAAGGCCAGCGCGGCCGAGCTGATTGAAACGAACGCCGAAGGCACGACCAACATGCTCAATGCCGCTGAAGCGGTTGGCGTCTCCCGGTTTGTCCACTGCAGCACCATCGGCGTGCTGGGGCATATCGAAGCGCCGCCCGCCACCGAAGACACGCCGTACAACCCGTGCGACGACTACCAGTACTCGAAGATGCTGGGCGAAAAGATCGTGCTGGATTACGCGAAGCAGGGGCGTGTCCCGGCGACTGTCGTGCGCCCGGCCAGCATTTACGGGGAAGGCGACCTACGACTGCTCAAACTGTTCCGTTCCATCAAGAAGGGGCTGTTTGTCATGGTCGGTTCCGGCGATCCGCACTTTCACATGGTGCACGTCGACGATCTGGCGACAGGGTTTATGCTCGCGGCTGCCAGCGAGGCCGCCGTGGGACAAGTCTATATCATTGCGGGGGATCGCTCAGTGGCGCTCAAAGACCTTGCTCGGATCATTGCGGAGGAACTCCACACTGCCCCGCCCCGTCTGCATGTGCCCTACAACCTGATGTGGGCGGCGGGTGCAGCCTTTGAACTGATTTGCAAGCCATTCCACATGGACCCGCCGATCTACCGGCGCCGAGTTAGCTTCTTCCATCACAATCGTTCGTTTGACATTCGCAAAGCGCAGGAAGAGCTCGGCTACCGGCCACAGGTGGATCTGCTGGAAGGGATTCACCGGACGGCGAACTGGTACGCGAGCGAGGGTCTGCTGTAGCGCGACCACGTCGAGTTCTAGCTGGCGGGGAGGCACGCACGTACCTCCCCGCCAGCAGATGCGCTATGATCCCGGTGTGGGCGTGGTTTCAGCGCTCTCGACCAATGTGATGCGGCCTTCCAACGTCGGGCTTATCGGACTATGTTCCCGCACATACGACTCGAAGACATCATCGAAGAACACCGTTGTATCAATGGCATCAATCCCCCGATCCGCAAACACCTGATACCCATCCCCACCCTTGCGCATAAAATCATTGGTCGCAATCGTATACAACGCGTTCGGGTCGAGCGGCTCGTAGCTCGTGCCATCGGGGCCGAGCATCTCCACGCTGACGATGCGGCTGAACACGGGTTGACTGAGATCGTAGCTGTAGCGCAGACCTGAAACTTGCGGGAAGCGCCCGGTACCACTGGATTCCCCCACGCGCGATACGCCATTTTCCAGCGCCAGTACCAGATCCGAGCCACGCACGCGGAACGTGCTCACACGGTTGCTGAACGGCAGGAATTCGAGGATGCTCCCGCGCGTCAGCGCGCCTGAAACGAGTCCACCACGCATCGAGCCCCCATTCACCAGCGCGAGATCCGTTCCCATGCGCCAGCGCAGCCCATCGGCGACCAGATTCCCCAGTTCACATTCACGGATGCGGCAGTCGGCGACCGCGTAATCGGCGGCGACGCGGACCTGCTCACCCGTGAGCGTCCGCACTGGGCGCTCGCGTTCAATCTGCACCTGCTCGTTGAGATCGTCAATGAGCGCCACAATGTCGGGATCGGGATGGATACTACTGGCGAGCAGGATAGTATCACCCGACCAGTCGGTCAGCACACCCTCAGCATCGAACGTCAAGTCAATGCGCCCGATGAAGCGCAGTTCACCCCGCGCGCCGCCGCCCGACTGGACGATCAGGATCGGGGTGCCATCGGCGCCTGCCGTGACCGCGGGGTACGGCCCAGCGGCATTGGCGTCCGTGTTACTCAACAGCGTACGGGTATTGCCGCCAACAATCAGATCCACGCCCCGCAGTTCCGGCGCTAAGGCGAGATCTTCATCGTAGCCGAGATACGACAGCAGAATGATCTGGTTGATGCCCTGCTCGGTCAGTGCGTCGACCTGTGCCTGTACGCTGCCGCGGTAATCGGGCGAGAAGATAAGGTCACGCCCTGGCGAGGACACGCGCGGCGCATCCGCCGTCGTGACACCAATCACCCCGACCGCCGTGCCGTTCACGTCGACAATCGCCGAAGGTTGTATGAGGTCGGCCAGCACATCGGACTCGCTGGCGTCGATATTCGCGCCGAGCACAGGGAAATTCACATTCCGAATGAACTGTGCGAGCGTCTGATCGCCATTGTCGAATTCCGGACTGCCGAGCACCATTGCCTGATAGCCCAGCGCATTCATAACCTGCACGTTATCCTGCCCGGCGTACACGCGATGAAACAACGTTCCTGTAAAGCGCCCACCCGCATCCACGAGCAAGCTGTTGTCGACCTCGTCGCGCATCTGCTTGATAACGGTGGCGGCGCGGGCGGCGCCCCCGACATCGTCGGCATCCGGCAGATGATTGGCGCGCGTATCATTGGTATGTAAAACGGTGAGTGTGAATGCGGACTGCGCGCTCGTCGGGATGACCCCGAGGCACAGGCCAGCGATCAGGAGTAGGACGGTGAGTCGACGGACCATAGGTTTCATCCTCAGCGCCAAAAGAGCACGGTTCAGAGCGTCACCGATTGTACGATGAAACCCAAGCCGCCTGTTTTAAGATTTGACCAATTATTACAGTATATACGATCATCCTAAAGCCGACGATAGGCGTGGTCAAGGAGTGGCCACGCGCACACCCACCGACGGACTGCGCCGCCCCGGATCGCGCGACACACGAATCGCCAACCGCGCAGCCTCCGGCGAACTGTTGAAATTACCGCCGCGGACCACGCGCTGCGTCCCCTCAGTTGGGCCGGTTGGGTCTTGCACCGACTCGGCGGGATAATCGCCAAACCAGTCGTTGACCCACTCGCTCACGTTACCGACGAGATCAAACACGCCGCTCCAACTGCGATCCAGTGTGCGCGAACCGCCGCCCAACGGTGCGACAAAGTTCACACCGCCCGTCGACGTTTCGTTGACGACACTGTACCCGTTCGACCAACCATTCCCCCACACGTAAATCAGATTGTCCGCGCCGCGCGCCGCGTATTCCCATTCCGCTTCGGTCGGCAGGCGCCCGCCGCGCCAGCGCGCATATGCGTCCGCCTCGTACCAGCTTAAATTGGAGCGCGGCGCTTCCGGCACCAGTTCACCACCGCGATTTTCCGGACCGACGAACCCATTCTGCTGCACCCACGCCCAACCCTCCGGCGACCACCAGCTTTCGGTCGTGTAGCCGCCATCGTCGACAAACGCCTGAAACTGTCCGTTCGTGACCTCATAAATGTCGAGCCAGAAGCCCGTGAGGCAGGCCTCATGCGCGGGTTCTTCGTTGTCAAAAGCGCGCGAATCGACGCGAATATCACTGCCCATCTGGAAGCAACCGTCTGGCACAAAGACCTGCTGCACCCCGCGCTCGTCCGTGCGATTCTGCCCGGCGACCCGCGCCGCCGTGGGTACGACCGTCGGAGTTGGCGCGGGTGGAGCGCCGAACTGGGTCACGGCCAGGATGACCACGAGCGCCGCCACCGCGATCACACCGGCGACCAGTGGCACCAGCGGAATACGCCGCCGTGGATTGACCGGCACGACCCGCATCATCTCTGATGTGATCAGCGCATCATCGACCGGCGGCGGTTTGTGCAGCGTCGACCGCGTCATATCCTGCAGCGCGGCACCTTCCAGCGCAAACAGAGCAAGGTGCAGTTCGCGGTACAGCTCACCCGCGGTGGCATAGCGATCATCGGGCTCTTTTGCGAGCGCGCGCAGCAGCACCGCATTGACCGCCGCCGGCAGCCCGGTTCGAAACGCCTCAACTGGCGAGGGGCGCTCGGTCAGGTGTTTATACATCATGCTGCTGGCGGACTCAGCCTGAAACGGCAGCACGCCCGTGAGCATTTCGTAGACGAGAATGCCGAAAGCGTAGATATCGGAACGCCGGTCGAGCGGCAAACCTTTCCACTGCTCCGGTGACATGTACGAGGGGGTGCCGACAATCGCCCCCGTCTGCGTGAGGTTGGTCGAGCCGCTCAACAACTTGGCGATACCAAAATCGCTGAGCACGGCGTTGCCCGCCTCGTCCAGCAGAACGTTCTGCGGTTTCAAGTCGCGATGAATGATGTTCTGGTTGTGGGCGTAATCGAGCGCGTCGGCAATCTGCGCGGCCAGGCGATCCGTGCGCTCGATAGTCAGCGTACCCTCGCTGATGAGGTTTTCGAGGTTGCCCCCCGGTAAATAGTCCATCACGAGGCACACCAGATTACCCTGACTGATGTACTCGATTAACCGGAGAATGTGGGTATGTCGCAGCGTGGCAATCGTACGGGCTTCCTGTTCCAAACGCCGCGCGAAGTCGCCTTGACCGATCAGCTCAGCCCGGATGACCTTAATCGCCACCGGACGCTCAAACGCATTCAACTGCTGCGCCAGATACACCGCTGCCGACGTGCCGTACCCCAACAGCGATGTAATTTTGTACTGACCTATTTCACGACCGATCAAGTCGTTCATCCACGTTTTCGCCTTGTGTTCGTATCAGTGAGGTCCGAGCATCGTTGTCTGCTGCTGAGGAGTATAGCGCAAAACCGCCCACTTTTGGCACAAGGTTAGGCAGGCATCCGGGACGCGGCTGCGCGTCCCGGATGTGGGGTCTAGAATTGCTCCGAATCTGTGTGACTCACAGGTAGATTTCTCCGGTCTGCGCGCTCAACGCGCTCAGCACAGCCTCGGTCTCAGCGCCCGCGCGCCCATCCTTGACCGCCTGTGCCAACCACTGCGCCGCCTTGCGCATCTGCACCCGGTAATCTCCCGCGACCGTCGTATGCCCGGCCTGCAAGAAGGCGGTGAGCGCGTCCGCGGTCAACTGGACATCGTCGGCCCAACTCCCGTTGATCTTCTGCTTGCGCGCCAGCAGCTTGACAAGGGTCTCCGGCTGTCCAGTGTTAGCGGCGAAGATCTGCTTGAGTTCTTCGCGCTCATCGAGCGGCGGCAGCGTGATTGCGCGCTCAAATTCCGGTTCAGCGTCCGCGTTCGATTGGGGCCGCGCCCTCGCAGCACTCTGCTTGCGGACGAAGTGACTCCCGGCTACACGATCCGACCGAATCCCGATACTGGGAGCCGGGGACGGCGGAGGAGCGCTCATGGCAAAGTGCAGCGCAGCACCAGCTGCACCACCTGCCGCGCTAAAACCATCATAGCGGAGCCCTTCCGGCAGCGGCAGCGCCACTTGCACGAGCTGTTCTTTCCCGCCCGTCGTGACTTCGCTGTCGATGGCGACAAATGAGGTATGGCGACTCGCGAGGCCATACTTGAGCGCCAACTCAATGATCTGCTGGCGAGCGCTTTCAAGATCGGCCAGCTGCATGCTCAAGGCTTCAATCCGCGCGCGCGCCCACAAGCGCCGCAACAGCGGCAGGTCACCGGGCGGCACATCCGCGCTGAACTCCACGGGCTCCCCGCCCCGCTGTCCGCGAATCATCAGCGTGACAGCACCTTCGCCCTGCCGCGCCAAGCGCGTGACGATCTCCAGAGGTGCGCCCACATACAGATCGGGCAAGTGGTTCGGGTAAGTATCCCAAGCGTTCGCGCCATGCCATTCCAGGGTGATATCTTCGAGCGCGGGATAGCTCACCCGATCCTGAAAGCGCGTGATCGCCTTCTCGATGTCGTCGTCGACGCCGAGGAATTCCGCCCAACCACGTCCGAGCGCCGCCATCTTGTCGATCAGGTAACTATTGACAGACGGCCCCAGCCCGAACGTGAAGATCCGCGCGCTGCCCCGCTTCGCCGTGACTTCTCGCAGCGCCGCGTCTTCCGCGGAGACCGCGCCATCAGTCAGGAAGACGACATAGCGCCGTCGTTCCCCGTCGACGGGCAAAGCGAGCGCCGCGCTGATCGCACCGAGGATTTCGGTGCCACCGCGCGCATCGACGTCGTCGATCCAACGATCCGCCGCATCGACCGTCTCCTGAGTGACGCTCATCGGCACCCGCGCGAACCATTCCAACTGGTCATCGAAGACGAGAATCCAGAAGCGATCGTCTGCGCCGAGCATACGCAAACAGGTCTTCAGCGCGTTACGCGCCTGGGTCATCGGATCGCCGTTCATCGAACCGGAGCGGTCGATCACGAACACGAATTCGCGCTGTGCGGCGACTGCCTGCCCGGTCGAGCGCGGCGGCTGCACGCTGAGCAGCGCGATCTCGCTGCCGCCATCGTCGATGGTCGCCCACGCTTGCGGACGAACCGTATCGGCCGCCGCCGCAAAGCGCATGACGAAATCCTTGTTAGGAATATGGTTGCCGGCCAGCGTAACCGTGACCAGTTCGCCGCGTGTCACGATGAGCGGATGCGTCGTGCTGACCGGGTCGGCAAACGCGCCGCGCAAGTTCAGCGACACCTCGACGGGCCCGATAGGCGCGTCGGGCGCGGCCAGCGGCGCGTCGACCGCCGTGGGAATCGGCAGCGTCGGCGTGTGATAGCGCGGGGTGATCCCCATCGGGAAGACAAACTCGTACTGGCCGTCTTTGAAGCTTAAAGCCTCGTCGTATTGGACTTCGCACAGAATCTTTTCGCCGGGCTGAATATTGACCACGCGGATGGTGAACAGGTTCGGGCGCTGCTGTTCGAGCAGGCTGGCGCGTTTGCCTTGGGTTTGAGCGTCGGCGTACGCCTGCCGTGCTGCCTCGCGTTCGCGCACCTGCGCTTGAATGCGGCGAGCGCCAATTGTGACGTCATAGTCGCTGATGGCCGCTTCATGCGGGAGCGGAAACAGGTATTCAACCTCAATGGGGTGCTTAAAGGGGTTGGCGAACCGTTGGGCGACGCGCACGGTGGCCGCTCCGCCGAGGATGTCACCGCTCACCGCCGTGTGTTCGAGCGGGAGCGGCGACGCGGGTTGATCTGCTTGCACAAGGACGAGCGCGCCGAGCGAGAACTCTTCAGACATAGGGCCTCCAAGTTACGTGATCGGGATTTCGCGCAGCGACCTCACCCACCGGTACGGTGTTGTTTGATAGAGTGACGCCATGCGCCCCGGACGATCGACTAACCAACACATCATGCCACAAGCTTCGGCAAAAGCACCATCTGTCCACGGATCATCCCCTACAAATACGGGGGTAGTGGTGTGCAGCACCGGATAGCGGTTGAGAATGGCCTGCCAGAGACTTGGATGCGGTTTGCGTTTCGCGCCGGGGAACATGTGCGGCGTGAAGATTTCACGCACATGGGCCGCGAGACCCAGATCACGCGCGTTGGAGGGCGCGATCAGGTTATTCGAGATGACGTAAACCAGATGCCCCTTCTGATTCAAGGCGCGCAGCAATTCCAGCGCATCGTCGAAGAGTACCGGTTGGTAACTAGACCGCAGGTCTTTCGCGAAGACGCCTTGCAGTTCATCGGACCAGCCCATGTCCTCAAACAAACCGCTCAGGACGCCCTGAAAATGATCATTGACACTCCAGCGCTGCTGCGCCGCCAGCACAGCCCGGGCGAGCCGCTCGGGGTCGGCTGGCAGCGCATACGTCTGAATGAGTTTGGGCAGCGCCGTGTTCAGCGCCCATGTGAGCTGGGCAGTCGCCAACGTGTCGTCGAAATCAAAGAACCAGCTCGTAATCTTCATACCACAGCCATCCGGTTCACGCGTGGTACTGGTACAAGACGCTCAAAATCGCTGCCCGGACGATATTATGCGGCGTATACAGCCCCTTGCTGATCCACAACGGGACGTACGTCGTATCGTGCAGGTGATCGGTCAGGAAGCGCGCGGCCTCGTCCATAATCGACGGATCAATGCGTTCGACCGTGCTGTTCCACGTCAGCAGCGACTCCAAGGCGTAGGCCGTCTCTTCAGGGGTGGAGTCGCCGAGATAGCCCCAGCCGCCGTCGTCATTCTGCGTCTTAAGAATCCACTTGAGACGCGAGGAGGCGAGGTTATCGTCGACGCCGCGCAGGGCATGGATCGCCACGTTGCTGACATAGTACGGCGACGTATGCCACTTATCCGACCAGAACGAGCCGTTTTCGTCAAAGCGTTTGAGCGCGGTCACGATCTTCTGCACCCATGTTTCATACATGGGGTGATCCTGCGCATACTGCAGCGCCTGCAGCAAACGCAGATGCGTGCTCGCCGACGGATTCGTTTCACCCTGATAGCAGCAGAAGTGATCGTCTTTCTCGTAGTACTTGAACACATCCGCGCTGACGTCGTAACCGCCCCACTTCAACAGCATGTAGGTCGCCGCCGTATCGTCAATATCGACCACGGGGAAGTGGGTCGAGTAGCTGATACCGTACTCCGGCGACCAGCGCGACGCTAATACGGCGAGGATGTCCTGCACATCCCGGTCGTTGGGCTGAATCGTTCCCGTCAGCACAAGCTTCATCAACGTCCAGAGCATTTCAAAAATGTCGATCCGTCCGAACGCCGGGATACCACCAGTTCCGTCATCGGTCATCAGATCCCGCAGATAGTCGACCGCTCCCTCGTGGGTATGCTGCAATAGATAAGCAGCCGTCGCCGCCGGTGAAATGCTCACCGAATGATTGGCTTCCAGCACATCATCGTGCTGGCTGACGGCATGACGCAGCGCTTCTAATGAGAACGTGATAGTGCTTTGACGCCATGGGCGGACAGGCGAGTCGATCAGCGCGGCAACTTTTTTCTTATACGGCGCGGCGTACCGAACCGGGGGCTGCGGCACGTCGAGACCGAGTTTTTCGGCTTCTTGGGCTAGGGAGGTAGAAAGGATGGGAAAACCGACGGTGTCACTGTCGTCTTTGCCGAGATGACCAACCAGCTTCCACAGTGCATCTTCGCCACGCTTGACGCGGCGCTTGTCACGGGGGTGGGTGCCCACTTCACGCAGCGCCACTATCGCCGCGAGCGTGGAAATGAAACGATCGTGATAGTGAACGTAGGGCGCACCCCACGTACCATCTTCATATTGGTTGCGACGCAGCCATTCGAGCGAAAACTCAAAATCGCTATAGCGTCCCGCAAGTCGAGCAACCCAAGCCGTGTCATAGGCTACGCCATAGACCCGACCTCGACCAAGGTCGCGAACGAGCATCTTGATTTCATGCGCCAGCAGAGTGCTTTGACCAAGATTCGGTGTCACTGAGCCATCCTTCCATGCACAAACACTGGGGGCGGAGTGCCATCAGAACCTGATCATAATATGAACTTCGTAAATCTATACCGTGAGGAATGTAATCGATTTACGAGATTTAGTAATTACTTCTCCTTTTAGTACTAAAGTCCTGACACTTACTGGGGGGTTAACCAGAAGCGCACCGCAATACCGCCGGGCAGATTCTTAGGCTCAAAGGGCTCTGCCACGACTTCAATATCGGCCTGCCGCCGCATAATTTCGACATCCATCACCGGAACGGGCTTCCACCAGACAGCCTGATAAACGCCACCACCGAGGTGTTCTAAGCAGTCCGGCACTGCCGGAGCGATCAAATCCCAGACGCTGTCTTCGACGATGGTTTTCTGCTGTGGGCGCGTGATCGGACGCATTGTCAGTCCTTCTGTGAAATGTTACCGACTATTGACTCAATCTAGCACAGTCACCCCCAAAATTGATGAAGTAACGTATGAAAAATTCGTCAATTTTACAGCGCGTCATAACATTCCTATATACGCATCAATCAAGCCTGCCATCGACGCGGGTCGGTTTCCGATCAGCTTGACGACGATGGCGCGCTGGTGCGCCCGCTCCTCGGCGTTCATGTACTCCAACGGCGACCGTCCCGCCACTCGCGCCAGCAAACAGGCCAGCGTGTGCTCGACGCATCGCCCTTCGTACCCATCAAGCCAGTCGACTGGCCCTAAGGTTTCGACATACGTCCGCCAATATAAGCGAGCGGCCTCGGCGAAGGTCGTGCGGTGCTCCGGCAGATGATGCGCTTTACTCAGCAAATGCGTCAGCGAGAAGCCGACATCGAATGCGGGTTCGCCCACATGGATCACTTCGTGATCGAGCAAAATGAGCCGATCCTGATACACGAGGATATTCTTTGGGCTAAAGTCGCCATGCACGAGCGTCCGCTGGACAGCCCGTGTCTCCTCAACCAAACGCTGAATGAACGCCGCGACCTCGGGCACCTGTTTCCCCGTATACAGGTAGTAGGCTTCGAGCCGCAGCGTTTCGTAGAATTCCCGGTTGAAGAACTCCGGCGCATCACGGCGAATATCGTCGAGGTGCTGCCCGGATAAACGGTGAATCGTGCCGAGCAATCGCCCGAACTGATCGACATGGCGCAGATCAACCCGCCCAGCCAGCAGCAGCTTTTTCCAGTTCTCGTGTGGCTGGGGTACGGCTTCCATCGCAAGGATGTAGTTCGGCTCATCTTCAAAGATGATCAGCGGGATTGTACCCGCGGGCGTCATGCGCGGCAGGATGGTGAGCGCGAGCGCCTCATGATGAATGCGTTCCGGCTTGGTGAACCAGTCGACAGCGACGCGCAGTTTCGGCAGGCACTGCTTGATCACCCACGCGCGGCCATCAGGCAAGTCCAACCACACGGTTTTGTTCGACACGCCGCCTTCCAGCACGCGCATGGTCGGTTGGGCTTCCGCTGTAATGCGCCCCAGTTCTCGCAGATAAGCAAACAGTTGGTCTGGTTGTTCGATGTCCATAGTCGCTCCTTGTGTTCCGCTCAGATTATACTCGGTACAATCTAGTTTTCCGTTCCCGAGCAACACTCCCTGTGGAGGATTCCATGCAGCTCAGCGATTTTCAACCGCGCCCGCGCCTCGAAGTGAAACGTACAGTTATCGAGCGCCCGCGGTTCCGCGCTATCGACGCGCACAACCACCTCTCGCCGCCGTTCGGCGGGGATTGGGACTCGCGTCCGGTCAGTGAACTCCTGGACGTCATGGATGGCGCCGATATTCAGTTGATTGTCGATCTCGATGGGGGCTGGGGCGAAGCGAAACTGCAGCAGCATCTCGATCATTTCAAAGCCGCCGCGCCCGAACGATTTCAATGCTTCGGCGGCGTCGATTGGTCGCAGTGGCAGGATGATCGATTTGGCGAACAGGCGGCGGCTCGTCTGCGCGTGCAGGCCACGTGGGGCGCGCAGGGCTTGAAAATCTGGAAACCATTCGGTCTGCACGTGCGCGATCAGCAGGGGGTACTGGTCGCGGTGGATGATGCGCGGCTCGATCCGCTTTGGCAAACCGCGGGGGAACTCGGCTTCCCGGTGCTGATCCATGTTGCCGACCCGGTCGCCTTCTTTGACCCCATTGATCAATTCAATGAACGCTGGGAAGAACTGGGGAATCACCCCGACTGGCATTTCCCAAGTCCGCCCTACCCCGCCTTCCTGACCATCATGGAAGGCTTGGCCAACCTCGTCGCCCGACATCCCCAGACGACCTTCATCGGCGCGCATGTGGGCTGCTATTCGGAAAATCTGGCGTGGGTCGGGGCACTGCTGGATCGCTGCCCGAATTTCAACGTCGACTTCAGCGCGCGCGTCAGCGAATTAGGCCGCCAGCCATACAGCGCGCGGCGCTTCTTCCTGCAGTATGCGGATCGCATCGTGTTCGGCGCGGACGCCTCGCCAAGTGTCGACTACTACCGTCTGCTGTATCGCTTTTTAGAGACGGACGACGAATACTTCTCTTATGGATTGGGCGACGTGCCGGGGCAAGGCCGTTGGCAAATCTACGGGCTGCATCTGCCGGATGACGTGCTGCTCAAGGTGTACCGCACGAACGCGGAGCGACTGCTCAAGCTTTAGGTGCGACGGTGAGGAGAAACCGGGGCAGAAACAAGTCTGCCCCGGAGCGCAGAAGCGCTGTCACCCGCTGAGATTGTCCGCAAGGAACGCCGTGATTTGCGCCCAGGCGTCGCGCGCTGCACCATCGCTGATGGTATGCGGGTTGACGAACGCGTGCCCCACGCCCGGATAGATCGTCACTTCGTTCGGAATCCCCGCCGCATCCAACGCCGCATCGAAGGCGTTGGCCTCGCTGACCGGAATCTGCGCGTCCTCGGCGCCGAAAATACCGAGTACGGGATGACCATTGGTCAGGAGCGCGCCGAAATCCGCCGGATCGTCAATCGTGTCGCCGTACAGGTTGATGGTCGCTACAATGTTTGCATTCGCAACGCCGTGGCGCAGCGCGACCCCGCCGCCGTAACAGAACCCCATCACCGCGATCCGGGTCGGATCGACGTTCGGCAGGCTGGCTAGATAGTCGAAGGCGGCCTGCATATCGCTGTCGACGCGCGCTTTGTCCGCGCTGATGCGCAGCGCCAGTGCGCCAGGCACCGTTGTCGCCACGCGCCCGCGATACGTATCCGGTGCCAGCACAACATATCCCTGCTCCGCCAGAATCTCGGCCATCTCCGCGATTTCGGCGTTCAAACCCCACCACTCATGCACCATGAGCACCGCCGGACGCGGATCTGAGGCGGCCTCCGGCTGCGCGAGATACCCGACGAGCGTTGTTCCATCCGCAGCCGGGTACTCGACGTTCGTCACATCGCCCGCCATTTCAAACGCTTGACTATCACCCACCACTACACCGACTACGGCGACCAGCAGTACGCCGATCACAATTACGAGACCCAGTAAGACTCTACGCAGCATAAAATATCCCCGTTCCACTCGTTTTGAGCGAGTGTACGGGGATTAGGTGAATCCCACGTGAAGAAACGTCGGCAGTCTTGCGGCTAGTGACCATTGGTGCTAGTTCATGGTTCTAAATGACTGGTATGAGGTATGTAGGGGCAAGGCGTGCCTTGCCCCTACGAAAACCTACCCTTAAATTGGCAACCAGCACCAACGGCTAGTATGCCCGGTGATACTGCGGCGGGTGCGGGATCGGCTGTTGGAGCTTGGGCGCCGCGCGCAGCACCCACTGCGGATCGCGCAGCAGCTCCCGCGCCAAAAAGACCATATCTGCGCGCCCATTGGCGATGATTTCGTCAGCGTGCGAAGGATCGGTGATTAAGCCGACCGCCGCTGTCGCAATGTCCGCGCCGTGGCGCACCCGCTCCGCCAGCGGCACTTGATAGCCCGACCCCACCGGAATCTTGATCCCGGCGGCAATCCCGCCCGAACTGCAATCGACCAGATCCACGCCTTCGCCCTTGAGCCGCTTCGCCAGCTCGACCGAGTCGTCAAGCGTCCAGCCTTCCGGCGTCCAGTCGGTCGCGGAAAAGCGAATGCCAAGCGGCTTGTCATCCGACCATACGCGGCGAATCGCCCGCGCAACCTCGATCACGATGCGCACGCGGTTGTCAAAGCTGCCGCCGTACTCGTCGGTGCGCTGATTGCTGATCGGCGAGAGGAATTCATGCAGTAGATAGCCGTGCGCGGCATGGATCTCGATCCACTGGAAGCCCGCGACGTCCGCTCGCAGTGCCGCCGCGCCGAACTGCTCAACCAGCTGCGCGATGTCAGCACGGCTAAGTTCGTGTGGCGTCCGGTAGCCCTCGGTGAACGGGATCGCGCTTGGCGCGACCACGTCCCACCCGCCCTGCTCGTCGCTGAGCGGCTTGCCCCCATCCCACGGTCGCGCTGTCCCGGCTTTGCGTCCGGCATGCGCCAGTTGAACGCCCGCCACCGCGCCCTGCGACCGCATGAAGCGCGTCACCCGCGCCAACGGCTCAATCTGCCCCTCGTGCCACAGGCCGACATCGTAGGGTGAAATCCGCCCGCGCGCTTCGACTGCCGTCGCCTCGACAATCACGAGTGCCGCCCCACCTGCCGCGCGCGCGCCATAATGCACCAGATGCCAATCATTCGCGCAGCCGTCATCCGCGCTGTACATGCACATCGGCGAGACGCCAATGCGGTTGCGGAGCGTAATGCCGCGAATCGTCAACGGTTCAAACAAGTGACTCATGGAATGACCTCAGTGTATATGACCAACCGCCGCGTATTCTAACGCCGGAAATGCGGAATCACGTCCCGACCTAAAGCCTCTACCGCTGCGAGCACATCGCTGCCGAGCGGCGGACCAAAACTCATGTGCGTGACGCCCAGCGCGGCGAGCTTTTCCATCCGTGCGATCACGTCGGCGGTGGTGCCGACGATGCCGATGCGCAGCATCGCGGGCGTGACCAGACTTTTCGCCTTCTCCATATCACGTTCGGTCATCACGGCATGTTCGATCGCGCTGAAATCCTCGCGCGTTAAGCCGAGGCGCTCCCAGATCAGCGGGCTGAGCGCGTGCCCGTAGTAGGCGATCTTCTCGCGCAGCGGGCCGTCATCGTCGCCGATGCAGCACCAGATGCACGCCGCCACGTCGATCTCAGCGAGATCGCGCCCCGCTTTGGCCGCCCCTTCTTGAATGAACGGCAGCACCGTTTCATAGTGTTCGGGTGGGAACAGCAGCGGCAGACCGCCGTCGGCGACCTCACCAATCGCCTTGAGCATGTTCGGGCTCATCGCGCCGATGTAGATGGGCACACGGCGCTGCGGTTGGAAGCGCAAATAGGCGTCGGTTTCCCAACCGGGCACGGGTTCACCATTGAAGAGCGCGTTGATCGCCTGCACGCAGTCAGTCACCGCCTTGAGCGGCTTCTCGGGCGTGATGTCGATCCACTTGAGGAATTCCGCCGCGCCCGACGACAGACCGAGGTTGAAGCGTCCGCCCGACAATTCGTCGAGCGTCGCCGCCATCATCGCCATTTCGGCAGGATGCAGGGTGTACGGGTTGACAATGCACGTCCCGATCTCGATCCGCGTGGTGGCCACCGCCACCGCCGACAAGATCACCGGGGCGCTGCGCAGGAACAGGTCGTCGCTCACCCAAATCTGATCGAAGCCCGCCCGTTCTGCCGCCTGCGCAATCCGCACGTACTCGGCGACGGGCAAATCGTTATTGAGGCGGAGGCTGAATTTCATCGCCGGCTCCGATGATGGCTTCGACTTCGATTTCGACCATGTGCTCTGGCGAAACCAGCGCGCGCACCTCGACCATCGTCGAAACGGGGCGAATGTTCGCAAAGACTTCGCCGTGCGCCCGCCCGACTTCTTCCCAGCGGCTGATGTCGGTCACATACATGCGCACGCGCACCACATCCGCGAGCTTCGCGCCCGCCTGCGTCAGCGCGTGTTCGATCTTCTTGAAGATATACACGGACTGTGCATACGGGTCGCCAATGCCGTGCACGTTCCCCGCTTCATCGCTGGCGGTCGTGCCAGACACATGCACGATGTTGCCCACGCGCACCGCCCGCGAATACCCCACTTTGGCTTCCCACGGTGTTCCGCTCGAAATGTTCTGGCGCATATCTTCTCTCCCAATCGACATTCCGTCTCTGCAAGTGAAGTCGTTGATGATACCCTATTTGGCACGTTCTGAACCGCCTGCGACATAGAGTCGTTCAGAAGGAGGCACCGCATGATCATCGGCATGGACTTTGGCACGACGAATTCCGGGATTGCTCATTTCGACGGTACAAACCTATCTTTTGTCCCCATCGACGGCGACCTGACCGTAGCGCGCACAGCACTGTACATCACCAACGAGCGGCAGATCTACCTCGGGCGCAACGCCATCGACACCTATTTCGAGCAAAACCTCGACCGCCCCGTGCGCCTGGAAATGGTCTACGTCGGGCAAGTCGAAGTTACATTCGGGGATATTGGCGCATTCAAGTTTGATGTCCATGTCGAGAAAGATGTATTCGCCCCCGGACGGCTGTTCACCTCATTCAAGATGGGCTTACCGTCGCTGGACACAGTCGGAACCGTCGTCGGCCAGCACTTCTTCATGCTAGAAGACATCATCGCCACCTATCTGTACATCACCCGGCGGCGCGCGGAACAGTTTTACGGGCAGGACATCACGCGGATTGTGTTGGGGCGGCCAGTCCGCTACTCAATCAGTCCCAGAGATAACGAGATTGCGTGGCAGCGGATGCTCCGCTCAGCGTTCCGCGCCGGCTACGAGGAAGTCTACTTCCAGTACGAGCCGATTGCCGCCGCGTACCACTACGAATCAACGACCCACGGGGAGCAGACCGTGCTCGTGTTCGACTTTGGCGGCGGCACGCTCGACATTAGCGTGATTCGCGTGGGCAACCCAGAGACGCGCGCCGTGCTGGCGAATGGCGGCTTGCCGATTGCCGGTGATATGTTCGACCAGAAGATCGTGCGGGCGAAACTGCCCACCCACTTCGGCGAAGGCACGAACTACCGCCTGAACGGGAAGATCATGCCCGTGCCAAGCAGCTTCTACGAGGCATTTTCCAACTGGCAGGAACTACTCACGCTGCAGCGGCGGCAAACGCTGGAACACATCGAGAAGATAGAACGCACGTCGCAAGCACCGCTCAAAATCCGCGCACTCAAACATCTGATTTCGAGCAATTACGGCCTCAAAATCTACGACATCATCGAGGCGACCAAGCGCAAGCTCTCCTCATCAGACCGCGCCTACATCCGCGTCGAAGCGCCCAATTTCAGCGTGTACGATCAAATCACGCGGGCCGAGTTTGAGGGCATTATCAGCGCAGAGATTCGGCAGATTGACAACTACCTCGACACGCTGCTGGCACAAGCGAGCGTGACACCGGAACAGATCGACGTGGTGATCCGCACCGGGGGGTCGTCGCTGATCCCGGCGTTCGTGCGCATGCTCGAAAACAAGTTCGGCGCGGCAAAAGTCCGCGCGCTGGACGAATTCAGCAGTGTGACGGCGGGACTGGCGATCACCGCTCAGCGCATCGAAAGCGGCGAACTCGCCCTCAAAGCCTATCATGCCGACGATTTGCCACCGGAAAGCCAGTTTGACAGCCCGGAAAACGCCCATGTCATCGACTTTGAAGCGCTCAAGAAGTACGTCACGCTGACCGAAGGCAAACACACGTCCAGCGACCAGACGGTGCTGGTAGGCATCAACGGCGACGTAATCGCGACCGAACTGCCCGCCGATCAACTGGCAGAGGTCGCGCCCATCCCCGGCAGCGTAACGGCGCTGCTCGTGCTGCCCGCCGACCAAACGGTTGTGCTCATGACGACCGAATACCGTCTACTCACGCGCTCCGTCCGCGAACTGGCGCAGATGCGCGAGCTCGGGTTGTCGCTGGCGGAGAGCGCCAAGTTTCACCGGGACGACTTCGGCGCGGAGACCATCAGCGGAATCGCGTCCGCGCACGGTACAAGCGAACACGCGCTGCTCGTGACCTCGGCAGGCGCATACAAGCTGTATGCCCGCGAAGCTCTCTATGACAAGCTCGGCGGGACGATCCCGTATTCGATCACGCGCATCAAGGGCGACCCGGTCGCGCTGGTGGATGTGCCCGCCAACGGCGAAATCATCGCCTTCAGTCAGTCGGGTAAGGTGGTGCGGATCAACGTGGGGCTGCTGGCCAACGGCAATGGCCGCCTGATGAGCCTGTACGGGGAAGATCGCATCATCGCGGCCTTCGCTTACCACCCCGGCGATCAGTTTGTGCTGGCGGCGCAGAATGGGGTGCTGCAGCGTGTCGGCAATATCGCCCCGGCAAACGCAGTGGACACCGCAGGCGTTAAAATGGCGCAGGGGCGGATCGTGAGCGCGGCCAAGATCAGCGGCGAGCTGTGGGCCATGACGGATCGGCGTATGCTCAAGGTGGACGCCGCACAGCTCGACAAGCCGCGAGGGGCAATTGGAGTCACGGCGGGTGAAAGCGTGCACGCACTGGTCAGTATTACCCTCTAATTGTTACCCATACCGTGCGTGATACTTCGGCAGCCAATCCTTGAGCTTGGCCCGCGTCGCCGCGTAGCCGAGTTCGAACAGCGGGCCTGAGGCGTCAAATTCGAGGATGCTGTACTGGCTGGCGTCCGGTCGAATCAGCAGATCGACCTGATCCTCGACGGTGCGCACGCGGTACACACTGCTGACCTCCAGTGAGCGTAGAATCGTCTTGGCCAGCGTCGGCACACGCTTGTTCCGCCGCAGCAAGCGATTGAGCAGCACCGTCCAACCGGAAACCGAGTCTTCCATGTCAAATGGCTGCTTGGGCGCATCGCGGATCGGCGAGACCGTGCAGCCAATTACCATGCCGCCTTCGAGGAAGTCCGCCATCACATCGACAGGGAAGTTGTTCATCGCGCCGCCGTCGACGAGCAGCTCACCGCCGACTTGCAGCGGCGGAAACACCGCCGGAATCGACAGGCTGCCGCGCACGGCCTGCCGCAGCAAGCCGCGCTGGTGCTTGATCGGTTCGGCACGTGTCAGGTTGGTCGAGATGCAGAAGTACGGCAGCCACAAATCCTCAA
>JAYRZU010000047.1:0-12334 GCA_041916315.1 Anaerolineae bacterium
CGCACCGGGTCGCCCGCCGCATAGGGCTGTGTCGTCCCGGTCGCGTCGAGATATTCGGCGGGGGTCGCCGCATTGTGCGTGATATTCTCCGCCGCGCCGCTCGGGGTCAGCCCGCGCAAGCGCACGTTGGCCGGACCAAGCGCCGGAACATCGCGCTTGAAATACACCCGCGTGCGCCCGCCGGATTCATCCGCCGCTGCAATGTCTTCGATACGCGCCTGCCGCGTCGCATCGGTGAGCAGCACCAGTGTATCGGGACGCAGTCCCAACCCGGTCGCGGAAACATCAATGAACACTCGGTCGCCCACGTTACCACTCAAGAGCACGCCCGTCGGTTCGATTTCGGTAACTGTGCATTCGCTCACGCGCAAATCGGTGATCGGCGAATCGAAGTGCAGTCCACCCGAAGGGAAGATGGGCACGGAAGAGCCGGGAATGACCGCCTCCGCCGCACCGCCCGCCCGCGTCCAGTGCTTCATCCCCGTCGTGAACAGGCGCGGATCGCCTGTCAGCAGAAAAGCATCCCGGCCACGTGGCTGACCGCGCAAAATCGTGCCGTAGTGGGTCGGTTTGAAAGCGGCGTTGGGCACAAAACCGCGCGCATCGTCGAGCACGTTGAATTCGTGCGAGGGCGACCAGATCTGATGCTGGAAGGCGAACGCCCGCCCGCCCGTGATCTTGCCCATCACACCGTCCGAACGCCACCCCCACGTACCCGCCTGTTCCGAATAGAAGAACTCGCGGTCGAAGAACGCGGTGATGTTGCCGCTGAACAGGCTCGCCCAGAAGTTGAAGATGAAATCCAGCCCCAACAGGCCGAGCATGTTGTTCTGGGATGCCCACGTGAAGTCGGTTATCAGAATCCACCACGAGAACGCGCCTGTCGGATCCGCGCGAGTGATCGGATCGTGCTGGCAGAGCGCATACGGGCCAGACGCACCATGTTCGACCATGAGCGGGCCAGCGTAACCACCTGCCCGCCGGGGATCTGCCGCCGTGCCATCGAGTGGATCGGGCGCAGTGAACGATGCGCTCAGCGGATCAAACGATCGCGCCGCATAGTGATGCAGATTGCCGTAGACCGTGCCGCCGTACAACCCCGGCACGCGCTCGTAGGTCAGCAAGCTTTCACCGAAGGCGTCGCGCGGGATGCGCGTCACGCCATTATGCTCAATCACGCGGACGGGCGTCCCGGTCGGGTCGAGGGAGAAGACCGCGCTCAGCGGGTCACCCGGCGCGCCATCAATGCGCCCTAGGCAGCGATAGTTATCCCACAGGTACGTCACGATGGGCGTCCCGGCGTCATCGGTGATCGTCCACAGGCGACCCCACGAATCGCGGTGATAATTCGCCGGGAGCGTTGGCGCATCCGTGCGGCTCCCGCGCCCATCAAACGAGATCGGGTACACGCGCCCGTCCTGTTTGAGCCGCAGCGCGCGTCCATCTGCCCCGCGACCGACGCGCCGAGCAAATGCGACGTGTTCAGGTGTGGGCGCGAACGCGACCTCAGCGACGTAATCGCCCTTGTAGCCGTAATGCCAACTCCCGAATTCGGTGACGCAGGCGCTCACGCGGCCGCGTTCGTCGCGGTCCACGCGCACGCCATCCACGAGGATCAAGCGCCCGGCTTGATCCCATTCGAAGGTCTCGACCCAGAAGTCATCCCCGGATGCGACCTGCCGCAGCAACCGCTGCCCGGCGACGATCTCGGAGACGGTCACCCAACCGCCCGCGAACACGCGCTTGCTGCCAACCTGCTCCACATAGGCGCGCTGCTGGTCGCTGCCGCACGTCAGGCGTGTCAAGCGACCGTTCTGATCGTAGGTCAAATGCGCGTGCGCCGTCGTCCCCGGAATCAGGAACGAGTCCGTATGATTGTCGACCATCAGCCCACCTCCACAGACACTTCGGCGCTCGCGCTCGTCGCAAAGTAGTCGAGCGATTCCAGCAGCGCGATCAATTCCTGTTTGATGGCTTCCACCACCTGTTCGATGCCGTCCAGCACGCGCTCCGGCAGCCCGTTGACTGCTTCGATGAGCGCGCCGGGGTCGATAGCCGCGAGTTCTGCGCCCACATCCGCCAGCGACTCGCCAATGCCGTTCAGTGCGTTGAGCGGGAGCGCCGCCTCCACCTGATCGACAATATTGTCGAGGAAGCTCAAGTCGCCGAGCAGCGCCGCGGGGTCAAGACCGCGCAGTTCGTTCGCGATCTCGGTGATAATCGCCTTGATGCGTTCGGCGATGTGAATCGGATCGTAGGCGGCAATCGCCGCGCGGATCGCCGCGTGGACTTCCGCCAGTTCCGCCGCCAAGCGCGCGGGGTTGAACACGTCGAGTTCTTCACGGAGCACGTCGAGCACGCTGAGGAACTTGGCCGCCTGCGTCGTCGGGTTGAATTCCTCGACCATGCGTTTCGCCCGTTCCACCAGCAACGTCAACTCGTTTTCAATCGCGGAGATGAATTCCGGCGTCTTGTTGATGATGGCGACCGCCAGCGCGTCGAGTTCGGCGGCGACGGGTTCAGGATCGAGCGCGGCGAGGAAGTCATCGACGTTCCCCAACACCCGCGTGATGCTCAGGCTTTCGATGAGCGTGGCAACGCGATCCAGCGTCACGCCGAGGTCACCGCCCGTGCGGCTCACCGCCGCCTGCGCGCGTCCCCGCGCCCGGCTGATCGAACCGCCCAATCCCACGCGGAGCGCCCCCGGCCCCGCCGCAGCGACCGTCGTCAGCGCGGCGTTCAGATCGAACGAGGCCGATGCCCCGCCGAAGCTCGCTTGCCCGCGCAGCGCGATCTGCGCGCGGAGCTGCGCCGCGCCGAGCGGCAGCAGCAGCCCTTCCAGTTGATCGGCGATGCGCTGATCGAGCTCCCACAGCACTTCCGGCACGCGGCGCAAACTCGCCGCCAACCCGCCGAGCAGCCGATCCAGTTCGTGCAGCAGGTTTCCCGCGGCACTCGCATCCAGCGCAGCGAGGGCCTCGCGCAGTTTATTGGGCAGATAGCCGAACAAACGGATGATGTCCCCCGGTTTAGCGCCTTCCAGCGAAATGCTTTCGCGCGGCGCAACCGAACCGCTCGTGCCGCCCACACTCACCGACCCCGGCGGCGACACCTGCCGAACAGGTTCGATCACGGCGCGCCCGACCGTCTCGCCGACTGTGCCAACCGCCTGCCCAATGCTGCGAGCGGCATCCTGCGGGGGCGGCACATGGATCGCGCCGAAGAGTTCGTTGTAGGCTTCAATCACCGGGGCGAGCAGACGCGCCGGGTGCGCCGCATCAATCGCATCCAGCACCGCCTGAAACGGTGCGCGAATGGTCGTGATCTGCGGCGTCGGGTCAAGCCCTTCAATGAAGCCCGCCGCATCGGTGATGAAGTCGGTCACGCCGCTCAACAGCGAGGACGGGTCAAAGTTGCGAATCTCGTCCAGCACCGCCGTGATTTCCGCCTCAATCGAGGCGATCAACTCGGCGGGAATCAGGTTTTGCAGCAGTTCCTGCGCTTTCGCCAGCCCCGCCTCAATCGTCGATTCGACTTCGGGCGGAATCTGGAATTCGGCGACGATGTCGCGCACCGGGTCCAGCGCAGCGTCGATGTCCACGCCCTTGACCGTCTCGATCAACTGCTCGACGAGCGGGCGCATCGGTTCGGGCAGCGGCGCGACCGACAGCAATTCTTCGGCAGTCGCGCGGAGCTGCGCCAGTGTATCGACCACCTGCTGCCCCGCCGCTTCAATGCCGAGATTGTTCACGGCGTCGGTGATGCCGTTGATCGTCTCCTGGAAACTGTGCAGCGCCGCGACCAACTGTTCCAGCAAGCCGCGCGCTTGATCGGCCAGCGCGGTGATTTCGCCGCCGACCGTCGCCAGCGCGTCGGTGACCGTGCCCAGCGTCGCCTCGACCTGCGCGCCGATCTGTTCCAAACCTGCACGCACTTGATCGCCGAGATCCAGCCCGCCGATCTGCGTCCGCAAGGTGTCAAGCAGGTCATAGACCGTTTGCGCGTAGCGGTCGAGATCGGCATCGATGATCGCCTGCACTGCCGCATCGATGAAGCGTGTGATCTCTGCGCGCAGTTGGCGCAGCGGCAGATGGCGCAGCAGGTCGCGCAGCCATTCTTTGAGCCGTTCCACCTGCGCGTCAATCGCTTCGACCACATGCAGGCGGAGCTGCGCTTCCAGCGCGTCGAGCAAACCAGAGAGGAACGTCATCAACTGCGCTGCATCGACGCCTTCGATCCCCTCACGAAGGGAGGCAAGTGTCGCGCGGATGTCTTCCATGAAGTCGAGGATGCCATCCGTCAGGCCGCTCATAGCGCCGTTGACCTGACCGACTGCCGCGAGTGCGCTTTCCACGCCCAACCCGTCGATCAGTTGAGCAACACGCCCAAGATCCGTTTCCAATGCCGAACGCGTGCTGACACGCACCTGTTCCAGTTCGGCGAGCGCGCGCTGCACCGCCGGAAGATCGCCCGCCGTCGCCGCCGTCGCCACCGCATCCAGCGAGAGCACCAACTGCGCGGTCCGCGTGCTCGGCAGCGCGATATCGTTCGCCCGGGCGATCAGCGCGTCGACATTGGGCGCGAGCGCGCGTAATTGCCCGGTCAAATTTGGGAACGGCAGCAAAATATCGATCGCGAGATCGACAAAAGCGTTCACATCCGTGGGGACGCCCTGCTCAACAATATCGAGCATTTGCCGGAACTGCGCCAATTCACCCGTATCTACTTGAATCACGTCACCAATTGCTGACGACGCGCGTTCGAGCACATCGGTGAGCGACATCCCAAGACTGCGTCCGAGCGACTCCGGGTTGCCGTCAAAGTCCGCCAGCAGATTGGTGAGGATTTCCGCGCCTTCGCGCACGGCGGCGAGATAGGGCGCGAGATCCAGCCCGTCGAGATCGAGCGGCAGCGCGGCAATCGCATTGACGAGCGGTTCGATCAGTGCCGCCGGATTATCGACCGACGCGCGTAAGTCGGCAATCGTCGTGCCGAGGTCACCGAGCACAGTTTGCGCCGCGCCGCCGCTCAGCAGCGCCTGAATATCCTCTCCATTGATGGAGACAGAGATCGCGGCGCGGGCATTGAGAATATTGGTCAGGTCGAGCGCTTCAAGTTCCTGGAGTAGACTCATCGCGCATACCTCAGGGTCAAATCGGACACATCCACAGTGAGAAACAGTGAACTGTCGAAGACGGGCGGTTGCGACCGGAAAGACTGGGCCGGGAAGGCTTTCCCCGGGGTCGTGGTTTCGTCGGCGCTGGTCACGGTGGCGAGGTGCAGGCCGTTCAGGTTGAGCGCCCGCCCGCCGGGATCGGGGTCGTAGATCGCCAGCTTGACGAGTGGCACGCCGTTGGTGCTCGCCCACAAAAAGCGACCGCTGTTCGCGCGCACGCTGATGCCGACATTGCCGCGTGCAAGGTCGATGCCTGCGGGCACGTCGATCCAGTGTGTGCGCATGGCGTTTTCAGCCGCCACTTTGAGGACACCGGGTGCGCCGTACGGTTCACCGGGCAGGTCACCGACCATCTGCACGAGCTGCACGGCGAGTTCGCACTCGGCCACGCCGAGGGGCACACGCCCAATCACGCCGATGCGGGCGAGCGTCGTGTCGATCAATGCCTGCGGGGGGTACGCCCGCGCCACCGCTTGATCGGTGACGACGAACCCGCTGACTGCGCCGGGGGGCAGGTTGTCGGAGAGTTCGGTCAAAATGCGAATGCCGCTGTAGGTGATGGTCAAATCCCCGCTGACCGACGACGGCATCTCGTCCGCCAATCGATCCGCAATGGGGAGAGTCACTGGATCACCTTCCAGCATCACGCTCATAATCGGTGTATCGGGGAAGTCGCGTACCAGCGCACCCTGCGGTTTGGGGAACGATAAACCGGCTTTGCTGGGCGCCTTGCCCTTGAGCCGGAACGTCACATCCAGCGGCTGATCGGGCGCGGCGGCTAACGCGGCATTCAGCGCGGGTTCAAAGTTCACGCGCAAATCGAGATCGAACGGTGGGTTGGTCGACGGGTATTCGCCGGGGAACGCCCACAGCACCGTCCCCGCGTTATCGACGAGCTGCAAGTCAGTCGGGTAGACCGCCGCAACCGCCGACACGCGATCCAGCGTAAACGGCTGGTCGGAAAATTCTTCGGGAAACGACTTGATCGCCAGCGATAAACGCAGTTTAGGCGCGAGCACATTCGGCAGAGACAGCACGCCACTCGAAAAACTCGCCCCGGTCAGCGACGCGGGGATCGCGCCGCGGGCGGGCACAAACGGCACTGTGTGGATCGGCGCTTCGGCCTGACTGCCAACCTGCGCTCGTACCACCAGTCGATGCTGTTCCGGGTCAGTGGGGAGCGACGCCTGCGAGGTGATCGAGTTGCCATTTGCTGCTTTCATGCCGTGCAGCGTGAGCGACGCGATCCGCTTGCCGCCGGGGATCGTCACGACATAGGCATTGCCTGCCGTCACCATCGACAAATCGCCGAGGGCTTCTTCGACCACGGCCACCCCGACGCGCACGGGCGCGCTCGTGATTTCGGCGCGCGTCGCCCCGTAGACGGGAGCCCAGGTCACGCGCAGCGGATAGCCCTCGCCCGCCACGTCGACCGGCGTGAGCAGATCGCGCAGCGTCGTGATATACCCCTTCTCAATCTGGTCGAGCACGAAGCCGTTGACTTCCTGTACGACCAGACCCTTATCAAGCTGCACGGCATTGATCGCCATGGTGGTTTGCCTAGGCTCCGCGGACGCGCAGCGGCGCGCGCCCGATTTCGATGCCTGCGCCGCCCGCGCCGTCGTCCAGCATGACGACGAGCACATCTTCGGCGGGTTCGTCGGGCGGGTCATAGCTGACGGTCGCGCTGTTGTCGGCCAGCGGCACGAGGCGCACCCCGTTCACCGCGCCGACCAGCGTTCCTTTGCCGGGGCGGCCACCCGCATCGACCACGCTGAAGGCCAGCGACCCAAATGGCAGCGCTGGCTTGTTGATCAGTGCGAACGTACCGAACGTCCCCGCACCGACCTGCACCGTGAGGTTGACGGGCGGCGCGCCTGCGATCAACGGTGCAGCAGCGGCGACGGCCAACGGCAGCGATGCCCCGCGCAGCCGGATTTCGCCGATGGCAATGCCTGCCTGCCCGACCGCGCCGCGCGGCCAGAAATAGCCTTCGGCGCGCGCGCTCACCGTGACCGGGAGCGCATCATCAAGCGTGGGGTCAATTGGCGCAAGGCTTTCGCCAAGTGTCAGCGACTGAATGAAGAAACCGGGGTCGGGGGGCGCGCCGCTGGCTAAGGCTTGGCCACTCCGCAGATCGGGCGCGTCCAGCAGGTACATCACCTGCTCCAGCCCCTGCATCTGCTGCGTACGGTTGTTGGTCGGCGCGCCCGCGCGCACCTCCACCGTGATCGCGCACGACAGCCGCAGCACGCGCCGCGGGTCATTCGCGCCGGGCACAACTTCTGGGCGCACGCTGCCAAACTGACCCTCCGCACCCTGCGCCTGCGTCACGCCGACGAGAATCTGCGGGCCATTGCCCGCCAGCGCTCCCGGCGGCACATCGACGCGCCCGGTGAAGGGAGCGGGCAAGCGCGCGCTCAAGACATCGGCGAGACGGCGTTCAAAGTCGCTGATCACGGCAGCCTCACTTAGCCATTTGGACGAGTGCGCAGCGTATTGGTGATGTTGCGTGTGAGCGTGGGCGTCGCCGCAGCGATTTCTGAGCGCACCACCGTCGTCACCGCGTCGCGGCTGATCACCGGAATATCCGCCCGCAGCCGCGTTTCCAGCGTACCCACTTCAATTAAGGCGGTGTCCCGCGCAATCGTACGCGTCTGGTCCAAAATCAGGCGGTTATTGTCGGTGATCGCCGATGTGATGCGGGTATTGACGCTGGCATCCAGCGTGCCGAGCTGCCGCGTGAACTGATCCGCTTGCAGTTGGTCGCGCCGATCCATTTCCGTGAGCATATCAGTGCGCAGCGCGTTCGTACGCGAATCGATCAGCCCGGTGTTCAGGTCAGTGAGCCGCCCCAGGTCGATAATTTGCGTTTCCAGCTTGAACAGCCGCTCGTTGATCGGCACGAGGTTCTCTTCGATGCGCCCGATGCGCCCATTGACCTCGCCTAAGCTCTGGTCAACGGCTTTTGCCGCCAGCGACCCGACGATCTCGCGCATGTTCACGTCCAGCGACTCGAAACCGCGCGTGTAGTCTTCTTTTAACTGCCCGGCGACCGTATCGAGATTCTTGGTGAATTCGGCTTGCAGGTCGGCGCGGCTGGTGTCTACCGCTGTCGCAATTTCCGGGCGCACGGTCGCGAGCACGGTCCCAGTGATGTCGGGCACAGCGTCAGCGATCCGTGAACTGATCTGCCCGTCTACCCCGGCAAAACGCTCGTTGATCGACGCGTCGTATTCGGTACGGAACGTCCCGAACGACGAATTCATCTGTTCAAGCAACTCATTGCGGAGGTTCGTTTCCAGCCCGGCTAATTCATCTTCAGGTATCCGAGTGCGCACGGTATCGAGCGCCGCGTCGAGCGCGTCCTGGGTGACGAGCGTATTGGTCAGTTCAGCTAGGCGATTTTCAAACGCCTTCGCGTCGAAAACCTCCCCGGTTGGCCCGGTCAGCCGTTCGGTGAGCGTATCCACGCGGTTCAGGCGTTCGACGAAGTTGTTGAAGTCAATCGGCTGGCCGTCCACGGTAAGCCGCTGCCCGATGGTGACGGCGGTCGTCACATCTTTTTGCAGCAGGCCGAGCGTTTCGCGCAGTTCCAACACCGAGTCGCGGCCCACGTCCAGCCCTTCGACCACGCGACGCACGTTGGTGATTTCCGATTGGCGCACGAGGTCGCGCGTCGTCACCTCGGTGACGCGGTCACGCACTTCGCCGAGGCTGTTGATCAAGGTTTCGAGCCGCGCCGCCAGCCGATCCACGCGCGTTTCAATGGCTTGCAGGCGGGTTTCCATCGCGGGATCGCTCAGCGGGCCGCGCTCGATCAGCGACCGCAGCTTGGGTTCCAGCCAACCTACCGTGACCTGATCGGGGTGTTCGTGCGGCGCGGGCACGATCTCACGTTCTTCGCCCAGCACCACCCGCCCGATCTCCACAATCGCGCCCACGAGCGTATTCCAGTCTTCCGCCTTGATGACTTCGCCCTGCGCCGCCGCACCCAGAGGCACGAGGCGCGTGGTGAGCGCATTCAGACGTTCAAGATCGGCTACGGTCGGCATGATCTAGCCTCCTATGATGTTCTTGAGCTTCGTCCCGCCCGCCGCCCGCGTCGACTGCATGTAGACGTTGAGCTCGGACTCTGGTCGGGTTTGCGTCCCGGCGGTGAAGTAGGTCTGCGCCAGGCCAGCGAGCTTGACCACTTCGGGATTCGCGCGGAAATTATCGGCCTCTGCGCCCTGCGCCTGCGCCAACTCGTTGATGGTCGTCAGGTAAAGCGACCCGGTATTCGCCAGCTTCTGTGTGAAGTTGGGCGTGTCGGTTTGCGCGGCAGCACGCAGTTCGCCGAGGCGCGTGGTCACGCGTTCACGCACTTCCGGCGTCGCCGCGCCGAGATCGAGCACGTTGCGCACCGTCCGGTCGAGGTCTTCCGTCTCAATCTCGCGGCGCAGTTCGACGAGGCTCTTGCCAAACGCCTCGGAGAAGCGCCGAATGTTACCCTGCACTTCGTCGATCTTCTCGGCGATTTCCGGATGATCATGCCCCTGCGGCGCGACCAGCTTGGTCAGTTCCAGCACCGCCTGCGCCAAATCACTCACCGCGTCAACCAGCGAATTCCAATCCGCGGCGCGAATCGCTTCGCCGGGTCCTTTCACGCCGAGCGGACGCAGTTGCTCTTTGACCGCCGCCGCCGTGCTTTGAATCGGTCCGAGATCCGCATCGGGGATATCGCGGATCGGCGTATCGCGGAACAATTCCGGGCGAATCGGCACGGGGACAAAGGTCGGCGCGGGCTGCGGGAACAGGCGCACGCGGCGATTCTCGATCAGGTTGACGAGGTTGGGATGCGCCACCTGTAACTGATAGTAGCCGGGGTCGAGGTCACGCACGGTGAGCGACCCGTCGAGGAACGGTTTGCGTTCGACGACCGCGCCTGTCGCTTCATTGACCAGTTTGACCGTCGCATCGCGGTTGGCGATCGGGTAACCCTGAAGCTGCACCTGAAAGGCAGCCCGATTAACTGTTGCCATGTTGCTCTCTCCTCAAACTGATCTTTACGGCAGCCACTGCAAATCCCCGTACGGGAAGGTAATTTCCCAGAATAACGTCAGTTCGTGATCATCGCCTTTGGTGATCGGCGCGAGGATCACGCGGTTATATAAGGTGGTCACATCGCCCGCCCGTGAGACGAGCGCAGCTTCGCGCACTGTGCCGACCGCCGCATTCGCCGGGAGCGTGCCGCGTACGCGGATGCGCACCAGGCGGCGCTCGGTGTCGATCTCTGGCGCGGAAAACGCATCGGCGGGGATCGGCGCGTCGACGGGTTCCACCAGCGGCGCGCTCGGATCGTTGGTGAGCGCGGTCGTGGCGAAGGTTTCGCTCTCAGGCGCATCGCTCGTCCCGACCGCCATATGCGTGATCGGCGTGCCTTTGCCGGCGAACAGATCTGCCATCAGGCGCGCGCCGCTCTGCATGACAGCATTATGCGCCTCGCGGACGGCCACCAGTTCGCCGCTGCGCGTTGTGAGTTCGACTCGTAAGAAGGCTCCCATTGCGTTTCTCTCCTAGCGAAAAGTCGATTCATCAAACGGGGTGACGCCGAACACGCCGCCCGCATCGGGTAACTGATCCGCGCCCATCGACGCCGCCTCGCGCACGGTAATTGGCAGCACGGCGGTCAGATAATCGGTCATCGGCTGTAACTCGCGGAACGGCTCAATCTCCACCGAACTCGCCACGCCGACCGCGCGCAGTTTGTTGACCGCCACGTCCAGCGACGTTTGCAGTTCTTCACGGCTGGCGACGCCTGTCGCCGTACGTCCGGCGCTCGTGCGCAGCGCCCCACCGGGGAGCGCCACGCGAAAGGTCGCGGGCTGCGTTTCGACCCACGACACATTCAGGTTGACCGCCGGGTCTTGATAGAACAGCGCGTGATCGAAGGTCGCGGCGTCGAAGCGCCCCTGCTGCAAGGCGAGATCCGCCAGCGCCAGCAAAAAGCGATCCAGCCCGAGCGCGTCATAGTGCGCTAGCGGCAAAAACCACAAATCGTTGCGCCCCCGCGCCAGCGTGATGGCTTTGGCGGGCGTCTGCACCTGCGCGTTATCCCACGGCTGACCGGGAATGACGCCCGTCACGGAGCGCAGGGACGCGGTCACGTCCGTGCGTTCGAGATGCGCGCGCACGCTGCCATCCGGCTGACCGTCCAGCCACAGCCGCTGACCAGGGGGCACTTGACCGAGGAACAGCAGCGCCTCGCCCGTGGTGATGTTGATGAGCGTCGGCACGTATTCCGGCCCACTGAACAACCCGACCATGAGCACGTCGAGATAAGCGGGATCGAGTCCCTTGTTCTCCACCGAAAACTGCCACAGAGGTTCGACGCCGCCGAGGTCGGGGATACGCTGAAAGCGGCGGACGGGCACATTCTCAATCAGCGCAGGATCGACCGTGGATGGTACGGCCTGCCAGCGCTCCAACTGCGGAATCGCGAGGATGTTCGCCGACGCCTGATACAAGCGCGCGTACTGCCGTACGAAATTCTCAATCGCCTCCACCGTCACCGCGCCGTACTGGAGCATAGCGTCGCGCAGCGAGTGCACCCACGCGCGATACTCGGCGAGGTTTTGCCAGCTTTCCAGCGGGATATCCAGCACGGCGGCTAACCGCGCCGCCTCCTGCAAATCGAGCGCGCTGTCGAACCAGTGCGCGCGCTGCACTTCGATCCCGTCCTCGTCGAGGATGTCAAAACCAAGACTCGGCACGCGCAGCGTGTCGGCAATGAGCGCGCCATCGCGATACAGAATCGGCAGGCGGTTGAGCATTTCGCTGAGGTGCGTCACAGCGCGCCCTCCCGCGGTTCAATCGTCACTTCGCCTTTTTGCAGGCGTTCGTTGGTCGCCAGCGCGTACTGGCCGACGCCATCGGTGAGCTGTAAGAAGCGTCCGCCACCTTCGACGGTGACGATCACTTCGTTACGTACCAACGCAAAGCGGCTGTCGTCGCGAATGGCCGCGGCGAGGCTGTCCACATCGAGCGGCGCGCTCGGCGCGCGTCCGGCGAGGTAGCTGTCGAGCGCCGGGGTGATCGCGCTGGTCGCCTGCACCAGCGACACGCCCGCCGCCAAGTGAATCGGCAGGTACGCGCTGACCGTCGAGACGGTCGCCG
>JAYRZU010000048.1:0-7306 GCA_041916315.1 Anaerolineae bacterium
ATCGGTACATACTCTGAAGGAGAATGGCGGCAGGCAACGGCCGTCTGGAGTACGGGTATGAAGGCGTATGCCTACTCGACTAAGCGGAATGACCTTGCCACAAACCAGCACACAATCTGGTCGCGTCGCTGTGATTACTTCGATCAAGTGCTGACTGAAATGATGTTTAGCAAACTGCGCTCGACCTTCGATCCGGAAGTGTGGGCAGCAGTGTTGGACGGGGCAGTGGAAGATTTTGAGGCCGAACGCCGCTCGCTGACAACACAGCTCAATACCGTCTCACAGCGGATGCAGGCGCTTATTACGAATATGTCATATATCCAGAGTCCGACACTCTCCCAAGCGATGGAGCACGAATTTCAACGCTTCGAAGCCGAGCAGGGGCGTTTGCGCCAAAAGCTGGATGCACTAGAACGCCGCGTGCAGCGCCAAGAAGCATTGATGCACTTGGCAAAGCAGGCCGAGAACGTGCTGGCGAACTGGCACAAGATGAGCCTCAAAGATCAGCGCACAGTCGCTCATGCTTTCATTGTTCGCATTGTGGTTACGCCGACAGGCAAGCACCGCGTCGCAGATGTGGAAATCGAGTGGCGCGACGACAGCACCGACACGTTTGTTCTTCCCTATCGTTCAGACAAGTGGACGCTGTGGACACCTACTGAAATCAACTGCCTGACCGAACTGCTGAAACGGAACGCCACACAGGTCGAAATCTCTCAGGCACTCCCCGAACGGAACTGGAGTGCAATCCGTATCAAGGTTCGCGAGATTACTGGCGAGCGATCCTTTTGTGTTGCACCCAAATTGATCCGTGATGAAGAGACGTATGCAGCCTATCTTGAACGGCTGGAAAGGAATGAAAGAAGCCAGCGGCACACAGGTAGCGCACGCTGGCAAAAAGCAGAGATGGACGAACTGGACGAGCTGTTGACCTCAGGGGCAACACAGCTAGAGATTGCCGCTGCATTGCCCTATCGGAGCTGGCAGGCGATTCGCCGCCGGATTATTTTGCTGCGTGGTCGGCACTTTGCAGTCCCGGGGACGGGGCATCTTGAAGATGGAGAGACGTACGAGATGTACCAGAATCGCGATTCTTCAACTGCAGGGGCGATGGCTTTCCGAGACGGAGGGAGTTTAGAACAACGAAGACGGACGAGAAGGCCATCGCACCTGCCGCGAGCATGGGCACGAGCAGTCCAAGCATGGCGACTGGGATGAGGATAATGTTATAGATGAACGCCCAGAACAGGTTCTGGTAGATCGTCCGCATGGTCGCCTTGCTGAGCTGAATGGCGCGGGCGACACTGCGGAGATCACCGCTCACGAGTGTCACATCCGATGCTTCGATGGCGATATCCGTGCCTGTGCCGATCGCCATGCCGACATCGGCTTGGGCGAGGGCGGGCGCGTCGTTGATGCCGTCGCCGACCATCGCCACCTTCTTGCCCTCCGCTTGCAGCGACTTGACCGCTTCCACCTTCTGATCCGGCAGCACTTCTGGCAGCACGCGCGTGATGCCGACTTCGTCAGCAATCGCCTGTGCCGTCTTCGCATTATCCCCCGTGATCATGACCACTTCTAAGCCGAGCCCGCGCAGGGTCGCAATCGCCTCGCGCGACGTCTCTTTGACCGTATCCGCGATGCCGATGACGCCGATGACGCCGCTCTCGTCCGCAACGAGGATGGCCGTTTTGGCGTGCGCTTGCAGCGTTTCGACGTGCGCATTCGGCTCGGCGGAGATATAGCGCGGGCTGCCCACGCGGATCAGCTTGCCGTCGACGGTGGCGCTCACGCCGCGCCCTGATTCGGATTCGAAGCCCTGTGGTTGGACGAGCGGCAGATTTTTAGCCTTTGCCGCCTCGACCACGGCTTGACCGAGCGGATGTTCGCTGGCGCGTTCGACGCTGGCGGCAAGGCGTAGCACATCATTCGCGCTCAGGCTGCCCGTCGCGATCACATCCGTGACCGTGGGTTCGCCTTTGGTGATTGTTCCGGTCTTGTCGAGCACGATCACCTGCAAGCGGTGCGCATTTTCCAGCGACTCGCTGTTCTTGAACAGGATGCCCATCTCCGCGCCGCGCCCCGTGCCGACCATGATTGCCGTCGGCGTGGCGAGACCGAGCGCGCACGGGCAGGCAATCACCAGTACGGCGACCGCATGGACCATCGCTTCGGTGAACCCGACCTGACCGATAGCCAGCCAACCGAGGAAGGTGAGCAGCGCCAGCACGAGCACTATGGGGACGAAGACCGATGACACCTGATCGGCGATGCGCTGGATCGGGGCTTTGGAGCCTTGCGCTTGTTCGACCAAGCGGATGATTTGGGCGAGGGCAGTTTCTGCGCCGACGCGGGTCGCCTCGACGATCAGACGACCGCTCTTGTTGACGGTCGCGCCGATGACCGGACTGCCAATCGCCTTATTCACGGGTAGGCTTTCGCCAGTGAGCATCGATTCGTCAACTGACGAGCGGCCTTCGATGACCACGCCGTCCACGGGGATGCGTTCGCCAGGACGCACGATCAGCGTATCACCCGCCGCCACATCGTCGATGCTGACTTCGACTTCCTGACCGTCGCGAAGGAGCAGGGCGGTCTTGGGCGCGAGACCCATCAGCTTCTTGATCGCTTCGCTGGTCTTGCCCTTCGCACGCGCTTCGAGCAGTTTCCCGAGCGTGATCAGTGTGATGATGACCGCCGCCGTCTCAAAGTAGACGTGATCGCCCACCTGATCCTGCACGCCGAGCACGATCGCGATCAGCACGGCGACGCTGTAAAGATAGGCCGCCAGCGACCCCATCGCGATCAGCGTGTCCATGTTGGTGGTGCGATTCTTGAGCGCCTTCCATGCACCGACCAAATACTGGCGCCCGACGTAGAACTGCACGGGTGTCGCCAGCAGACCGAAGACAAACGGGAAGCCTGCCCACAACAGCCACGACACCAGCGGCGAGACCGTCGGTTCCATCGCCATGCCCATGCTGTCGACGGTGGGAGCGGACATCATGGCCTGCATGACGAAATCGCGCCCCATGCTCAGGATGAAGAGCGGCACGGTGAAGATCAAACCGATCAGCAGATTACGCTCCTGCCGCTTGATTTCTGCTTCGCGCGCCGCGCGTTCGGCGTCGACTTCTGTGCCTGGCGCCGCCTTGGAGAGATCAACTACGCCGTAGCCGGAGGCTTCCACCGCTTTGACCAGATCCGGGCGGCGGACAGCGCCGGGCAAATAGGTGACGGTTGCCTTCTCATTCGCCAGATTCACGTTGACGGCCAGCACGCCGGGTGCTTTGTTGATCGCGCGTTCGACGTTGCGAACGCATGAGGCGCACGTCATCCCCGTGATCGGCAGCTCGATAGTTGCCGTGGCGACGCCATAGCCGGCATCCTTGATTCGGTCGATCAGCAGGTTGGTGTTGAGTTTCGTTGGGTCAAAAACGACGCTGGCGCGTTCGGTGGCGATGTTCACATTGACCTCGGCCACGCCGTCGGCTTTCTTGATCGCCCGTTCGACGTTGCGTACACAGGCCGCGCAGGTCATCCCGGTTACGGGCAAATCGATTCGTTGATCCGTCAAGAGCTTACTCCTGTTCCAGCGCGGCAAAGGCGCGTTCCATATCTTGAGCTTCCGAAAAACTTTCGAGAATCGGGCATTCGCTAATCGGGTGATCTCCGCCGGGGCAGTCCTCGTTCAGCGTGACGAGCACATCGCGCATAGCGGTCAGCGCGGCGATCTTCTCGTCAATCTCAGCGATCTTGCCGCGCACGACTTTGCGCACGCTGCCGCAGGTCGCTTCTTCGCTGAACTTGAGATCGAGCAGCAGCTTGATCTCGGTGAGCGAGAAGCCGACCGCCTGCGCCCGCTTGATGAAGCGCACGCGCTGCACCGTTTTAGGCGCGAACAGACAGTAATTCGCTTCGGTGCGGTCCGGCGTGGGCAGCAAGCCGTTGCGCTCGTAATAGCGGATGGTTTCGCGGTTGACGCCGCTCTGCTTGGCCAGCTCACCGCGCGTTAGGTCGCTCATGGCGTTCCCCGTTCAATCTACTTGGTGGTAACTCTACACCTTGTACTAAGGTACAAGGTCAAGGGGTAAAAAAGGGATGAGATTCATCCTATAAACCAGAGACGATGTATAGTAACAGGGTCTTACAACCCAGGATGCAACACTTTGACGAGTACGAGCCGACATGAAGTCGATGCGGTAGGGGCACGGTACGCCTTGCCCCTGCGCTGGATCAAGCACCATCGTTTGCGCATCATCCATGCCGGGATGCTCGCTACGTTCGCCCTCATCCCCGTGTGGTATCGGTTCGCGGGGGCGCCGTCGCTCTTCCCGCCGCTCTATGTCTCCAATTTTCTGATCCTCATGCCCATGCTGTTCACGATTGCCGCGTGGTTGCTGTCTGGTCTGCCGGGTCTGCGCGACCTGCGCCGGTCGCGCTGGGGGCGTGGGTGGGCGCTGGCGCTGCTGCTGCTGGCGCTGTGGGCCTTCGCCTCGACCTTATGGGCGTTCCAGCGGCGCAATTACCCGGAGGTCGGGCAGACGGCAGCGCTCCAGTTCGGGATTGTCGCGTTGTTCGCTGTCGTGTGCGCGTGCGCCGCGCCGCGTCCCCGGCACATCGTCGCGACGCTGGCGCTGGTGTGCGCTCTTAATGCGCTGATCACCGTGGGGCAGGTGTGGAATATGGGCTCGCTCGGCCTAAAAGGGCTAGGCGAGTTTCCCTATACTGCCGACTCTAACTGGATCAGCTTTTTGCGCGCGGGAGATTTGACCTATGTGCGCCCTTACGGCTTGATGCCGCATCCGAATGCGCTGGCCGGCACGTTGATGGTGGGCGTGCTGGCGGCCTGCGCGTGGGTGATCAGCGCGCGGCGCGGGCGCTGGTTGGCGGGCGTCGGGATCGTCACACTCGGCGTGTGGGCGCTGCTGCTCACATTCTCGCGCGCGGCGTGGATCGCGGTCGCGCTCGGTGGGGTGCTGCTGCTCCCCTTCGCCCGCCCGCTCATCACGCGGCGAGCGTTATTGGTCATGGGCACGGTGGGGCTGGTTGGTGCGCTGTTCTTCATTAGCTATCGTCCCTTCTTAGCCGCGCGGGTGGGCGTTGGGGATGAGCAAGAATCGATTGAACTGCGGTCAATCTCGGATCGGCTGGTGTTCACCGATTTCGCGCTGCGGTCGATAGCTGAACGTCCGATTTTCGGCGTCGGCATCGGCAACTTTCCGTGGCGGGCGAGCTACTTCATCGTCGGCACGCATTACGATCTGCGGGGCGACAATGTGCATCATGTGCTGCTCTCAGCGTGGGCGGAACTCGGCACGGTCGGGTTGGTGCTGGTGCTGCTCACGCTGTTCTTCGCCGCCCTCGCCATCCTGCAGCGACTGCGGGATCGCACGGTGCCACACGAAGACCGCGCGGGGTTGATTGCACTGGCGGCGATCACCGTAGCATTGCTCGTCGTCGGCCTGTTCGATCACTATCCGTGGACGATGATCCAGATGCAAACGGCGTGGTGGGCGCTGATGGGCACGGCGCTGGCCCAGAATCAGGCATCCCCAGTGCGCTAGAGAGCGTTACCATCAGAGAGTTTCGGGCGATTTCAGTCGCATCTCCTGCAGGATGATGGTATGTACGACTTCTACGAAGCATTCTATAAAGTGGTGGAGCACAGCGCCGCGCACGCCGAATTCTGTCGACGAGTGTTTGGGCGCAATTTGTGTCAGCATGGTTTTGCCGACATGAAGCAGGTGGATGCGCTGATCGCCGCGCTCAACCTGCAGACGGGCGATCAAGTCCTCGAACTGGGCTGTGGCAACGGCATGGTCGCCGAATACATCGCAGACCAGACGGGCGCCCACGTCACGGGCATTGATTACAGCCCACAGGGCATCGAGCAGGCGCAGCGGCGCACGGCGGATCAGCGCGATCGGCTCACGTTCGCAGTCGGCGATCTCAACACGCTCGACCTACCCGCAGCGACCTACGCTGCGATCATTTCCATTGATTCGATCTACTTCAGCACGGACTATACGCGCACCATCCGCGAGTGGCGGGCGGCGCTGCGCCCCGACGGGCGGATCGCGATCCTCTACGCGTATGGACGTGAGCCGTGGGTTGCGAAAGAAGATTTTCCCGCCGCGAATCTCGCGCCGGAGCGGACGCCGCTCGCTGCGGCTTTGACGGCCAACGGGCTGCGTTTCACGACACAGAACTTCACCCAGCAGGATCATGCGCTGGCGGTGCGCCGCAAAGATGTGCTGGATGAACTGCGACCGCAGTTCGAAGCCGAAGACCTGCTGTTCATCTGGGAGAACCGCTGCGGCGACGCGCACGGCGTGCGGCAGGCCATCGAAGAGGGACTGCACGCGCGCTATTTATATCTTGCCGAAGCGTGAACGGGGCGAGTGGAAACAGAACTCGATAGTTCTAAGAATACGAGGTATTACTATCTTCGGTAAATAAGTTGTAATGTGGTTTGGATTGCGGATCGAGCATAACGGGTGTATAGCTAATCTATCTGCCCCGCACGTTGACCCGAGGTCGCCCGCTATGCTCGACTTCCTGCTGGAAATCCGAAGCCTTTTCGAAAGCGGCGAACAGGATGACGCCCTCGATCTCCTCCAACTGCACTTGGACGCGCATCCGCATGACGCCGACGCCCTGATCCTCAAGATCACCTTCTGTCTCGACCTGAAACAGCAGCACGAATTCATCGGCACGACACTGCTGGAACTCGATCCTTCGCCGCAGCGCGCCGATCTCATACGGCGGCGCGACGCGCTCGTCAAAGATTTGCTGCGCGAGGGACGCGAACACCTGAAAACGCGCACACCGTTTCGCGCCTACGATCCATTCGACAAAGCCGCGCTGCTCGCCCCGCGCGAAGCGTATATCCCACTGGCGGCGGGGCTGGCGCTCCTGCGTCACCCGCACAATCGCCCTGAGAGCCCGTTTGGCGCGCTCAATTCGCCGCCGTTCGGGTCTGGTCTGACTAAAGCGCCGAATCCCGGTTGGTCGGGGGCGGTTGAGAAGTATTTCCGCGCAGCCTATGAACGAGCGACCGACGAGGACATGCGTGAACGCGCCGTCTATCATCTGGTCAAACATTGGCTGGCGCAGGACAAAGTCACGCAGGAGGCGTTGTCGCTGCTGCTCGAAGTGCGGACGCCGCACCAGCGCACGCTCAAAGTGAGCGCCGAGGCGGCTGACGAGGTCGAAGCAACAACGCTGGCGACCGCGGCGGTCTTCCTGACCGCCGAGCATGACGCACTGGCCGAACGCTTCCTGAAAGCGTGCGAACGGGCGC
>JAYRZU010000049.1:0-215226 GCA_041916315.1 Anaerolineae bacterium
CCTCGGCGCGGCGACGCTCGCGCTGCAAGCCTTCCTCATCGGCGAAGACATCACTATGCGCAAAAAAGCGCGTCACCCCTGATGCGCTGCGAGGACAACCAAGCCTATGACCACCCGACCCGAACGCCACACCCGCTTCAGCCCCATGGATCCCTACAATGCAAATGCATGGGTGAACGAAAACCCGTTCATCACCGCTGATCCGGTACGACTGCCGCGGCCACAGCTCGGCGCTGTGCAGACGCTGCTGCCCGATCCGTTCTGGGAGGGTCACGCCGACTCCATCGCCTGCTACTGGCGGGTCTGGGATCTCGCCTTCCAGCACCTCGGCGAGCCAACGCCGGAGAACGGATTCGTCGCCCCGTTCATCGACACGGCCTTCTGGTATCCCGGCATCTTCATGTGGGATTCCACCTTCATGATGATGTTCACGCGCTACGGGCGGCGAGCGTTCCCATTTCAGGGCACGCTGGATAACTTCTACGCCAAGCAGCACCCCGACGGCTTCATCTCTCGGCAAATCAATCACCAGACGGGCGCGGATGCCTTCTTCCGCTTTGACCCCGTGAGCACCGGGCCGAACATCCTCGGTTGGGCGGAGTGGGAATACTACCGCGACACGGGCGACCGGGAACGACTGGCGCGGGTGTTCCCGGCGCTCGTCGCCTATCACCAATGGCTGCGGCGGTATCGCACATGGCCGGATGGCGGCTACTGGACAACGGGCTGGGGCTGCGGCATGGATAATCAGCCGCGCGTCCCCTTCACCAGCGACGCCGACCTGTGGATGGAGCACTCACATCAGGTGTGGGCAGATGCCTGCCTTCAGCAGATCTTCGCCGCCCGACTGCTCACTCAAATAGCCGCCGTGCTCGGTCGCGGCACCGACATCCCCGACATGGCCGCGGAAGTCGAAGCGTTGACGGACTATGTCAACGGCTGGCTGTGGGATGACGCCAGCGCCTTCTACTATGACGCCGACCGCGCACGACGGCGGCTCACGACCAAATCGATTGGCGCCTACTGGGCGCTGCTGGCGCGCACACTGAACGACGCGCAGGCGGCACGCTTCACCGCCCACCTGAATGACACGGCGACGTTCAACCGCCAGCACCGCGTGCCCTCGCTCGCCGCCGATGATCCGAATTATGATCCACAGGGTGGCTACTGGATGGGCGGCGTGTGGGACCCGACCAACTACATGGTGCTGCGCGGCCTGACCGAAGTTGAACAGCATCAGTTAGCCCACGAAATCGGCTTGAATCATGTGAATAACGTGACACAGGTCTTCAACGCGACCGGAACCGTGTGGGAGAATTACGCGCCGGATGCCGCTCCGCGACCGGGCACGCCCGCCAAAGATGATTTCGTCGGCTGGGGCGGCGTCGGCCCGGTGGCCGGACTGCTCGAATACGTTTTTGGCCTGCGGGCCGACGCGCCGAACAACGCGCTGACTTGGGATGTGCGTTTGACGGAGGCTCACGGCGTCCGCCGCTACCCGTTCGGGCGCGACGGCTGGATCGATTTACGCTGCGAGCGGCGCACCTCCGCCGATGAACGTCCCCACATCACCGCGACGAGCAGCGTTCCCCTCACCTTGCAGGTGCGGTGGAGCAACTACGTCGACACTTACGACTTGCAGAGTTAACTTGGGCGAGGTATTCCCTGGCCCAGATACAGTTGGGAAAGGTTCAACCAGTATGGCTCGGCTCAAAATTGCGTACGTTGGTGGGGGCAGTACCCGCGGCCCCGGCACAGTCGCCTCGTTTATTCATCAGGGCGAAAACTTCGCGGGTTCGGAGATTGTGCTCATCGACTTCGACCCGGAAAAGATGCAGATTATCAAGACGATGGCCGACAAGATGAGCCGGGATCGCGGCGTCGACATCACCATCTCGTACACCACCGACCGCCGCGCCGGCTTGACCGACTGCGATGCCGTCCTCACCAGCTATCGTCCCGGCGGCTTTGAAGCGCGCCACCTCGACGAGAGCATCCCGCTCAAATACGGCATTGTCGGGCAGGAAACGCAGGGTCCCGGCGGGTTCTTCATGGCGCTGCGTTCCATCCATGTGATGCAGGGTATTCTGGAAGACATGCAGCAAGTGTGCCCGAAAGCGCGGGTCTTCAACTACACCAACCCGATCAATATCATCTCGGAAGCCGTCACGCAACACAGCGATGTGCCGATCATCTCGTTCTGCGAAGGGCCGTATTACTTCCCCGGCACGATTGCGGACGCCGCTGGCCTTGACCCGCGCAAGCTGGATTCGATCATGGTCGGCTTAAATCATGGGTGCTGGACGGTGCAGCATCTGTATGAGGGTCAGGACGTCATGCCGCTGCTGCGCGAAGGCTATGCCCGTCGCCTGCGCGAAGGGGGAACCGACGAGTTCCACATGCGCCTGCTCAAGCTGGCAATCATGATGAACAGCCTGCCCGCCGACTACTTCCAGTACTACTACTTCAAGGACGAAGTCCTCGACTACCATCTGAACAAGCCGACCACGCGGGCGCAGGACATCCTCGCGCAGGTGCCGGGCTACTGGCAGCACTACCGCGAACAGGCCGCCGCCGAGCATCCCGTGCTCGATCCGGCACGGTCACGCGGGGGTATCAACGAATTGGAACTCGCCATCGACGCGATGGATGCGATCTACAACGACCGTAAGGAAATTCTCCCGGTCAACATCCCGAATCGGGGCGTGCTCCCCGATCTGCCCGCTGATCGCGTGGTCGAAATTCGCGGCTATCTCGACCGTAACGGCGTAGTCGGGCTGGCGGACGGTCACCTGCCGCCGCAGACACTGCCGCTGGTCAAGGCGCTGGCGGAATACCAGTACCTCACTGCCGAGGCGGCATGGTGCGGGCGGCGGGCGGATGCGATTCAGGCGCTGGTCAGTCATCCGCTCGTGCTCTCGCTCGAAAAAGCGGAGAAGATGTACGACGAAATGGCGGCGGCACACAAAGACTATCTGCCGGAACGCCTGCTGAGCTAAACGGAAAGGGAGGGCGATGAGCTACGTAGTCGGCGTGGATGGCGGCAATACCAAGACCATTGCGTTCGTCGTGGACGGCGAGGGACGCATCCTCGGCGCAGGGCGCGGCGGCAACAGTGACATTTACCCGCACGGGACGGCCGTCAGCGCGGTCAACGTGATCGAGGGTGCGATTGAGCACGCGCTCGAACATGCTGGGCTGACGCGCGACCAGCTCGCCGCGGGCGTGTACAGCCTCGCCGGGGCGGACTGGCGCGAAGACTACGACGAGTTTCGCGACGAGCTGATCAAGCGCGGCCTCGGCCAGAGCATCACCGTATACAACGACGCCATCGGCGCGCTGCGTGCGGGGTCGCCGGATGGCACGGGCGTCGTGATCAATGCCGGGACGGGCGCAGCCATGGGCGCACGTAACGCGCAGGGCGCTTTCTGGCACACGAGCTACTGGCAGGACTCGCTCGGCGGTCGCGACCTCGGCTATGGCGCGCTGCGCGCCGTCCGCCACGCCGACATCGGCATCGAACCGCCGACCACGCTCACGCCCATCGTGCTGCGCTACTTCGACGTCGCCACCTGCGCCGACCTGCTGCGGATGTTCACCATGCGCGGGTCGCACGCGCCGAACGACATTCACGTGAGCAAACTGGCGCCCTACGTGCTGACCGAAGCCGCCAATGGCGATGCGGTCGCGCGCGCGCTGGTCGTGGATCAAGCGCGGCGACTGGTCGAATATGCGCTGGCCGCCGCGCGGCAGGTCGGCATCGAACACACGCCGTTTCATCTCATCTTGAACGGTGGGCTGTTCCGGCATGCGAGCACGCTGCTCAAAGACGCGGTCACGGCGCAGATTCACGCCGCCGCGCCGGGCGTGACCATCCATTCCAGCCGCTTTGAACCCGTGGTCGGGGCGGTCATGCTGGCGTGGGAAGCTTTGAATCTGCCCATCACAGCGGCCATGCAGGACACGCTCGCCGCGACCATGCCCACGCAGGCGACTTTTGAGACATAATCGCCGACTTCACTGCGCGCGAGGAGTAACGGCATGGAAAAACGGTTATTGGGCTATTCCGGTCTGCAAGTCTCGGTGTTGTCGTTGGGTACGCTGACTTTCGGCGGCGTGGGCGAACGGGCGGTGCGCGTCGGCGGCGTGGAGCCGGACGAAGCCACCCGCATGATCGATCTGTGCATCGATGCGGGCGTCAACCTGTTTGACACGGCGAATGTCTACCAGCAGGGGCGCGCCGAGGAAGTGCTCGGCGAAGCGTTGGCAGGCAAACGCCATGATGTACTCGTAGCGAGCAAAGTCTTCAGCCCGATGGGCGACGGCGACAACGAGAAAGGATTGTCGCGCCACCACATCATTCGCTCGTGCGAAGCTTCACTGCGCCGACTGAACACCGACTACATCGATCTGTACCAGGCGCACAACTTCGATGCGCTGACGCCGCTTGAAGAGACGCTCGCCGCGTTCGACCACATCATCCGTTCGGGCAAAGTGCGCTATATCGGCTGCTCGAATTATTCCGGCTGGCAGTTGATGAAAGCGCTCGGATTGGCGAAAGAGCATCACACCGCCCGCTACGTGTCGCAGCAGGTCTACTACTCGCTGATCGGACGCGAACTGGAATTCGAACTGCTCCCGCTCAGCCTCGACCAGAATGTCGGCGTGCTGGTGTGGGGGTCGCTGGCGCAGGGCTTCCTCGGCGGCAAGTACCGCCGCGCGTCCGGCTTCGACAAACAGGGGCGTTACGCCTATCGCTTCGAGCCGCCGATCAACATTCCCGAAGAGCAAGCCTACAACATTGTCGACGTGCTCGCTGAGATCGCGCGAGCCCGCGGTGTCTCGGTCGCGCAGGTGGCGGTCAACTGGGTGATCGGCAAGCGCGGCGTAACCTCGGTGATCTTCGGCGCGCGCAACCTCGAACAGCTAAAGGATAACCTCAACGCCGCGACGTGGCGGCTCACCGCCGACGAAATGGCGCGGCTCGATACCATCAGCGCGCCGCCCATCCCCTACCCCTACTGGCATCAGCGCAAATACGGCGTCGGGCGTAACCCGCTGTTGTTCTAAACGTTCGCCCCGATCGTCGGCGCCTACGCGGGTTAATACGTCAGCTTCCGACCCCACCCCCAGCCCCTCCCCGAATTCAGGGAGGGGAGCAAACATTGCTCGCCACTTCTCCCCTCTCCCCGCTTGCGTGGGAGAGGGGTCGGGGGTGAGGGGTATTTACGCACCATCCCACCCTATACGCAATAATCGGCTCTTGGCTTCGCTGACACAGGACGCGCTTCGGCGCGTCCACAGGTGACAATGGTCAGGCGCTTCCCCGCCACAATCAGCGTACACTCGCAGTAGTGGTGCTGCTGCACATCTGCGAAAGGGATGCTGATGACTGCGCTGAGTCTCGAAAGTCAGACCGCGTTACGACAGGGCTTCAAATACTTGAACCGCTACATGGTGCTCATGTGGCGGCTCGGCTTGGGGAAATGGCTCAACAGCGCGCCGACGCTGCTGGGGCGCTACATGGTGATTGTGAACACTGGGCGCAAAACGGGGCAAAAACGCTTCGCCCCGGTCAACTACGCGACCGTTGATGGGCAGGTGTACTGCGTAGCCGGGTTTGGCGCGGGGTCGCACTGGTATCAGAACATCATGGCGACCCCACAGGTCGAAATATGGCTGCCCGATGGTCGCTGGGCGGCGCAGGCCGTCGACATCACCGACTCGGATGACGCCATCGCTAAAATCCGGCAGGTGCTGATCGGCAGCGGCTTCGTCGCGCCGCTGGCGGGCATTGACCCGCATACCATACCCGACGCGGAGCTGGCCGCCGCCACCGTCGACTACCGGCTGATCCGGCTCGAACGCGGCGATCCCATCACGAGCGCGGATGGCCCGGGCGAGCTGGCGTGGCTATGGCCGATCCTCGGCTTGATCCTGCTGCTTGCGCTGCGCGGGCAAAAACGCCGAAAATAGGCGTAACTCGTCTGCTAAAACGGAATAGATGCTATGACCAGCCATCCACCGACGGTCGCCGATGTCGAGCGGATCGCCGCTATGGCCGATCCAATTCTCCGCAATCTGGAGATTACGCAGTGCTACCACGAACTGGCGCTGTGTCTGACGGCGCGCACCGGCGTGAGCGCGAATTGGTGTACATTCGCGACATGGGCCTCGAAACAGGCCGGACAAACTATCCGTCGCGAAGACGTGATCCGCGCGCTGGAAGACCTGCTCAAGTCGCTGGCATTGGCCGCGCAAGCTGCGCCCGACGCCACCCGGACCGTCCGCGCGCTCGGTTCAGACCAGAGTGATAGCGAGGTCGAGGAGTCTCTCGCTGCAGTCCTTAACCCGCTGGCACCGCTCATCCGCGCTAGTGATGCAGTTGCGCGGGGTAACCGCAAAGTCTTTGCGGAAATCGGTCGCGAGTTTGCCCGTTTTTGCGCTGCCTGTCTCGACGACTCTCGCTATGACGTAGACAAGCTCGCTCGATTTTGCGCCGATCTGCGCCCCGGTGACCCGCCTGACGGTCAACAGTATCTGCGTCAGGCGTTCGCGCGCTACTACCACGCCTTCTTCGAGCCAGATGCCAAAGTCCGCGCCGAACTGCTGCTGTGCGCCAATATCGAAATCGGCTTTCACGAGCAGACGCGCCTGCAGCCAGAAATCGCCGAAGCGGTCGAGGCGGCGCTTGTTGATCCGCGCGACTTCCGCGACCGCCTGATCCGCGCCCTGTTCCCGAAGCGCGGTTGGCTGGCGCGGCTGCGCTTATTCCTCCTGCGCGTCTTCCGCCGACCGAGTCCCTTCGATGCGCTGACGGAGACGCTTCTGGCCGAAGCGAAACTCCGCGCGCACCGCGTTGTGACTCGCTACCTGATGACCATTGGCCTAGCGGGCGGCGAGCGCTTGCGCCTTGGCGCGGATGTTCCAGCGGAATTCCCCGCCTCGCTGCAAACGCTGGCTGACCCCGACCTGATCGCCTTGCTCAGCATGGTCGATCCCACGCCGGACAGTCCGCTGGACAGCGGCGCGGTCGACTGGACGGAACTCATGGATCGCCTGCACTTCATCGTCGATATGTTCCGCTGCTATCAGGAATGTGCAGATCTGTTCACACCGCCGTTCACACCGGAACAGGTGGCCGACTTCCGCGCGGGCAAAATGCCGAGTGGACGGCTGTAGCGACTATTTCTGGGCTTGCGGGATGACGCTGATGCCGCCGCTGCGTTCGAGAATCGCGTACTTGATCTGATCGAGTCGTTCGAGCCCCTGCGTCTCCCGCGCCGCCGCGAGGATGTCTTCGAGATCGACGCGCGCTTTTTGCATGCGATCTTCGTGCAACCGCCCCTCTTCAACCAGTATGAGCGGCACGCTGTCGACAATTTTGTCTATCCACGGCGACCGCTGCTTGATCAGCGAAATGCCGATATCCATGCCCACCAGCGTTACGACAATCAGCATCGCACTGGTGAGGGAAAAATCTTCGCCGAGCAGCCCCTGCTGCACTGCTTCACCGATGATGAGCAGGAGTACGAAATCAAACGAGGTGATCTGCGCCAGTGAACGTTTGCCGCTCAAACGAAAGACGACCAGCAGCAGCAGATACACGATGGCCGCCCGGAAGACTGTTTCCATGGTTTGCTCCTAGGGGAAAATGAACTGCTGAAGGTCATAGCTGACGCCGCCGTCTACGCCGATCTGCCCGGAAAGCTGGCCGATGCGCTGCGGCTTGAAGGAAATGATCACCATGCCTGCCGGATCACCTTCAGTGAGTTCAAATACGAACGTGGTGCGCTCCGCTCCGGCGATCATCTGCTCCGGTTCCGGAATAATCTCATCGATGATCACGCGTTCAAGCCATGCGTTCGTAATCCACAGGTGGCCGCTGCCGCCGAGCTCGACGCGCAGATGCGTTGGATCGAGCACACGGTCAAAGTGATGGTGCTGGACGCGCAGTCCAGAATCGACGGCGCCGAGCGTCGCCTGATTCAGCACGCCGTCACCCCCAAACAACCCCAGCAGCGCGGCGATCACGATCAGCAGCATCAGCACCCACGCCACGCGCTGCACGCGCCACGAGCGGCGCTGGAAGTCGAGGTCTTGCCCTAGTTCCAAATCCCCAACGCGCCGAATGTCAGAGGCCGATTGATTCGCCATACACTCCACTCACCAGAAATATTCATTACAATTGACATTATATTCGAGTTAACTAACCGGGCAAGCGCTGGTTTGCCCGTCCGGTCGGGCTTTCCGCCGTTAGTTGGATGTACGGGCACGGTGAATCTGGCTATAATGCACTTTGAGATTGACGTAACCCGGAGGAGTAACGACACCATGAGCCAAGCACCTGCCAAGTTCAAAGCGTTTTACGAACGCCAGATCGAATTTCTCGCCAACAATGACGCGGTCGGCCTGATCGCCAACCAGTACACGGAAGATGCCGAACTGCTGAGCTTCACTAATCACATCGTCGGCGCTCCGGCGCTCGTCGAATACTTCAAGGGCTATATCGCCAATCTCGGCTATATCAAGCTGATTTCGACTGATAAGTACACCGAAGGCGACAGCAGCATCTTCTTCGAAGCGACCGTCGAAACGGCGGGCGGCATTGCCCGCGTCTACGATGTGTTCGTGCTGCGCGATGGCAAGATTGCCCACCACTTCACCGGGCTGCTCGGTTTCACGCCGCACGCCCAGAAGTAAGCGCTTCTCGCAACCAATCTTGGATCTGAAAGCCGACCGCTGAGTGAGTGCAGCGGTCGGCTTTTCTATTAAGATCGCCCAGACATCAAGGCTTCATTAAGTGAAAATCAAGGTTAGCGGTACAATCATGTCAGGTTCGGATTCTGATGTAACTGGCAGATTCGTGATGTCGCAAAGCCCAAGTGAACCGCAGGAACGACAGCAGCAGCTCGAAGCAGATCTGGCACGCGAACGTCGGCGCAACGCTGACCTGGAACAGCGCGTTCGTGAACTTGAAGCCCAACTCGGTGCATTGACTGATGTCTCGGCGCTGGCCGAAGAGCGTAACCTGCTGCGTACGCTCATCGACAGCATGCCCGATTACATCTTCGTGAAAGATACCGAGCATCGCTACCTGCTGAACAATGTCACCCACGCGCGCGCCATGGCGAACTTGCGCCCGGAAGAGATGGTTGGGCGTAAAGCGTCGGAGTTCAGCCATTCCGACGCGGCCAAGCTGTTCCACGACGACGAAGATCAGGTGATGGCAACCGGTCAACCCCTCATTGACCACGTCGAAGCGTTTCCGGGGCGTGACGGGCTGACTTACTGGCACACCACTACGAAAGTCCCGCTGCGCAATCTCAAAGGCGAAATCATCGGCATCGTCGGCATTTCGCGCGATATTTCCGAACGCAAACGTGCCGAACAACAACTGGAACAGGCGCTCAGGAAAGAGCGTGAATTGGTCAATCTCAAGGCGCGCTTCGTCTCGATGGCGTCGCACGAGTTCCGCACACCGCTGGCCACGATTTTGAGTTCGACGGAAATGATCCGCCTGTACCGTCACCGGATGACCGCCGACCAGTTGGACAACCGCCTGCTGGATATCGCGTCGCAGATCATGTTTCTGCGCGACATCGTCGAGAACTTCTTGCAGGCCTCCCGCACCGAGATGGGCAATGTCGAACTAACGCTGCAGCCCACGAACCTCATGGTCGTGTGTCAGGAGATCATCGGCGACTTCCAGAATCGCCCTGATGTCCAGCATCAGTTCGTACTGCGCAGCGATGATCCTCCACCCGCCCTGCTCGACAAACAGCGCATCCGGCAAATGATCCTCAATCTGGTCGGCAATGCGGTCAAGTATTCGCCAAAGGGCACAACAATCACTATCGACCTCGCGCACACCGCGGCTGACGTGACGTGCAGCATCAGCGATCAGGGGATGGGTATTCCCGAAGCGGATCAACCGCATCTCTTCGAGATGTTTTATCGCGCTTCCAACGCCGTCGGCGTGAGTGGAACGGGACTCGGGTTAGCCATCGCAAAGCAAGTCGTCGATCTGCACCAAGGAGAGATCACCTGTCGCAGCGCTCACGAGCACGGGACGACGTTTACGGTCAAGCTCCCCTATCGCCTAATGGAGGTCAGCATCCCCAAGGATTCAGCGGCAGTTTAGGGAAAAAGTATTGTGAATCAATTCCCAAACTTGACACCGCTCGCGTGACGCGTTATTTTTGAACACCGAAAGTAAATGAAACCAAAATGAAGTTCATTGAAAACGAGCATCGTTAATGTCCGATACACCCATTCTAGAACTCACTGGGATTAACAAGCATTTTCCCGGTGTAAAGGCCCTAAGCGACGTGCGGTTTGATGTGCGCCCCGGCGAAGTCCATGCCTTGCTCGGAGAAAATGGCGCGGGGAAATCTACGCTCATCAAAATCCTCAGCGGTGTGCATAAACCCGACTCCGGTTCCATCCTGCTGGATGGTAAACCCGTCAGCTTCAACAACCCGCGCGAAGCGCAGAACGCCGGAATCGCCACGATCTATCAGGAACTTAGCCTCTATCCAGAACTGACCGTCGCCGAAAACATCTTCATGGGGCACGCGCCGCGTAATCGCTTCGGCGCAGTTGACTGGAATACGATGCAGACGCGGGCGCAGGAAACACTGGAATCGCTCAACATTTATGATCTGGATGTGCGCCGCAAGGTCGGGTCGCTCAATGTCGGCAACCGCCAGCGTGTCGAAATCGCCAAAGCCTTGTCGATCAACGCGCGCGTGCTCATCATGGATGAGCCAACCGCCGCCCTCACCGAAACCGATGTCAGCCGCCTGTTTGAGATCGTGCGCCTCTTGTGCCAGCGCAACGTCGCCATCATTTACATCAGCCACCGTTTGCAGGAAGTGTTCGAACTGGCCGACCGCGTGACCGTGCTGCGCGATGGTCACTACATCGATACGCAGCCTGTTAAGGACATGACTGAGTCCGCGCTGATTTCGCGTATGGTCGGGCGTACCATCGACAACCTGTTCCCCAAGCTGGAGTCCAAGATCGGCGAACCGGTCTTGCAGGTGCGCGACCTCGAACGCGCTCCATACACCCGCGGCGTCAGCTTTGACCTGCACGCGGGCGAAATTGTCGGGTTGGCGGGTCTGGTCGGCAGCGGACGCAGCGAACTCGCGCAGTGTCTGTTCGGTATGCTGCCCGCGCAAAGCGGTGAAATTCGCGTGTTTGGCAAGAAAGTGAGCATCCGCAACCCCGCGCATGCGATTAATCTGGGCATCGCTTATGTACCGGAAGATCGCGGCACGCAGGGCTTGGTGCGCGCCATGACTATTCGCGAAAACATGTCGATGGCGATCCTCAAGCTGATGTCAACGGGCGGATTCATCAAGTTCGGCGCGGAGAAGAAGCTCGCGCGCAAGTCGATTGACATGCTCAATATTCGCGCCTACAGCCCCGAGCAAATCGTCGGCAAGCTGAGCGGCGGCAATCAGCAGAAAGTCGTCGTCAGCAAGTGGCTCGCCAGCCAACCGAAGATTCTCATCGTCGATGAGCCTACCCGCGGCGTGGATGTCGGCGCGAAAGCTGAAATCCATCGCCTGATGAGCGAACTCGCCGCCAAGCAAGGCATCGCCATCCTGATGATCAGCAGCGAACTGCCGGAAATTCTCGGCATGAGCGACCGCGTTCTGGTCATGCGCGAGGGCAAAATTATCGCGGAGTATCCGCGCGCGCAGGCGACACAGGAACGCATCGCCGGGGCGATGATGGCGGCAAAAGCAGACGTTGTGTAATTAGATTAGGATTTAAGCATGGCTTCTTTGTTGGGAACGGCAGCGGTGTCAAAAACCACAGACCGGCGGTCGCGGGCGACGAGTTGGGTGACGCAGGAAAGCGTGCTGGCGATTTCAATCATCGTCCTGGGCGCTGTCGTCAGTTTGATCAACCCGAACTTCGTGTCGACCGCCAACCTCAGCAACATCTTCAACAACAGCAGTTACATCGCGATTGCGGCCATCGGCATGGCGATGGTCATCATCAGCGGCAACATCGACATTTCCGTCGGCGCGTTAATCGGCCTGCTGGCGACCATTGGCGGTCGGTTAGCCGTGGGGGCGGCGGAAGGCGGCTACTGGATCGGCTGGGCGTACATCATCCCGATCTTCGTCGGCGTGTTAATCGAAGCCGTAATCGGTTTCATCGTCGCCTATCTGCGTGTCCCCGCGATTGTGGTGTCGCTTGGTATGACCAGCATTCTACGCGGCGGCCTCATTTTGTGGACGGGCGGTGAGTGGATTTACGATCTCCCCCGCGAGTTCATGCTGGCGCAGCAGAACGTGCTCGGCGTTCCGGTTCCCGTGATCTTCATGGTCATCCTGACGATCATCGCCGGGTTGTGGCTGCGCTACGCGCCCGCAGGCCGCGCGATCTACGCGGTCGGCGGCAATAAAGAGGCGGCACGCCTCAGCGGTATCAGTGAAAAGCGGGTACTGATGCAGGTCTTCATGCTCAACGGCCTGATGGTCGGCTTCGCGGCGATGATGTTCGCCACGCAGTTCAGCGCCATCCAGTCGACGGTGCCCTCCGGCCTCGAACTGCTCATCATCACAGCGGCGGTCGTCGGCGGTGTGAGCATCCTCGGCGGCACGGGCACGGTGATCGGCAGCACGCTGGGTGCGCTCCTCATCCATGTGATTCCGAACGCAATGATCTTCGCGAACATCAGCCAGTACTGGCAGCAAGCGGTGCAGGGTGTGCTCATCCTGTTCACCGTGCTGGTCGATCTCTACCGTCGTCGCCGCCAGACATACGGCAAGAAATAGGAGGCTGCATCTTGGCTGCGATCGAACACTCGACGGAACAGCACGAACGCCGCAACGCCATCATCACGCGGTTGCTCGCTCAGGAAACCATTCTGCTGGTCATCACCGTGATTGCGGTGCTGGTGCTCGCCAGCGCGAACGAACGCTTCCTGACCGCGCGCAACCTGAGCCGCGAGATCTCGCTGATCTTCGAAACGGCGCTGATCGCGCTGCCGATGACGCTCATCATCATCACGGGCGGCATCGATTTGAGCGTCGGCAGCATTTTCGGCCTGAGCGCAATTGTGCTCGGCTTCCTCTGGCAAGACTCCGGTTGGCCGCTCGAAATTGCGATCGTCGCTGCGCTGGTGTGCGGCATCATCGGCGGCGCAGTCAACGGCTTCTTCATCGTACGCATCGGCGTGCCCCCGCTCATCACGACCCTGGCGACGCTCGCCCTGTACCGTGGTCTGGCGCTCGGCATCAGCGAAGCCCGTTCAGCGCGCGGCTTCCCCGACTGGTTCCTCGAAATCGGGCGCGGGGAATTCCTGGGTGCGCCGTGGCAGATCTGGATTCTGCTTGTCGGCATCATCTTCACCTGGCTGCTGCTCTCGCGCACTATCTTCGGACGGTCGCTGTACGCGATGGGTAACAACGAACTCGCGTCACGCTTTGCAGGCATTCCCGTCAACCGCAACAAGTGGCTGATCTACATATTCAGCGGTTTCGCCTCCGCGCTGGCGGCGGTCGTGTTCGTCAGCCGCGTAACCACCACCCGCAGCGATATGGGCTCCGGTATGGAGCTCGACGCCATCGCCGCGGTGGTGCTCGGCGGCACCAGCATTTTCGGTGGGTCCGGTGGCATCGGCGGCACACTGCTGGGCTTGATTCTCATTCAGGTATTGAAGAATGGTTTACTGCTGGCAGGCGTGCGCGGCGATGCGACCTCGATCCTCATCGGTCTCGTGCTGGTCGCGGCGATCCTGCTGAATAACTTATTCCAGTGGCTGCAGGTAAGACTAACGGCGAACAAATAGCGCCGAGTCGGACACAGGCGAGAGCTTCCCGAAAGGGGGTGGTGCGGAGATACAAGGGCAAGGCAACGCTATCTCAAACTGGCATCGCAGCAAGTTAGTGATTTAGTGCATTAAGGAGAACACAGGACATGAAGAAGCTGTTTATTCTGGTAGTGGTGGTCGTTCTGGCGCTCGCACTCAGCGCGCCGACTTTCGCGCAGGAAGAACGTTGGGTGGGCGCCGATGACGCCCCGACGCATCCGCTGGATTGCCCCGAAGGCGTGACCCCGGTCGAAATGGAAGGCATGACCGAAGAACCCATGGCGGCCCTTGAATACAATGGTGGCGCCGCGGAAGGCGCGCCGGATCTCGCTGGCCAGCCGATCACCCTGATCGATGTGCCGAAGCTCATCGGTATTGGCTACTTCAATGCGACGACCCTTGGTCAGCAGCAGGCCGCCGAAGAACTGGGCAACGTGACGGTGACGACCGATGGCCCGACCGAAGGCGACATCGTCCAGCAGATCGAATTCCTCGAACGCTATATCACGCAGGGCGTTGATGGCATTCTGTTTGCGGCGAACGACCCGGTCGCGATCAGCCCCACGCTGCGCGATGCGCTGGCTCAGGGTATTCACGTGGTCGGTTATGATGCGGGCAGCGAACCCGATGCGCGCGAATGGTTCGTGAATCAGGCTGAATTTAACGGTATCGCCAAGGCGATGGTGGACAGCATGGTTGCGGAAATCGGCGCGGAAGGCCGGTTCGCCATCGTGACCAGCAGCTTCACCGCCCCGAATCAGGCGCGTTGGATCGCCGAAATGCAGGCGTACATTGCTCACTGCTACCCGACCCTGACCTGGCTGGAAACCGTTGAATCGCAGGAAGATCAGCAGTTGGCCTTCCAGCAGACGCAGGCCCTCATCCAGAAGTACGGCGCGGAGCTCGACGGCGTGTTCGGTATGTCGTCGGTGGCGTTCCCCGGCGCGGCGGACGCGGTGCAGCAGGCGTCGCTCTGCACGCCCGATGACGCAGCGGATGGCGTTGGCGCTCCGGATGCGGACAGCGCGGTCTCGATCGTAGGCCTGAGCACCCCGAACCAGATGAAGCCGTTTGTTGAAAATGGCTGCGTCGAATCGGTCGTGCTGTGGAATCCGATTGACCTCGGCTACGCGGCAGTTTACGCCATGCGCGCAATCGTCGATGGCGAACTGACCCCGGAAAGCACCAGCCTCGAGGCTGGCCGTCTGGGCACGCTCCAAGTCGTCAATGGCAGCGAAATCCTCCTCGGCCTGCCCTTCGTCTACACCGAAGAAAACATCGGCGACTTCGACTTCTAAATTGACAATCCTCCGTTAGGCGACAAAACACGGGCTGCAGCTACTGCAGCCCGTGTTTTCATTTCCCTTGGCTTCGACCAAATATGGAACAAATCACGAACCTGTGACGTCTCTAGAGCATACCGTTGGCAAGTAGGAGACTAGCATGCGTTCAATTCTATTCAGGCTCATTCTGATCGGGCTGTTGTTGCTCGGAGGTGCGGCGGTGTCGGCTCAAACCAGTGACGATCTCGCCGGAACTCAGTGGCAGCTCATTTCAATCGCAGGGACGCCGCTGCCGGAACAGGTGATCATCACCCTGCTCTTCAATGACGAGGCTCAGGCGAGCGGCATGGGCGGCTGCAACGGCTACGGCGCGACCTATACGATCGACGGATCAGCAATCCAGCTCACAGACATCGTCAGCACCTTGATGGCCTGCGACCTGCTCGACTATGAAGTCGCGTACTTCGCCGCATTGCAAACGGCCAGCAGCTATGAACTCAGCGCCAATGAGCTCACGATCACGTATGAAGATGGTCAGCAGTTGGTATTCGCAGACTTGCCGACGCTGCCCGGTTCGGCATGGCAGTTGACCGATCTGGATGGCGACGAGGTGCGCGGCGATCAAGCACTCACGCTGGAATTCGCGGAGGATGGCAGCGCGCACGGCAGCGGCGGCTGCAACCAATTTAGCTCGGGCTATACAGTGAACGGTGATCAACTCACTTTCGATGCCCTCGAGAGTACGCGCCGGGCTTGTGTTGATGCTGAGGGTAACGCGCAGGAGCACGACTATTTCACCATTCTCGAAGCCGCGGCGAATTACAGCATCGGCGATGATCACCTGACGATTATCGCCAATGACGGGCGGATGCTGCGCTTTGAGCTTGTGCAGCGCCTAGCCGGAACCGCCTGGCAGCTAGATTCGTTGGCGGGCACGGCGGTCAGCGGCACGGTCACGCTGGAGTTCACCGATGAAGCGCGCGTCGCGGGGTCGGGCGGCTGCAATCAGTTCAGCGGCAGCTACACGGTCGACGGTGGGTCGATCACATTCGGTGAAATCATCACCACCGAACGCGCGTGCCTGGAAACGGGTCTCATGGAGCAGGAAGCCAACTTCTATGCGGCATTGAGCGCGGCGACCAGCTTCGAACTGGTGGATGATCAACTCGTCATCACCACCGGCGACGATCAGCAGTTGATCTTCAGCCCGGCGGCGACCAGCAGCACCAGCCCGTAAGGCGCGACGGACGGGGACAAGTGCGTCCCGCCAAAACGATGTTTTCTCGACAGGACGGGGCGTGCCTCGTCCTTTTTGTTGCCTGGTTCAAACCAAGGTGTCTTCGGCCTGCGCCTGTATTGTGACAAATGTCACGCGTTCGTCCGTCATTTGTCATACCCCACGGCGCGGTGCGAAAGGTTCGGGCAGCCTGCCCTATCCAAAGTCTATTGCGCAAGCCGACCAAGCAGGCGGCGACTACATCTAAGCTGAGAGAAAACACACATGACTTCCGTGAAAGTCCAGACCGAACAGGGTTACCGCACCGCGATCAATGTCCGCCAGCATACCGTCTACGCCGACGAACTCATCAACGATGGTGGCACAGACACCGCCCCCACCCCGATGGAAATTCTGCTGGGCACGGCGGGCGCGTGTATCGCCGTCACCGTGAAGGCATACGCGCAGCGCAAAGGCTGGCCGCTGACGGGCGTCGCCGTCGAACTCGACATGGAACGCATTAAGCGTGAGGACTACCCCGCCTACACGGGCGAAGCGGCCTTTGTGCATGAGATTCGCGAAGTCATTCGCTTCGAAGGCGATTTGACGGACGAGCAGAAAGACCGTCTGCACTTAGTCGCCAAGAAATGCCCGGTGCACCTGACGCTGGAAAACCCGGTGTTTTTCGTCGAGAATCAGGCTGCCGTAAGCGACGCCACCCCTTAACCGTCAGCGCGTCGGCGGCTGAGGGAAGATGATGCAGACGAACCACAAGCTCCCGGTGATCGGCGCGGCGATGTACCTGCCCGACCTCCCCCAATACATCGATTGGCTGGTCGGCGGTCAGCGCGACCTGGAACTGCAGGACCCATCGTGGATCGACTATCTCGACCATGACTGGCACGCGCAGGCCGAAGCGGGGCGCAAACTGCTGACCGATCGCGGGTATCAGGGTCGCCTCGGCATCCACGCCGCGTTCGATGCGCTCGACCTCGGCGCGGAAGATAAGCTGATCCGCAAGGTGGTCGAAACGCGCTATCTGCAAAGCCTGGAATTCGGCGCAGTGGTGGGCGCGACGCACATGGTCATCCACAGCCCGTTCGTCGCCTTTGGGAGCGCGCTCGTCAACTTCACGCCCAAGTCAAACCGCCAGCGCGTCATCGATGCGGCCCATGCCACCTTGGAAAAAGTGCTGCCCCTCGCTGAGCGGCAGCAGTGCATCCTCGTAATCGAAAACATCCGTGACAAGAACCCCCAGCCGCTGCTCGACCTCGTGCGCTCGTTCAACTCAGACTATGTGCGCCTGAGCATCGACACGGGGCACGCGGCGATCATGGAGCGTGATGGCGGCGCGCCGCCGCACCAATGGGTGACCGAAGGGGGCGATCTGCTGGCGCATGTCCACGTGCAAGACCTCGATCGGCACGATGATCGTCACTGGGCGGTCGGTGAGGGCGACCTCAACTGGCGCGCGTTTTTCCGTGCCATCAATGCCCTGGACCACCAGCCTCGCCTGTGCATCGAAGTCAACGATATGAGCGATATCGCGCGGTCGGCCGCGTGGCTCGAACAGCAGGGGCTCGCCTGCTAGACCCCTCATCGGGTACGGAGACCGCTCCGTACCCGACCTTTGTCCCCAATCGCGGCCGCACTAGCGCCGATTCCGCCATTCCGCATTACAATAGTGTACAGTAATTGCAAGCATGATGCGGTAAGTGTACTAGCGTCAGACTTATTATCGATACTGTGCCTCAATTACGCGTCACCAACACCAGAGGCGTGGTCAGATAGGGTCAGCGCGCAGCCGCAAACGGCGCTGCTCACCCATGTGACTGGTTGGATGAACACCCGAACCGCCTATTACTCGCTGGACTCGAATTTGGGGGTGAAACATGCGTATTGGAATCATTGGCTGTGGGACTGTCGCCAACCGGCATGCGACGGCCATCACGGGACTGAGTGAGGAACTCGAACTCGCGGCGCTCTGCGATCACACCGCTGCCAAAGCCCAGGCCTTCGCAGAGAAATATGCGCCCGAAGCCGCGATCTATACCGATCACCGCGCCATGCTGGAGAAAGCCGGCCTCGATCTGGTGGTGATCTGCGTGCCCCCCTACGCGCACACGGATGAGGTCGAATGCGCCGCCCAACAGGGCATCCACATTCTAATGGAAAAGCCCATCGCGCTCACCTCCGAGCAGGCGTGGCGGATGGTGGAGTGCGTTGAACAGGCGGGTATCAAAACGCAGGTCGGCTTCCAGTTCCGCTTCGGCGAAGCCGTCGAAAAGTTTAAGGCGCTGCAGGCGGAGGGCAAAACCGGGCGCGTTGCGCTCTTCACCGGACGCTATTTCTCCAATGCGCTCCACGCGGACTGGTGGCGCGACCGGTCGAAGTCGGGCGGACAGGTGATCGAGCAGGCCATTCACCTCTTCGATATGATGCGCTACTTCATGGGCGACCCGGCGGCGGTCTACAGCCGACAGGAAAACCTGCTCCATCAGGACGTCCCCGGTTATACCAGTGACGATACGAGCGCGACCGTCGTCACATTTCGTGATGGCGGCATCGGCGTGATCACCGCGACCAATAACGCCGTCCCCGGCAAGTGGATCGGGGATTATCGCGTGGTCGCGCACAAAGTCACCGCCGATTTCGTGAGCGCGAACATTGCGACGCTGACCCAGACGGACGAAGCCCATACGCCTGTCATCGCCATCGATTCGGAGCGCGATGTCCGCCGCGAACAACTGCGCGACCTCATCAACGCGATCAAGACTGGGGGCAGCACCCGTACTCCGCTGCGCGAGGGCGCAACTGTGCTCGATTTGCTGCTGAGGGCTCGTCAAGCCGCTGAAGAGCGCCGCGAAATCGTACTTTAATCAGAAGTGTGCGATTTTTGTCAGAATTTTGTTGGGGCAAAGGCGACTTTGTCCCTTTTTTGTTGCGTCGGCATTGAGATCGGCTGTCGGGCAACACGAATTATGCTAAGCTAATATGTGTCGAACAGCCAAAAAATAGAACGCAGTCTGTCATGACACCACTCAAGCTCTACACGCTCGGCGGTCTGTCCATCGTTCGCGGTGATCAACCCGTTGGCGGCTTCGTCTCCCGCAAAGTCGAAGCGCTGCTGGTCTATTTGGCCTACGAGCGGCGGGAGCATCAACGCGAATGGCTGGCGTCACTGTTATGGGCCGATCTCCCGCAGGAACGCGCGCTGGGTAACCTACGCACCGCCCTGTCCAATCTGGCGGCGCAGCTCAGCGACTATCTGATCATCACGCGACAGTCCGTCATGCTGCGCGCGGATGTCGATGTGTGGGTCGATGCGCTCGTCCTGCTCGACACCCTGAACGCGACTAGTGGCACGCTCAACGCCCCCACAGCGCGCAGCCTCGGCGAAGCGCTCACCCTGTATAAGGGAGACTTCCTCACAGGCTTTCACCTGCGCGACGGCGAAAACTTCGAACACTGGCGCAGCGCCGAAGCCGAACGCCTGCGCGTCCAAATCCTGCTGGCGTATCAGCGCCTTGTGCAATACGCGCTGGAACGCGGTGATCTGGCGACCGGAATCACGCAGGCACGGCGCGCGCTCACACTCGACCCCCTCAACGAGGAGATGCACCGGCAGCTCATTCTGCTGCTCGCGCGCGACGGGCAGCGGGCGGCAGCGCTCACCCAATACGAAACGTGTGCCCAACTCCTTCAGGCTGAACTTGGGCTTGAACCAGAACCCGAAACCATCCGTCTGATAGAGCGCGTGCGGGCTGACGAGGTCGGCCCGGTCGCCGTGGATCAGCCCAAACTGCATCTACCTGTTGAAACCACTCCCTTCATTGATCGCCCCGACGAGCTGCGCCGCATCAACGAGCGGCTCGTGCAGCCCGAATGCCGCCTGCTGACCATTGTCGGCGCGGGCGGCATGGGCAAAACGCGCCTCGCCCTACATGCCGCGGCGGAACTCGCGCCTGACTTCCGCGATGGGATCTACTTCGTGCCGCTCGCGCCGCTGCAAAAAGGCGAATTTCTCCCGGTGGAGATCGCGAATGCGCTCGGCCACGCACTGCAAAGCATTGACGATCCGCTGGCGGAATTAGCCGCGTACCTCGCCGACCGCGAACTGCTGCTTGTGCTCGACAACTTTGAGCATCTGGTCGACTACGCGGATCGTCTCTCGACGCTTCTTCAGCGCGCACCACGTGTGCGTCTGCTGGTCACCTCGCGCCTTTGGCTCAATCTGCCCGAAGAATGGGGTCTGCCCATCGGCGGCATGGCTTACCCGGCGAACTGCGGCGATAACGGAGTCGGGTTTGCGGCCGTGGAGCTGTTCGCCGCCTGTGCCCGCCGCGTCGATCCGAGTTTCGCGCTGGAACAAGAATGCGCCGCCGTGATCAGCATCTGCCAGCGCGTCGACGGCATGCCGCTGTGTATTGAAATTGCGGCGGCGTGGCTGCGCGTGCTGCCCGCACGCGACATCGTCGAGCAAATCGACCTCAAGTTTCTTACCTCCCCGGCACGCGGCGTCTCCGAACGCCATCGCAGCGCCGAAGCGGTCTTCGATACCTCGTGGAAGATGCTGAGCACCGCCGAAGCCGCGGCGCTCATGAAGCTCTCTGTCTTCAAAGGCGCGTTTGACCGGGAGTCCGCCGCGAAGATTGCCGGGGCAGCGCTGCCCATCCTCGCCTCACTGGTCGAAAAATCGCTCATTCGGCGCGCTGAAAACGGTTACTTCAGCCTGCACGAACTGCTGCGCCAGTACGCCTACGATCAACTGCTGCTGACGAGCGGCACAGCGCTTGAAGCGCATCAAGCACATTTAGCCTACTATACGGCGCTGACCTCCAACCCGGATTCACGCATTCACGGCAAAATGCAGGCACAGTGGCTCGACCGTTTGGAGAGCGAGCACGACAATCTGCGCACGGCGCTCAGTTGGGCGTTGGAACTGAACGCGCCCGCCCAGCTCGATCTCGCGCTCCAGCTAGGCGCAGCGATCTGGGAGTTCTGGCTAATGCGTGGGCATATCGCCGAGGGGCGCCAATGGCTCGATCTGCTGCTGGCAGCGACCCAAGGTACAGTCAGCAAGGCGCGTGGAGCAGCCACCCAAGGCGCGGGCTATCTGGCGTGGATTCAGGGCGACCCTAACCGCGCGGAACAACTGCATCTGGAAGGGGTGAACATTCGCCGTGCCATTGACGACAAGGCAGGCCTAGGCGGCTCCTTAAGCAATCTGGGGATTATCGCGTGGAATCGCGGCGACTTTGAGGGTGCGCGCAGCTACTATGAACAAGCCTTAGCTGCGCGGCGCGCAGCCAACTACACACTTGGCGTGGCCTCCGTCCTCACTAATTTGGCACTGCTGATGCAGGATCAGGGCAAGTATAGTGACGCGATCACCTTTGCGGAGGAAGCTTGGGCGCTGTTCAAGGAGTTGAACGACCTGCAGGGCATGCTGCACGTCCTCTACAACATGGGTGCCATGCACTTTGATCGCGGCGATCTGGATCAAGCCCTGGATTTGCATAGGCAAGCCTTAAGCCTCGCCCGCGAGTTGGGGGACAAGCGAGTGACGGGGGGATTGCTCCTCAATATAGCCGTGACGCTCATTGATCAAGGCGAAACCGCGCAAGCCCGCACTGCCCTGAATGAGAGCCTGGGGTTGATGCAGCAGTTAGGTGATCTGCAGCACATCGCCTTAATCAGACGCGGGCTGGCGCTTCTCGCGCTGCGCGAGGGACATCCACGGGTGGCACAAGGTTTTATTGAGGAAAGCTTAAGTTATCTTCGAAAATCTCAAGGCGACGTTTATCTTGGAAGGGCGCTCATTACGAAGGGTGAAACGCTGCTGGCACTTGGTGAACGGGAGCCAGCGCTCAATATCATTCGCGAAGCATTGTCTCTCTTAATGAAGATTAAACAACCTCAACCCATTGCCGATGCACTCTACTGGCTGGCCTATGCGCTGCTGCCCGAAGGCAACCCCGAGCACATCAACCGTCTCCTCAAGGCAGCAGATACCATTGCTGAGCAATTCGACCTCCGCTTCCCTCATCACGCCCTAATTCTGGCGCAAATTCGGCGTTTGAGCGGGCATTCTGCCGCGCAAGTGCTCACCGCGGCTGCTCCGATAGTTGACGAACCTACGCCGCGCAAGCTCACTGGAATTCTGCGCAGTATTGAGATTGTGCTCGGTTCCGACACTCAATAATCATCATGCTTCACTGCATTTGTGAAAATCAACATCAATAAACCTGCCTGAACGTTAAGAGTCGGCGAGTCTAAATTCGGTTTCCCCTCAAATTCCCCTGTTCTTACTACAGGAAAGCTTCGCCTATTCTTTACGTATTTCACGGGATTGGGCAAATTAAACGAATTTGTGAAACAATTATGAATTTGTTTTTCCTTAACGCATTTTCCAAAAGTCTCACCATACAATGAATTCATAGTTAAGGAAAACGACGTTGAACACCTTCAATCAACGTTCGGCATAGCAGAAAAAAGGAAACCACACCATGTTCAACAGCAAGTCCGTCAATCGTCTGCACAATGACCAGAGTGGTGCGTCGGCTCTCGAAACCGCCATCATCCTCATCGCCTTCGTCGTCGTCGCGTCCGTCTTCGCCTTCACCATTCTGAGCGCTGGCTCGGCCTCCACCGAACAGAGTGAAGAATCGATTTACGCAGGCCTGTCGAACGTGCAGTCGTCGATGACCACCAAGGGCGCCATTATCGCCACTTCCGACCTCTCGGTCGTTGAATCAGTCGTCTTCACCGTGGCGCTGGCCTCGGGCGGCGACCCGGTCAACATCGTCGACACGTCGGGTGACAATGTGATCGTGATTGACTATCGTGACGAACTGCAGGCCGGCTCGAACCTCGACTGGACAGCGGACGAAGTGGTTGGCGATGGCGACGACCTCCTCGAACCCGACGAACAGTTCCAGATCACCGTCGATGTGACCACCGCTGGTACGCTGGTCGCTGGTACATGGGCGTCCCCCGGCCCCAACACGGAATTCACCCTTCAGGTTAAGCCTCCGACGGGCGCGGTCCTCAACATCAACGCCACGACCCCCGCGGTTCTCGAAGCAGTGATGGAACTCCGCTAATTGACGCGGTGTGGACATAAGCAAGTGTAAGTGCTAGTCAGTACCGGGGTGAAAACGCGCGCAGTCTTCACCCCGGTCTCATGTTAGGCGCAAGATTGCTTCCGGTACCACCAGCAGCAACCAGGCATTGAAGGAAGAAGGCTCATGAATCTCGAACAGCGTGTGCAGGCGCTCGAAGAAGAAGTACAAATCCTCAAGAACCAAATCCAGGCGACACTGCTGGACATTCAGGAAAGCCTGCTCAGCAACACTTATCCGACCCTCCGCTCCGTGCAGATTGCGCCGCCGGTCACGGTCGAAACGCCACGCGAACCCGAGCCTGCTCCGAAAATGGTTACTGCACCCCTCGTCGCACCGCAGCCGATGCCGCAGCCGCCCATGCCGCAGCCAACCTCGCAGCCCGCGCCCGCTCACGCCAAAGTCGTGTCGATGCGCGACCTCGAAAATCAGGCCTTCGCGGACGAGAGCCCGTACGCGGCAGCGCCACAATACGAACCGGAAGTTTACGCCCCCCCGCCGCCACCACGCGCGAAGCAAACCGGCCGCTTGGTCGAACCAGATTACATGGCCGCACCGCCGCCCGCCCGTCCCGCTCCTGTGGTCGAAGAACCGCAGGCTGCGCCGCCAACCCGTCGTCGTGGGAAGAAGAACGAAAACGATGAACTGTCGCCGTCGGATTGGGCCGCCCTGACCAAGCTGGAAGACTGGACGCGCCAGCGCGTTGAAGAAATCGGCGCGCCGTCGACCCGCACATTGATCGAGCAGTATGCGCGCAAACGCAAGCTCGCACCGGATGTCGCTGATGCGCTCATTCAGTTCATCGCGGCCTTTGAAAGCACCACCTGGGACGAAGAGTCACCGAGCCAACCTGATAAGCCGAGCAGCTTTTTGCAGCACTTCATCCAGGAAGCCGCGCCCGAAGTTGATCCGCTCTCCTTCCTCAACGGCGAAACCAATGACAGCAGCGCCCCCTTCGTCTTTGATCCGTCGGTGTGGGGAACTAATGGCAAACCGGCGAACGATGGCTCCCCGACCCGCACCATCAGCGGCGACGCCAACCCGAACAAGACCCGCAAGCAGTTGATTGGTCGTCTCATCGAAGGTCTCAAGAAGGTCGAGAGCGAGGTCTAGGCTGAAACCTCATGGATAAGACGATCACCACCGCCCTGCTCATCGTCATCAGTATCATCATGGCCGTCATGCTGTTCAACATCGCTTACCCCGCCATCGTCGATGGCGGCAACGCGATCGGCGACATGGCCAGCCGCGCTGAAGACCAGATGAGGACTCAGGTGAACATCATCCATGCCACCGGTGAACTCGACGCGGCCGGCAATTGGGTGGATACCAACAGCAACAGCATGTTTGATATCTTTGTGTGGGTGAAAAATGTGGGCGAGACCCGCATCAATGGGCTGGAACGGATGGATGTGTTCGTGTGGACAGAGAACTACTTCCAGCACCTGCCCTATGGCAGTGGTGGAGGCGCCCCCTTCTGGACCTACAGCTTTGAGAATGATGATGACTGGGTGCCGACGGCGACGCTGCGCCTCACCCTCAGCTTCTCGGGTCAGCTCGTGGGCGACCGCTACAACATCCGCTTGACGCTGCCCAACGGCATCACCGAAGATACGACCCTGGGGATGTAGCTCATGGAAACGCTGATTGCCGCCATCTTCGTCATCTTTCTCATGGTCTTCGCCGGGTTCAACCTCGCGCGGACCACGATGAGCGCCCAGCAGACGATGCAGGCCGCGGTCGTGGAGATGTACGACCGCCATGATGTGCAGGACGGCACGCAGCTCACCACCGTAGGCGCCCACACCACCGATTTCGGCGCCACCATCCTCGTCACGCTGGCGAACACCGGCATGCAGGCCGTCAGCGATTTCGACAAATGGGATGTGATCGTTCACTATGGCGATGACCTCGCCGGATACCACATTAGCTGGTTGGGAACGGGCAACGTGAATAATGAATGGTCGCCCGGACCGCTGCAGTTGAATATCGAGAGCGTGCCCCCCGCCAGCGAGATCTACAACCGCGGCATTCTCGATCCCGGCGAAAAAGTCACGCTGACCATTCGGGTTTCCCCCCCGGTGGAAGCCGGCACCGGGATTGTCGTGCGCGTCGCCACGCCGAATGGATCCAGCACCACCAGCATGCTCGCCGCCAACAACCCGCCCGAGGTGGTCGTCCACAGCGGCATCACCCTGGAGAGCGGGCAAACGGTCACGATCAGCAGCACCGAGCTGCGCACGACGGATCTCGACGGCGATGACCTGGTCTACAGCATTGTCAACTCACCGACGCTCGGTACGCTGAGTTACGCGGTGACCTTTACACAAGCCGATATTGACGCGGGTCTGATTACCTATACCAGCGGCGGCACGGCAGGTCTCGACAGCTTTAATTTCACGGTGACCGATGGTAAGGACACAATTGCCCTGCCCTTTAGCATCACTATCGTTGAACCGACACCGTCTCCGTGAGCACCGAAAGAGCCAATCATGAGTGACAAAGCAGCAGATGCCAAGAAGCCCGGGCAAACCGGCGAACTGAAGCGTAAAATCCTGTCCTCGGGCAACCCGGAACTCGATTCGAAAATGGGTGGTGGGCTGCCAACCGGCACCCTGCTCCTGATTGAAGGTAGTTCTGGCGCGGGCAAGTCGGTGCTGTCACAGCAGATTCTCTGGGGCGCGCTGCAATCAGGGCTGCGCGCGACCGTCTTCACCAGTGAAAACTCGGTCAAGAGCCTGCTCTCACAGATGGAAAGCATCGACCTCGACGTAATGGATTATCTGCTGCTCGGTCGGCTGCGCGTCCATTCGATGGAATTAGCGCGGCTTGGGGAAGCGGCTCCGGTCACACTGCTGGATGCCATGCGGACGTACCTGACAAAGCCCGACCTGATTGTCATCGATTCCTTTACGTCGGCGATTTCGCACGCCAAATCCGACGTGCAAATCCTTCAGTTCTTTGAATCGTGCAAGCGTCTGTGCGCCTCGGGCATGACCCTGCTGGTCACACTGCATGACAGCATCGTCAATCAAGACCTGCTCAGCGCACTCCGATCGATGTGTGACGCGCACGTCATTCTGCGCTCCGAAAAAGATGGCCAGCGCCTGATCAAAACGCTGGAAGTCGTCAAAATCCGCGGCGCGGGCAGTGTGACGGGCGCGATTGTTGGTTTTGATGTTGAACCGGGTTGGGGAATGCGTCTCATCCCCATTAGCAAAGCGCGTGGTTAAACGAACATGGCTCAATCAATCCTGCCTTTCAACACTGGTCCCGATGCCCCCATCATGCCGCTGGATAAGCTGCTGCCGATGCTGACTCCCGCGCTGCGGGAAGCCTGCGAAGGCTCAACTTTTCTCACCGGCTATCTCCAGCGCATCCCGATCAATGAAATCGGTATCCCTGAATACTATGTCAAGCCGCCGCGCAGCCTGGGCAATAGCCCGCGCCGCAACTTGATCTATCCGATTCGGGAAGGCTTGTTCGTCCACATTTACCCCGATGCCCTCGGCGGACGCGATCACTACATTTCCATTGAACCGACCGTGGTCGTGCCCATCGATCACCTCTTGCCGCAGCTTGAGGAAAAACTCGTCATGTGGGCCGAAGAAATCGGCCGGACGGAAGATAAAGAAGCGAAGAAGGAGCTGCTCTATCAACTGATCGACAGCTACTTCACGACGAGCAAGCCGACCAACCCGAAAGCCAAGCAGGATAAGGTGCTGATCACCCCCGCGGAACGCGAAGCCATCCGCTACCGCGTGCTGCGCGACAAAGTCGGTCTCGGCGTACTGCAGCCCCTGCTGCTCGACAACTTCATCGAAGACATCAGCTGCAGCGGTGTCGGCCATATCTTCATTGAACACAAAATCTTCCGCAGCGTCGAATCGTCCATCTCCTTTGTCGACCACGACGACGTCGACGAATTCGCCGTGTGGCTCGGCGAATGGATCAAGAACCCGGTGACCGTGCGTAATCCGCTGGTCGACGCGGTGCTGCCGGATGGTTCGCGTATTAACATTGTGTACGGTCGTGAAATCTCGAAGCGCGGCAGCAACTTTACCATTCGTAAATTCAGCGGCACGCCCACGAGCGTGCTCGAACTGATCGAGTTTGGCAGCCTCAATTACTCGATTGCCTCCTACCTCTCGCTGATGCTGGAAGAAGGCATGAATGTGTTCGTCGTCGGGGCGACGGCGTCTGGTAAAACGACGCTACTCAATGCGATTAACACGTTCATCAAGCCGGAAGCCAAAATCGTCACTATCGAAGACACGCCGGAAGTGTATGTGCCGCATGCCAACTGGGTGCAGGAAGTGACGCGCATGGGCGGCGGCGAGAAAAAAGGCGGCGAAGTCGGCATGTTCGAACTGCTGCGTGCTGCCCTCCGTCAACGTCCCGACCGCATCATCGTCGGCGAAATCCGTGCTATCGAAGCCGTCGTCGCCTTCCAAGCCATGCAAACGGGTCACGGCGTGATGTCGACTTTCCACGCTGCGTCGGTCGAAAAGCTGATTCAACGTCTGACGGGCGATCCCATCAATATCCCCAAGACGTATATCGACAACCTGAACCTCGTGGTCATCCAGTCCGCCGTGCGCCTAGCCGATGGCAAGTCAGCGCGCCGCGTGCTCAGCGTCAATGAGATCATCGGCTATGACCCCGGCACCGACAGCTTCTCGTATCTGGAAGCCTTCCGCTGGAACCCGGCGACCGACGTGTTCGAGTTCCCCGGCTATATGAACAGCTATCTGCTGGAGCAAGTGATCGCGATCAAGCGCGGTATCCCGCCGCATCGCCGCAAGGAAATCTACGACGAAGTCAAACGGCGCGCGCGCATCTTCGAAAAGCTGCACAAAGAAAAGGGAGTGACGGACTTTGACAAATTCTTCCAAGTCCTTGCCGAAGCAAGACAGCAAAAGCTTATCTAGCCCGGCAGCCGACACGCCCGCATCCGAGGCCAACAAGACGGTGACGAAGGGGGCAGCTCAGCCCGTTTTCAAGAGTGTCTCGCCGTTCGAACTGTACTATCAGCTCACATTTATGTCGGCGATGGCCTCGGCGGGTCTGACGCGCAGTCGTATGTTCCTGGTCGCGGCGACCACTTCATCGCCCGCGGCCACCTACTTCGCGGCGATCAACACGCTCGTGACCGAGTTTCGTTACGATTATCCGGAAGCCTGCCGCCGCATCGGCTCACAGGCCAAGTCGGAAAACATGAAGACGTTCCTGCTGCGCCTGTCGGATACGCTGCGTTCCGGCGAATCGCTGCCGGACTATCTCACGCGTGAAGCGGGTGTACAAGCCGACGACTACCAGAACGGCTATGAACGCAGCATCGAATCGCTCAAACAGTGGACGGATGCGTTCTCATCGATCGTTATCTCGGTCGCGCTCATTGTCATCATTCAGGTGATCACGTCGATGGTGTATTCGACGGATTTGACCACGATGGGCGGCTTGATCCTGACCGGGTTGGTGATGGCCTGTTTCGGCGCCTGGATCATCTTGCGCTCCGTCCCTAAAGAGCAGATGGTCGGCAGCCCGTCGAAAGGTTCCGTGGAACAGCGGCGCGCGTGGAACCTGCTGCGCATGGTCGTCCCGGCAATTGTCGTGGTGGCGGTCCTCCTGTATGTGATCGGCGTCGATCTCGGTTATATCCTGATTGCGGCGGGCATTGCTCTGTTCCCCGTCGGCCTGATCGCTGCGCGCAGCGACGGCAAAATTCAGAAGAAGGATGTCGAATTCGCGACCTTCCTGCGTTCCACGGGCGGTATGGCCACGTCGAGCGGTACAACCCTCAAGCAGGCACTGACCAAGATCGACCTGACCTCGTTCCCGACACTCGAAGACGACATCAACCGCTTGAGCAAGCGCCTGCAGGCGCTCGTTGAGCCGGAAATATGCTGGCAGAAATTCGGGCAGGAAACAGGCAGCAAGTTGATCTCGGATGTCATCGACATCTTCTACGGCGCGGTCAAAATGGGCGGTGAGCCGGAACGCGTGGGCTATCTGTGTTCACTGTTCACGGCGAAAGCAGTGCAGTTACGCGCCAAGCGGCGCCTCGTGTCCGGCACGTTTACCGGCTTGACGACCGTGATGCAAGGCGTGGTGGCTGGGCTGATGGTCTTCGTGCTTTCGATTGTGCAGAACTTTGCCGCCCTGATTGCGACCCTGCTGCCCTCCGACACCGATGCCCTGTCCAATCAGGCATCCATGAGCCTTGGTATGGCGCAGTTCTCGGCCTCTGACCTGCAGTTTCTCGCCTCCATTACCGTTTTCATGATTTTGGCGTTGGCGCTGGTGAGTGCGGCGGCGATCATCTTTTGCAGCGGCGGCTATAAAGTCAAAGTCGCGATGTACGCTGGACTGCTCATATCGCTCTCCGGCATAGCGCTCGTCCTTGTGCCGCCGGCGGTCGCCAATATGTTGAAGCAGTAAGCACTGCTTCCAGATGGGAACTTTATCATGATGCCACTGCTTCAAGAACTTGTCGCCCAACCGATCCTTGTGATCATTCTCGCCGCCATCGGCGCCCTGATTTTCGTCGCCTTTGCCGTCGTCGTCTTCACGCAAGTCCGCCAATCACGGCGGCGCAGCGCCCGGCGGCGCGAACGCCAGATGCAGATCGTCCAGGCACGGCGCGCGGCTCTCATCACCGCTGATGAGTCTGAGGAAGAAGTTGAACAGCCCACCGTCGTGGTCTCGCGGAACGTCACCGCGCCGCTCGACCCGGCTAAAGTCGAGAGAGCGGCGCCGCCACCGAAGCCGACTGCGGCTCCCACCGCTGCCTCGGCGGCGACCAATGCTGCCCCAACTGCGACCAGTCCCACACCTGCGGCGCCTGCCGCTGCCCCGGCGCCAGCGACCACACCCGCGCCTGATGCCGCCGCTACGGCCACCCCGGAACAGAACGCCGAACAGAAACCAGCCGACGACGCGATGTCATCGCTGCTGTCGGACGTGTTCGGCGACGAAGAAGCCTCGGATGACCGCGCGAGTGTGCTCAACGTGATCGAGCCAGTCGATATTCACGAACTCGCGGCCCTGACCAAAGAGATCGCCGCGCAGTTGGGTATGAACGACGTCTCCGGAGCGAACGCTTAATGGTCAGCATCGCTGCCGCCCTCGTCGGACTTCTCATCGGGGCAGTAATCAATTGGGGGGCGGCCAGTTTACCCCGCTATGCGGGGTGGCCGGATCATCCGCTGTCCCGGTTTTACCTGCACAGCCTCCGGTCACCGCGCCGCCTGGAAGCGCTCGTCGAAGTAGGGACGGCGCTGGCGTTTGCCCTCATCTGGGCGCAGACCCCGCAGCCGCTGACCGCCGCCGGGTTGAGCGCGGCATTCGCGCTGCTCCTGCTTATCGCGTTAACCGACTTGCAGCACCAACTGATTCCGAATATCGTCGTTTACCCGTTGCTGATCGCGGTGATTCTGCTAGCCGTGGGCAACAGCCTGATCACGCACGCGGATCTACGTCCCACGCTCGTTGGCGGGGTGCTAAGCTTTGGCATTTTCGCCCTCACCCGGCGGCTCAAACCGGGTTCGCTCGGCGGCGGGGACGTAAAACTCGCCGCGCTGATTGGGTGTGTGTTTGGTTTCCCCTACGTCCTGTGGCCGTTACTCCTCGGCGCGGGCTCTGGTGCGCTGGTCGCGGTCTGGCTGCTGCTGACCCGCCGCGACGCGCGCAGGCTGCGCATTCCTTATGCCCCATTTTTATGTTTTGGTGCGATGATCGCTTTGCTATACAATCCCATTACGTGGAATTTGCGTTAGCGAAAGAATTCTGATCAATGCCCAAAGGATCCCAGCAAAGCCAGAAAAATAAGGCCGACTCGCCGCCCCTGCTTGGTGAACCTTCGGCGTCTGATAGTCAACTGGTCGTCAGCGAGGATGTGGAGCTGGCACTGGCCGAACTCGACGATGAGGATGAGGGCTCAGGGTCGCCCAATCTCGGTCGCATCCTACTTGGCGTTTTCATCCTGGTGTTATGTCTGATACTAGCCGGGTTAGTCATTATCACCTCCACAGTCAAAGACCTCAATGGGCCGCTGCAGGAACAAGCAACCCAGCTCGCCGAAACGCTGCAATCGACGCCGCCTGATGCTCAGGAGGAAGTTGATTTGCGCGCAACGCTGGATGTGGTGCGCACCAATGCCAACAGTCTCGGCAGTCTGCTGAGCACGCTCGAACCCAGCTACTTCAATTGGGCCGAGACCATGAACTATCTCGGTCAATACAACCCAAATACCCTCGCTTTAGTGGGTATTGCCGAAATGAACGGCGGTATCGTCGTCAATGGACAGGCGAACAGCGAAGAAACGGTGATGGCTTATGTGGACGCGCTGCGCCTCAACCCGCAGTTTTCCCGCGTCATCATTCAGTCGCTGACACTGCGCACGATCAGCGAGCGTGCCACCAACGGCGGCGAAACCAGTCAGCGGCAGGTGGTTGAATTCATCATCAACATCAGCATCATTCGAGGCCTCGAATAAGCATGAACCTCAACTTCAACCTTGATGAACTGCTGAATCGGATCGTCGGGCTGCTGCCGACCCTATTTGTCGCGCTGCTGCTGAGCGGCATCGTCTATTACGGAGCGACGCAGCTTGCCCCGCAGGTACGTATCAATCAGGCGTTGTCGGCGCAGGTCACACAAGCCAGCGAGCAGTTGTTCGAAGAAGCAACCTCGCGCGCGGTCGATTCGCGCGCCTCGATCGCCAGCGTGAACGGGCAGCTTGATATGGTGGCAACGGCGTTGAGCAATGCCGCCATGCCCTTGTGGACTGATAGCCAGATCGACGATATCATCGCCCATCTGTACACCTACGCGGATGAAGCCGAAGTTGCTATCGCCAGTCTCGTCGAGGCCAGCTCCAGTGGCCAGGGACGTAGTCGGGGCGAAGTCACGCAGGCTGCCGTCGCTTACAATGAACGGCGCATGGGGCTGACCGTAACGGGCGATCTGCCAAAGTTGATGAATTTCGTCGCGCGGCTCCGCGAACTGGCTGCTCCCACGGTCAGAATTACGAATGTGAGCTTTAGCGGTGGCAGTCGATCCGGAAATACTACGCTCGGTTTCGACCTGACGATCTACACCTCGCCCAGTTCCTCCGGGATTGTGGCGACCATGCTGCCGGATCGGAGCACGCCGACGGCGGTCCCCCCCACACCAACGCTTACCTTCACGCCATCGATCACGCCGACCAATACGTTCCCGTTCACCCCATCTAATACCCCAACGCAGATGCGCTACATCACCGCGACGCCTGCGCCCACCAACACGCCGACGTCGACCCCGACCATGACGCCGAGTCCGACCCAGTCGCCCACGCCGACGCCTACGCTCACTCCAGTGATCGCGCAGTCCACGCAGGATCAGACCGCGCTGATGCAGCAGGTCGACAGCGTGTGCGAAGGCGCCACCCCAACGATCTTCCAAGTGGGCGACATCATCACCGTCGATTTCAACGAACTGGGCGCGCTGCGCATCATGACGTGGATCGGCGACAATGGCGCCAGCACGATCACGCAGGCGTATGATGGCGATCAACTCACCCTCTTGGCGGGACCTGTTTGCGGCGCGTGGGAAGGCCAGCCGATCTGGTACTGGTATGTCGAAACGGACCGCCAAGGGACGCGCGGTTGGGCGGGCGAAGCGCCCGTCAATGGCCGCTGGATGTGCCCGATTGCCATCCCCGAATGCGCGCCGTGATATAAGTACCTGCTAATCGCATCTATAAGCGATTCGGGAGATCTTCCCGCCTGTGTCCCTGCTATAGTAAGCGTCAAACCTAGACGCAGAGACACAGGTATCCATGAATATCTTCAAATCAATTTTCGGCGGGCAGAGTGATGACGGCCAGACTAATCGCCCGTCCGTGATGACGGCCGCGCAGGCCAAAGCGCTCATTGAGGGCGACGACCGTCCGTTTATCCTAGACGTGCGCGAACCCAGCGAGTTTACAGGCGGGCACATCAACGGCGCCAAGCTGATTCCGCTTGGCTCTCTGCAGCAGCAACTGGATCAACTCCCCAAAGACAAAACCATTCTGTGTGTGTGCGCTTCCGGTTCGCGCAGCAGTTCTGCGGCGAACCTGTTGGCGCGCGCGGGCTACACTACGATCAACTTGCGCGGGGGCATGATGGGCTGGCAGATGGCGGGCTTCCCCGTCAAGCGTGGGAAGTAAGCGTCGATGCTCGGACTTGAGGCGGTACTCGGCTTTGTGATCGGACTGTCGCTCAGTTTGCTCGGCGGCGGCGGTTCCATTCTGACGGTGCCTGCTCTCGTGTACCTGATCGGGCAAACGCCGCAGATGGCCGTCACCACCTCGCTGGCCATCGTCGGCGCAAACAGCGTACTCGGCGCCTTGTTTCACCGTTCGCAAGGGACGCTCAACTGGCATGTTGCGCTGATCTTCGGCGGCTCGGGGATGATCGCAGCGTATTTGGCGGCGGGTTTCTCCAAGCAGTTTCCGCCAGAACTCCTCATGGTCGCCTTCGCCCTGCTCATGCTGCTCATTGGTGGCCTGCTGATTACGCGCAAATCCACGCAGGATGACACGCAGGAACAGCGCGATCCAACGATCTGGAAAGTGCTGCTCGGCGGCGCGGGCGTCGGCCTGCTGACTGGGATTCTCGGCGTAGGCGGTGGTTTCCTGATCGTGCCCGCGCTGGTCATGCTGGTCGGCCTGCCCATGCATCACGCGGTCGGCACGTCGCTCGTGGTAATCGCGATGAACAGCGCTGCCGGATTTCTCGGCCACGCCAGCGACCTCTCGCTCGATCTATCGCTGATCGTTGTGTTTGTGACGGCGGGTGTCGTCGGCACACTGACGGGCGCACGCCTCGGCCAGCGCCTGAATGCGGGTCTGCTGCGCCGCCTGTTCGCGCTATTCGTCGTCGTGCTGGCGCTCCTGCTCCTCGCCGACAACCTCCCCAAGGTCATTTGACCTTCAATTGAGCCTAGAATCACACGGGCGCATCGCGATGCGCCCGTGTGTCTGGTCATTCAGCAACCCCATTCAATGATGTGCGGGGATGGTCACTGTGAGCCGTGTGCCGACCGTCAGCTCGCTGATCAAGTTCAACTGGCCGCCCAGATGCAGCATCCGTTCTCGAATACCGAGCAGACCGTAATGGCCGCGCGCGGCAAATTCGCCTAACTGCTGTGGAATGCGGAAACCCAGTCCATCATCCCGCACTTCAAAGGTGACCGAGCGCGCGGCATACGTCAGCGTCGCCTTGATCTGCTGGGCGTGCGCGTGACGCTGCGCGTTATAGATCGCTTCCTGCGCGGCGCGGAATACTGCCAACTCCTGCTCGCGATCCAGCTCATAACGCTCGCCAACTACCTCGAAATCGATGGCGGGATGCACTTCACACAGGTTTTCAATCGCAGCGGCTAACCCCAATTCGTCCAGCACGGTCGGGCGCAAATCGGCGATGAGCTGGCGGAGATTATCGACGGTGCGAATCACCTGTTGACGCGCGGTTTCGAGATGCTGCGTGGCAGTGCTGACCAGCGCGGGCTGCGCCGCGCGTTCCAACGTATGCGCGACAAACACCAGCGACTGAATCGTGTCATCGTGGATTTCCCGGGCGATGCGCATCCGCTCGTGTTCCTGACTCTCCGTCAGCGCGTTGCGGAACGCGACTTCACGCTCCTGCGCCAATCTGATCTGCTCGGCCATGTACTGCAGCGAACGGCGCAGTTGTTCAACTTCGCGCATTCCGCTGCTCGGCACATCGAAGGTCGGGATGTTGCCCTGCATAATACCATTCGCCTGTTTTGCCAGGCGGCGCAGCGGCAGCACAATGCGCCAAACGATCCACCCCATGCTGATGATGAAGCCAAAGAGCGCCAGCAGCACACACCAGTGCAGAAGGCCGTCGAACTGAATAATGTGTCCGAGATGCATCAGGGCTTCGCTCATTCGATTACCTCGTCATTCTGATGGATGATGCCTAAGGTCAGCGCGCGCAGCACCATTTCGGTGCGGTTAGTCACATCGAGTTTTTGATAGATGGCCTGTAAATGCACCTGGACGGTGCGATCCGAAATGTTCAGGTGTACGCCGATTTGCTTGTTCGTCCAACCGCGTGCCGCACACACCAGCACTTCAAGCTCGCGCTCGGTCAGCGGTGACGCCGACTCGGGCTGTGGTACGGTCATCGCCCCATCGCGCGGCGCGGCGATCACCCCCTGTATGACTTTGAGCAGCTCGGAAAATTCAGACGTTTTAAGAACAAACCCGTCTGCGCCCGCCTCACTGAACGCCCGTTGATAGGCCTTTTCGTTATAAGCTGTGAGAGCAACCACGCGGACATCCGGAAGTGCCCGCCGAATGCGCCGCGTCGCTTCAATACCGCTCATTTCGGGCAGGTGCACATCCATAATAATAAGATCCGGCTGCAAATCGGTCGCGAGCTGGACCGCTTCAGCGCCGCTGCTGGCTTCACCCACAACTTCAAAATTCGCGCCTTCCAAGAAAGCCCGAATACTCTGTCTCACCAGCACATGGTCTTCTACGAGGAGCAACCGAGTCATGATATTCTACTCACGTACGCACAGCGGCAACTGAGTATTCCTCATCTGCCACTCATCTACCATACGTCATTTAGCGTATCTCAATCTGCTGCCGCTGTCATTCTGCCAAACGTCCATATTGTCGCAGGACATCTCGCACCTGTTCATGCGGCAGCGCCGGGACGGTGTAGCCATTGATGCCGACCATCGTCGGCGCGGCGACCAGCGCATTCACGATCGCTTCCTCAGTCGCTTCAATGGTTGCTTCGAACAGCGGATTCATCACGTCGTTGGGCAGCATGGCGATCTGAGTCACCGCTCCCCCGCGTGCCGCGTCCGGGTTCGCCGTCGAGAACGCGACGAAGATGTCACCGGACGTATGCCCGGCGATCCCGCCGAGGAGCGCCAACCCCATGGGGATGCGCCGTGTGAGCCGCTTGAGCTGATGTGGCAGCAGCGGCGCATCGGTCGCCAGCACGATGATGATCGAACCTGAGCCGGGCGGCAGCGCTCCGGCGTGCATGGGCAGCGGCACATCCGGCAGATGCCGCCCAACCGGAACGCCCGCAATCGTCAGATGATCGCGCCGCCCATAGTTCGCCTGCACAAGAATGCCGAGTGTATAGTCGCCATGGTCGGTGTGCACCAAGCGCGAAGATGTACCGATCCCGCCTTTGAACTGGTGGCAGATCATCCCGGTGCCGCCACCGACCGCGCCTTCCGCGACCGCGCCGCTCGCCGCGCTTTCCAGTGCGCTGACCACATGGTCCGCCTTGACATGAAAGCCGTTGATGTCGTTGAGCATGCCGTCATATGTCTCCGCCACGACGGGCAGGCTCCAATACGCCATATCACCTTTGCTGGGGTCGCGCGCGATCTGCCACGCAATGATCGCATCACGCACGGTGCCGACGCTGTGCGTATTGGTCAAGCCGATGGGTCCTTCGAGAAACCCGGATTCCTCGATCCACGTCGTGCCTGTCATTTCCCCGTTGCCGTTCAGGCTGTACCAGGCGGCGAACACAGGTTCGTCGTGCTGACCTCTGGGGCGGATTACGGTGACGCCCGTGCGCACCGGCCCCTGCCCAACCACCAACCGTCCGTCCCCGCTGATGAGCGTCGTGTGCCCTACGGATACGCCCGCCACATCGGTGATGGCGTTGTGCGCGCCGGGCTGGCCACGAAACGGTATCTGTAAATCACGCGCGCGAATTGGCATGGCAATGTCCTTTGCGATGGAAAAGTGAAACTCAACCGAGCCTAAGGTAGCACAAATCAGCGTTAGGGGAAACACCCGCCAGTCACGCAAAATTGTTGCGTAATTCGCAACGAGCGCAGCATTAAGGTTAGCCGGATTCTTGGAATATTTATGCATTCGTATTCATCGTTTAAATCGGGTGACGCGCGGTGCTGAGGGAAGAATTTTTGCCTTAATTTTTTGCAAATGTTGAGGTTGCGTGACATACTGACTCTGAACATGGCGCTAAGCGTGTTCAATCAGTGCTTAAATATTGTGAAAGGTTCAAAATGAGGAAAGCATTCTTAGTTCTATTGCTGCTGGTGCTCGTCGCTGGCATTCTGCCTGTGGCAGCGCAGGACGCACCGGCTATTGATTGCATCACCGACGAAGAAGCGACGGTTATCGTCTCGACCGGTTCGGTCGGGATCGAAGTCGATCTCGCGCAGCGTTCCGCGGACGAATTCATGGCGGCGTGCCCGAATATCACCGTCGAAATTCGCCCCCTGCCCTCGTCGGCTACCGACATCCTCGGTTTCTACCTCCAGCAGTTTGAAGCGCAGAGCTCGGAAATCGACGTCTTCCAGTTCGACGTCATTTGGCCGGGTATCCTCGCCGAACACATGCTCAATATGTACGACTACATCAGCGAAGAAGCCCTCGCGGACTACTTCCCGGCCATCGTCGCCAACAATACCGTTGACGGCAGCCTGACCGGTATCCCGTGGTTCAACGATGCGCCGATGCTGTACTACCGCACCGACCTGCTCGAGGAATACGGCGTCGCCGTGCCGACCACGTGGGAAGAACTCGCCGTGGCCGCGCAGACCATTCAGGATGGCGAACGCGCCAAGGGCAACAGTGAATTCTGGGGTTACGTGTGGCAGGGCAACGCCTACGAAGGTCTGACCTGCGATGCGCTCGAATGGATTTATTCGGAAGCTGGCAGCACCATCGTCAGCCCCGAAGGCGAAATCACGGTCAATGATCCCGCTGTGGCGTCCGCGCTGGACCGCGCCGCGACGTGGGTTGGCACGATCAGCCCCGAAGGCGTGACGGCGTACCAGGAAGAAGACGCTCGTGCCACATGGCAGTCGGGCAACGCCGCTTTTATGCGCAACTGGCCGTATGCCTACGCGCTGAGCAATGGTGAAGAAAGTGCCGTCGCCGGTAAATTTGGCGTCGCGCTGCTGCCGCAGGGTGCGGCTGGCCTGAGCGCCGCGACCCAGGGTGGTTGGCAGTTGGGCGTGTCCCGCTATGCGGAAAATCCGGAAGCGGCCGCCGCCGTGGCGATCTACTTCGCCAGCCCGACCGTCCAGAAATACCGCGCGCTGGAATCGTACCTGCCGACCGCGATGTCGCTGTACAGCGATGCGGACCTGCTCGAAGCGAATCCCTTCTTCGCCGACCTGTTCCCGGTGCTGTCGAATACGGTGACCCGTCCCTCGACCGTGACCGCCGCCCGCTACAACGAAGTCTCGACCGCGTTCTTCACCGCCGTTCACAGCGTCCTCACGGGTGAACAGGACGGCGCGACCGCGATGGAACTGCTGGAACTCGATCTGCAAACGATCCTCGGCCAGTAATAAAGTTTAGAGGGAGGTAGTCTCACCGATTCCGGGAGGCTACCTCCCTTTTTTTAATTGTTTGGGGGTTAAAAATAGCGGTGATTAGGACAGCTGCACGACCTAATGATCTTCCGGCCAGCTACGGCTTCGGCGTCACGGCCATCGCCATTCTGCTGCTGGTCATTGCACTGGGGACGACGGCGTTTTACGTCCAGTCCATCGCTCTTATTCCTGAAGTCCAGCTTGGCCTGAGCGGCGAAATCAGTCTCGTACTGGCCGTACTCAACAATGTCGGCATTATTTTGCCGCTGCTGGTCGTCGGCCTCAGCCTGTTCCTGATCGTCACGGCGATTCAGATGCTGCGCGGCAACGCCGATGCCGTTCGCTGGGCGGGCACGATCGTCTTTTGGATCACGGTCGGCGCAATCATCTTCGCTATCTTCCTATTCTTCCAGCAGTCGGCGGCCAACGACATTACCGGTCAACCTGCTGACTACGGACGCGGCCTCAGCGCCGCTCTGATGCCGCTGCTCTTGGCACTTCCCACGGGGGCGGCGAGCTGGTGGATGTCGCAGAACTCCATGCTCATCAATCGCAATCAAAGCCTTACTAGCCGCAACGCGCGCATGGCGTGGAATTTACTCATTCCAACCATCGCCATCCTGATCATTGTTGCTGCGCGTCCGCTGGAAAAGACGTTCATTACCAGTCTGACCGACAAGCGCTTCGGCAGTTCTGACCCGGTAAGTTTTGTCGGGCTGCAAAACTATACCCAACTGCTGAGTTTCCGCATCGATACAGTCGAGTGCCGCCGAGCGGATGACGGTACCTGTGCGCTCGATGCCGATGGCAACATCCGCTGGGAATTGATCGCCCGTGACCTGCTGCAAGCGGGTTATCGCCCGTTTGCCAACATCCCCATCGGCGGTGACCGCTCGCTGGCGCTCAGCGGCACGGATAGTGAGTTCCTCACGGGCATCGGCAACACCCTCTACTTCACGGTCATTTCCGTCACGCTGGAACTCGTGTTGGGGCTGTTCATCGCGATGGTGGTCAATTCCAACTTCAAAGGGCGCGGCTTAATGCGCGCCGTGATGCTGGTCCCGTGGGCGATTCCGACAGTGATCTCCGCCCGGTTGTGGGAACTGATGTTCCGCGACAACCAGTCTGGCATCATCAACAAGATTTTGCTGGATCTCGGCGCAATTCCGCAGTCGCAGTCATGGCTGACGAACAGCAGCCTGCAGTTGAACGCCATCGTCATGGTCGATGTGTGGAAGACAACCCCGTTCATGGCGCTGCTGCTGCTCGCGGGCTTGCAGCTCATCCCCGCTGACCTGTATGAAGCTGCCTCGGTAGATGGTGCGGCGCGCTGGCGCCAGTTCACGTCGATCACGCTGCCACTTCTGCGCCCGGTGATCGGCATCGCGCTCATCTTCCGAACGCTCGACGCGCTGCGCGTCTTCGATGTGTTCAACGTGCTGCTCGGTCGCCAGCGCCTGTCGATGGCGACATACAACTATGAAGTCCTGATTCAGGAACAGCAGGCGGGCTATGCCTCGTCGGTTTCGGTGATCATCTTTGTGCTGATCTCCGTCTTCACCTTCCTGTATATTCGCAGCGTGAGGATTGAAGCCCAATGACCTCGGAAAACAATCTCTCCAAACTGTTGGGCCGCGTGGGCTTCTACCTGATCATTCTGGTGATTCTGGTCTTCACTCTGTTCCCGTTCTACTGGGCGATCAATTCGTCCTTCAAAGGTGAGCAGGAACTGTTCCAGCCCGCCTCGTATCTGCCGCAAAACTTTACGACGATCAATTATCAGAGTGTGCTCAACAACGGCAACTTCATGCGGGCGCTGTTTAATTCAGCCTGGGTATCGGGTGTGACCGTGCTGCTGTCGCTGGTCGTCGGTGCGTTCGCCGCTTACGCGCTCGGACGGCTCGATTTCCGCGGACGGACCGCCATGATGTACGTCGTGCTGGCGATGACGATGTTCCCGCAGATTTCGATTTTGTCAGGGTTGTTCACCATCATCACCGATGTCGGGCTCTACGGGTCGCCGCTGTCGCTGATTCTCGCCTACCCAATCTTCACCCTGCCGTTCACCGTGTGGGTGTTGACCTCGTTCTTCAAGGGGCTCCCCGATGAAATCGAGCAGGCGGCACTGGTCGATGGCGCGACCAGCTTCCAAACGTTCTACCTGATCATGCTGCCGCTAACCGCTCCGGCGCTGGTGACCACCGGGCTGCTCGCGTTCATCTCGGCGTGGAATGAGTATCTGTACGCGCTCACCTTCACGCTGACGACGCCCGCCTCGCAGACCGTTCCCGTGGCCATTGCGCAGTTCAATGGCACAGTCATGCGGCAGGAACCCATCGCCGAAGTCATGGCGGCGGCCATGTTCGTCACCTTGCCGCTGTTGGTGCTGGTCATTGTGTTCCAGAAACGCATCGTCGCCGGTTTGACGGCAGGTGCGGTCAAGGGCTAGCACTACACGCCAGATACAGCGCAATCAGAGGGACGCTCACGGGCGTCCCTTTTTTGTCAGTCAATCTCGTGCAGCAGAAAACGCAGCGCGGTCGGCAGCCGCCGCGCCCAGGCCGCTTCGCGATGGAGCGCGCCTTCCTCCTCGACGTACAACAGCGTGTTTCCTTCCGCATACCCGCCCGCCAGCAGCGCATCCCGCAGGGCGCGCACGCCGTCACAATAGGCCGCATCCGTTTGTTCCGGCGGGATCTGCGTCCAATTGAGCAGTGTCTCGCCTTCTTTCGTGCCCACATCAAGATACACACGTCCGTGCCCGGTCGCGCGCTCGCGAGTCGCGCGCAGCAAACTGTTGTCCCCAAACCAGTAGGCTGTGCTGAACGCAGCGCACAGGCCAAAGACCTGCGGATACCTGAGAAACCCGTACAGGCTGATCAGGCCGCCCATCGATGATCCGGCGATTCCGGTCGCTACCGTCTCCGGACGGGTGCGAAAGTCGTGATCAATGAGCGGCTTGACGGTTTCTATAATGAAGCGGACATAACTATCACCCTGCCCGCCCATGTGAACGCCAAACAGCTCATAATCGTACGGTGAATACTCGACTCCGCGTTTCTCTTTCATGTTCGGCAAGCCCACCATGATCGCTTCGTACCGTGGATCTTCGAGCGCCAGCGTCGTGATCGTTTCGTCAACCTGCCATTCGCCGGAATAACTGGTGAAGCGGTCGAACAGATTCAGGCCATCGTGCATGTAGATCACGGGATAGCGCCGTTGAGAGGTCGTATAGCTCGGTGGCAGCCAGACCAATACATCGCGGCGATTGTCCAACTGAGGACTATACACATCCCGCGCCACGCGCAGATCGCCAACAACGGTGTGCTGCGCAACGTGTTCGCTGTAGTTTTCCCAAACCACCATCGCATTATCCTCAGAACTGTTTACTCAATCGCACGAGCGTAACGCGCTGCCGGGTCCCGTGCAAAAGCGTGGGAAATCCAAACAAATCTATACGTCCGACCACATATATCAGTCTTAAGATTAAATTGAGCGCACATTTACGAAGCTCAGAAACAGGTAGAAGGATTAAGCTATGGCGCAGTTCTCAAACAAAGTCGCACTGGTCGTCGGGGGTACACTGGGCATCGGGCAGGCGACTGCGCTGCTGCTCGCTCAGCAGGGCGCGCAGGTTGTGGTGGCCGGACGCGATCCTGATCATGGTCGGCAAACAGTGGAATATATTGAAGGGTGCGGCGGGCACGCGGTGTATTACCCCGTCGATCTGCTCAAACCCACGACGATTGAAGCGCTGATCCGCTATACGGCCGAAACATTCGGGCAGTTGGACTATCTCGTGCAGAGCGCGGGGCTGGAAGGCTCGGTCGCGCCCACGGTCGACTGCACTGAAGATAACTGGTACTCGGTCATCAACACGAACATCACCGGCACGTGGTACTGCATGAAATACGCCATTCCGGAGATGCTCAAGAACGGTGGCGGCGCGATTGTCAACGTCGCCTCAGTGATCGGCGTGATCGCGTTCCCCGGCCTGCCCGCCTATACGGCCTCGAAAGCTGGTGTCATCGCCCTGACCAAGACCGCGGCGCTTGAATACGCCAAGCAGAATATTCGCATCAATGTGGTGGCTCCGGGTTCCGTGCGCACACCGATGTATATGCGCTTTTCGGGCGGCACGCCGGAAGCCGAGGCGTACATGTCGACTTTTCACCCCATTGGGCGCATCGGCGAACCGAATGAAGTCGCCAGCGCTATCGCGTATCTGCTGTCGGATGGCGCATCATTCGTCACCGGGCATGTGATGCCCGTCGCTGGCGGGTGGGAAGTGCCGTAAACCCAACCTCACCCCCTAGCCCCCTCTCCGAGTGGAGTGGGGGAATAGAGGCGTGCAAATCCCATCTCCCGTGGGAGAGGGGACACAGGGGTGAGGCCAGAAGTTACAGCCTTACCCAACATTCGCTGTCTAGAAACGGTTGTTGAGCATGTAGTAGATTTCGTTCCAGCGCAGTTCGTTCTTGAACGAGCGAATGTCCGTCTGCGCGTCGATTTGCAGGTATTCGAGGCCAGCGATCTCGGCGAAGTCGTAGAGATGTTCGCTGGTCAGCGCCGTGCTGTAGCCCGTGTGATGCGCGCCACCCGCGTAAATCCACGCTGCCGCGCCGACCTTGAGATCGGGCTGGGGCGCCCACAATACGCGCGCAACCGGGAGCTTCGGCAGCGGTTCCGCCGGAGCAGCACCGTCGACCAGATTGACCAACAGGCGGAAGCGATTGCCCATGTCCATCAAGGCAGCGTTCAGGCCGGGGGCCACGCGCGAGTCGAACACGAGACGCGCCGGATCGGCTTTGCCGCCGATGCCGAGCGGATGCACCTCTAGGCGCACCTGACCTTCGGCAATCGTCGGGCAGATTTCCAGCATATGCGCACCGAGCACCTGCATGGCATTCGGGTGCATGTGATAGGTGTAGTCTTCCATGAATGACGTGCCGCCATCCAGCCCGGTCGCCATAACCTTCATCGCGCGGACGAGCGCCGCCGTCTTCCAGTCGCCTTCGCCCGCGAAGCCATAGCCATCCGCCATCAGGCGCTGGCAGGCCAGACCGGGAAGCTGTGCAAGACCGTGCAGATCCTCAAACGTGGTCGAGAACGCCTTGAAGTTGCCCTGCTGCAAGAAACGCCGCAGCGCAAGTTCGATCCGCGCCCCTTCGCGCACTGAGTCATGGCGCGCGCCGCCGGGTTGGAGATCCGGCGCGAGGTAGTAAGCGGCGCGGTATTCGTCCACCAGCGCGTTGATATCCGCATCGGTGACACCCTTCATCACCGCGACCAGATCGCCCACGCCGTGACCATACACCTGATAGCCGAGGCGCACCTGCGCTTCGACCTTATCGCCTTCGGTCACCGCGACCGAACGCATGTTGTCGCCAAAGCGGACGAGGCGCGCGTTCTGCGCATCCGCCCACGCCGCCGCCGCGCGCATCCACGCGTCGATCCGCGCCTGCACTTCCGCGTCGCTCCAGTGACCGACGACGACCTTGCGATTCAGGCGCAGGCGGCTGACCATGAAGCCGAATTCGCGGTCGCCGTGCGCCGCCTGATTCAGGTTCATGAAGTCCATGTCGATTTCTGACCACGGGATATCACGGTTGTACTGGGTGTGCAGGTGCAGCAGCGGTTTCTGCAGCGCCTTCAGACCGGGAATCCAGTTTTTGGCGGGCGAGAACGTGTGCATCCACGCAATCACGCCGATGCAGTTGGCAGTCGTGTTCGCCGCCTGACAAATGTTCGTAATCTCTTCGGGCGTCGTCAGCACGGGCTGGTAGACAATTTTGACCGCCAGCGACGTGTCATTGAGCGCTGCGACCATCGCCTGCGAGTGTTCCGCCACCTGCGCGAGCGTTTCCGGTCCGTACAGGTGCTGGCTGCCCGTCAAAAACCATATTTCGAATTCATTGAAAGCGTGCATAATCCTAGGTATCCCTTAGTTTGCCATCGATTAAAGGTGCTGCCACGCGGAGCGCTGACTCGGAGCCCGGCGTGATTTTGGTCTTGCGCCGTTTCTCCCTCTAGGGTAGTCTGAGGGGGATAATGCGTCTGTGAGCGTTCACAGAGAATGTAGCATCACGCGTTCACCTTGTCAACAAAGAGGCATTCATGTCAGATCGTCGGGCTACACTCCATGACGTTGCGCGGCATTGCAGCGTGTCCTACCAGACGGTGTCGCGGGTGGTGAACAACCACCCGTATGTCGCGCCGGAGACGCGCGAACGCGTGCTCAAAGCGATAGACGAGTTAGGCTACCGCCCCAACCGCGCCGCGCAGAGTCTGGCCGCCAATCAGTCGCATGTACTGGGGATGCTCACGTTCGGGATTGAGAACTACGGCCCGGCACAAGTGATGATCCACACGGAACAGGCGGCGCGCGCCGCGGGCTACGACCTGATTTTCGTGCATACGCAGGACAGCCGCGTCGAAAGTCTGCGCGCCGCGCTCAATCGCCTGCTCCACTGGCAAGTCGATGGGCTGATCCTCATCACGCCGCTGACCACCATCAGCCTCGACGATGTGCGCTCGCTTTCCGGCGATTATCCGATGGTGCAGATCGGCCTGGAACGGGGCGCATCCGTGCCCTCCGTCGGCGTCAACCAGCACCGGGGCGGCGAGCTCGTCGCCGACTATTTGCTGTCACTTGGACATGAACAGATCGCGGAGCTCGCCGGGCCGGACGACTGGTTCGATGCTGCTGAACGCCATCACGGGTTCGTCGCCCGCTTAGCGCAAGCGCACACCGCGCCCATCGCGACTGTGCATGGCGACTGGTCGTCACGCAGCGGCTATCAGGCGATCCAGACCCTGATTGGATCGGAGACGAAGTTCACAGCGCTGTTCTGCGCTAATGATCAGATGGCGATTGGGGCGCTGCAAGCTTTGAGCGAGGCGGGGCGGCGCGTGCCCGAGGATGTATCGGTGATCGGCTTCGACGATATTCCTGAAGCGGCCTACCTGATCCCGCCGCTTACGACGGTGCGGCAAGACTTCGCCGCCGTTGGCCAGCAGGGGATTGCAGGGCTGCTCCAGCGCATCGCCGAACCGGACGGCGAACCGCAGCAGACGCATATCGAGCCCACGCTCGTCGAGCGCCAGAGCACTGCACAGAGAACTTAACCTGGAGGGGCGCACGGCCGTGCGCCCCTCCACAAGATCATGTCTAGCGGTAATTCATGCTCAGCACAGGCTGGCACGCGTCTGAGGTCAGGTGATCGACCAGATCGTGCAGCATGGCCAGCGCCAGCGGTTGGAAGTGCAGCGCCTTGCGGATCGGGTAGGTCGTCATAATCACGCGCCCCTGCCCATAGCGGAACTGCACGGTGTGCAGCGCGGGATGCTGCGCCCACCCGGCAAGCTGTCCGGCGAGGAAGTCACCCTGCACTTCGGCATCGGTGACCGGCAAGCCGAGGATCACGCCCTCCGGCGTCATGTCCATGAACGGCAGCTTGAGCGGATTATCGACGGGCACGCGTTTGTAGAAACCCGGTCGCAGCCAGTTCCAACTGGTGATCCAGCGCCCGCCGTACGTGCCGCCGCGCCCATTCACCCAGAAAAACGGGCTGCCCGCATTATTGGCGAGATACAGCAGATCGCCACCCGCCTGAACCCACGCCAGCACCTCCGCCGTCGGGTTATCGCTAATGACCAGCTTGGTCGAACTGCGGATCGTGCGCGTGACGGAGTAGCCGCTGCTGCGCAGGAGCGTCCCGGTCAAATGCATTTCTTCGGCGCTATCGACCAGTTGATCCTGAGCAACGGGCGTCGCAACCGCCGGAGCGCTCCACGAATCGATGGCCGCGTTGGTCTTGGCCGGACGCAGCATCGCCGCGACTTCCCCGCGGAAAGCCGCCTGCCGCGCTTCAACGGGCAGCACGGTCAGTTGAACCGTGTTCGTCGCTAACGACTTGCCGTTGCTGACGCTCAAGCTGATTTCGCCGTTCGACCCCGCCAGTTTGTAGCTCACCGAACCGAGTTCGCTTACTGCGCCGCGCTCGACCGTGCTCACATCCGCGTCAAGCAATGTCGCCCCGTCCGCGCTGACCGTCGCATGCGCACCCGCCCAATCTTCCGGGCTGTAGTGCGATGCATACACGGTGACTCTGGCCGACTCGTCGCTCCAATAGGCGTAGCGGTCGAGCTGCGGCACGATCACATCTTCGGCGTTGAACTGCGCGAGCTGGTGGTGGAACACCTTCTCGTTGCGCGCGAAGTCGAGCAGACCGTTGCTCTCCCAGTAGATATCGCTGAGTTCGGTGATCACGTATCCTTGCAGCTTGGGCAGGCGGCGCATCGTCTCGACTTCGTACTTGAGCGCGTGGTATTCATGCCACTGAGCCGCCGCCGCGAACGCTTCGTAATCCGGCCAAATCGCCTTCAGGCCAAGGGCCTCATAGCGTTCCAGCAGACCTTCGGCGCGTCCCGCTTCACCGTCCCACGGCGACCACCACCCGGCGAGATCCGCCCAATCGGGCAGACCACCGCCGAACTGCTTGAGCGAGGGCACGCCCCAGTTACCGAACTCCGACAGGATGATCGCTTCGTGCCCGGTGCGCTGCGCGTCGCCCGTATTCGAGAAGCTCCACAGCGGGCGTGAGGCCAGCCCTTCGACAAACTGTTCGAAGGTATCCGCCTGATCGGGGATGTTGGTGTAGACGTGGAAGTCGTCGAGGTCGCTTTTCACATGCACGCTGTAGCCCCACGGTGCAGGACACGGCGAATTGTCGACCACCAAGCGCGTCGGGTCGAGCTGGCGGCATTCGTCTACCATCTCGGCGATCCACGCGCGGTCGTCAGCGCTCAGGAGCAGAGTCGATCCCCAATCCTCGTTGATCATCGTCCAGATCATCAGCGACGGGTGATTGAAGTCGCGCGCGATCATCTCATGCATAATCGCCCGCGCCCGCCCTTTGACCGCATCGTCGAGGAAATAGGCATTGGGATGCGCCGACTTCGCGCCGTAGAACGTGCGCCACGAGGGAATCTCAGACCAGATCAGCAGGCCAATCTCGTCGGCGAGGTCGTAGTAGCGCGGGTCCGGCGGTTTGATGTGGCAGCGCAGGCTGTTCAAGCCCATCTGCTTGGCTTTGACGAACTGGTCGCGCAGGAAATCATCCGACGGCACGGTGTAGATCGTGTCCGGGTACAAATCCTGATCGAGCGCGCACAGCAGGTAGAACGGTTCGCCGTTGAGAAGCAGCATGCCCTTGTTGACGCGGATTTCGCGGAAGCCGAAACGAACAGAAAGCGAGTCGTCGCCGAACTGCACGTCCGCCGTATAAAGCGCCGGGGTGTGCGGCGTCCACAGGCTCGGGTTCGGCACCGTGACCGTCACCGTGACTTCAGCCTGATCCGCGGCGAACAGCGCTTCGCCCAGCGCGCCGCCGATGTTAACGCGCACCGTCCCCTCAGTCGCCGCGCCCGCCAGCTTGACGCGCACCTGCGCCTGTCCGGTGTGAATATCGGGCGTGACCTGCACTTGATCGATGTAACGCGCGGGCACGCTGGTCAGCGTGACATCCTGCCAGATGCCGCTGGCGTCGAGATACCATGTCTGCTTGCCATGCGGGATCGTCTCCGCATCAAACGGCGGCTGATTACCTTCTGGCGCCGGCTTATCCATCCAGCGCGGAACGCTGATCTGTGTCTGGATCGTGTCGTACACGCGCACGGTCAGCCGGTTCGATCCCGCTTGCACATAACGACGAATCGGGATGCGGAACGGCATATAGCCGCCCTCATGCTCGGCAACGAGCGCCCCATTAACGAACACCTGACACCAGTAATCGACCGCGCCAAAGTCGAGCAGCAGTTCGCCGTCGCCCTCCGCCACGTCGAAGCTGCGTTGATACCACATGTAACCACTGTAGCGGCGCAGTTCGGGAAACGCCGCCTGGATCGGCATGGGAACGGGGATCGTGCGATCCGGCTGCACGGTATCAACCGCGAGCTGTCCCGTCGGGTCTAGTTGAAAATCCCACTGCCCGGCGAGTGAAAGTTGCTGACGCATGAAATTCCGTCTCCTTAAGCCAGTTGAACCGTCGCCATCGAGTGCGCCGGTAATTCGATTCGCCACAGCCCCGCGCCATCCGCGCCGACATTCAACGGCGCAACCTTGACGCAGTCCGGATCCTGCGCGCTGTTGACCGCGCGCGGTGAGTCAGCCGCGAGCAGCCCGGCATTGGCGACGCGGCTCATCCCCGCGACGTTCACCACCACCGACGCGCCTTCGCTGAGGTGCCGGTTGACCAGCGTGACGGCAACCCCCGCCTCGGTGGAAGATGCCGTCGCCGTGACCGCGCTGACACCTTTGCTGCTGCCCGGCATCGTCGCGCCATGCGTCACATCAACCGGGAGGGCCTTGGCGCCGATGTGCGGCAGGTGCAGCTGCAGCGCATAATACGACGGGGTCACCCACATCGCCGCGCCATCCGTCATGACCGGGGCGTGCAGCACATTGACGATCTGCGCGAGGTTGGCGAGCGTCAGCACGTTGCACTGATGGTGGAAGCCTTCGAGCGTCACGCCAATCGAGAGCGCGTCGCGCAGCGTGCCCGCCTGTTCATAAGTGATCGGTTCGCGGTGCAGGTCCGCCCCGTCCGGCCCCCAGGCGCGCGCTTCGGGGTGCCACACACCCCACTCGTCGAGCGCAATGCCGATGCGGTGACTGCTGGTGCCGAGCGCATCCATGACGTAATCGGCGGTACGCTTGACGAAATCTTCGGTCTCATCCGCTTCCGACAGCAGGCCATAGTACTGTTCGTCGGTGAAGTTAAGTTCCGGCCCACCGTGAATCCAATAGCGGTGAATCGACAGGTGATCCATCAGGTTCAGCCACTTCTGGTTGGTTTGGAGGAACTTGAGGTTCCACTCATCTTCCTGACCGCACGCCACGAGTTCAATGGTCGTGTCGACGTGGCGCAGCATGGTTGCATAACGGCGATATTCGCGAGCGTAGGTTTCCGCGTCATAGTTGCCGCCACAGCCCCAATTTTCGTTGCCCACGCCCCACAGCTTCACGTCGAAGGGTTTACGCGCTCCGTTGGCGACGCGTTCCGCCGCCAGCGAGGTGTTGAGGCCGGAATTGCAGTATTCGACCCAGTCGCACAGTTCCTGCACCGAACCGCTGCCCATGTTCCCGGCGAGGTATGGCTCCGCACCGAGCAGGCGGCACAGCGCCATAAATTCGTGCGTGCCGAGCGTGTTGTCATCTTCCACCTGCAACCCGCAGGACAGACCGAGGCGGCGCACGCGCTCGCCAATGCCATCGCGCCAGTGATAATGATCGGCGTAGCAGCCGCCCGGCCAACGCAGCAGCGGCACAGGCATGGCCTTGAGCGCATCGACTACATCTTTACGGAAGCCGCCATAGGTCGGCACCAGCGTCTGTTCTGTGCCGAGCCACAGACCATCGTAGCAGCAGCGCCCGAGATGCTCAGCGAAATGCCCATACAGGCGCGGTGAAATCGTGCCGATGGGGCTGTCCGTGCGAACGGTTAAATGTGTATCCAGCATGTTTTTTACTCCAAAGGGCTTAATCGATAAAAGGCTGCGGCATGCGGCGCTAACGTCACCGCCAGATTCCCGGTGATCGCGCCCATTTCTTCGCGCGCCCACAGGTCACGCTGATTGCAGTACTTAAAGCCGAGTTCGGCGAGCGGCACGCGCACTGTCTTCTCCTCCTCGCCGAGGTTGAACAGTGCCACGCAGCGCTGTGCGCCCAAATCCGCTGCCCAGACCACGGCGTCACCATCACGGCGTACTTCACGGTTGTTGCGGCTGTGCTGATTCACTTCCAGCACTTCGGCATTGGTCAGCAGAGCAATGGTCTCAGCATCGGTGGACGGCAGATCGCAGCCCAGCATGAGCGGTGAGCGGAAAACCGACCACAGCGTGAGCATCGTGATCACTTCCGTGCGCGTGAAGCGCGTCTGCCGATCCTCACCGCGTTCCCCACGCAAGCTGATGTGCCCGAGAGGCAGCATGTCGGCGTCCGGGTACGCGCCCTCCGTGATGTAAGGATACCACTGGCGGCACAGGTCGAACTGGTGCTTAAGGTCACTCCACAGATCCCAGAAATCCGGCGAAATCCGCCACATTTCGCAGTTCGCCCGCAGGTGATCGACGCGCTCGGTCGGCACATCAACACCCGGCGACAAGCTGAGGATCATGTCGCGCCCGCACCCCTCCATGGCGCGGCGAAAACCCGCGATCTCGTCGGCGTGATACGGGTCGAGCATGTTGTCGGCTTTGATGAAGTCTACATCCCATGAAGCGTAGAGCGCGAGGATCGAGTCGTAGTAGGCTTGCGCGGCGGGGTGCGCCATGTTCAGGCCGAACATGTCGGTGTTCCACAGGCAGGTATCGGCGGTGTTGGCAGCGTCGCGCGCCGTGTAGGGCGAATTCCAGATCGGCAGGTTGCGGTCGACGGCCTGCCGGGGAATGCCGCGCATCACATGGATGCCGAACTTTAACCCCAAGGCGTGAATTTCGTCGGCGAGCGGCTTGAAGCCCTTCCCCTCCGCCGCGGACGGAAAGCGATTAACCGCGGGCGTCAGCCGCCCCCATGCATCCATAATCAGCGGCGCGAACGCCCGGTAGCCGCCCGCTTGAGCGTCCGGCTCTGACCACTGAATATCGACGACCACCGTGTTCCACCCGAAAGAGAGCAGACGCTGCGCCATAAAGGCCGCATTCGCGCGGACTTCGGCTTCCGTCACCGATGTGCCGAAGCAATCCCAACTGTTCCACCCCAGCGGCGGCAGCAAGTTCTTTTTCATCGTGCGTCACTCTTCTGCCGGGCGGCATACCCGACACGCTAGCTTCACGGACAACAGGCGCTGGAAGGCCCGCCGGACTGCGATCCCGTGCCACCTCCCAGCCTATATACGATAACTCGTAAGCCTGCTAGAGCGCGAAGACTAACGCCGTGACAGAGTGCGGTTCGAAGCTGTAAATGAACTTCGTGCCCGCCGCCGTGAGCTTGGTGGCGACCGTGCCCACCTGATCCGGTGTATCGAACGTGTTGGTGGCGTAGATGTCACTGCCGTTGACTACATAAGCGGAGACGTCACCCGCAAAAGATCCGGTCGTCAGGTTGATGGTGGTGTCCGCCGCATGGTTCTTACTGCGATTGACCACGTACACGGTCAACTGACGCTTGTTCTCGTCGAGCGTCGCCGACACGTCGAGCACGCGCACGCCTGTGTAATTCCCCGTGCTAAACGTGTCACCCTGCCAGAAGACGTCGAGCGCGGTATCGCCGCACGTCTGGCTGTAAATTTCGAACGGATAGAAGATCGTCTGCAAGACAAGGCCGGACTGATTGGTGAAGATCGGCGCGATCGCATTGACTAACTGCGCGATGTTCGCCATCTTCACCGAATAGGCGTGGCGGATGATCGAGTTCATCTGAATGGCGACCATCAGCGCGTCTTCGAGGTTGTAGATCTCTTCCAGACCGAACCAATTCGTGCCCGGTTTCATGGTCGCCGGATGCGTGCGGTACCACACGTTCCATTCATCGACCGCAATCGGGATGCGGCTGACGCCTTCCTGCAGGCTCAGCGCGCGAATCAGCCCTTCATAGGCGAACAGGCGCTCTTCAATGAGTTCCGACTGCGCCATGTAGCCTTCGAAGTCGTCTTGTGGGTTGCCGACATACCAGTGAATCGACAGGTAGTCGATAAACTTGGCCGCCTGTTCAAAGAGGAGCTGCGTGCGTTCAATGACCGTACCGCCCTGCCAATGCGAGGCCGCCGACGCGATCAGCTTGATCGACGGATCAATCCAGCGCATCACCTTGGCGAATTCGAGGTAGGCGCGGGCGTATTCTTCGGGGGTCTTGTAGCCAATCTGCCACGGGCCGTCGACTTCATTGCCGATCCCCCAGTACTTCACATTGTGCGGCTGTTCGTAACCATGCTGGCGGCGCAGGTTGGCGAGCGCGGTATTCTTGGAACCGTTGCAGTATTCCACCCAGTCGCGCGCCTCGCGCATGTCGCCGTCGCCGCAGTTAACGACGAGGTACGGTTCCCAATTCAGTTTGCGGCACAGGTCGACGAACTCGTTTGTGCCGAACTGATTCGAGTCGACATCGTTCCACGCCATGTCGACACGTGAGGGACGGTCAGCTTTCGGCCCGACCCCATCCATCCAACGGTAACCGGAGACGAAGTTACCGCCGGGGTAGCGCACAATCGGTACATTCAGCCGTTTGAGCGCCGCCATCACGTCCGTGCGAAATCCCTGCTCATCGGCCAGCGGCGAGCCCGGTTCGTACAGCCCGCCGTAAATGCAGCGACCGAGATGTTCGGTGAAACCCCCAAACAGGTTGCGAGAGATATTCCCGGAGGTACGCCCAAGATCCACTTCGATTCGATTCAAAATGAGCCCCACTTTCAAGAAAACTGTTGTTTAGTTCGCAGTGAATACGTATACAGTTATTCGTATTCATACCATGTCACAGAAAATCTGTCAACCAGTCCAGATCTGGGCTCACAGCAGTTGACAATTCTGTTACCGAGGGGGAACGGGGACCCTAGGCGGAGTCGCGGATAACCAGCTTCCAGGGGCTTTCAAGCACGCGCGGCGGGGCATCCGGGTCATTGATGCGCGTGAATAAGGCATTCGCCAGTTTCAGGCCAATATCACGGGGATCCTGAGCGATGGTTGTCAGCATGGGGCGGACGATCTTCGCCTCGGGAATATCATCAAATCCCATCACGGCGATATCTTCCGGCACCCGTAAGCCCGCTTCTTGCAGCGCAAGGATGGCGCCGATGGCCATCAGGTCATTAAGTACAAACAGCGCATGGGGAAGGATGCCGCCGTGAATGAGCTGACGCGCACACTCTGCCCCGCTGTCCGTGGTGAAGTCACCGCGGAACATCAAGCGCGGGTCAAGGTGCAGGCCGAACTCGCTCAGCGCGCGGTTGAAACCGTGCAGGCGGCGCGGACCGGGTGGCAGATCATCCGCCACGCCGATGAATCCAAAGCTCTCATAGTGCCGCTCTGCAATCATCCAGCGAACACCTTCGTAGGTGGCCTGTTCGTCGTCCATGTAGACGTTGTCGCCACCCCCATAGCGGATGTGACTACCGAGTATCGCAATTGGTGTGTGACTATTGCCGAAATACCCGTCGAGGTCTTCCTCAGTTAGATGGATCGGCACCATGATCATGCCGTCAACCGGGCGGCGCGACACCACCTCACAGAAGTGTTTCTCGTTGTCGTAAATGTGATCGCTGTTCGAAATCAATACTTCGTAGCCGTTGAGATGGGCGACATCCTGCACGGCGCGCGTGATCGTATGATAGAAGCCGTTGGAAATATCGGCGATGAGCAACGCGATCGTCTGGGTGCGCTGCGTGCGCAAGCTGCGCGCGAGGACATTCGGGCGATAGCCTAGCTCCTCGACAGCGGCCATCACTCGCGCCCGCGTTTCCTCGCTGATTTGCACCGTCGTATCATTTTGATTCAACACGCGCGAGACCGTCGGTTGGGAAACACCAGCAAGTTTCGCCACATCATACATCGTCGGCATTTTGATCTTGGACGGGTGTCTTTTGGCCATCGTAAGTGTCCGTTCTTGTTATCAGAAAGAATGCGAGCTATTCTCCAAAGGAAAATCTGGCTCAGCGAACTCTATTGTCTTATATGAATTCATGGTGAATAAATATGCAGTTTTACCTATTTCCCCGTGAATCTTTCTCAATTATGGAGTTGCTTGACAGAATTTTTGGACTATGCTCTAATTGGCTTTGTGAATACGAATACATGTATTCGGTTACAGCATCAAATTATACAGGAGGTTGTAGAAAAGCGAAATACAAAACGGTTACAGGTAAGCCCCCAGAGAAATTCGTCTTTTAATTACAGGAGTTTTGAAATGTCGAAGCGTACTCGCGCTACTGGTTTGTCACTATTCTCCCTTATTGCCATCCTCGTGCTGGCATTCTCCATGATGAGCGTCCAAGCCCAAGATGCGACCCCGGTTCCGACTGAAACCCCGAATATCGCTGAATTGGGTACGGGTGGCACGCACATCTCCTTCTGGAACGGTCTGACCGGTTCTGACGGCGTCACCCTCAATGACATGCTGGCCCAGTTCGCGGCTGAAAACCCGGACATCTCGGTCACCGTTGAAATCATCGCTTGGGGCACGCTGTACCAGAAGCTCCAGACGGCCTTCGTCGCGGGCACGCAGCCGGACATGATCCTGCTCCACGCCTCGGAAATTCCGCAGTTTGCCAGCTATGGTGTGCTCCGCGACCTCGGCGACCAGTACACCTCGGGTGGCGGCTGGCTCCCGAATGACGACATCTCGGAAACCACGATGAGCGGTATGGTTTGGGACGGCGTGACCTATGGTATTCCGCTGGACAACCATGGCCGTGGTCTGTGGATCAACAAGGACATGTTCGACGCCGCTGGTATCTCGACCGATCCCGCGTCGGCCCCGACGACCTATGAAGGCTGGGTTGAACTGTTCCAGAAGCTGACGCTCGATGCGAACGGCAATAACGCCCTGTCGCCTGACTTTGACCCCGAAAACGTGGTTCAGTGGGGCTTCACGGTTGGTGAATGGCCGAATGTTAACTTCATGGCCACGCTGTATCAGAACGGCGGCTCGTTCCTGAGCGAAGATGGCACGACGGTTACCGTTAACTCGCCGGAAGGCATCGCCGCCCTCCAGCAGCTCGTCGACCTCGTCTACACGTACCATGTCTCGCCGCCCGCCGCTGGTTTCGACACGTGGCAGGGCTTCGGCGCTGGCACGGTGGCCGTGCTGCCGACCGGTACGTGGTACCGCAATCAGTCGCTGCTCCAGAGCGACATCAACAGCATGGCGTGGCCGCAGTTCCAGTTCGGCGCGCAGCCGGCGACCTGGTTCGGCACGCACACGTTCATGATCCCCAGCTCGACCGAAGGCGAAAAGCTGGACGCCGTTCTGCGTATGATCCAGTGGGTCAGCGAAAATCAGGTCGCGTGGGCAGCTTCGGGTCAGGTGCCCGCTCGTTTGTCGGCTCAGGCCGCGCTCGATCCGGAAAACTATCCGTCGAACATTCTCCTCGGCCAGACCTTCACCGCCTACGGTATTCAGGACCCGCGCACGACCGTGACGCAGGAACTGCTCACCCTCCTCGACGCCGGTATGCAGGAAGCCCTCAACGGCATTAAGCCCGCTGATCAGGCCCTGAACGATGCCGCCGCGCTGATGCAGGAAGCCCTGGATCGCCAGTAAGCAGCACCAGTACGGTTGAAATAAGTAACTGTGGGGCGGAGTCACGTCGATCTGCCCCACACTTTTGTAACGACAGTACCACGTATAATTAGGTCTCTTAGGGAGCCCGTTGGCGTATGGCTGGAATCACTGGACCGAGGCTCACTGAGCCAAAACGATTAGCATTGCCTTTTTCAATTAACTTGAAAAGCCGAGAGGCGATTGCAGCGTATCTTTTCTTAGCACCGTTTCTCATCTTTTTTACCGTCTTCTTCGTTCGCGCCACCATCTCCTCCATTGGAATGAGCTTCTACGATTGGCGGCTCCTGCGTCCATCGATCCCCTACGTCGGCTTCGACAACTACGTTGACCTGCTCGACGACCCGATCTGGTGGACGTCGGTCGTGCACACGATCTACTTCGCCGTCGTCACCGTGATCGGCACCACAACGATGGGTCTGCTGGCAGCGATGGCCGTCACCCGCCCAATTCGTGGGCAAGGCTTCTTCCGAGTGCTGCTCTACATTCCGCAGTTGATGTCGGTCGGCGCGATGGGCTTGGTGTGGAACTGGCTGCTCAGTACGCAGTTCGGCGTCATTAACTACTTCTTGAGTTTTGCCGGCATCCGCCCCATCAACTGGCTGGGCGATCCGAATCTGGTCATCCCCGCGCTCAGCATGGCGACCATCTGGTGGACCTTCGGCTTCCCGATGTTGATCTTCATCGCCGGGTTGCAGGGCATTCCGGAACACCTCTACGAAGCGGCGCGCATCGACGGTGCGAATGGACGTCAGCTCTTCTTCAAGATTACGCTCCCGCTGCTGCGTCCAACGATCCTGTTCATCACCGTGACCGGGATCATCAGCCATTTTCAGGTCTTTGGGCAGCCGTACATCATCAGCGGTGGCGGTGGTCCGGGACGCTCCTCGTGGACCGTGATTATCTACCTGTACCAGCAGGCGTGGGTCGCGTTCCGCATGGGCTTTGGCGCAGCGGTCGCAGTGGTTATCGCGGTGATTATGGCTGTGATTACGGGTGCCCAGTTCCTCGTGCTCAGCCGCCGCGTCGAGTACTAGAGGAGATCGAGCATGAACTTCAGACAATCAACGCTGTTCCGCCACTGGCCGACTTATCTGGTACTGGCGATTCTCTCTGCGATTGTGCTCTTTCCTCTGACCATCACGGTTTCACAGTCGCTGATGACCAATCAGGAAGTGAATCGCTGGCCCCCGCGCATCATTCCGAGCCAACCGACGATTGAGAGCTACAATCTCGTGCTCACACAGCAGGATGTCCGGTTGGACCTCTGGCTGCGTAACAGTCTGTTCGCCGCTTCGGGCTATACCATCGCTGTGTTGATCGTGTGTACGCCGGCGGCCTATGCTTTTGCCCGCCTGCGTTTCCCAGGCAACCGGTTGTTGTTCGCCATTCTGCTGGTGACCATCATGATCCCCGGTCAGGTAACGCTCATCCCCAACTACCTGCTGATGCGTGATCTGAAATGGCTGGACACGTTCTACGCGCTCATTTTGCCCGGCGCGGCCAACGTCTTCGGCGTATTCCTGCTGCGCCAGTTCTTCATGCAGATTCCGGTGGAACTGGAAGAGGCGGCCGTGCTGGATGGTGCGGGTTATTTTGGGCGTTTCCGCCACGTGATCATCCCGTTGTCGACCAACGCGATCACGGCGCTCGCTATCTTCGTCTTCCTCGGGCACTATAATGACCTGTTCTGGCCGATCATCGTGACCAGCAGCCTTGAAACCCGTACGCTGCCCGTCGGTCTATCGATCATTCAGTCGTCATATGCCGGTCAGTACCGCCCCATGATCCTCGCGGGTGTGGTGCTTTCGACCACGCCTATTCTGATTGTGTACGCGCTGTTCCAGCGCCGCATCATTCAAGGCGTCACACTGACAGGTATGGGTGGCCGCTGATGCCAGTGTCACCCCTCCTCCGGCGCATCGGACTGCTCAGCGCTGTTCTCACCTGCCTGCTCCTCTCTGTCAGTCTGGTGGGCGGGCAGTCCGATGAACCGGGAACGTTCCTCAATCCGCTGAACGCGAATGGCGGCGCGGATCCTTGGTTGACCTACTACGATGGTAACTACTACCTCGCCACGACCACCTGGTCGTCGACATGGTATATGCGCCGTTCGCCGACGCTCGCTGGCCTCAAAACCGCCGAAGCGGTCGAAATCTATCACGAAACCGATCCGTCGCGCTGCTGCAACTTCTGGGCGCCGGAATTCCACCTGCTGACCGGCCCTGATGGCGAACAGCACTGGTACTTCTACTACACAGCGGGCGTCGCCGGTACCTATGACTTTCAGCGCACGCATGTGCTCGAAAGCGCCGGCACCGATCCGCTTGGCCCGTATACCTACAAAGGGCGCGTCTGGTACGCGGCCAACGATATCTGGATGATCGACGGCAGCGTGCTCGAACTCAACGGCGAAGTCTATTTCCTATATTCGTCGTGGGTCGGCCCCTTGCAAAGCCTTTTCATCGCGCCGATGAGCAATCCATGGACGTTGAGCAGTCCAGGCACGCGCATCTCCTCACCAACCTACCCGTGGGAACTGCTGAGCGGCAATGTCAATGAGGGCCCCGTCGCGCTGTACCACGACGATGACGTGTTCCTCGTTTACTCGGCCAGCTCGTGTAATGCGCCGAACTATCAACTGGGCATGCTGACCTACACAGGCGGCGATCCGCTGGCTGCGGAATCGTGGGTGAAAAACCCCGAGCCGATCTTCGTGCGCAACGATGCGGCGGGCGTCTATGCCCCCGGTCATAACGGTTTCTTCCGCTCGCCCGATGGCACGCAGGATTGGATCGTTTATCACGCCAACGATTCGACTGCCTACGGCTGCGATGGGACGCGCAGCACCCGCGTCCAGCCCATCACGTGGAACGAAGATGGGACGCCCAACCTCGGCGAACCACTCTCCCTCGACACGCCGATCCCTCTGCCCTCGGGTGATCCCGGTGCGGATGTCGCGCTGCCCGCGCTCGATGTGGTGCGCTTGCAGGCTGCCGCGCTGAGCAGCGCCTACCTGCGGCATTCCGCATTTACACTGCGTCAGGATTTCAACCCGACGCCCGTGGCGGACTCGATGTTCGTGCTGGTTCCCGGTTTAGCTGACCCCAACGCCGTCTCGATTGAATCGTTCAATTTCCCGACGTTCTACGTCCGGCATCAGAACAACGCGCTCGTCCTGACTCCCGACGACGGCAGCGACACGTTCGCTGAAGACGCCACATGGGTTCTGCGCGAAGGCTTTTCTGACCCGGAAGCCATAGCTTTCGAGTCATTCAGCCAACCGGGCAAATACATTGGGCAGATGTTCGGGGTGCTGGCGCTGACGCCGATCACCGAGAGCAGCAATCAGCGTGCGCGGGAAGATGCGACCTTCCGCATCATCCGCTAAACACAATCTTTGGCGACAATCATGAAGGGCGCAGATGACTGCGCCCTCTTTGTTCCGCTTGACACGCCGGCGCTAGGCTGGCCCCTGCCCTTCAATGTGCGGCCACCCTTCGGCATCCCACACCAGAGGATCGATGCGCAGCACCGATTGCCCCGTGCGGCGGTACGCATAGGCATGGTAGACGATGTAGTCCGTGCCGTTTTCATCCTGCAGCACCGCACAGTGCCCGGGACCGCGGTATTCTTCCGACGGGAATGTGACCTGCGTCCCCCCGCTCTCCATCATGGGCACACCATCCGCATCGACATACGGCCCGGTGATCGCTTCCGAACGCCCGACCATCGTGCGGTAGGTGCTTTGCAGCCCCTGACAGCACTGATCAAACGAGACGAACAGATAGTAGTAGCCGTCACGCCAGATGATGAACGGCGCTTCGATAGCCGTCGTCGTGTTCGAGCGGGAAGCGATGGAATACAGCGTTTCATCTTCTGTCGACAGTTTCCCGGTCGCATAGTCAATGCGCCGCATTTTGATGCCGCTCCAGAAGCTGCCAAACGCCAACCACGGCACGCCTTCCTGATCAATCACCAGGTTCGGGTCGATGCAGTTATAGTTGAAGCCGGGCTGCGATTCGATCACCAGACCTTCGTCCACCCATTGGTAGTCGTCGCGCGCATTGTTCAGTGTGACGTTCGTCGCTAACCCAATCACCGACCGACTGCTGCCAAAGGTCGACACGGCATAGTAGAGGTGGTATTTGCCGTTGTAGTAGGAGATATCCGGTGCCCAGATCACCTGCTGATTGGGGATCGCGGCTTCGATCCAATCCGGCGTATTCGTGAACACCGACTGCGGGAAGGGCCGCGTCCAATCCACCAGATTGGTCGACTTGCGGTAGGGGATACCGTTGCCCGTATAGAAGAGGTAGTAGGCATCTTCGCCGCGAATGACGACCGGATCATGGACATACCCGATGCTGCCCGTCACTTCAAAGGGCGAGGTGGGCGGCACTTCCGGCGTGACCTCTTGCCCGGCCACGACTTGCGGAAGTGTGAGCCCTGCGCCTAAAATTGCCCCCATCTGCACAAATTGACGGCGGCTGAGTAATTTACTCATTGATGGTAACCTTTTCTATTGACTGAAATCGAATACAGTTAATCGTATGCAGTTATTTTACGCATTGAATTCTGAAACAACAAACTTTAGTTTCACAGCACTTCCAAGGAGATTCCCGTGAAATACCAACCTCTCGGACAAACAGCTTTGCAGGCGAGTTCGCTCTGCATCGGCGCAATGTACTTCGGCACGAAGAACGATCAGACGTCGTCATTCCGCCTGCTGGATCAATATGTAGCGGCGGGTGGCAACTTCATCGACACCGCCAACATCTATGCGCACTGGGTAGCTGGCGGGCGCGGCGGCGAAAGCGAAGTCCTGCTCGGCGAATGGCTGCGCCAGCGTGGCAACCGTGATCGTGTGCTGATTGCCAGCAAAGTCGGCTTCAACTATGGCGATGTCCCCAAGCGTCTGCGCGCCAACGACATCATCGCCGAGTGCGACAAATCCCTCAAGCGCCTCGGCACCGATGTGATCGACCTGTACTACGCCCACGTCGACGACCGCACCACTCCACTCGAAGAAACGCTCGAAGCGTTCAACCAGTTGGTGCAGGCGGGCAAAGTCCGCTACATCGGCGGCAGCAACTATCTGGCGTGGCGTTTGGAGCAGGCCAAGTGGATCAGCGAAACGCGCGGCTGGGCGCAGTACTGCTGCATCCAGCAGCATTACACCTACCTGCGCTTGCGCCCCGGCACCAACGTCAGCCCGCAGATCATGGTCAACGATGACCTGCTCGACTACATCGCCGAACGTGGTATCACCCTGCTCGCTTACAGCGTGCTCCAATCCGGCGCCTACACTCGTGCCGACCGTGCCCTGCGCTCCGAATTCGCCATGCCCGACAATGACCGCCGTCTGGAAGCGTTACGCGCTGTCGCCGCGGAAACGGGTGCGGGCGTCAATCAAGTGATCCTCGCGTGGATGCTGCAGCGGCAGGTCATCCCGTTGATCGCCGCCAGCACCGAAGAACAACTCGCCGAGAACCTCGAGGCGCTGCACGTCAACCTGAGCGCCGAACAAATGGATCGCCTAAACCGCGCCGGAACGGAATAACTCTCTAGTGCATTGGGGCACAGTGCATCGTGCCCCGCAGTCATCTTTACGCCCCACGAGTCAGAATTCCGGTACAACTAAAGCGTCCGCAAGCATACAGCAGGTTCACGTATGGCAGGTAACCAAGAAATTTTCCCGGTCGTCATCATCGGCGGTGGGCTGGCGGGCTTGACCGCCGCGCTGCACCTCGCCGAGCGCGGACTCACGCCGCTGGTACTCGAAGCCGATCAGTTGTGGGCGGGCGGACGACTGGCGGGTGGTGATCCTGAAACCTTCGAATATGGCGGACGCACCTGGGACTTCCCCACCGAACATGGCATGCACGCGTTGTGGGGTGGCTATGTCAATATGCGCGCCACCCTTGACCGCTTCCTCGATGTCGAGCTCGTACCCTCCCCCGGCGAAATGTGGATCAATCGCTGGGGGCGCGCGGTGCGTCGCGTTGAAGCTGGGTCGGCGGTGCGCTCACGCTGGCTACCCGCGCCCTTTCACTACCTGCAGCTGCTCTTTCGTCCGCGGTTCTGGTCGACGATCACACCGCTCGACTTTCTTTCACTGCCCGGTTTCCTTGTCAGCGTGCTGCTGACCGTTGGCTTTGACCCGCTGCGCGAGCGTCGTCCGCTTGACGGGCTGCTGATGAGCGAGTACTTCCGCGGTTGGACGCCAAACCTCAAAGCAACCTTCATCGGCCTCGGTAAAAATCTACTCGCCGCACCCGCCGAAGAGATTTCGCTCACGGGCTTTATCGCCGCGATCCGCTTCTTCACCATGCTCAACCGTGAAACGTGGCATCCGTATTTCCTGCCCGCCGACGCGCACACGGCGTTGATCGCCCCGATGATCGCCAAACTGGAAGAACTCGGAGGCGGCATCGTCTACGGCGCGACCGCCAAAGGCTTATTCCGCACCGAGTCCGGCTGGCGCATTCGCATCGAAGACGCCAAACGCGGGCTGCGCACCGCAGAAGCCGAACAGGTCGTCCTAGCGCTTGATCCGCCCGCCGCCGCCGATCTGCTCGGCGCCTCACCGGACACCGCACCGACCGCGGCGAAGCTTCGTATCCCGGGAGGGATTCACACGTCCACAGTGCGCCTATGGTTCAACCAGACACCAAAAGATGCCGTCGTCAGCGGCATGTTCACAGGTGACTTTGCCTTCGACAATTACTTCTGGCTGGATCAAATGCAGGCGCCGTTCCGCGCATGGCATGCAGCGACGGGCGGCAGCACCATCGAAATGCACCTCTACGCCACCAGCAAGGACAACGATCAGCCAGACAACCTGCTGATCTTGCAGGGTGTCAACGAGGTGGTGCGCGCCTTCCCGGAGCTGCGCGGAACGTTTGTGCATGGCGCGGTACGCCGCAACAGCAAAACGCAGACTATTTTCCGTGTGCCCACTGACGACAGTCTCGGCGTGCGCACCCCATTCCCGGATGTTTATGCCTGTGGTGACTGGATCGATTGGGATACGCCGTCGCTGTGGATGGAACGCTCATGCACCACGGCGATTGCCGCGGCGAATCAGGTGCTCGCAGCGCGGAACTGCGAACCCTATCCCCTGCTTGATCCGCCGCCGCCGGGGGTCATCGCGCGCGGTCTGGGCAAGCTCGTTTACGGCGGACGTAAGGTATTCGGCACGCCGATCAGGTTGCTGCGCCGTCGGCGACTCCGTTCGGAATAAGTCAGGCGGACGCGATAAATCGCGTGCCTACGAGACAAACAATGTTTGCATAGGGACATGTATTGGGTCCGCTGACCTCAAGGTAGACTCAAGCTACCGCAAAAGCGACGCATGTCCGATCCTCATTTGGGACGTGCGGGAGTTGACTCACCGCGCGCTGTAGTGCTCACCCCGCTGTTCTACACCGTTGACCTGCTTCAGTCCGGTGTAGGCGAACGCGGTCACGGCGAAATCGAGTGGCTGATACGCGGCCAGCGTCAACTGGCGTCCGGCAGCGGCTGCCTGCGCCAGATTAACCGGATAGCCCGTCCACGGCTCAACGGCGAGGTGATAATGATTGCGCCACCCGCCGAAGCTCATCCACAGCCAGAGCGCCTTGAATACCTCTGTCGGGTAGACGAACGCCAACCCCACCTGACTCGCGGTATCGGTCAGCGCGAACCAGTTACCCGTCGTCTGAATCGCATAATGACCAGCGTAAGCCCGCGCTTCCGCTGATGGCAGCTTCCGCATGTCGAGTCCCTCTGGGTGAATCGGCAAATGCGGCCAATCGTAGACCTGTCCCGCCTGCCCGAATCCCTCGGCAGATGCCAGATCGACCAGCATCCGTGACGGCGGTAGATCGAGGCGGTGCGCTGGGCTGATCGCGAACATGGGATGCAGCCCAAACAGCAGATCGACGGAGTGGGGCGCAAGGTTAGTCAGCCGGTAGCGGATTTGCAGCTGCGGTTGGTGAGCATCAAGGCTCAGCCAGCGTTCGAGGCGCACCGGCGTGATCGGTCCGCTGACGGCGGTGAACAGGCACGGTTGCCCATCCATCGTGGTCATGATCTGCCAATCCCACGCCAGCCCCCACACCTCCCCGTGATCGGGAAGCGCCTCGCCCTTGTAGGTGCACGCATCGACGGTCGGCAGCAGATCATCCCACCCGCCGACCAGATTATCGTCAAACGAAGCGCCAAACGGCGTCGGGTACGGCTGGCGGCGCGGGTTATGCCACAAAAACTCCGTGTCGCTCGGCTTGTGGACGAAACTATAGATGCGCCCTCCCGTCTCCGGCAGCACGACCACGCGGAGTAAGCGATTTTCGAGCACCACCGCGCGCACGCCGTGGTACTGCCAGTGTGGATCAATCGTCGCGGCCATCCGACCTCACAGCGCGGGTGTCTTGTAGAGCATTTGACCGTTCACGACGATTTCAGTCTCCACCAGATATTTCCGCAGCGCGGCCACATCTGGCACGAGCCCCAAACCCGATCGATCTGGCGTATGAATGTCGCCGTTCGCGTCTGGCAGCAGGTGATCGGCGGTCAGTTCGTAGGCCAGCGACTTGAGCTCAACCGGATACTCACAGAGGTGATGCGCGCGTACTCCGGCATACGGCTGCAGTGACGCGCTCAACGCGAGATGCGACGTGAACGTATGGTTGATGTAGCGCGCGCCCCGCTGAACCGCGTAATCGGCCACCCGCTTGGCGACGGTGATCCCGCCGATGCGCCCCGTGTCGATCTGCACATAGCCCACACCCGCATAATCAATCATATGACGCGCCATGTGTTCGTTGTGCGCGCCTTCTCCACCCGCAATGTAGATTGGCGCGCTGATGGCGGCCAGCGCCTGATAAGCGTGCAATGCTCCCGTGTGGAATGGCTCTTCCAGCCAGTAGACATTGGCTTCGCGCAGGGCGGCCAACCGCGCCTCACCTAACGCGAGATCGTCCGCCCAGATCGTCCCCGCGTCCACGCACAGCAATCCGTCCGACCCTAGGCCTTCCCGTGCCGCCAACACTTGATCGCGGTCGGCTTCCGGAGTGGTTTTGCCGTAAGGCCCCCAGCCCAGTTTCACGACGCGAAAGCCCCGTTCACGGGTCGCGCGCACCTTGTCGCAGGTCTCCTGCGGCGTATCGCCGAACAGCATGGACGCATACGGCGTTTTCGGGTACGCCCGCTCATAGCCCAGCAGCTTCCACACGGGCTGTTCGTAGCGCTGACCGAGTAGATCCCAGAGCGCGATGTCGATGCCGGACAACGCGTGATCCGCTTGCAGCAGGTCCATACTGTTTTGGTGCACGTTGGCGTGAATCTGCGCGATGTCGGCAGGCGAGTCGATTGGCGCGCCGAGTACCGAGGCCAGCACGGGCTTACACGCGCTGTGTGACATCGGGCAGATCATCGCCGCAATGGTGACGAGCGGCGCGGCTTCGCATTCACCCCACCCGACATACCCGCCCGCGGCCACGCGCACGAGCAGCGCGTCTTGACTACCATCGCCAATATCTTCAACTTGCGGCATGGAAAGGTAAAAAAAGTCGACCGCTTCTATTTTCATCCAAACGTCTCGCTAAAAAGTAATCGTCAACCCGCCATCCACGGTGATGACTTGCCCGGTAATATACGTTGCATCTGACCCCGCGAGGAAATACGCCACACCCGCAATTTCTTCCGGCTGACCGGCGCGTTTCAAGGGGAGGTGATGCCCGTCGACATAGTTCTGGCGGAACCACTCGCTGTCGAGTTCGTTCTCGCCGTCGGCCTTGATGCTCATCGGCGTGCTGATGAAGCCCGGCGCAATCGCGTTGACCAGAATATTACGCGGTGCCAGCTCCAGCGCCAAACCGCGGCAGTATTGGTTGATCGCCGCCTTGGCCATCGCATACGCCGACGAGCCGTTCTCGGCGCGTTCGCCGTGAATTGACGTGATGTGGATGATGCGCCCGCCGTTGGGCATGAGACGCGCGGCTGACCGCGTGACATAGACCGCACCGTTGAACATCAGATCGAACGGTTTGCGCCATTCATCCAACGGCGCATTGATCGCATCCGCCCCCATCGACACGCCCGCGCTGTTGATCAGCGCATCTACGCTCCCCCATTCCGCCCGCAGCAGCGTATCCAGTTTGTCGATGGTCGCCGGATCATCATACGATCCCGGGCAGACCAGATGCTGGCCCGGCGCGAGTTCCGAGCGCAGATCGTTCAGCAGCCCTTCACGCCGCGCCATCACGCACACATCCCAGCCTTCTCGGGCAAAGCGGACGGCCGTCGCCCGGCCAATGCCGGATGAGGCCCCGGTGACAATAACCCGTTTGCGTTGGTGCATACTGACCAAGCCTTTGATTTGACAAATCCAATGATGGTCTATACACTAACTCATACTGTCACTTGTCGCAAGCCACAGGACAAAACTCGTGCCCAAAGACTTGGTCACCGCCGAGGAAATCCAGCAAGCGATCATCAACCGGATCATGAGTCGTCAGTACGAATCGGGCGACCGCTTGCCGTCCGTGCGCGATTTAGCCGAAGAACTCGGCTCGAACCGCAACACGGTCAACAAGGCCTATCAGATGCTGGCCGACATCGGCGTGATCGCCAGCCTACCCGGTGGGCGTAAGGGTTTCCTCGTCAAAGAGATCGCGGAGACGCAGCCGCAGGGTGAATTCAGCGCGTATTTCTACCAGCAGGCAGTGAAGCTGGTCTGGCAGGCGCTCGCCGCCGGCCTGACTGCGGAGGACACGCTCGAACACCTGACCAATGCCGTCGCCGACGTGTTTGACCTCGGCAGCGTGCGCATTGCCTTTTACGAGTGCAACGCGCACGACAGCACAGAAATGGGCCATTACCTCAGCCGCACGCTCGATATGGACGTGCACTGCGGCGTGCTCGACGAGCTCAATGCCAATCCAGCAGGAGTCGCTGAAGACTACGATCTGATCGTGACGACCTTCCACCATCTCGCCGAGGTAGTGGAACTAGTGGGGCGCGGGCGCGACCACGTGGTGGGCATCGACACGCGCATCACGCCGGAGACCATGCTCAAAATTGCGCGGTTGCCCAAACCGAACCTGGGCATCGTTGCGACGCTGCAAACCACCACCCATATGCTCAAACATATACTCTACAGCTATTACCCGGACCGCAGCATCCAAGCGGTCACGATTTCCGACCTCGACGCCGTGGCCGCGACCGCGCGCACCTGCGATCATCTGGTCGTCACGCACACCTGTGCCGACCAAGTCACGCAGTTGACCGGACGGACACCGGACGTTGTGGTCAATTTTCAGATCGACGAGCAGTCGATCCAGTTTGTGAGCCGCCGCGTCCACGAGATTCAGACGCACAAAACCGCGGCTTTACACCCGGCTACACAGGTTTGAGGGGACTCATCCGCCCATCAAGCCGAGCAGCAAATTAAGTGGGATTCTGTATTGGGAGTAAATTATGTTCAAAAATCGTGTTCGCATTCACATACTGTTGTTGTGCAGCCTGCTGTTGGTGGCAGTCGGCATCGCACCCGTCGCCGCTCAGGAACCCGTGCACGTTGTGTTCTGGGACAACCTGTTCGCCATCGTTGAAGATGGTCCCCGCGAAGAGCAGTTCATCCTGCGCGCCATCGATCTGTTCCAGCAAGAATATCCGAACATCATCATTGACCGTGTGCATCAAGCGCCGGATCTCGGCACGTTTGATCAACTGCTGCGTGCCGCCAGCATCGCTGGCAATGGTCCGGATGTGTTCAATCAGTTCGCAGGTGGCAGCCTGATCAGCTTCGCGCCGTTCATCGAACCGATGGACAGCTACTTCACCGAAGAAGAAATGGCGCAGATCGTCGGGTGGGATTCCGTCCACGACAACTTTGACCCGAGCGCCCCGCTGCTCGGTGTGCCGTATGGCGCGGGTTCGTACTTCGCCGTCTACTACAACAAGGAAAAGATGGCTGAAGGCGGCGTCGACATGGACAACTTCGTGCCCCCGGCCACGTGGGAAGAAATGATCGCTCTCGCGCAGAGTATCAAGGACAACGGGGTGCTGCCCTTCGCCATCGGCGAACAGGAAGGCTACACGGGCGCGTGGGTGATGGCGACGCTGGTCGGCGGTCTCGCTGGCCCGCAGGTGTTCTTTGACATGCGGTCGCGCGAAGTGCCGATCAATTCCCCCGAATGGATCACCGCTTACAATGCCTACCGTCAGCTGTACGACCTCGGCCTGACCAATGTCGACGCTGGTTCCACGCCCAGCGGCGAGGGCCAGCTCATGTTCACGCAGGGCGAATCGGCCATGTGGATTCAGGGCGGTTGGGCGAACAAAGATCTGGTCAACATCTTCGGCGATAACGTCGGCCTGTTCCCCATTCCGACGCTGGCAGCCTCGGTTTACCCCGGCGGCATCGCCGGCGGCCCGAACATCGCCCTCGCCGTCTCCAACTACTCGCAGCACAAGGAAGAAGCGGTCACCTTCATCAAGTTCCTGCTGCGCCCCGAAATCCTCGACCTGTATGTCGCGCTGAACCAGACGGAACCCTCGAATCACCTTGAAGCTGATCCGACCGTCATCCAGAACCCGCTGCTGCAGGAACAGGCGCGTCTGCTGCTCGATGGCCGCACGATCTATCCGTTCGACAACATCATGCCGGGCGAAATCAACAACATGTTCTATCGCCTGAACGCTGCCGTGTTTATCGGCCAGATGACGCCGGAAGATGCCGCGAACGAACTGCAAGCCGCTTACGACGCCATGCCGTAGCAGACATGTCGCTGAATTTGTCGGGCAAGGCAGTGCGATTTATATGTGGCATGGCGTGATATTCAACCTCACCCCTAAATCCCCTCTCCCTTGGGAGAGGGGACTTGAAAAGCACCGCTTATCTCCCCTCTCCTAGCGGAGAGGGGGCGGGGGTGAGGTTGAACGCCTAGGTTTCACATTGTTCTACCCAACTCTCGGAAGCCCTTGCCCTTACGTCAGAATACCTGACACCTGTGTGTCCCGAATAAACATGCCACTCCTTTTGGGAAAAGAGTCTTTCGTATGAATAAGCTGGCAAGAGCTGAACAGCGGTTCGCTTATATCGCCATTTTGCCCGCCATCCTCCTGATCGGCGTGCTGCTGCTCTACCCCATCGGCTATGCGATCTTTGTGAGCTTCAACCGCACGGCGAACGGCATCAACTTCACGTGGATTGGGCTGGACAACTACGTGCGCCTGCTCAATTCTCCCATTCTGTGGCGCGTGCTCGGCAACAACTTCATCTTTTTGACAGCCGTCCCGCTGGTCTTGTTTTTCTCGCTGGTGTGCGCGGCGCTGATCTACGAGGAAGTGTGGGGCTGGCGCTTCTTCCGCGTCGTCTTCTTCATGCCTTCGGTCATCTCGACGGTCGTCATCGGTACGCTCTTCCGCCGCCTGTTCGACTACAGCGGACCGATCAACCAGATTCTCATCGGGCTTGGCAACGAGCCCATCGACTGGTTAGCGCGCGGCAACACCTCGATGTTCGTCATCATTCTCGTGCTCGTGTGGAGCGGCTTCGGCTACGGGATGCTCGTTCTGCTCTCCGCCATGACTGCCATCGACCCGACGATCTTCGAATCGGCGCGGTTGGACGGCGCGAACTGGTGGCAGCGTCTGCGCTTCATCACCATCCCGCTCATCGCCAAAGTAATCGCCTTCCTGACCGTCATCAACGTGATCTACACCTTCCTGTCGCTGTTCGGCCTGATCTACGTGCTGACGAACGGCGGGCCTGGTTACGAAACCACCACCCTCGACTATTTCATCTACCAGAAGGCGTTCAGCGGCTTCGACTTTGGGCAAGCTGCCGCGCTCGTGCTGATGCTCGCGGTCATCACGCTCATTCTCACGGTGATTCAACTGCGCGTCGCTCGCTTTGATGAGGAGACCAGCTAACGATGGCTACCCAATCTCGCCCGCTGCCCAGTTCGGCCTACGCCTCTGGCGACCGGGACAAACTGCGCCATACGCTGCTGGTGAAAGTTCCGGTCTTCCTGCTGCTGTGCCTCGTCGCCGCCAGCACTCTGCTGCCCTTGTTCTACATGGTGATGACCTCCATGAAGGAACGCACCGAGTACTTCACCAACCCGTACGGGCTGCCGCAGGGTCTGTACCTCGACAACATCCGCATCATGATCGAGACCTATGGCTTTCTGCGGAGTTTCGGTAATTCGGTGTTCATCGTCGGGTCGGCGCTGCTCCTGTCGCTGTTTCTCGGCAGTCTGGCGGCCTTCGCCGTCGCCAAGCTGCGCTTTCGCGGCAAGCGCGTCTTCTTCCTCATGTTGATCTCGCTGCAGTTGATCCCCGGTCAGGTGCTGCTCATCCCGATCTATCTGCTCTTCTCACGCCTGCAAATGATCAACAACTACCTGTCGGTCATTTTGATGTACGCAGTGGGCAGCCTCCCGTTCAGCATCTTCTTCCTGAGTGCGAGCTTCCGCAGCATCCCTGATGAACTGATCGAAGCGGCCAAAATCGACGGTGCGACGTTGATGCAGGTGTATCGCAAGATCATCCTTCCCATCGGCAGTCCCTCGATTCTGACGCTCGGCATTTTGAATTTCCTCAGCATGTGGAACGAGCTCATCCTCGCCCTGCTGCTGCTGCCTGACGAAAACAAGCGCACGATCACGACGTCGGTGGCGATGGTCGTCGGACGCTTCATCACCAACGAGCCGCTGCTGCAGACCGGGCTGCTCATGTCGTCGCTGCCGACCATCGTCGTGCTGATCATCTTCTCGAAGTATCTGGTGAAGGGCATTTCTGCCGGTATCGGCAAGTAACACGGAGCCACTAAGCACATGACCATTGCACTCTCCACCGCCGCGCTGGATTTCAGCCTGCGCCGCGATCAGCATCTCGCCTACGCCAGCTACGCGGGCGCAGGTTACTCGTGGCTGCGCGCTAACGGCGACGGCGCGCTGTTCGCTGTGACCATTGACGGTCAGCGCCACACCAGCGCCACCCTGAACCTTACTGAGGTGAACTTCGATTATGCGACCGCGGGCGTCCAGCACCTGATCGCGCGTTTCACAGGCAGCGGTTTCGCAGTCGAGCATCACCTCAAGGTGTACGCGGACACCGCGCTGACCGAGTCCTGGCAGGTGGTGCGCTGCACGGGCGAGAAGCCCATCACCGTCACACGCATCGATTCGTTCGCGCTGGAGATTCCGGCGGGCGCGTACGCCCTGCATTACTACACAAGCGATTGGGGCGCGGAATTCACCTCGGTCTATACGCCGCTAGACAGCCCCAAAGTCGTCGAAACCAAGTTGGGTCGCTCGTCCAAAGGCATGCACCCCTGGTTCGCGCTCACGCACGTGAGCGGAGCGGTGCTGTCGGGCTCGGTCGCGTGGTCGGGGAACTGGGTGTTCCGCTTCGATCCGATTCACGGCGGCGGTTATCAGCTCAGCGGCGGCCTGCATGACTGGGAATTCGCCAAAACTCTCGCCCCCGGCGCCTCGATGGAGTCGCCGATTGTGATTTTGGTGCTCGGCAAAGACCTGAATGCCGTTTCCCAGCAGTATGCGCGTGTCGGGCGGCGCTACTGGTATCCACGCACGTCGCTCTCAGCCAAAGTCCCGGTTGAATGGAATCACTGGTGGTCGTACGAAGACGATCACATCAGCGCCGAGATTTTCCACGAAAACATCGCCATTTCCGAGCGCATGGGCGTGGAAATCTGCATGCTGGACGCGGGCTGGTTCGGCCCCAGCGACCCGGCGTCGTTCTGGTACGACTACCGCGGCGACTGGGACGTGGTCAATACCGTGCGCTTCCCGCAAGGAATGCGTCCGTTGGCCGATGACGCCCACGCTCGCGGCATGAAATTCGGCATGTGGTGCGAGATCGAAGCACTCGGCGTCAAGGCGCAATTGGCCGAAAAGCGCCCCGAATTGGTCGCGCTGCGTGATGGTGAACGCCTCGGCTATGTGTGCTTTGGCAGTCCGGAAGGCGAAGACTTCGGCTACCAGACGCTCAAGCGCCTGATCACCGAATACGACCTCGACTGGATTAAGCTCGACTTCAACCTCGACCCCGGCGCGGGCTGCAACCGCACCGATCACGGTCACGCGGCGGGCGATGGCTTGTACGAACATTACATGGGCTATTATCGCGTGCTCGAACGCATCCGCCGCGAGTTCCCCGAAGTCGTGCTCGAAGGCTGTTCGTCGGGCGGGCTGCGCATCGATCTCGGCCTGCTGCGCCGCATCGACATGCACTTCCTGAGCGATCCCGACTACCCTGTGCATGACTTGCAGTTGTTCTGGGGCGCGACCACCTATGTTGCGCCGGATGCCTGCCTGCATTGGAGCTTCGGCGAGTGGATCAACAAAGACCCAATCCCGCCGCAGATCTTCAACCCACGCGACCCTAAGCTCAAGCCGCACCAGTTCGACTATTACACGCGCATCTCGATGCTTAACGTGTTCGGCTACTCGCAAAAGCTGCCGGAACTGCCCGCCTGGGTCGATGCCCGCATGACCACGCACGTCCAGATCTTCAAGGATCACGTGCGGCGCTTCGTCAAAGAAGCCGATCTCTATCGCCTCACCGGGCAACCGACCCGTGAAGGTGGTGGAGACCGCTGGAGCGCCTTCCAATATCGCCTGCCCGATCAGAGTGACAATCTGCTGTTCGTGTTCCGCCTGCCGGGAGCACAAGCGACGCGCAGCATCAAGCTGCAGGACTTGCAGCCCAACCGCACCTATCGCATCGCCGGGTTTGAAGGCGAAGACCTCGGCGCGCGGCTCGGCAGCGACCTCATGCAGGCCGGCTTGACCATCGACAACCTGCCGGAAGAGGGCTCGCTGCTCGTGCGGGTCACGCCGCTGTAAGGTGCACTGATGTCAGATCGCCCAGTCGTTCACCTGTTTTGCAATGCGCATATCGACCCGGTGTGGCTGTGGACGTGGGAGGAAGGGCTGCGCGAAGCCATCTCAACCTTCACGACCGCCGCCAACCTGCTCGATGAATTCCCGGAGTTCGTCTTCAACCACAACGAGAGTGTGCTCTATGAGTGGGTCGAAGAATACGATCCGGTGCTGTTCGAACGTGTCCGCGCGCATGTCGCCAGCGGGCGCTGGAACATCACCGGGGGCTGGTATCTGCAACCCGATGTCAACCTGCCCGGCGGCGAAACGCTTGTCCGCGTCATCCTGGAAGGTCGGCGCTACTTCGCCGAGAAATTCGGCGTGCGTCCATCTGTCTCGTACAACTTTGACACGTTCGGGCATCCGGGCAGTCTGCCGCAGTTGTTGAGTGGAGCGGACTTCCAGATGTACATCCACTACCGCCCGGATACGCGCTTCCTCGACCTGCCGGGCATGTACTACCGCTGGCGCAGCGCCGATGGCAGCGAAGTCTTCGCCGTGCGCCCCGACGCGTGGTACTGCACGCCGTGGCCGGGCTCACCGGAGCGCGAAACGCGGCGCGGCGTGGAACGGGCGCGGCAGACCGGGCGCGATGTGCTGGTCATGTGGGGGCTAGGCGATCACGGTGGCGGGCCAACCCGCACCGAACTGCTCAACTTCCGCAAACTGCTCGCCGAATTCAAGGATGCGGACGTCGAAATCCGCCACAGCACGCCAGAAGCCTTCTTCGCCGCGCATCAACCCTTCCTGCACGAATATCCCGTGTATGAAGGCGAACTCCAGCGCACGCTGAGCGGCACGTATACCAGCGTCGCGCCCATCAAGCGGCAGATGCGCGAAGGCGAAGCCCTGCTCGCCTCGGCGGAGCGGTGGACAGCGGCGGCCTGGTGGCGCTTCGGGCGTCCCTACCCCGCCGAACAGCTCCGCGAAGCGTGGAAACGGCATCTGTTCAACAGCTTTCACGATACGTTGTGCGGTTCGCTCTCCGAGGAGGCGATTGGCGGCGTCGATGACATGTTCGGCTTCGCGCATGATATCGCCCGCCGCGTGATCGTCAAAGGGCAGCATGCGGTCATGCCGCATGTCGCGCCGACGCCCGATACGATCCCGGTCTATGTGGGCAACCCACACGGGACGCCGATGCGGACTGCTGTCGGCCTCAACTTTTTGAGCGATTACGCGCCCCCGCCCGCCTATAAGGAATATGCGCTCTACGACGATCAGGGCGCGCTCGTGCCGTCGCAGAATCGCGGCGGCGACGCGATCATCCTCGACGAGAATGCGTGGAAACCGTTCTGCGGCTTCGTCGCAGACGTTCCGCCAATGAGCATCCGCCGCTACGAAATCCGCTTCCAGCCCACGCCGACCTTCGAGCGCAAAATCGACGTGCAGGAGACGGCCGGAGCGATCGTTGTCGACACCCCCTTCTGGACGGCGACGTTTGAGCGGGCGCGGGGACTCGTCTCGCTGCTGCACAAGGCGAGCGGGAAAGATCTGCTCAATGGCGCGGTGCGCTTTGTCGCCATGAAAGACCGCCCGAACGCGTGGGGCAGCGACTTCAGCGCCATTTTCAACGAACCGTTCGCGCCGCTGGAGATCTTGACTCCGGCGGAAGTCGGCGCATTTGTCGGCGCGGAGTCGCGTGAAGGCCCCGGCGTGCGCGTAATCACCAACGGCGACGTGTGGGTAACGGTCGAATGCCTGAGCGGTTGGGCGCATACCCGCGCCTCGCTGCGCTTCACACTCTATGCCGATCTGCCGCACATCGACCTGAACACGACGCTCTATATGGGCGCGCGCGCCAAGATGCTCAAACTGCAGTTCCCGTTCACTGCATGGAACTGCCGACCGTCCGCCGAAATCCCCTACGGTGTCGCGCAGTATCCGGCAGACGCCAGTGAATACCCGTTCAGCCGCTGGGTGCGCCTCGATTCACATCATTTGAATGTCGGGGTTGCCAACAATGGCTTGAATGGCTTCGACGTGAATGCCGACGGCAAGCTCAACCTGAGCGTGGCGCGCGGCGCGATTCACGGGTCGCCCCTGGAAACGGACGCCGATCCAAACAAGTCATACACGTTCATGGATCAGGAACAGATCAACACCAGATTCCGCATTGTCGCTGGGGAAGATCGCGCGGAGACCGCGCGGGCGCTGGTCGCCGCCGCGCAGGAACTGAATCACCCGCTGGAGAAGTTTTTCGCCTACTTCGCGCCGACACCGCCCGCCGGAGCAGTGGCTAAGCCTGCGCCCTTCCTGCAGGTGTCACCGTCAAGCGTCGTGCTCGGCGCGCTCAAGAAGGCGGAGACCGAAGACGCGTTGGTGATCCGGTTGCAGGAAACGGCGGGCGTAAGTATCACCGCGACCATTGAACTGGACGGCGTGCCGCCATTCACCGCGGAGTTCACGCCCTACCAAATCCGCACGTTCAAAATCGCCAAAGGCGGCGTGTGGCAAGCGTGTAATCTGCTCGAAGAGGTGCTGTAGAGGCAGCGCGCAGCCCGCGCTGAGGATACGGAAGGCAGTAAGGCGATGTTGACCGGGCGATCCAAATGGATCGCCCGGTCACGTTATTGGAGAAGTCTACTCAGCCGCTTCGATGGAGAGGTCGTACGCGCCTTCACCTGCATCGCCATACGTGGCGACTTCGACATAGTACGTTTCGCCCGCCACCACTTCGACGGCTTCCAGCAGCGAATTGTAGGTGTTGCCCGCCGACGAGTCGTCGTTTTCGGCCAATACTTCGCCGGCTGCGTCATAGAGGCGCACGACCGTATCGAACGTGCCGGATTCATCGCCCAGCGCGATATTGATCGTGGCGTCGGCTTCCGGCGTCAGGGTATAGAACGCGCGCTCGCCAACCGCCAGCTCACCGCTAACCGTGTCGCCGACCGCAATCGGGCCAGCATCGGTGATCGGCGGCGCTGACGCTTCGTCCAGCCACGCGACCGCGGCGTCGAGCAGGACATCGCCTTCGGCGAAGACCGTGTCTTCCGTCACCGGGACGGCAACCGTCGGCGGCACGCCCGTACCTTCGATGTGAATTTCGTTATCCGCACCGACCGCGCGCCCAACCGTATATTGCGCGAACACGCCGTCCGGCATCGCGAATTCCTGAATGCCACCGCCGAGGCCGCCCGTCGGGTAGAAGCCGATGACTTCCACATTATCGCGCAGCGTGAGCGTGTAGGTGAAGAATTCGCAGTTGCTGAAGCACGCGGGCGAAATCAACACCGCAATCGGGCCGAGATAGCGATCCGCCGGATCGGGTGCAGGGATAATCGTCGTATCGTACAGCGGATTCAATTCGAAGGCGTCGATATCCGGGTAATAGAACGCGCTCGTACCCGCATAGACCGGCTCTTCGAACAGGTAGCCGAGCATCGGGTTAGAAATATCCGGTGAACCGCCGCCGTTAAAGCGCATGTCGATGATGATGCCGGGTACGCCCGACGCATTGAACAGCGCCAGCGCGCGCTGCCACAACAGCACCGACACGAGAATGTCATCGCTGAAGCTGTAGATAGCGATGTAGCCGTAGCCATTGTCGAGAATTTCGTATTCGAGCGGCAGATCCGAGCTGCGCGGCGTGCCATACACATTCGCGCGCGAGGCGAGGCGGCTGGCGCTCTCTTCGATGGCCGTCAGCGTGACGGTCGTCGGTTCGCTGTCGCCCGGGTTTTGGTACGTCAATTCAACTTCGTCGCCCACGCTGAAGCGCATGACCTGACGAATCTGTTCCAGACGACGCAGCACGTCGCTGCTGTACGGCGGGTTCAGACCGGGCAGGTCGGCAATCGCGTCGGCCACCGGCGTGCCGTTGATGGCGAGGACTTCCGCGCCCAGTTCAATGCCTTCGTCACTGGCAGGCGTTTCATCGCCAACATAGTTCGCGATGAAGCGGCCGTCAGTCAACTCGACAATCGCCAGCCCCAGACCACCCATGATTTCTGGGGGCAGGCCGCGCGAAGCGAGGAACTGCGATCCGATGCCGAAGTGCCCATCGGGGACGGCATTCTCAAAGAAGTCATTCAGCGCAATCTGGTAGGCTTCCGAGTCGTTGTTGGCTTCGGCTTCTTCAAAGCGCGGCAGATATTCGGCGCGCAGCGCTTCCCAGTCGATGCCTTTCAGTTCGGTGAAGGCGTATTCGTTCTCCATCATATCGATCATGCCGGAGAAGGCGTCGGCGTAACCGAGGTTCGAGAAGTCGGGCAGTTCTTCGCCCGCCGATTCGATGATATCGACAGTCGCTTCCTGCGAGCGGATGAACGTGAACGGATCGCTGTCGAGGTCGACCACCGTCCAACCCGCCGGAATGCGCACAATCGGGTCATCTTCGGTGAAGATTTCGCCGTCGTCGCCGAAGCCTGACGGGAAGCCCTGCTGATCATCCGGCGCCCATACGAGCACGCGCCCGCCGTTCACCTGATACAGCGTGGCAAAGTCGAGGCTCTGGTTGTTCGAGCGGTAGTAAATGAACTCGCGGTCATCGATGAACGGATCGTCGATGCCATTGAAGCTGAAGTTCATGTTGTACAGCGAGATCCCGGCATCTTCTTCGCCGTCGTTGTCGACGTCCGCGAGCACACCACCGGGGTCAATCGGCAGGCGCAGTTCAAAGGAGAACGGCGATTCAGAAATCGGCGAGGTGATCGTCGCGAGGAACTGCGGCGATTCCAGATTGAGGTATTCGGTTGAGAACTCGAAGTCACCGCCGAAGATTTCCGACATATCGCCGAGGAAGACAATCGGCTGCGTGCCAAAATCGGGCAGGTTCGGGTTGGTATAGGCCAACTGTCCCGTCACGAAGGTGACGCCACCTTCGTCATCCTGAAGTTCTGCGTCCGGCATATCCTGCGCGGCGGCTGGCACCACTACCAGCAGCAGCAGGCACACGACCAGAAGAACGTGTTTAAACTGCATCTTCGTTCCTTTAATCTGAAAAATAAACCGACACAGAAACTCTACCACACCTTCTCGCAAATGGGGGAAAACACAGGCATTTTTGTGCAAATCGCGTAGGTTGTGGCTGTGGAAACGCTTGGGCAAATGATCTGATCCCTAGTGACACTCATCCGTTTTGGCGGTGATCTTGAGCACAGCGCTTTCCCATCGCACGAGCCTATAATCTGTCATATGAGGCATTGTCCAGCAGAACCGTGCATCCGAAGGAGGCTACCATGGATGCAACAGGGTCAGCACTGCCTTGGCAAGACATGCGCTGGCATCAAGAAAGATGGATCCTGCGTGCACCCCAGGTTCTCCCTCCACGCAGAGATTCAGGGCGCAGCCCGTTCCGGCACCATTCCTCGTATCCACACCTTCAGCTCTATCCCTTCTCCACTGTCCCCACCGCGGGACGCCCAAACTATTGAGGGAATACTACAATGCAAGCTATGCAGGGTATCCAAGTATTCGAGCAAGTCCTCATCCTCGTTGTCCTCGCTACCGCCTTCATTGCCCTGGGTTATGCCTACTGGCTGGCCCGCCAAACCTTCTCGGCTGACAAAGGCAGCCAACTCATGCAGCGCGTCTGGGGTTTCATCAAGGACGGCGCCAACGCCTACCTCCGCACGCAGCTGCGCACCATCGCCATTCTGATTGTTGTCCTGACTATTGCCATGTTCCTAAGCGTCGCCCTTGTTAAGCCGACGGGAGAAGCCAACGAGCTGTTCTGTCCAACGGATGTCGAGGCCGCTTATGCGCTTGATATCAGCACCAATGCCCCGGGAGGTATCACCGAAGCCAATGTTCTGGCGGCGCTCGCGCTCCGCGCCGAGACGCCCAAGCAAATCGCCACCAATTACGGCTATGCCGACTTCAATCCGGAACGCGTCGCTGCCCGCGTTGAGTGCCCCTCGGCGGTGACAGGCGTCGCCACCGGGCGCGCGCTCGCCTTCGCGATGGGCGCGATCTTCTCAGCGACGGTCGGCTTTATGGGTATGAATATGGCCGTGCAGGGCAATGTGCGCGTCGCCGCGGCCAGCCGTGTCAGCTTCAAACGCGCGCTGACTATCGCCTACCGTTCCGGCACGATCACAGGTATGTTGACCGATGGTCTCGGACTGCTCGGCGGCACGCTGATCTTTATCATCTTCGGCAAGGCCTCGCCGGATGTGCTGCTCGGCTTCGGCTTCGGCGGTACGCTGCTCGCGCTCTTCATGCGCGTGGGCGGCGGCATTTACACCAAGGCCGCGGATGTCGGTGCGGATTTGGTCGGCAAAGTAGAAGCCGATCTCCCTGAAGACGATCCGCGTAACGCTGCCGTGATCGCCGACCTCGTCGGCGACAACGTGGGCGACTGCGCCGGGATGGCCGCCGATATCTTCGAAAGCTACGAAGTGACCATCGTCTCCAGCCTGATCCTCGGTCTCGCGCTCACCTCGTTGACCGGGCAGTTGTTCTGGATCGTGCTGCCGCTGCTCGTCCGCGGCATCGGCGTAGTGAGTTCAATTATCGGAACGTACACCGTTTCGATGTGGAAAGTCGACGACGCTGAAGAAGCGATGTACAAGAGCTATGAAATCTCCAGCGCCATCACCATCATCTCGACCTTCCTGCTCGCCGTGTTCTATGCGGGCGCGCAAGACCCGGGCGGTGATTTACTTTCGCACCTGTCGCTCGGCGCAATGGTGGCCATTGGCGTTGCGCTGGCCGTCGCCTTCAACCCGCTGACCGCGTTCGCGACCAGCGCCAAGAGTCCCCGCGTCCAGAAGATCGCCAAATCGACGGTCTTTGGCCCGGCGCTCGTCATCCTTGAAGGCGTGTCGCTCGGTTACATGTCGAGCGTGTGGTCGGCCATCGTGATCGTGGCGAGCATCGTCGCCTCTGTGCTCGTGTTCAGCGTCAACTTCCCGCAGGAGTGGGCGCTCCCGGTCTTCAGCCTCGGCGCGCTGATCGCGGTCGTCGCGATCATCCGCGGCTTCCTCAAGAAAGACGTGGTGAGCGGCATCTTCCAGGCGCTGTGGATTATGGTGTTCGCGCTGTTCCTCATCAGCATGCGCGATGTCGGCGCGGATAACCGCTTCCTGTACACGCTGTTCGGCGTCACGCTGATCGGCGTGGGCATGCTCTCGCACACGGGCAATAATGTCTCGATGGATACATTCGGCCCCATCTCCGACAACGCCAATGGTGTCGCAGAACTAGCGGGCGAGGACTTTGACGACAATGCCCGGCAAATCCTCGCCGACCTCGACGCGGCAGGCAACACCACAAAAGCGATCACTAAGGGGATTGCCATCGGTTCGGCAGTCATCGCCGCGGTCTCGCTGTTTGGCTCGTTCTTCATCGACATCGAACGCGTGATGCCCGAGGAACGTCTCGCCACCTTCACCCGCTCGATCAACCTTGCCGATCCCATCGTGTTCATCGGCGTGCTGCTCGGCGCTTGCCTCCCGCTGATCTTCGGCAGCCTGCTGATCAAGGCGGTCAACCGCGCGGCGGGGTACATCATGGCGGAAGTGCGGCGGCAGTTGGCAATTCCGGAAGTCATGAAGGGCGAACGCACGCCCGATTACGCGCAGGCGGTATCGATCTCCACCCGCGCGGCGCAGACGGAGCTGATCCCGCTCGGCTTGATCGCTATTCTCTCCCCCATCGTGATCGGGCTGCTGCTCAAGGAACAGGCGCTCGGCGGATTCCTCGTCGGCGTCATCGTCTCGGGGCAGTTGCAGGCCGTGTTCATGGCGAACGCGGGCGGCGCATGGGATAACGCGAAGAAGTACATCGAAGATGGCTACCTGGGCGGCAAAGGCAGCGCCAACCACAAAGCCAGCGTCGTCGGCGATACCGTCGGCGATCCGTTCAAAGACACGGCGGGTCCGGCGCTCAACCCGATGATCAAGGTGATCAATCTGGTCGCGCTGATCATGGCGCCGCTGGTCGTGCAGACGCAGTCTGCCGACGCAACCCTCCCGGTGGCGATCATCTCGCTGATCGGCATTGTGCTCATCATCCTGAGCATCCGCCGCAGCGACCGCGACACTGACACGGTCGAAATTGCCGCCCCGCCCAAGGAGCTCAAGAAGGCGCATGCGCCCGCAGGCGATTAAGCACCAATAACGCAGTCACAAACGGGGGCGGTCAACCGCCCCCAAACCAAACTTGAAGTCAAAGAAGGTGTGGCCGATGATGGACAAGAATCCCGATCCCCTGCAGCAGTTGCAGGCCGCCGCCCAAATTCGCAGCGGCACGAACTTTAAACGCGAACTGATCGCCGAGATGCAGTTGGATCGGGATTTGGAACTGCTGCGCACGTGGCAGTCCGCGCGCCTCGCCGCGACCTACGCGGATCTGCTGGCCGATCCGCGCTTTCAACCCGCATGTGCTTTTTTCCTCAGCGATTTGTACGCCGCGCGCGACTTCAGCCAACGCAACTATGACGTGCAGCGCCTGCATCACCTGCTGTCGCCGATTCTGCCGCCGCGCGTCGTCAAAGTCATGGAAGATGCGCTCATACTCACCCACATGACCGATCAGCTTGATCAGCAGTTGGTGCGCGTACTCGTCGATCAATTGGGCGTGACCGACTGCATCGACGGCGCGACGTATGCCGAAGGCTATCGCCTGTGTGCCAATGCGGACGCCCGGCACCAGCAAATCGACCTACTCGTTAAAGTCGTGCGCGAAGTCAACGCCCTGGCGCATCTGCCGATGGTGAACTTCGGGCTGAAAGTGGCTGAACCGCTTGCGCATCGTCTCGGGTGGGAAGAAATCTACGACTTTCTCCGGCGCGGGTATGCAGCGTTCGCACACATCCGCAGCATTGACCCGTTTGCGCAGGCGATCGAAACCCGTGAGAAACGCATTTTGCAGCAAATCTGGGATCGTCTACCTGACCCGTTTGTCACTTCTGACTGACAGTTGAGCACACCAAAGCATGAGCGGCATCACAACCGTTGAGAGCGAAGTCCCGTTCGGGCACACGCTGTATGTTTGTCTGCACCTGAACCATCTGCCGTTGAACGCGGTCGTTCAGCATGACCAGATGGAGAAGACCTACCTCGCGTGGGAGACCGTGCGGCGCGAATGTAATCCGTATTTCGAAGAGGGGACGGGTTTTGAGGGGTACTTCGTGGGGCGCTGCGACGACCCGGAAGCCGCGCTCGACGCCATCCTCAGCATCAATCAGCACATTCTCGACGCGATAGCTCGCCTCTACCGCTTTGAATACGGCTTCCAGACGCGGCTGTTCAAAACTCTGACCCGCGAATACCCCGACGAAGAGGCAATTCACATCTGGTCAGCCTACTTTGGCGCGGAACTGGGGCGACTGCGGGTGCATGTCCTGCAGGATGCTAAAGCGCAGGAATTTCAGCGTCAGACCTACAAAATCATCAGCATGCTGCCGCCGATCAGCTATCACGAGACCGATCACGATGTCGCGCAGGTTTTCAGCGTCGGGTCATTGCCGACACCTCACTACGACAAGATCGTCGTGAGCGCCGCCACGCTCAAACCTAACCAGCAGGACGCATGGCTCGTCGCGCAGAACATCGGCGCGTTCGGTCATCCGCTCGTCCGCAAATTCCTCGACCGGATCTCCCCGCTCGGCTTCTAGGAAACGAAACCAGCCTGCGATTCCCACTCATAGATCGGCTGACCCGCGTCCGCATTGGGCGAACCTCCCAGGCGCCTGGCGTTGGCTTTACGCAATTCCAACTATTTTCACTCATCTCACGCGACATCTGGTTCTTTTCCACGGTTCATAGGACAGACGAGTGTGAAACCGGGATCAAACCTGTGCTGAGTCCCGCGCATACCGGAAGCAGTTTCGCCTGACAATCAAGCCGCTGGTCTGCAGACCGCTGATCAGTCCCGGAATCATCGCCCTAGTACAGATGTCAGATACCGATTGGATGGAAGGTTATCAGCGTGCACGCTACACTGGTTGATACTGGAATTCATATCCTTGCCACAGCCACTTCTGCTGAGGATCATGAATTTCATGTAAAATCGATAGAAGCGAGTGCATGGTCTGTTTGCCTTAACTCATTCTATCGGGTAGCGATGTCTCTATATAGTGTATTTACCGCATTCTTCCTCTTGACGGTCGATACGTCAGATACTGTATCCCTGCAAGTGGATGTACGATTGCTCATCAAGCGAGCTCAGACCGGAGATCGCGAGGCAGTGGGGGCACTGTATCAGGCGTACTCCCAGTCGATTTACCGGTATGTCATCGCTCGGGTGCGCAGCGCAGAAGATGCGGAAGACATCACGTCTGAAGTCTTTATCAGCATGGTCAAAGGCTTGGCACAGTACCAGATCACAGAAGCTCCCTTTGCCGCCTGGCTGTACCGGATCGCCGCATCGCGGGTTGCGGATCACTACCGCGCCCACCAGCGTCAGCCGATCAGCGAGTTGACCGAGAGTCTCCCTGATGATCTCACTTTACCCGAAGAACAAATGCTGCAAAAGCAGTCGTTTGATCGACTGCGCGCAGCCCTAGGACAGCTTTCTGAAGAACACCAGACGATTCTGGTTCTGCGGTTTGTTGATCGCAAGAGTCACGAAGAAGTCGCCGCCATATTGGGCAAGTCGATGACCGCAGTCAAAAGCGCTCAACATCGGGCGCTGGAACACCTCACATCGATCCTTGGTGGGGAATCGAAAAGCCGTCACTATTTAAGGGGCATCCATGAGTGAGATGCGCAACACCCCTGAACAACTCGCCGCGCGCCTCGACCGCGCACTACCACCGGGGACGACCTTTACGCCCCCGCGCACCAAAGACCCGCTGGTCAACACTGCCATTGATGTCGCAGCCACCCCGTTCCCGGCGCTCTCCGACGAGGCGAGTAAGCGCATCGAAGCCCGGATGCTCGCCGCTTTCGACCAGCAGTATCCGGCAGAGCATGGCAAAGTGCACAGCAATGGAGCGCGTCCATCGACTGGCCAACCGCCCGTTGCCCTCGTGTCCAAACCGCGCCGTTCGCCCGTGCCCGCGCTGCTGCGCTGGGCCGCAGCCGCCGTGCTCATTCTCATCGTTCTGAGCGGTGGCTTGAGCGCCGCGTCCGCCTCGGCTGTGCCCGGTGACACGCTGTATCCCGTGAAACGCGCCGTCGAACAAGTCGAACTGGTTTTCGCACGCACGGCGGCCGACCGCGCCGAAGTACTGCTCCAGCAGGCACGGCGCCGCGCCGAAGAAGCGCTGGTCCTCACCGTGCGCCGCGAAGACACGAACGCCGTTCTTTTGGAAGCTCGGCAAGACCTTATCGAAGCCGAGCGACTTGCCCCGGATCTGATGGCGCAGCCAGAGTTTGCGCAGAGTATCACCGCCATCAACGCCGTGATCGATGCGGTCGATGGCAGCAATGTGCCGCCCGGTCAAGCGCCAGAAGGCGAACAACCCTCCAGTCGCCCGGTCCTCGCTGGGTCCGAGACGCCGACGCCATCTGTGACGCCCAGCCCGACCCGCACGCCGCGCACCCGCGCGCCCGTCACAGCTGAGACAAGCGAACCCGCGAGTGCGACCCGCACGCCGCGGCCCACGAATACGCCACGCGCGACCCACGTCCCGCCGACTCAGGCGCAAGGTGGTCAGCAGGCGACTAACTGCCCGGGCAACTCGTGTAGCGCGCAGGCCACCAACCCGCCCGCTGACCCCGGCGGAGGTAACGGCGGCAACAATAGTCAGCAGGCGACTAACTGTCCCGGAAACTCGTGTAACGCGCAGGCCACCCATCCACCACAAGGTAATCCGCCTGCTGACCCGGGCGGAGGTAACGGCGGCAACAACGGAAACAATGGAAATAATGGCAGCGTAGCTAACCCGCCGGGGGAACCCCCCGGCGTTTCTGATCAAGGTAATGGAAACTCCAATGCCGGCGGCAATGGTAACAACGGTAACGGCAACAACGGCAATGGCAATGGCAACGGTAACGGCAACAACGGCAACGGCAACGGCAACGGCTAAGCGCTAGCCCGATCCATTTATTGCGCAAACTTGGGAGCAAAAACGCTTAGGAACGACAACGGGGACGAATAAGAGGCGTCCCCGTTGTCATAGCTAGAGATAGACAGTTAGTGGTGGTCTGGGTTCACTGCATCTGCCTACCTCGCATGCGCCAGACCGAGCGGCCGCCGCATGTTTGCAGTGAATGGCAAATCAGCCTTGGTGCTGCAACAACTCTCGGAACAAGTATTCGATTATGCTGGAGTTGTCACGTATATAAACGACTTGCCGCCGCCAATGTCGCATAAAAAATGTAAAGTTTGAGTTTTGCTGTGGCTGGCTTTATTTTGCTCGGGCTGCGATCACCGGTGGTGGTGATCGCAGTCTGAGCAATCGGGCATATGAGAGATGCTCTGCACCCCTGGGCCATTTTCCGTTCGGGTTAGGGGTTTCCGTTATTGGAACTCTGCGGTTCCGGCTGCGCCAATACCTGCGCAATCGGACGCAGATCAAGCCACCACTGGCGGCGCGGGCGCTGGTGCGTCTGATCGACCATGCGCGCCATGTCTTCGATGTTGTGGATGCGCGTTTCGCCGGCCTCGATGCCGATGAAGGCGCTCGTCGGCGTGTCGCTCTGAGCCTGCTCAATCAGGTAGCCGATGCAGCGCACGGCCAGGCGCGTCGCATGAATCCGGTCAAATGGGGATGGGTCGCCACCCTGCTGCACATGTCCGAGGATGGTCTGCCGCACGTCAAACAGCTCGCCGCCTTCCTGCTCGAACAGCGACGCCATGAACTGTGACGTGTAGATCGGGTTGGCGTTCTCGTTGCGGATCATGAGGCCGAGCCGCTTCCCGTTCCGGAAGCCATACCGCAGTTGATCCAGATCCGTTTGCAGATCCCTGAGCGTGATGCCTTCTTCGGGGAGGTAGACGCGCTCCGCGCCCGTCGCCAGCCCGCTCATCAGCGCCAGATAGCCGCAGTTGCGCCCCATCACTTCGACCACAAAGCAGCGGCGCTGCGCAATCGCCGACTGCTTGATCCGATCCACCGCCCACACGATATTGTTGAGTGCGGTGTCTGCGCCGATGCTGAGATCCGAACCGGGTAGGTTGTTGTTGATCGACGCGGGCAGGCAAATCGTCGGCATATTGAACGCCGGGAAATTGTCGATCTCACGGTGGAGTTGGTATGCCCCCTGATACGCCGACCACCCGCCGATGATCAGCAGCGCTTGAATATCGTGCTTTTCGATCGTGCGGGCGATGTGATAGAAGTCACGACCGCTGGGAACGGTGCGGTTCGCGCCCAATTCCGAGCCGCCGACCGAAGCCCAACCGTTGACGCTCATCCAATCCATTTCGCGCACGGTACCGTCAATCAAGCCCTGAAAACCGTTGGTCACGCCGAGCATGATGTGCCCTTGATCCAAGCCGCTGCGCACTGCCGCGCGGATGGCGGTGTTCATGCCCGAGGCGGGCGCGCCGGAGTTCATCACGGCGATGCGCAGGCGCTTCTGACCGGGCTGCGGCGGATGTGGCAGCGCGCGCAGCAGCACCTGCAGCGTGTTGTACGTCTGCTTGAAGCTCGTGCCGCGCAGTTCCATCGCTTTTTCGTAGTCATGCGCGGCGATGGCTGCCGCGACCGCCCGCGTCTGCTCCACACACTTCATCAGCGGCGCTTGCACAATACGATTATTGCGCAAACCGATCAACTGCGGTTCAGTTTCCGGCGTCGCATTGAGTACGGCATCAACCGCTGCCGCGCCCATGCGCGTGCCCAGATTGCGGTCAAACGCGGTCGGCGTCCCGCCGCGCTGCACGTGCCCCAGCACAGTGATGCGCACATCCTCGTTGAATTTCTCTTGCAGCACCTTCTTCACGTATGCGCTGTCGATGGGCTTGCCGTTGCAATCCTGCGCGCCCTCGGCGATGATCACGATGCTGTCGCGCCGCCCTGCCTCGCGTCCCGCTTTGAGGTCGGCGCACATCTTGTCTTCCCAGACATCGGCATCGGGCGGATTCTCAGGAATGAGCACGTAATCTGCTCCGGTTGCAATGCCGCCCATCAGGGCGAGATAACCGCAGTTGCGCCCCATCACCTCGACGACGAACGTGCGCTGATGGCTGGCCGCCGTACTGCTGATCGCATCGACCGCTTCGGTGATGCGGTGCAGCGCGGTATCCGCGCCGATGGTCATGTCGGTGCCGTACATGTCGTTGTCAATTGACCCCACGAGGCCAATGATCGTCAGATGCGCATGCTGGTCGGCCACTTCGCGCGTGATTTCGCCTGCGCTGACCAGCTCTTCGAGCAGCGTGCCCCACTCACGGCGGAACACATCGGCGCCCGTCAGGCTGCCGTCACCACCGATGATGATCAGGTTATCGATCTCGTGCTTGAGCAGATTGAGCGCGGCGATCCGGCGTCCTTCGTGCGTGCGAAACGAATCGCAGCGCGCCGTGCCGATAATCGTGCCGCCCCGGTGCAGGATACCGCCAACCGCATCCCACGACAGCTTGCGGATGAAGTCTGCCCCGTTGATCAAGCCCTGATAACCTTCGTAGATCGCATAGACATCCACGCCGCGATTCAGTGCGATACGCACAATTGAGCGAATCGCGGCATTCATTCCCGGCGCATCACCGCCGCTCGTCATAACTGCCAGCCGTTTATTCATAGTGGGATGTTCCTCCAATGCTTGTATCAGTGTTCGTGCAGCGCGGCGTCAATCGTATGGAGAGCCGCGAGATGGAGCAGATCGTCGTCGAGTGGCTTGGCTTGGCCGACCACCTCGGCAAACGGTACTGCGTGAATAGCTCCGTGAGTAAAACCAAAGACGACCCCAGACTCGCCGCGTACCAGCGCGTCTACGGCCTGCGTGCCTAGACGCGTCGCCAGCAGGCGATCATAGGCGCTCGGGGCGGCGTGACGCTGCGCATGCGCGATCTGGTGACCTTGCAGCTTGCGCTCCTGCGCCAGACTGGAAGCCCGGACGCGCACCGCATCATACGTTGCCTCCGCCGCCACGATGATTGGATCGCCTGACTCCGTCAGCGCGGCCACATTGGCGACATTGCGCACCAGTTCACCCTCGGTCTCAGGGAGGATGACCGCCGCCGCGCCGCCGACCACCGCCGACATCAGCGCCAGATAGCCGGAACTGCGCCCGGCCACTTCGATCAGGTGCAGCAGACGCCCAGTCGGCGCGGTTGCCCGCAGGCAGTCGATTTTATCCAACGCAATGTTAAGCGCGCTGTCTGTTCCAATGATCATTTCTAGACCGGGGACATCATTTTCAACCGATGCCGCGATGCCATTGACGGGCAACCCGCTCTGCGCAAGGGCCTGCGCCGCTGCCTGCGTCTCACACCCGCCGATGACGATCAACGCATCGACGCGCGTCTCCGTCAGGCAGTGGCGGGCGATGTTCAGCCCTGTCTGCGTCAGCATCGGGCGGGTGTCCATGCACCCCAACAAGCTGCCGCCGCGTGGACTGATGCCGTCGACGGTGCGCGCAGTCAGCGGGATGCAATCTTCTGGCAGCAAGTCGCCATCGGTGTCACAGATGCCGATCACCTGCCAGCCCAGTTCCAATGCGCGGCGGGTTACGCTACGCAGCGCCGCGTTCATCCCCGGCGCGGGGTCGTCACCAGTCACAACTGCTAGTCGCTGGTTCATAGCCGATCAACTCCTCCGGCAAAACGCTGACGGCGCGGTTTCCCGGCCGTCAGTTGTCTGCACATTAGGCTAGATGAGACGGGTGTCCCGACTTCACGTCAGGAACATGGGCATCCCTAAGACATGGCGTACACGTGGACGGTAGCAATCCGTATCATACAACTCGGGGACGTTGACGCGCTTCTTGCCCTGCGCCACCGTCGAGAGCGGGACATCGCTGTACACGCCGCGTTGCAAACACACCAGGCGCCCGCTTTCGCCACGCTCGATGAGGCTCAGCGCGACGTGCGCGAAGTTCGCCGCGACCATCAGGTCAAGCGAGTCCGGCGCGCCGCTGCGCATCAGGTAGGCGAGCTGCTGGTAAATGATGTTCTGCCCGGTCAACTCCTTGAGGGCATCGCCAACCGCCTGACCAACTCCGCCGAGTTTCCGATGACCGAAAGCATCTTCCTTACCGCCTTCGATGACCTGCCCCTCCAGCGGATGCGCGCCTTCGGAAACGGTGATCATGGCGTAGTTGCTCGGGTTCTGACTCTTGTCTTCCAATACCAGGCGAGCGAGCTTGTTGATGTCGAATGGCACTTCCGAAATCAATGCGCGGTCAACGCCCGCCAAATACGCCGCAATCAGCGATGTTTCGCCGGAATTGCGTCCGAACAGCTCAATCACCGCGATGCGCTCATGCGACCCGGCGGAGGTACGCAGCGCATGGATGAATTCCACACTCCGCGTCACCGCGGTCGAAAAACCGATGCAGTAATCCGTCCCGTAAACGTCGTTATCCATCGTCTTCGGGATGGCGATCACGCGGACGCCTTCGCGCGCCAATCGTTCGCCATAGCTGAGCGTGTCATCGCCGCCAATCGGAATCAGGCAGTCGATTCCCAACGTCTCGATCACGCGCAGAATGTGCGGCGTGATGTCGTGAGTCTTCGCCTCCGGTTTCAGCGGCACGTTAGCAAAAGCAGGAATTTCATCCGGTTTCATGTTCGCAGGGTTCGTCCGCGATGTATGCAGGAATGTGCCGCCGCTGCGATCCACCCGGCGGACGGTCTCTTTCGTGAGTGGGAACACCCAAGATCGCGTGCTGTCGTCGTCCGGATTGATTTGCACCAAGCCACGCCAGCCGCGCCGAATTCCTAGAACGTCGTAACCATTATCAAGCGCCCGATTTACGATAGCTTTGATGGCGGGGTTTAACCCGGGAACATCACCGCCACCCGTCAATACTGCGATCCGCATGGCTATGCTCCTAACGTTTCAAGGTCTTCAATGTTGGTCTTATTTTAACTGCGGACGAGGGTCTTAACGCGACTTGACCCGCAAGTCATGAAGAAGTGCACTTACCACGCGGTGATGTTTGTCACCCGTTTGCACCGGGCTGACTCACGGTCTGTAATGCGGTGTATAATCATTACAGTACGGCTAAATATTATTCTTGAGGATATTGCCATGACCTTACACCCTACCCCGACTCGGAGTCCGTCTATCGACCGGATCGCCGAACTACTCGGTGATGAAGCCGACTCGCTGCTCTCCCATCGCTGCACAACTATCGACCAAACACGTCTCTATCTGCCCGGCCCGGACTGTGTCAGTGAAGTCTGGGGACTCTCGGATCGGAATCCGCAGGCGCTGCGCAGCCTCGAACAACTGCACGCGCACGGGCGGCTCGGCGGCACCGGTTATGTCTCGATTCTGCCCATTGATCAGGGGATTGAACATTCGGCGGGCGCGTCGTTCGCCAAAAATCCCGATTACTTCGACCCGGCGCACATCGTCGAACTGGCGATCGAAGGCGGCTGCAACGCCGTCGCCTCGACCTTCGGCGTGCTCGGCGCGGTCGCGCGCAAGTACGCACACAAAATTCCGTTCATCGTCAAAATCAACCACAATGAACTGCTGACATACCCGAATCGCTACGATCAGGTCATGTTTGGCACCGTGAAAGAGGCGTGGAATCTCGGAGCGGTTGCCGTGGGTGCGACCGTGTATTTCGGCTCACCGGAAAGCACGCGCCAGCTCGTCGAAGTCGCGGAGGCGTTCGTCCACGCCCACGAACTCGGCTTGGCGACCGTGCTCTGGTGCTATTTACGCAACCCGGGCTTCAAGGTGAATGGCGTCAACTACGAAGCCTCTGCCGATCTCACCGGGCAGGCGAATCACCTGGGCGTGACGATTGAGGCCGATATCATCAAGCAGAAACAACCGGAATCAAACGGCGGCTACAAAGCGATCAACGCGGGCGGCTCCAGCTATGGCAAGCTGGACGAACGCATCTACAGCCAGTTGACCAGCGATCACCCCATTGACCTGACGCGCTATCAGGTGGCGAACTGCTACATGGGGCGCGCGGGCCTGATCAATTCGGGCGGCGCGAGCGGCAAGAACGACCTCGCCGAAGCGGTCAAGACGGCGGTCATCAACAAACGGGCGGGCGGCATGGGCTTGATCAGCGGACGCAAAGCGTTTCAGCGCCCGCTGGCGGAGGGCGTCGAGCTGCTCAATGCGATTCAGGATGTGTATCTGTGTGCTGAGGTGACCATCGCGTAAGGGCGGTGGAAGGGATAGCTCTGCCCGCGTTCAACCTGAATGCGGGGAGAGTTTTTGTTTGTCTAGGGGCTTACATACACTGCCACACGCGCTCACCGCGCATGATTCGCGCCAGCACTTCGGGAAAGGTGGCGATCTCAATCGGCTTGCCAATCGCGCCGTCAAAGCCCGCCATCTGCAGTTGATCGACCTCATCGCCCGTGACGCCTGCCGTCACCGCGACAATCTTGGCCGAGTCGAAGGCCGCATCCGCACGAATCCCCTTGAGAATGCCAAAGCCATCGATGGGGCCAATATGAATATCCAGAAAGATCACCGCGGGCGGCACACAGAGGCTGCGCAGGCGCTGCATGAAGTCGACGCTGTCATTCCAGATCGTCAGGTCGGTTATGCCCAGTTGAAAATTCAGGGTGAGACTCATGATCTCCCCGCTCAACTGATCATCCTCAAAGTAGACATATGACGTCATGGTTCGATGTCCTCAACTGCGCTGGGTGTCCCGTATGGCTGCTCTGGTGCGGGCGCGATGGTCGCTTACTGCCTACATCATCTTCTAGAATTCTATTGAATTTCCGACGTTTGGATCGTGAAGGATAGTTGAGCGCTAGCGCCCGAGCCGGTTTGTGGTTATCGTATTGCGCTGCTGACCAGACCTGATCGAGAGATGACGATGAGCACTCCGTCCCGCAACCTGACCACCCGCTTCCTGACGGCCGCCTCGAACCTCGCCGCGCTGACGTGGCCGCTGGCGGGGCGCGTCTTCAAAGAGAAGCTGGAAGTGGACGAGAGTCAGGCGCTGTGGACGGCGGAAACGCCCAATTATCAACCGCTGCCCGCGCTCCAACAGGACACCAGCGCCGATCTGGTGATCATTGGGGGCGGCTTCACGGGCGTCTCGACCGCCTACCACTTCAGTCAGCGCTACCCGGAAAAACGTGTCATTCTGCTGGAGGCAAAGTCGCTCGCGAACGGCGCCAGCGGGCGCAATGGCGGCATGCTGCTCAATTGGTTGGCCGTGACCAGCGGCTACAGCGCCGAAATGACCGCGCGCATCTACCAGATGACCCACACAGGCATTCTCACCATCCGCCAGATCATCGAACGGCACAACCTCCCGGTCAGCGCCCGCTACGACGGCACAGTGACTGTTCTGACCGATAGCAAACGCGCCGAGGCCGCCCATGAAGAAGTCGAATATCTGCAGTCGCTCGGCATCCCCGAAGCGTATCTGAATGCGCAGCAGTTGGCCGCGCGTTTGCAGTTGAACGGGGCGCACGGCGCAATCTTCGACCCGAACTCGGGGCAGATCAATGGCGCGCAGTTGGTGCGCGGTCTGCGCCCGGTGCTGCTCGAACGCGGAGTAGAAATCTACGAAGGCACGCCCGTCACGCGCATCGACGAGGGCGCGACGATCACCGTGCACACACCGCATGCCAGCATCAAAGCCAAAGCGATCATGCTGGCGACCAACGGCTATACGGGCAAGCTCGGCTACTTCCGTGACGCGCTCTTTCCCCTGCACTCGCACGTCTTCGCGACGGCGCCGCTGCCCCCGGAACAGCGTGAACAGATCGGCTGGAAGGCGCTGGCGGGTTTTAGCGACGACCTGGACCGCATCTCGTACAGCAGCCTAACGACGGATGGGCGGCTCGTGTTCGGCGGCGGCAGCAACCAATCCTACGCCTATTTGTTCAACAACCGTACTGCCTACCCCGGCACGCCACACACGGCGCAGCCCGCCTTCGCCAAAATGCAGGAGACGCTGGCGAATTACATGCCCGGTTCGCGCAGCCTGCCGATCACCCACCGCTGGACGGGAACACTCGGCATCACGCTCAACCGCCAGGCGCTGATGGGCGTGCGCGGCGACAATCACAACGTGTATTATGCGATTGGCTACTGCGGGCACGGTGTCACACTGGCGAATATCGCCGGAGAAGTCATCACCGACCTGTATTCGCGCGATGACCACCGCTGGCGCGGGCTGCCCTTCTACCAGCAGACCTACCCGCCGCTCCCGCCGGAACCTTTCCGCTGGATCGGCTATCAGACGTTTACGCGGCTGACGGGCAGTTCGCCGCGCGTATAACTGGAGGAACAAACGACATGCAGGCGATAGTCGCTTTTGGCGAAATTATGCTGCGCCTCACCCCGCCCGACTTACTGCGCCTCATCCAGACGCAGTCGTATAACGTGACGTTCGGCGGCGCAGAGGCGAATGTCGCCATCGCGCTGGCGCGCTTCGGTCACCGCGCGGAGTATGTAACCCGCTTGCCCGCACACGACCTCGGCGAAGCGGTGCTGATGTATCTGCGCCAGTACGGCGTCGGCGTGGGGCACGTCGCACGCGGCGGGGATCGGCTCGGCGTGTACTTTGTCGAACAGGGGGCGGCACAGCGCGGCGGCAAAGTGATCTATGACCGCGCTCGGTCAAGCGCCGCCGAACTGCAGCCGGGGATGATCGATTGGCGCGCAGTCTTCACAGCGGCTAACGCGGATTGGTTTCACTGGACCGGCATCACGCCCGCGCTCACGGAGAGCTCCGCCGACACCTGCCGCGAAGCGATCAGCGTGGCGCGCGAACTCGGTCTGACGATCTCGTGCGACCTCAACTACCGCCATGCATTGTGGAAGTGGGGCAAAACCTCGGCGGACGTCATGCCTGATCTCGTCGCGCAGTCTGATGTGGTGGTCGGCAACACCGAGACCGTACACACGATGTTCGGCCTCAAGCCGCGCGACCCCGCTGCCGATTTGATCGACCAGAATCGCGACGTGGCGGAACAGGTGGCGGAGCGCTGCCCGCAGCTCAAAACGATTGCCTTCACGACGCGCGCTTCGCACTCGGCTAGTCACAACACGTGGTCGGCGGTACTGTGGCAGCGCGGTCAGTTCTACACAGGCGCGAGCTACGATCTGACGCCCATCGTCGACCGGGTCGGCGCGGGCGATGCGTTCACCGCCGGGTTGATCTACGGTCTGCGCCAGCACCCGGAGAATCCCGAGTACGCGCTCAACTTTGCGACCGCCGCGGGCTGCCTCAAACACACCATTCCCGGCGACGCGCTGCTCGTCAGCGTAGACGAGGTCGAGCAGCTTATGTCCGGCGACAGCTCCGGCAAAATCCGCCGCTGAGCGTCAGTGCGTGTTGATGTGCATGCGCGAGAATTCAGTGCGGTAGTCACCGGGCGCAATCTGCATGATGCGCCGGAAGATGCGCCGGAAATAGTCGGTGTCGCTGAAACCGCAGCGGGATGCGATCTGCGCAATCGTCAGGTTGGTGTCCAGCAGCCATTCGCAGGCTTTTTCAATGCGGCGGCGGTGAATCGACTCGGTCAGCGTGCAGCCGTACAGGCGGTGATAGATGCGCCCGAGATAGTCGGTATTGTAGCCGAGCGCGGCGGCGATCTTGCTGGCTGTAATCGGGCGATCAAAGTTCATGCGGATATACGTGTGCGCCCAGGTCGCGACCACGTTCGCATCCTCGTTCACTTCGACCGGTTCCACCTGTGATTGCACGACTTCGAGCAGCATGAGCGTCGTGAGCAGATTGGCCGCGTAGGGATGCAGCATCCCCGACTCCTGGTCGTCCAGAAACGTGCGGAACAAACGCTCCAGTCGTTCGGGTTGGCGCAGCGTGGCCATCTGTGGCACGACCAAGCCCGGATGATATTCAGGCGCGGTGAGCTGCACATCGCTCACCGCTTCGCAAACCACTTCGTAGTGAATCCAGTAAAAGCGTAAGTCGGGCGGCATAGGGTTCGACCCGCCGTGCCGCCGCCCCGGCCACAGGTGCAGCGTCTGGCCGGCGTGGAGATGAAACTGCTGCCCCTCTTCCCACAATTCGAGTTCGCCCTGCTTCACAAAAATCAGTTCATGCGAGTTGATGATGCGCGTGGGATGCAGCGCCGTCCCTCGCGAAATGAACAACCCGGCATTCTGCGCCTTGATCGGACAGCTCATGGTCAGGTGCAGGGCATGAGTAATATCCATAAGTTGGTTGTCCTAAATGCGAATATCTGTTTGCACACGATTATAGGCGCAAACTTGGGAAAAGTCGGAATCAGACTGGTATTGGCAGGAATCAACGACTGTTCAGCGACTCCCGGTTTCGTTACAGTGGATACAAATTGTTGAATAGTGCATTCGATTTCAGAATAGGATCTACCATGGTTAATAATGGGCTGCCCTTAAGCGCTATCCGGTCTAATCAGGTCAAAATTGACGGTGGGTATTGGGGCGAACGCCAAGCAACCGTCCGCAAGTCGACCATCCCCGCGATATATCATCAGCTCGAACGCACCAACCGCACCGATGCCTGGCATCTGCATGGTGGCGAGAACGATCCCCGGTTTGACGGGCACATCGTGCACAAATTCTGGGACTCCGATCTGGCAAAGTGGATCGAAGCGGTCGGCTACAGCCTTGACAGCTACCCCGATCCCGAACTGGAACAACTCGCCGATAAGGTCATTCAGGCGATCAAAGAGGGTCAGCTCGAAGACGGCTACCTCAACAGCTTCTTCACGGTGATCGAACCGCAAAACAAGTGGCGCAACCTGCGGGACTGGCACGAACTGTATGATGCTGGCCACCTGATGGAAGGCGCAGCAGCGTACTATCAAGGGACGGGCAAGCGCGTGCTGCTCGACACACTGGCGCGCTACGCCGATCACATCGACGCGCGCTTCGGCCCCGGCGAACAGCAGGTGCACGGTTACTGCGGCCACCCGGAAGTCGAATTGGGCTTGGTCAAGCTGTACCGGGCGACGGGCGAAAAACGTTATCTCAACCTCGCCAAGTACTTCGTCGACGAACGCGGGCACGAACCGAACTTCTTCGACATCGAAGCGGCGGCCCGCGGCGACGACCCGACTAAGTTCTGGGCCAAGACCTATCACTATTGTCAGGCGCACAAACCCCTGCGTGAGCAGAACGTCGCCACCGGGCACTCGGTGCGCGCCGCCTACCTGTATGCGGGCGCGGCGGACATCTCTGCCGAAACGGGCGACAGCACCCTGCTCGACGCCTGCCGCGTGATCTGGGAAGACCTCACCAGCAAGCAGATGTACATCACGGGCGGTCTCGGTCCGGCACACGCCAACGAAGGCTTCACTTTCGGCTATGACCTCCCGAACGAATCCGCTTATGCCGAAACCTGCGCGTCGATTGCGCTGGTCTTCTGGGCGAAGAGCATGTTCGACATTGACCCGGACAGCCGTTATACCGACGTGATGGAACGCGCGTTGTATAACGGCATCATGTCGGGCGTGTCGTGGGAAGGCAACCAGTTCTTCTATGCCAATCCGCTGGCCTCCTACCCATATGTGAACCCGCACGAACATTTCAGCGGCATCAACACACCGAAGCACTACCGCCGTCAGGATTGGTTCGTGTGCCCGTGCTGCCCGCCGAATCTCGCGCGCGTCACCGCCAACCTCGGCCACTACTTCTCGTCGCACAGCGCCGACACCATCTACCTGCACCTGTACAACCACAGCCACATGCGCGTCAATTTGCCCGCGGGCAGCGTGCAGATCGATCAGGAAACGAATTACCCTTGGAACGGCGATGTGAGCATCACCGTGCGCGTCGCGCAACCGACGGCGTTCAAGCTGGCGCTGCGCATCCCCAACTGGGCGTCGAACTTCACGCTGCGCGTCAACGGCGTGACGACTACGGCCAATGTTCAGCGCGGCTATGCCTTCATCGACCGCCAGTGGAACAACGGCGATACCGTCGAGCTGGCGCTGCCCATGAGCGTAGAACGCATCGTGTCACATCCCAATGTGCGCCATAATGCGGGCACGGTCGCCCTGCAGCGCGGCCCGGTCGTTTACTGCCTCGAGGAAGCCGATAACGGCGCGAATCTGGCCAATCTCGTCATTCCGCGCACCGCCAAGCTGGTCGGCAGCGTCGACAGCAGTCTGTTCGGCGGCGTCGGCGTAATCACCGGGGAATCCGTTCGCACGGAAGCGACGGCGTGGCCGGGTGGTCTCTATCAGCCGCAAAGCGCGCTCCAATATTCATATGATGCCGTGCCGTTCAAGGCGATTCCCTACAGTCTGTGGGCGAACCGGGAGCCCGGCGAAATGCGTGTCTGGGTGCGCGAACAATAAATTACGTAGATCAGGCCAGCCAGGGAAACTCTCCGGTTGGCTGAGATCAGCATCCAGCCCAACAGGGTATGTCGAGACTCGGCGCAGCGTCTCGTTGTACTAAAAAGTAAGTCCGTTTGAGCAAACTTTAGGAGATTTAACATGGCAGGTAACAACGTTTCTCGTCGTGATTTTCTGAAGTATATGGGTGCTTCGGCAGCCTTCGCTGCCAGCATGACGCAGTTGGGCGGCAAGCTGTTGGCCATGCCGAACAAACAGGATGCGGTCGGCATTTCGTTTGGTGGTTGGGGCGGCGTCGCAGAAGATGAAGGCGTGCGCGCGGCTATTGAAGTCTTCCAGACCGAAACCCCCGGCATCACCGTCGAGTGGCAGCATACCCCGGACGCGGGTGAATACAACCGCGTGCTGCTGACCAACTTCGCCGCGGGCACCACCCCGGACACGTCGTTTATCATCGCCGACGGCTACGAAACCTACGTTTCGCAGGGTCTGCTACTGGACATCACCGATAAGATCACCGCCGACCCGCTGCTGGGCGCGCCGGATTACTTCCTGCCGCAAGAAGCCGCGCGCTGCGCTGACGATAATGGCCGCTGGCACGGCATCGGCTCGTGCTGGGTCGCGCACCACATCTACTACAACGCGCAGTTGTTCGAAGAAGCGGGCATCACCCCGCCCGGCTTCGCCGAAGACGAAATCTGGGACTGGGATACGTTCGTGGCGAATGCCAAGGCGCTAACCAAGGACAGCGCTGGCCGGCATCCCGATGACGAAGGTTTCGACCCCGAAGACATTCAGCAGTGGGGTGTCGACTGGCCGCTGTGGTGGATGCCGATTGCTGCCGCCGTGCATTCGAATGGCGGCGCGTACTTCCAGGATGGCCGTATCGCCATCGATTCGCCGGAAGCGATTGAAGCGATCACCCGCCTGTACGAACTGATCTACGTGCACCACGTCGCGCCGCGCAGCGCGTCGATGGCCGACCTCGGCATGACCAACACCCAGATGATCGACACCGGGCGTCTGGCAATGGCCGTCGATGGATCGTGGGCGCTGTCGTGGATGAACCCGTCGCTCGTCAGCGTGCCGATGGGCACGGGCGCGCTGCCCAAGATGACGCAGCCCGCCACGGTCATGCAGGCGCACTTCCATTCGGCGCTGGCCAACACCCAGCACCCCGAAGAAGCATGGCAGTGGGTGCGTTTCCTCTCCACACCGTTCTATCAGACCCAGTTCCTCAAGATCGGTCTGTGGCTGCCCAGCCAAACCGCGTTGACCACCTCCGAAGGTCTGGACACGTGGATCACCGAAGGCGTGCACCCGGCCAACTATCGTCAGTTCGTCAGCGAATACCTGCCGACCTACGGCGTCGCCGTGCGTATTCCGCCGGGTTACATCGAAGCCGCCACCAATTTCATTGACCCGGCTGTGCAGGCGATTGCCGGTGGCACGCCGCCCGCGGATGTGCTGCCCGAAGCGGTCCGCCAGGCCAACGATGTGATCGCGATGGCGAATCTGTAGTCAGTCTAGCTTTACCGGGGCGCGGTCGGTTGGCTGCGCCCCGTTCCCGTTCTGACGATAGACACGGTGGTCAACTATGGCAACGCGCGTACAAGCAGCGCCGACGCCCGCCCAATCTGGCTGGAAGTGGTGGACAAACATGTCCCTCCGGCGGCGGCGGACGATCACAGGCTACATCTTTATCATGCCGTTCATCCTCGGCGTGCTGTTCTGGGTAGTGATTCCGGTTCTGGTCAATCTCTACCTCACTTTTCACAGTTGGAACTTGATGTCCGCGCCCCGCTTCGTCGGGATGCAAAACCTCGAAACGCTCTTCAGAGATCCTATTCTTCCGCAAGCCCTCAAAGCGACCTTCCTGTATACCGTGCTTTCGGTGCCGCTCGGGCTGCTGTTCGGGTTCTTTCTCGCCAACCTTATCAACACAAATATTCGCGGCATTTCTATTTTTCGAACCATTTTTTACATGCCCAGCATTGTCCCCGCCGTGGCGAATGCGCTGCTGTGGGCGTGGATGTTCAACACCGAATTTGGCTTGATCAATGCCGTAATCCGCGCGTTTGGCGGCGCGAAGATCGCGTGGCTGCAAGACCCGAATCTCGCCGTTCCGGCCTTCGTCATCCTCAGTCTGTGGGGATCGGGCAGTTCGATGATCATCTTTCTCGCCGGTTTGCAGGGCATCCCCGATGTCTACTACGAAGCCGCGGAGATCGACGGCGCTGGGCGCTGGGCGAAGATGCGCCACATCACCATCCCGATGATTTCCCCGGTCTTCTTCTTCAACCTCGTGATCGGCTTTATCAACTCGCTGCAGGTCTTCGTAATCGGTTATCTGGTCACCGATGGCGGGCCGCAAAACGCGACGCTGTTCCTCGTACTGTATATCTACCGCAGCGCATTCCAGAGCTTGAAGATGGGCTATGCCGCGGCGCTGTCGTGGCTGCTGTTCGGCATCCTGCTCATCCTGTCCGTCGTCATCTTCCGCTACCTCGGACGGCGGGTGTATTACGAAAATCCGGGCGAATAGGCAGGAGACTTCCGATGGCCGCTGTCCAACAACCCATCACCGATATTGCCCCCGCGCGCGTCGCGCCCCGGCGCAGTACCATGTCGCGCAATGACCGCATCTGGCGCTACTTCACCGTCGCGCTGCTCATCATCATGGGCACACTGATGATCGCGCCGTTCCTGTGGCTGGTGAGCAGTTCGCTCAAAAGTCAGGTGCAGATTTTCCAGTACCCGCCCAACCTGATCCCGAATCCGGTGAAGTTCGAAAACTACTACAACGCGCTGACCTACAAACCGTTCGGGCTGTACCTGCGCAACACTTTGATCATCGCCGGGTTGAACGTGATCGCTGTGGTGTTCACCTCGTCGTTTGTCGCCTACGGCTTCGCCCGTCTGCGTTTCCCCGGGCGGGATTTCTGGTTCGGAATCGTGATCGCCACCCTGTTCCTCCCCTACGCGATCATGATCGTGCCGCAGTTCATCATGTTCTCACGCCTCGGCTGGGTCGATACGTTCCTGCCGCTGACCGTGCCGATGTTCTTCGGCGGCGGCGCGTTCAATATCTTCCTGATTCGCCAGTTCTTCCGCACGATTCCCGAAGAACTCGCGGATGCGGCGCGCATTGATGGCTGCACGGAGTTCGGCATCTACTGGCGCATCATGATGCCGCTGGCGCGTCCAGCGCTCATCACCGTCGCCATTTTCACCTTCCTCAATGCGTGGAATGACCTGCTCGGCCCGATCATCTTCCTGCGCTCGCCGGATAACTTCACGGTGGCGGCTGGCTTGGCGTCATTCCGCAGCGTGCAGGACGTAAGCTGGGATCTCCAGCTCGCCGCGTCGACGGCCATGATCATCCCAGTAGTGCTGCTGTTCTTCTTCGCGCAGCGCTACTTCATCAAGGGCATCGTCATGACGGGGCTGAAGGGCTAACATGACCGTGCAGCCGTTTGACCTCACTTGTGTGCGCCTGCTCGACGGCGTGTTCAAGGCGGCTCAGGAACGCGATGCCGCCTACCTGCTGCAGCTCGATCCTGAGCGCTTGCTGCACACGTTCTACCTCAACGCGGGCTTGCCGACGACCGCCCAGCCCTACGGCGGCTGGGAAGCGCCGGAAGTCGAACTACGCGGCCACTTCGCCGGGCACTATGTGACCGCCTGCGCGCTGATGTACGCCAGCACGGGCGATGAACGCTTCAAAGCGCGCGTCGACCAGATGGTGGCGGGTTTCGCCGCCGTGCAGGCCGCGCTGCCTGCACAGTGCTACAACCCGGGCTATCTCTCAGCATTCCCCGAATCATACTTCGACCGCGTCGAGGGGCGCTTCCCCGTGTGGGCACCGTATTACACGCTCCACAAAATCATGGCGGGGCTGCTTGACGCTCACCTGCACTGCGGCAACCCGCAGGCGCTGCCCGTGCTGGAACGTTTCGCGGACTGGGTCAAGCTTCGCGTGGACAACCTCACGTATGAGCAGATGCAGATCACGCTGCTGATGGAATTCGGTGGCATGAACGAAGTCTTCGCTAACCTGTATGCCGTGACCAACAATCCGGAACACCTGCGCCTGTCGTTCGCCTTCAACGATGATGTCGTGCTCGACCCGCTCAAGCAGGGCAGCGATCAGATGGATCGCCTGCACGCAAACACGCAGATCCCCAAGCTGATCGGGTTGGCGCGGCAGTACGAACTGACGGGCGACACCGTATTGCGCGACGCAGCTAAGTTTTTCTGGGAACGCGTGGCGCATTACCGTTCATACGTCATCGGCGGGCACAGCGACGACGAGCTCTTTTTCCCGGTGCACCGCTTCGCCGATCACCTGACCTCGGTCAGCGCGGAGACGTGCAACACCTACAATATGCTCAAGCTGACGCGGCACCTGTTCGCGTGGGAACCCTCCGCCGAAACGATGGATTTTTACGAACGCGGGTTGTTCAATCACATCCTCGCCTCGCAGGACCCGGAGACGGGCATGATGCTCTACTTCTGCTCACTCAAACCGGGTCATGTGAAGGTCTACAACGCGCCGGAGCATTCATTCTGGTGCTGCACGGGGACGGGCGTCGAGAACCACGCCAAATACGCCGACACCATCTACTACCATGCCGACGATGCGCTGTACGTCAATCTGTTCATCGCGTCCGAACTCACCTGGGCAGACAAGCAGATCACCGTGCGGCAGGAAACGCAGTTCCCCGAAAGCGACACGACCCGCCTGACGATGCGATGCGCTCAGCCGACGCGCTTTGCGCTCAAGCTGCGCTATCCCGGTTGGGCGGCGGGCGCGAGCGTGCAGATCAACGGCGTGAACGAGCCGATCGACGTTGAACCGGGGTCATACATTAGTATTGACCGCGAATGGCGTGACGGTGACCAAATCGACGTCCGGTTGCCCATGCGGTTGCACGCCGAACCGCTGCCCAGCGCGGCGGATCACATCGCGCTGCTCTACGGCCCCATTGTGCTGGCGGGCGCGCTCGGCACAGAAAACATGCCGAACGTGTATCTGGAAGACCCAAATACGCGCAATGCAGCGGTCAACTGGCATCCCGCGCCGCCCGTACCGCCGCTGCAAGGATCGGCCCAGACCGTGCTGGAACAGCTTCACCCCATCGCAGGGCAGCCGCTGAGCTACGAGTTGAGCGGCGTTGGTCTCCCGCACGCCGTTCAGATTCTCCCGTTCTACAAGCTTCATCACCAGCGCTATACGGTCTACTGGCAGTTGACGTAACCTCAGGCAGCGCGGAGATCAACTCCGCGCTGCTTATTTTCGTGACTTCCCCCACAGATCGATGTATGGTATTCCCGTTTTTGACCCAAAGGACTGATAAGCATGCCTCAAACGTACCCCCCGGTCGTACCCTCTGCCCCGTTTCTGTGGCACGGGGGCGACTACAACCCGGAACAATGGCCGCGTGAAACCTGGGCGGAAGACTTTCGATTGATGCAGCAGGCGGGCGTCACCGTGGCGACCGTCGGCGTGTTTAGCTGGGTGTCACTCCAACCCGCCGAAGATGAGTACACGTTCGGGTGGCTGGACGAGGTGATCGACGGCCTGCATGCACACGGCATCAGAGTCGTGCTGGCCACGCCGAGCGCCGCCCAGCCCGCGTGGATGTCGCAGCAATACCCCGACGTACTCCGCTCCGATGAAAACGGCGTCCGGCGGCAGCAGGGCGGACGCACCAACTACTGCCCCAACTCGCCCAACTACCGCCGCCTGAGTGGGAAGATCGCGCGCAAACTTGCGGAGCGCTACGGTCAGCACCCAGCGGTGCTGCTGTGGCACATCAGCAATGAATATGCGGGCGCGTGCTTCTGCGACACCTGCGCCGCCCAGTTCCGCGTGTGGCTGCAAGCCAGATACGGCACGCTGGACGAACTCAACGCGCGCTGGTGGACACCCTTCTGGAGTCACACCTACACCGACTGGTCACAGATATTGCCGCCGCGCGCCAACGCCGAAGGGCTGACACACGGCCTCAACGTCGACTATTTCCGCTTCATGAGTGAGACCCAGCTCGACTGCTTCCGCAACGAACGCGACATTCTCCGCTCGGTCACGCCGAACATCCCCATTACCACCAACCTGATGGGCACGTACAAGCCGCTCGACTACCGCCAGTGGGCGAAAGAGCTGGATGTCGTCTCATGGGACTGCTATCCGAATCCGAATCACTCCCCGAGCGATATCGCCTTCCTGCACGACCTGATGCGCGGCATCAAGGACGGCCAGCCGTTCCTGCTCATGGAGCAGACGCCGAGCAGCCAGAATTGGCAGGAAATCAACGCGCTCAAGCGCCCCGGCGTATTGCGTCTGTGGAGCTATCTGGCAGTCGCGCACGGCGCGGATACAGTCATGTACTTCCAGTGGAGGCGCGGGCGCGGCGGCTGCGAAAAGCTGCATGGCGCGATCATCGAACATGCGGGCCGGATAGATACCCGCGTATTCCGCGAAGTGAGTCAGCTAGGCGCAGAACTCACGGCGCTCGGCGACACCGTGATCGGCGCGGCGGTGGACGCGCGCGTCGGCATCCTGTTCGATTGGGACAACTGGCACGCGCTCGACGATGCGGTCGGCCCGGTGCGCAACAAGCGCTACATCGACACCGTGCGCAAGCATTATGGCGCGATCTACCGTCAGAATGTCCCCATCGATATTGTCTTCCCCGACTCTGACTTCAGCCGCTACGATGTGCTGATCGCGCCGATGCTGTATATGGTCAAGGCAGGCGTCTCAGAAAAAGTCGAGGCGTTCGTCGCGCAAGGCGGCTCGTTTGTCGCCACCTACCTGACCGGGCTGGTCGACGAGACCGACCTCGCCTTCGAGAACGGCTACCCCGGTCCGTTGAGCAAAGTGCTCGGCGTGTGGGTGGAAGAAATCGACGCGCTCTACCCCGACCAGACCAACGTCATCGTCATGGCGGATGGCAGCGGCTCGTACCCGTGCCGCCACATCGCCGATCTGCTGCATGCGGAAGGTGCCCAGGTGCTGGCGACCTATGGCAGCGACTTCTACGCCGGGATGCCCGTACTGACGCGCAACATTGTTGGTCATGGCGAGGCCTTCTACCTCGGCAGCGATCCCGATGCAACGTTCCTCGACCGCTTCTACAGTGAACTACTGGCCACGCATGGTCTCGCGTCCGCCATCAACGCGCCCGCTGGAGTGGAAGTGGCGCAGCGCGTCAAGAACGGTCAAGCGTTCACGTTCGTGCTCAATCACAACGCGACTGCGGTCACGCTCGATCTCGGCGCACAGACTTACACGGATCGTCTGACGGGCGTAAAGCTGAGCGGAGCAATTACACTTGCACCGTACGCCGTACATTTGCTCGTCTAGGGTCGATGGTATGAACCAACTGCTGCTGGTGGTGCAGGAAATTCGCGTCACATGGACGAAAGCAGCGCGCGGCGGGGTCAACGCGGGGCGGCGCAATGCCGTTCCGCACGTTCTACCACTGAATGACCTGCCATCGCTCGACAAAACGCTCGCCACCACGCCGATCGTCCTCATCCACCAGCAGCACCGCTTTGCCGAAGCGGCAGACTTCCAAACGCCGACGCCGGTGACAACCACGCGCGCCGTCACTGCGCAGGACAAGCTGTTCTTCCCCGGCACTCGGCTGAAGATCGCCCCATCTGCGGTAACGGTCATCTACCGCTATACGTGGGCCGCAACCGGTGCGCCGACGCGCTACCCGGTCGCACGCAGCATCAGCCTGGCGGCAGGTCAATGGGGACAGGTGCAGTTCAATGGCCGCTTCGGTTGGGATGCACCGTGGTCGTATCATCTGACCACACTCAACATTGGGCTGTTCACTTTGCTAGAGCCCAAGGTTTTTCTGAATTCAGCCCCGAATAAAACCCTCTTCGACCGCGCTGAGCTCCGCTAAAGGTTGTGCCGCTTCTCCACTGCGGAGATGACGTTTCACACTGTTGCGGGTGGCGCGTAACATGTTAGAATGGTATTGTGCAAGATTTCACAAGAAGGACGAAGATGCTTGCTTTAAGCCTTGTCCTGGTGATCGTCATCTGCACCGTACTTTCTATCAGGACGAAACAGTTGTTGATCGCCGCGCTGTGGCTGGCTTTGACAAGCGCCGCGGCGGCGGCCGTACTGTACACCTTAGGTGCCCACGAGATCGCCGTGATCGAACTCAGCGTCGGCACGGGGCTGGTTCCGGTTCTCTTTGTGTTCGCGGCCAGCCTGTTGGGCAAACAATCGACTAGTCTACCGTCCTCCGTCCCGCTTCCTCTCGCCTCGTCTCTCATACTCCTGTGCCTTTGTCTGATCGGCGCGATGATCTTCGCATCGCCGGCGCTGCCGCCTACGACTGAAAGCGTGAGCTTCAACGCCATGCTCTGGGACGTGCGCGGGCTGGATATGCTCGTGCAGGGCGTGCTGATCTTCGCCGGGGTGCTCAGCATCCTACACCTGCTCGGCTCGATGCGAAACGCGCCCAAGCGCTCCGCTGTGCGCGGCGGTGCAACCCGAAGGGAGGCGCACTCATGATCTCTCCGGTTGAAGTCGGCAGCGCCGCTGCGGTCGTGCTGATCGCCGTTGGCATTGGCAGTTTGCTGCTGCTCGGCAGCCTGCTCAAGCTGATCATCGCCCTGCAAATCGCCTCTAAGGGCGTCATCATCGCGCTGATTCTGGCGGGACAAGCCAGCGGTCAGCTCCAATTAGCGCAAAGTCTCGCGGCAACCTTTCTCCTCATCGACACACTGGTGGCGGTGATCGGGCTGGCGCTGGCGGTACAGATGCAGCGAACGTGCGGAACGCTCGATCTGCGGCATCTCACGGCCGTGCATGACCCGCCCTCATCACCGCCCGATTAGAGGTGCGCTATGTTCGGGCTGGTTCCGCTCGTCCTCCTCTTTCCGGCGCTTGGCGCGGGGATCAACCTCGCGTTCGGTCGTAAGCTGCACGCTGGGGTGATCGGGAGTGGGGCCGCTGTGCTCGCTTTTGGCATCGCCCTGCTCCAGTTCGCCGCGCTGCTCAGGGAGCCGACAGGCGCGGTCGTCCGTCTGTTCACGTGGATTGAAGTCGCCGGGCTGCGTGTCGATTGGGCGCTGCGCGTGGATACGCTCTCCGTGACGATGATGCTCGTGGTCACGGGCGTCGGCGCGCTCATTCACCTCTACGCCATCGGCTACATGCGCGGTGATGCCCGCTACGCGCGGTTCTTCGTCTATCTCAACCTGTTCCTCGTCGCCATGCTCATCCTCGTCGCCGCCGACAACTTCCTCATGCTGTTCGTCGGCTGGGAAGGCGTCGGGTTGTGCTCGTTCCTCTTGATCGGCTTCTGGTTCGATCACGCGCACGGTGAAGGCTGGCGCAACAGCAATGCCGCCCGCAAAGCCTTCCTCGTCAACCGGGTCGGAGATGCGGGGTTCATCGTCGCGCTGCTCATCATCGGCACGACCTGCGGCTCGTTCGATTACGCGGTGGTCTTCGACGGCACGCACTTCCTCCCCGGCGATCCGCTGATCGTCGCGCTGACGTTGGGCTTGCTGATCGGGTGCGCGGCCAAAAGCGCGCAAATCCCGCTGTTCGTGTGGCTGCCCGACGCGATGGCCGGGCCGACGCCCGTCTCTGCGCTCATCCATGCGGCGACGATGGTCACGGCGGGCGTCTACCTGATCACGCGGGCGCACACGCTGTTTGAACTCGCGCCGCTCACGCAAACGGGGATCGTCGCGCTCGGCGCACTCACTGCCCTGCTCGCCGCCAGTGCCGCGATTGCTCAATACGACATCAAACGCGTGCTTGCCTACTCGACCATCAGCCAGCTCGGCTTCATGATGGTCGCCGTTGGCTTGGGCGCGTATACCGCCGCGCTCTTCCATCTGGTAACCCACGCCTTCTTCAAGGCGCTGCTGTTCCTCGCGGCGGGGTCGGTGGTGCATGCAGTCGGTCACGGCAATGATATGCGGATGCTCGGCGGTTTACGGCGGCGTATGCCCGTGACGTTCGCGACCTACAGCATCGGCGCGCTGTCGCTGGCGGGGATTCCACCGCTGGCCGCCTTCTTCTCCAAAGACGAGATTCTCAGCGCAGCGTGGACGACGCAGCCGCTGGTCGGGCTGGTACTGCTCGGTGCAGCAGGTTTGACCGCCTTCTACATTGGACGGCAGGCGTTGATCGTCTTCTTCGGCGCACCGCGCAGCCGCCCCGCCGAACACGCGCACGAGAGTCCGCTGCTGCTCACCCTCCCCCTGATCGGGTTGGCGGCACTCGCGGTGCTCGGCGGCGCACTCAACTGGCCGGGACAAGGCGCGCTCGGCACGTGGCTCGGACACACCCTCGGCGAAGTCCACGAAGCGGCTTTCAATCCGGTTGTCGCGCTGCTCTCGGTTGGCATCAGCGGACTCGGACTCGGGGCGGCGTACCTGATCTACGGTCGCCAGCCGCTGCCTGAGAATCGCTGCGATCCGCTCGATGGGCGCACCTTCGATTTACTGGCACGGGGTTGGGGACTGAATGAAATCTATGCGCGCGTGATCGTCAACCCGTTTAACGCGTTCGGCGCGTGGCTCAAACACGCCGATGAATCGGCGTTTACCCATCTCGAAGCTGGCGCAGCGGCGCGTACCGATCGCACTGCTGCCGCCCTGGAACGAACGGAAACGCGCCAGATCAACTGGAACATCGCCGCGATCATCGGCGGGCTGGCGCTGCTGCTCACCCTCACACTGTGGCTAGGAGGACGCTGAGATGAACCTCACGGCCTTACTTATTGCGCTGCCGCTGGCCTCCTCCCCGCTGATCTATCTGGCGAGCCGCGCCCGCACCTCTGCCCGTGCTGCTGAGCGCACCAGTTGGTGGCTGAGCCTCGGCGTACTGTTGGTGTTGTGGGCGCTGTGGGTGCGCGCGGCGCTGGCGCTATCTGCTGGCGACAGCTTGAGCGTAACGGTCGGCCTGTTGGCGCTGCGCGTCGACGGCTTGAGCCTGTTCTTCGCGCTGGTGGTGCTCGGCGTGAGCACACTGGTGCTCATATCGTCCAGCGTCGCGACCGCCGAGGGGAGCGAGAAATACTACGCAGCGCTCGTCACTACAGCGGGCGCGCTGATCGGCATGGTGTGCGCACGCGACCTGTTCAACCTATGGGTGTGGCTGGAAACGGTCGTAATCAGCTCGTTCCTGCTCGTCGCTCTGGAACGGGATCGACCGCTGACACTTGACGCCAGCATCAAGTACCTGACGCAAAGCGCGGTCGGCTCACTGCTCATCGTGCTCGGCATCGCGCTCGTGCTCGCGCAAACGGGATCGTTGACACTCGACGCTGTGACATCCGCGCGTCTGTCACCCGGTTTGCTGGCGGCGGGCGTACTGCTGATCGTCGGCTTCAGCATCAAGAGCGCGCTCGTGCCGCTGCATACGTGGCTGCCCGACGTGTATGCCAATGCCCCCACGCGCGTAACGGCGCTGCTCTCCGGCGCGGTGACCGTCAGCGGATTGATCGTACTCATGCGCGCGCTCATGCCGCTCATCAGCGCCGCGGAGACGTGGGGCGTGCTGCTGATCGGGGCCGGTGTGATCAATACCTTGATCGGCAATCTGCTGGCCTACCGCCAAACGGAACTCAAGCGGATGCTCGCGTATTCCAGCATCAGCCACATCGGCACGATCCTGCTCGGCTTGGGTATCAGCCTGTATGCCAACCTACCCCAAGCGGCACAGGCGGGCTTGTTCCATCTGTTCACGCTCGGCCTCATGGAAACGCTCGCCTTTTTGTGCGTCGCCGCCCTGCCGAATGATCGGGATATCACGCTGGCCGACCTACGCGGCCTCGTGTACCGCGTGCCCCTCGTCGGCGTCGGGCTGCTGCTGGCGCTGCTCAGTCTGGCGGGGCTGCCGCCGTTGGCGGGGTTCATGTCCAAGTGGCAGGTCTTCGCCGCCGGTTTCATCAGCCCAGACCCACTGGTGCGCGGCGCAGTCGTCGTCATCGCGCTGAACATCTTGTTGGCGCTGGGCTACTACCTACCCGCGCTCATGGCACTGTTCACAGGTGACCTACAAACCAGCAGGACGCGCTTACCGCTTACTGTGCGCCTGCCGCTGATGCTGCTCACGGCGCTGGTCGTGCTGGTCGGCATCGTGCCCGACTCCGTGCGCTGGCTCACCGAACTCGCAAGCTCCGCGTTGGTCTTCGGAGGTGCGCCATGACCGTGCTGCTCACGCCCATCGCGGCGTTCCTGATTTATCTGGCACTGGCGACACTGCTCTCGCGGATCGGCCACCGACTGGCTGGCGGCGATCACAGCACGCCGAACACGCCCCACACCAGCATCTACGCGGGTGGCGAACGTCCTTCAACGTCGGATGTGCTGCCGGGCTATTCCAAGACGTTCATCGTCGCGTTCTTCTTCGCCATCGTGCACATCGGCGTGCTGATGCTCGGCAGCAGCGCCGGGTCCAGCGCGGCGGCCATCTACCTGGTGTTTCTCGCTCTGTCGCTCCTCGCCCTGATGTTGGGCTGAAAGGACAGGCGCATGCTCACTCATCTGTGGGAACAGACCTTCGGCGAAGTCGCCAACTGGGCGCGCATTAATTCGCCGTGGGCGCTGCACTTCAACAGCGGCTCGTGCAATGGCTGCGATATCGAACTGCTGGCGACGCTCACCCCGCGCTACGACGTGGAGCGGCTCGGAGTCAAGCTGCAAGGCAGCCCCCGCCAAGCTGATTTACTCGTGGTGACCGGGCCAGTCACGCGACAGGCGCAGGAACGTTTGCAGCGCATCTACGCGCAAATGCCCGAACCACGCTTCGTGATGGCGCTCGGCTCGTGCGCGCTCTCCAAGGGCGTCTTTCAGCACTGCTACAACGTCGTCGGCCCGGTCGATGCCTTCATCCCGGTTGACGTGTATGTACCGGGCTGTCCCCCGCGCCCAGAAGCGATCATCGCCGGGATGGTGGCGCTGCTTGGTAAGCTGCAAGGCGCATCGGAGGTCGCCGCGTCATGACCACGCTCGAACTCGCCCGCATGCTGCTCCTGCGCTGGCAAGCCGATTTCCGTACCCCGGAAACCAATCGACTTGACCTATCGATCAGCGCGCCGGAACTCCAGACCGCCGTCTCCGCGCTGCTTGCCGGGCACTGGGGCTATCTCGCGGGCATCACCGGACTCGATCACGGCGACGCCCTCGAACTGCTCTATCACTTCGCCAGCGGCGCGGTGATCGTCACGCTGCGCGTCAAGCTGGCGCGCGCAACGCCGTCATTGGCCAGCATCTGCCGCCTTGTTCCCGCGGCGAGCGTGTTTGAACGCGAAGTCAGCGAGTTATTCGGTGTGACCTTCCGCGGTGCGCCCGATACCGCGCGTCTGTTCCTCCCGGATGATTGGCCGGAGGGCGTGTACCCGCTCTTGAAAGATGCGGTTCTCCCGGAGGTCGACCATGACCACGCCGACTAAACAGTTCACCGTGCCGATTGGCCCACAGCACCCCGCGCTCAAAGAGCCGGGCTTCTTCGAATTCACCGTCGAAGGCGAAACGGTGATCGGCGGGACGGTACGGCTCGGCTACGCGCATCGCGGCATCGAAAAGGCGACTGAAAGCCGCACATGGGTGCAAAACCTGTACCTGCTGGAGCGCATTTGCGGCATCTGCTCGCACATTCACGCGCTGGCCTACGCGCTCGGCGTGGAAAAACTCGCCGGGGTGACCGTACCGCCGCGCGCGCAGGCTATCCGCGAGTTGACCGCTGAACTCGAACGCATTCACAGCCATCTGCTCTGGTTGGGCGTCGCCGCGCATGAAGCGGGCTTCGACACGCTGTTCATGTACTCGTGGCGTGATCGCGAAACCGTCATGGACATCTTCGAGGAGTTCAGCGGCAGCCGCGTACATCATTCGGTGAATACGCTCGGCGGCGTCAAGTTCGACCTGACCACCGCGCACGTTGAGGCGATCCGTAAGGGACTCGACTACCTCGACGAACGCGCCCGTTACTACCTCGATCTGGTGCAGAACGACCCGATGCTGAGCGGCCGCACGCGGGATATTGGCGTGATGAGCGAGGCTGACGCCGCGCGGCTCGGTGTGGTCGGGCCGACGGCGCGCGCCTCTGGCGTCCTCCGCGATCTGCGTGTGGAAGCGCCTTACAGCGCCTACTCCAGTTTCCCCGTGCAGCCCGTGACTGAAACGGCGGGCGACCTGCATGCGCGTTTCGTCGTCCGTGTGCGCGAAATAATGGAGAGCATCCGCGTCATCCGCGCGATCCTCGATGCACTGCCAGACGGCGAATTACAGGCGCGTATGCCGCGAAAGATTCCGGCGGGCGAAACGATCAGCCGAGTCGAAGCACCGCGCGGCGAATTGTTTTACTTCCTCAAGAGCGCGGGCGGCGACATGCCGGAGCGCATCAAAGTCCGCACGCCGACCCTGTGTAACCTCGCCTCCGTGCTCGAATTGAGCCGCGGGCGGCAGTTAGCCGACATCCCCATGCTGCTGGTCGGCGTTGACCCGTGCTTCTCGTGCAATGATCGTCTGGTGACGGTCCGGCGCGCAGAGACGGGCGAGCGCCTCGCCTTAGATTGGGATCAGATCCGGCGGAAGGGAGCCAGCTCATGACTGAACTCTTCGCCCTGCTCATCTTCCCCGGCGGGCTGGCGCTGCTGCTCGTCGCCCTGCTCTACGAATGGATCAATCGCAAGCTGGCGGCGCGGCTGCAAAACCGCGTCGGGCCGCGCTGGTATCAACCCTTCGCCGATCTGGTCAAGCTGCTGGCGAAAGAAGAGATTTACCCACAGGGCGTGCCGCCGACGCTGTTCGACCTGCTGCCAGTGGTCAGCCTTGCGGCAGTGACGACGGCGGCGATCTACGTGCCCGTGTTCGGCATGTCCCCGGCGGGGAGCTTCCCCGGAGATTTGATCGTCGCGGTCTATCTGTTGAGCGTGCTCAGCTTGTGTACCAGCCTCGCCGGGCTGATCACCGACGACCATTACGCGCTCGTCGGCGGGCTGCGTGTGCTCACGCAGTTGTTCTCCTACGAAGCGCCCTTCCTGCTCGCGCTGCTGCTCCCCGCGCTGGCGGCGGGTAGTTGGCAGATTAGCGATATCGCTACCTATGCCAGCGAGCACACATGGCTGCTGCTCACCCAGCCCATCGGCTTTGTGGTCGCCGTGATCGGCTTGATGGGCAAGCTGGAACTGCCGCCCTTCGACGCGCCCGAAGCGCACACCGAAATTGTCGCCGGATCACTCACGGAGTACAGCGGCCGCGGCCTCGCCCTGTTCCGCTTGAGCCGGGATGTAGTGCTGATCGTCGGCCTCGCGCTGATCGCCGCGCTGTACCTCGGCGGCACCGCGAATCCGATCCTGTTCTTCGCCAAAACGCTGCTGCTGCTCTTCGCCGTGACCGTCGCGCAAACGCTGTTCGCCCGCCTCCGCATCGACCAGACCATCGGTCTCTGGTGGCGCTACGGCGTGCTGCTGGCGCTCGGTCAGTGGCTGATCACGCTGTTGGGAAAGGCTGTCTCATGAAAGTGTCGACCCTCTTCGGCAACATGCTGCATTCGCTGTTCATTCGTCCCGCCACGCGGAGCTATCCGCAGGTGCGCACGACCGTCCCGGAGCGCCTGCGCGGGCGGTTGGTGTGGCGTCCGGTCGGCTGTACGGGCTGTTCGCTGTGCGTGAAGGACTGCCCCGCGGACGCGATCCAGCTCATCGACATCGATCGGGCGAACAAGCAGTTCAAAATGCGCTACCACGTCGACCGCTGCACCTTCTGCGGTCAGTGCGTGCAGAGCTGCCGCTTCAACTGTCTGGAACTGGCGCATGACCAGTGGGAACTGGCGACCGTTCAGCGGAACGCTTTTGTAATTGAGTATGGCGAGGAAGGTGCGCTGTGACACTGTGGAGCGATGTCCTGAAGCAGGAGATTCAGCCCGGCATCAAGGTGGCCGTGATGGGCGTCGGCCAGATTCTGAGCGGGGATGATGGCGCGGGCGTGCTCATCGCCCGGCAGTTACGCGAGCACCTCCCGTCCAACGATCACCGGCTGATCATCGACGCGGGTCTTGCGCCGGAGAATTTCACGGGCTTGATCCGCAAAGTGCGCCCGGAGCTGATCATCGTGATCGATGCGGCGCAGATGAACGAGCCGCCGGGAACCGTCCACCTCATTCCGTGGCAGTATGCCGATGGCATTTGCATCTCCACGCACACCCTGCCGCTCAAGATGATGTGCAGTTATCTCACCGATCAGGTCGGCTGTGACATCGCGCTGATCGGCATTCAGGTAGGGGACGCGCAGTTCGGTCACCCGCCGACCAGTGCGGTCACCACGGCGGCGGCGCAGGTCGCGCTGACGCTGGAAGACCTCCTGCGCTTACCAGAACCAGCGTAGCGACCACCAGTGCAAAGTACGAGCTTTTTGTAGGGGCGCATTATGAAGGTGTTGAAGAAGGTCAGTTCCCGACCCCACCCCCGGCCCCTCCCCGAATTCAGGGAGGGGAGACAGCATCGCTCGTTCATTCTCCCCTCTCGCCGCTTGCGTGGGAGAGGGGATGGGGTGAGGGGTACTAAAAAAACATCCTCATGTATGCGCCAAACCCGGGCAGTCACATCGGTCTGCCCTAACCCGGTCGGTTGAGCAGCACTTCAGTTCAACCAAAGAGAACGTTTCAAACTCATACGGTGGCTGGACGAAGGGGAACAACCATGACGAAATCGTCCAAAGCGGATTTACGGTCGAAGTTTGTTTTAGATCGGCAGGACTTCCAGCGTTTGCTGGATGCCCTGAACGCAGATGGCTACCGGCTCATCGGCCCAACACCTCGCGCCGGCGCGGTGGTTTACGATGAGATCAGCGCAGTTGAAGACCTCCCCATCGGCCTGACTGACGAGCAGGAGCGCGGCACATATCGCCTCAAGGTTGGCGATCCGGAGCGCGTGTTTGGCTGCGGTCTCGGCCCCCACTCGTGGAAGAAATTCCTGTATCCCGCCGAGCTTATGCTCTGGCAAGCTCACTTGAACGGCGGCATGGCCATCGCCCCAGATGATCACCACCCCGAACGCCTCGCCTTGATCGGCGTGCGCGCGTGCGAACTCGGTGCGCTGCGCATTCTTGACCGCGTGTTGAGCGGCGGGCAGTATCACGACACCGTCTACGAAGCGCAGCGGGAACGCCTGTTCATCGTCGCGGTCAACTGCGGGCGCGCGGGCAGCACCTGCTTCTGCGCGTCGATGGGCACCGGGCCGCGCGCCGAAACAGGCTTCGACCTCGCCCTGACCGAAGTTCTCGAGACGGAACGGCACTATTTCGTCGTCGAAGTGGGCAGCGAGGCAGGCCAGCGCATTCTCGACGCTGTGCCGCTGCAGCCCGCCACAGACGCCAACCTACAAGCCGCCGAGGCGATCATCGCGGAGACGGCGGCGCACATGGGACGCACGCTCGACACGCACGGCCTCAAAGAACTGCTCGAAAACAACTTCGAACATCCGGAGTGGGACGAAGTCGCGACCCGCTGTTTGACCTGCGGGAGCTGCACGCTCGTGTGTCCAACGTGCTTCTGCACCACGTTCGAAGATGTGGCGGAACTGACGGGCGCGTCGGCACAGCGCATTCGCCGCTGGGACTCCTGCTTCACGATGGACTTCTCGTATATGGTCGGTGGGCATATCCGCGCCTCGGCCAAGTCGCGCTACCGCCAGTGGCTGACGCATAAGCTGTCCGCGTGGGTCGACCAGTTTGGCACGCTGGGCTGTGTGGGCTGCGGGCGCTGTATCACGTGGTGTCCGGTCGGCATCGACCTGACCGAAGAGGCGGCTACGATCCGCGCGCACAGCCAGCCCAAGCCCGAAGCTAAGTCGCGAAAGAAGAAAATACATGAAAACGCTTGAACCGATTATCGCCAAACATCCTTTCTTTGCCGGACTGCAGCCTGCCTATCTAGAGTTGATCACAGGCTGTGCCTCCAATCAGATTATCAAGTCGGCTGAGCTGCTGTTCCATGAAGGGGAACAGGCTGATCACTTCTATGTTATTCGCGAAGGCACGCTCAAGCTGATGGTGCAGATGCCCGCCGCGGGTGAAGTCACGCTGCAAACCATCCATTCCGGCGAAATCGTCGGCTGGTCGTGGCTCTTCCCGCCGTATCGCTGGCACTTTTCTGGACGCGCGGCGACCGAACTGCGCGTACTCGCCTTTGACGCCGCGTGTCTGCGCCAGAAATGCGAAACCGACACGGGCTTCGGCTATGAATTCTTGAAACGTTTCTCGCGCATCATGATGGAACGCCTGCAGGCGACGCGCATTCAGCTCATCGACCTGTATCAGGTGAGCCAATGAGGGGGCAGTCGCATGACAACACTGGACTTCGCAGCCGTCCCGGTCAACGTCGCTGACCCGATGATCCCCCGCGTGTACCGCGTACTGCGGACACGCTGGAACACGGGCGACACGTTTTCGCTGGAGCTTGTGCCGCAGGAAGGCGGAGACATCCCCGCCTTTGAGCCGGGACAATTCAATATGGTGTACATCTACGGCGTGGGCGAAATTCCGATTTCGATCAGTGGTGACCCGGCCCGCCGCGATGTGCTCATTCACACCACGCGCGCGGTCGGCACGGTGACGCATGCCATGAGCAAGCTCAACGTCGATGATACGCTCGGCGTCCGTGGCCCGTTCGGATCGGCGTGGCCGGTCGAACTGGGGCGCGGCAAAGATATCGTGATCGTCGCGGGCGGCATCGGCCTCGCGCCGCTGCGCCCTGCCATGTATCGCATCCTCGCCAACCGCGAACAATACGGGCGCGTCGTGCTGCTCTACGGCGCGCGCACCCCCGCCGATGTGCTCTATCGCAAAGACCTGGAGCAGTGGCGCGCGCAGTTCGACCTCGACGTATACGTGACAGTCGACCGGGCGACGGGCAACTGGCGCGGGAGCGTCGGCCTTGTCACGCAGTTGATCGGACGCGCGCCGTTCGACCCCCTCAATTCGCAGGCGCTGGTGTGCGGGCCGGAACTGATGATGCGCTTCACCACGCAGGAACTCATGAAGCGCGGCATCAGCGGCAGCAACATCTATGTCTCGCTGGAACGCAACATGAAGTGCGGCATTGGCCTGTGCGGTCACTGCCAGATTGGATCGGTCTTCGTGTGCAAAGACGGCCCGGTCTTCCAGCACAGCCAGGTCGAGCACCTGCTCACCAGATGGGAGCTGTAACATGGAGCGCAAAAACAAACCTAAAATCGCAGTCTGGAAATTCGCCTCGTGTGATGGCTGCCAACTGAGCCTGCTCGACTGCGAAGACGAACTGCTCACCGTCGCCGACGCCGTCGAAATCGCCTACTTCCCGGAAGCGACGAGCGCGCAGGTCAAAGGGCCATATGATGTGTCGCTGGTCGAAGGTTCGATCACGACGCAGCACGACGCCGAACGCATTCACCGCGTCCGCCGCGCCTCCAAAGTGCTGATCACGATTGGCGCGTGTGCGACGGCAGGCGGCATTCAGGCGCTGCGCAACTTCAAAGACACCAAAGCGCTCACAGCGATGGTGTATGCGAACCCGAAATACATCGAAACGCTGAGCAAATCGACGCCGATTGCCGATCACGTCTTCGTCGATTTTGAACTGCGCGGCTGCCCGATCAGCAAAACGCAGCTCTTGGAAGTTATCGGAGCCTACCTCGACGGGCGCAAACCGATCACCCCGCGCTACAGCGTATGCGTGGAATGCAAGCGGCGCGGCACGCCCTGCGTGATGGTATCGCAGGGGACACCTTGCCTCGGCCCGGTGACGCAGGCGGGCTGTCACGCGCTGTGCCCGGCCTATCAACGCGGCTGCTTTGGCTGCTTTGGCCCGGCGGAAGCGCCGAACACGCGGTCGCTGGCGGAGCAGTGGAAGGCGCTCGGCCAATCACCGCAAGACCTTGTGCGCGCATTCCGTACTTTCAACGCGTATGCGGATGCCTTCCGCAAGGAGAGTGATGTCCATGAAAGCTAACGTCGCTGCCCCAACTCGCACCCTCAAGGTCAATATGCTGGCGCGCGTGGAAGGCGAAGGCGCGCTGTACGTCAAGGTGAAGGGCGATCAAGTCGCGGACATCAAGTTCAACATCTTCGAGCCGCCGCGTCTGTTCGAAGGCTTCTTGCGTGGGCGCGCCTACAGTGAAGCGCCGGATATCACCGCGCGGATTTGCGGCATCTGCCCCGTCGCTTACCAGATGAGCGCCGTCCACGCCATGGAACGCGCGCTCAACGTGAAGGTCGACGGTGCGCTCCGCGCGCTGCGCCGCCTGCTCTACTGCGGCGAATGGATCGAAAGCCATGTGCTGCACGTCTACATGCTGCACGCGCCCGACTTCCTCGGCTACCCGGACGCACTCACGCTGGCGAAAGACCATCCGGACGCGGTCAAGCGCGGGTTGAAGCTCAAGAAGATCGGCAATGAGATTGTGCGCGTGCTCGGCGGGCGGGAGATCCACCCGATCAACGTGCGCGTCGGCGGCTTCTACCATGTGCCGAGCAAACGCGACTTCCTGCCGCTGCTGGAAGAGCTCAAGTGGGCGCGGGACGCGGCGCTGGAAACTGCCGAATGGGTCGGCACGCTCCCGTTCCCCGACTTCACCTACGACTACGAGTTCGTCGCGCTGCATCATCCCGACGAATACCCGCTCTGTGAAGGGCGCCTCGTCTCTAACAAAGGACTGAACATCGACATTGAGGACTACGAGAAGCACTTCCTCGAAGAACATGTGGCGCATTCCAACGCGCTGCATTCGGTGATCAAAGGTCGCGGACAGTATCACGTGGGTCCGCTGGCGCGCTACAACCTCAACTATGACCAGCTCACGCCGCTGGCGAAACAGGCGGCCCAGGCGGGCGGACTCGGGCGCATCTGCACCAATCCCTTCCAGACGATCATCGTGCGCGCTGTCGAGACGGTCTACGCCTGCGACCACGCCATCGACCTGATCGAGCAGTACGAGCCGCCGCCGCGTCCAGCGGTCGACATCACGCCGGGTGCAGGGACGGGTTGGGGCTGCACGGAAGCGCCGCGAGGCTTCCTGTATCACCGCTACCGCCTCGACTACTCGGGCGCAATCCTAGACGCGCGCATCGTCCCACCGACCGCGCAGAACCAGAAGGTTATCGAGGACGACCTACGCCGCTACGTCTCCGACCATCTTGATGTCCCTGACGAGGAACTCACGCTGCAATGCGAGCAGGTGATCCGCAATTACGACCCGTGCATCTCGTGTGCCACCCATTTCCTGAACCTAACCATTGAACGAACCTAGAGGAGGGCGACATGTCACATACACCCGTGGCTATTGGCCTACAACGCACGCTCAATACATCGTTCGACACCGCCTACCGGCAGGCGCAGCTCGCGCTGAATGCAGCCGGATTCAAAATCGTCGCCGACGTGGATCTTGATCCGCTGCTGGCGAAAGAGACCGCCTACAGCCTCGCGCATCGGGTGCTGGTGGTGATCAAACCGGACATCGCGCAGCGGGCGCTAGCAGTCGCGCCGCAGGTGAGCGTTGCGCTGCTGTGTCAGGTCGCCATCTCGCAGCCGACCGAAGAACTCGTCGAAGTGCAGGCGACCGATCCGCTTATCGCGTGGGGCGACATGCACGCCGCCTTCCTCAAACCAATTGCGGAGGAACTGCGCGATCAACTCCGCCACGTGATTGAAGCGGTGACAGGCTAACGACCATGAACAACTGCCTCATCATTGGTGTGGGCAATCCTCAGCGGGGCGATGATGGTGTGGGTCTGGCGGCGGCGCGCCTCGTACGCGCCGCCTTACCAGACGCCGATGTGCGCGAAAGCGCGGGCGATCCCGCCGATTTGATCGAGCTGTGGACGACGACCACCGCCCCCACCGTTTATGTGATCGATGCGATGGTGAGCGGCGGCACACCCGGCGCGGTAACCCGCTTTGACGCGCACCGCCACCCCATGCCCGTCGCCATGAACGGCACGTCGACGCACAAATTCGGCGTGGCGGCGGCAATTGAACTCGCCCGCGTGCTCGACTGTCTGCCCAAACAGCTCTTCGTCTACGGCATCGAAGGCAGCCAGTTTGACCACACGGAAAAACTATCGCCAGCAGTCGAAGCGGCGGCGCGGGCGGTCGCCAAGCTCATCTGTACTGATCCACGATGAGTCCAATCCCTTGCGCAGTTCGCTTTGACAGGGAAAAATTACCCCGACAAATCGACTTCGAAAGGGATTTATCGTGGAATTCAGACGCTTAGGCAAATCCGGTTTGCAGGTGAGTGTATTGTCCTTCGGCGCATGGGTGACGTTCGGCACACAGTTGAACGTTGACGCGGCGCTGGAACTTATGGCCGCCGCCTATGACCATGGCTGCAACTTCTTCGACAACGCGGAAGTATACGCCAAAGGGCAGGCGGAAACGATCATGGGCGAAGCGCTCAAGAAGGCTGGCTGGCGGCGCGACAGCTATATCGTGTCCAGCAAAGTCTTCGGCGGTGCCGTGCAGAACCCCTCGCCGATTCAGCGCGGCTTGTCGCGCAAGCACATCTATGAAGCAGCGTATCAGGCCATCGACCGCCTGCAGTGCGACTATCTCGACCTGTATTTCTGCCACCGCCCCGATCGCAACACCCCCATCGAAGAGACTGTGCGCGCCATGACCGAACTCATCTGGCGCGGCGATGTGCTCTACTGGGGTACGAGCGAATGGTCGGCGCAGGAAATCATGGAAGCGTACGCGGTCGCCCGCCAGTACGATCTCATTCCCCCGACGATGGAACAACCGCAGTACAACATGCTCACGCGCTACCGCGTGGAAGTCGAATACAAGCGCCTGTACAACAACGACACGGTCGGCCTCGGCACGACGATCTGGTCGCCGCTCGCGAGCGGTTTGCTCACGGGCAAGTACAATGAGGGTATTCCGGCGGACAGCCGCGTCAACCTGCCCGGCTACGAATGGCTCAAGTCGATGCTGGAAGGCCCATGGGGGCAAAACAGCCTGCCGAAGATCCCCGGACTCGCCAAGATCGCGGGCGACCTTGGTACGACCCTGCCCAAGCTGGCGCTGGCGTGGTGCGTGAAGAATCCGCACGTCAGCACGGTGATCACGGGTGCGTCGCGTTTGGAGCAGGTGACCGAAAACTTCGCTGCGTTGGAAGTCGTGCCGCTGTTGACCGACGACGTTATGGCGGAAATCGACAAGGTGCTCGGCAACAAGGAAACCCGTCTGTACGGTTCGAGCGAGTAACCAAGCCTTCATGTCAAACCAACAGGGACGTCCCGGGCGACGTCCCTGTTTGATTCCGCGCACTACCACTCCATTTGACAAGTTATTACATTCGTTATAAAGTTAACACGGAATCACCTTTCCACTTACAGTTTGGCTCTATCAGAAAAGCAGTCAGGGAGATGGTCATGTTGCGCTTTTTCAGACAGACTTCGCCGCGCTTTTCATCGATGCTGATAGTATTGGCCGTGACGTTTCTGCTCGCCGTTCCGTTGGCGGCGCAGGAAGATGTGAGTGGCACGCTCGACATTGTGGGCTTCGGCCTCGGTGATGAGATTGCCACCGTCCGGGTTGATCAGGTCAGAGCCGCTTATCCGAACCTCGAACTGAATTTCACTGAAGGCGCGCTGGATGAACAGCAGTTCCTCACGTCCGTTGCCAGCGGCGATCCGCCGGATCTGGTCTACATGGGGCGTGATGTGCTCAGCACCTACGCTGTGCGCGGCGCGCTCATGCCGCTGACCGAATGCATCGACAGCCAGGGTATCGACATGAGCCAGTACCGGCAGGCGGCCGTCGATCAAGTGACGGTCAACGGTGAGGTGTATGGCATTCCCGAGTTCTATAACAGCATCATGTTGTTCGTCAACAACGCTGCGCTGGCAGAAGCGGGCATGAGCGCGGAAGACGTCGATACGAGCGACTGGGAAAGCCTCAGCGCCCTGAACGATGCCCTGACGCGCATCGAAGATGGCAACGTCACGCGCATCGGCTTTGACCCCAAGCTGCCAGAATTCCTGCCGCTCTGGGCGATGGCCAATGGCGCGTCGCTGCTCTCTGAAGATGGCCGCACCGCGCAGTTGAACGATCCGCGCGTGGTCGAAGCGCTGGAATTCGCCACCAGCCTGCATGAAGCGGCGGGTGGCCGTCAGCCGTTCATCGCCTTCCGCGACACGTGGGACTTCTTTGGTGCCGAAAATCAGATGGTCGCCGACCAGCTCGGCGTGTTCCCCATGGAACAGTGGTATATGAACGTGTTGGCCGGGTCGTCGCCGGATGTGGACATCACCTTCGCGCCGTTCCTCGACCGGGAAGGTAACCCGATCAATTACGTGACGGGCAGCGCGTGGGCGATTCCAACGGGCGCGAGCAACACCGAAGCGGCGTGCGCGCTCATGAAGACTATCACCGCGCCGGAAGCGTGGGTGGCTGCAGCGCAGGAACGCGCTGATCTGCGTGCGGAGTCCGGTGCGATCAACACAGGCGTGTACACGGCCAACAGCGTCGCCGACGAGCAGATCTTTGGTGAAGTTGTCCAGCCCATCGACGTACCGGCCTTCGCCAATGGCGTCGACACCATCCTGCAAGTGCAGGAGAACGCGTTCGCCATCCCCGCCAATCCCGCCGGGTCAGAATTCCGGCAGGCGTGGGTTGACGCCGTCAACCGCGTGCTGAACGGCGAGCAGACCGCGCAGGAAGCGCTCGATCAAGCGCAGACTGAAGCGCAGGCCGCCCTCGACGAAGCCTGGGCCGCGAGCGAGTAACTCGCCGGCATGGCTGAACAAGCTGTCGTGACCCGTCACTCCCGTCGTGAGCGGCGGGTCACGCCTCAACAACGCGAACTATTCGCCGGGCTGGCGTTCATCTCTCCGTGGATCGTCGGCTTTCTCATCTTCACGGCTGGCCCCATGGCCGTCAGCCTCGGCTTATCGTTCACTGACTACGACGTGTTAAGCCCACCGGAATTTGTCGGATTCGCGAACTACCAGCGTTTGCTGACCGATCCCCGGTTGGGACTCAGCCTCGCCAATTCGTTCATTTACGCGCTGTTCCACGTGCCGCTGGCGATTCTGGTCGCGCTCGGGCTGGCGCTGCTGCTCAACCGCGTCGGCAAAGCGGCGGGCTTCTTTCGTACCGCCTACTACCTCCCATCGATCACACCCGCCGTCGCCGTAGCGACGCTCTGGCTGTGGCTGCTCAATCCGCGCATCGGCTTAGTCAATCAGGGTTTGGCGCTGCTCGGGATTCAAGGCCCGGGCTGGACAACCGATCCCGCGTGGATCAAGCCGGGAATCGTACTCATGAGCCTGTGGAACGTCGGCGGCACGGTGATTCTGTACCTCGCGGCGCTGCGCAACGTCCCGCCGGAACTGTATGAAGCCGCGCGCATCGATGGCGCAAACGGTTGGCAGCAGTTCATCCGCATCACCGTGCCGCTCATCAGCGGGACGATCTTCTTCACGCTCATCGTCAATACCATCGGTTCATTGCAGTTGTTCACAGAAGTGTATACGATGTTTTTTGGCAACATGAGCTCCGGCGCGGCCTCCTCCGCCGGACTGTTCTATAATGTCTATTTGTTCCGGCAGGCCTTCGAGTTCTTGCGTATGGGGTACGCCTCGGCGATGGCATGGCTGTTGTTCGTGATCATCCTCATCCTGACGTTTATCCAACTGCGCGTCAGTCGGCGGTGGGTGTACTATGAAGGGTCATAGCCTATGTCGGTGATCGAAGCGGAGCACGCTACAATCCGACCACCCGATGTGCGTGACAGCCGCCCCCAATCGTATCGAGCACGCTGGACGGTCGCGCGCGTCATCTACTTCGCCCTGCTGAGCTTCTTTACGATCCTGTTTCTCACGCCCTTTTTATGGCTGTTGAGCGCTTCGCTGAAGACGCGCTCCGAGGTCTTCAACGGCGAGTGGATCCCTGACCCGGTCGCGTGGACGAATTATGTGTACGTCTGGCAGGCCGCGCCGCTGCTCACCTGGCTGAAGAACAGCCTCGTCGTCGGTGGGCTAGCGGCGCTCACGGTGACCGTGAGCTGTTCGCTGATCGGCTTTGGCTTTTCGTATTTTCGCTTTCGCGGGCGCGACTCACTGTTTAGCTTAGTGCTGGCGACCATGATGCTGCCCGGTGTCGTGACGATGATCCCGGTCTTCCTGATCTGGAAAAACCTCGGACTGACGAACACGCAGATTCCGCTGTGGGCGAGCAACCTGTTCGGCTCCGCCTTTTACATCTTCATGATTCGCCAGTTTTACCTGTCCCTGCCCCGCGAATTGTTCGAGGCGGCGCGGGTGGATGGCGCATCGTATTTTCAGATCTGGCGGCATATCGCCATGCCGCTCACGCGCACGGCCTTGATCGTTGTGTTCATCTTCGAGTTCAAAGCGAGCTGGACTGATCTCGTCAAGCCGCTCATTTACCTGAACAAAGCTGATCTCTACACGCTGCCGCTCGGCCTGAAAGCGATCCTCGATCAATTCGGGCAAGGTGGTGAGATGCAGTGGGAGGTGGTGCTGGCCGCCAGCGTGATCGTCACGATTCCCATGATCGTGATATTCTTTTTAGGACAGCGCTATTTCATGGATGGAATCGCGACTACCGGCTTGAAAGGCTGACCACTCTGATCCCCGTGACCATTGCCGAGCGCAAACTCCGGGTGGGCGAGCAGCCCATTCCGCTGCTGAGCGGTGAAATGCATTACTGGCGGCTTGACCCGCGTAACTGGCGTCTCATTCTGGGGCGCATCAAAGAGTTGGGCATCAAAATCGTCGCGACCTATGTGTGCTGGGACTTTCACGAGCTCACGCCCGGTCAATACGACTTTCAGGGCAAAACCGACGCGCGCCGCAACCTGCTCGGCTTCCTCGACATGCTGACGGAGGAGGGACTGTGGGTCATCCTCCGTCCCGGCCCGTACATTTACGCCGAGTGGAAGAATAACGGCGTGCCGGATCACGCGGCGAAGTATCACCGCCTCGACCCCGCCTTCCGCAGCGCCGCCGAAACCTACATGGCTGCCGTCACCGAGGCGACACGTCCCTATCTGGCGACGCGCGGTGGGCGGATCCTCCTCTGGCAAGCCGACAACGAGATCGACCCGTGGCCGCAATTCTATACTGAACCGCTCGGCCTGGGGCGCACGGCCGGCTGCTTTCAGGAATATCTGCGCGAACGCTACGGCGAAATCAGCGTTTTGAATACGGCCTGGCGCACCCTTTACCGCTCGTTTGATGATGCGCGCGCCGTCACCGAGATGTTTCCGAGCGATCACGCGCTCATGAGCCGTTATCAGGATTACCGCACGTTTCTGCACTGGTACGTGAACAAGGTCGGCCAATGGGCGATCGACAAATACCGCGCGCTCGGGGTCGATGTGCCCCTGCTGCTCAATACTTACAGCGGCGTCGGCACGCAGCGCTGGGCGGAACTCGAAAAAATCGGCGATCTTTCCGGGCCAGATATTTATCCATCACGCGAATTTCTGAATCGCGGCGGCGCTAAGGAACATGCGCACATCCTTGAAGCGCTGCGCTATGCCAGCAGCTATTCGAAACTGCCCTACATTCCCGAATACCAGTCGGGCATCTGGCATGACTGGCTGGAAGACGTGGGCACGCTCACGCCGAATCACTACCGCCTGATCTGCCTGTCCGCGCTGCAAGCGGGCGCAGCGGGCTGGAACTGGTACATGCTCGTGAATCGGGACAACTGGTATCAGAGCCCGATCAATGAGTGGGGGCGCACGCGGCCACCGCTGTTTCGCGCCTTCCAGCAAATTACATCCCTGTATCAGGAAATCGACCCGACGACGCTCACCCGGTTAACGAATACTGCGGTCACCTTTGATCCGCTCCAGCGCAGCACTGAGCGTCCCGGGCAGGACTTGCTCACGAGCTTGTACAACGCCGACATCGACTACGAATTCTTTGACCTGTCGCAAACCGCGTCCAAGAAACCGCTGCTGCTGTACGCGGGCGGCACGTGGCTCTCTCGTTCCGGGCAAAAACGGCTCGTGGAATACGTGGAGCGCGGCGGGCATCTGGTCTGCATCGGGGTGCACCCGACCACTGACGAGCACTTCCGCCGCCTGAACCTGCTCAACATCCCCAATCCCGCGGGCATCGTGAGCGGCTTAGGCAAACTGAATCTCGCATTGTGGGACGGCACCGTTGAGAGCGCGTGGCTCCAGCATTACGAAGAAGTCCCCGGCGAGCCGATCAGCCTCACGCGGTTGAGCGGTCGCACACCTCCCTCGGAAGAGCTGCTCCTGCAATTCGACTTAGCAACCGGACAGCAGTACACGGTTGGCTATACCGTGCGCCGCCTGCGCGGGCGCATCACGGTGATCGGCTTGCAGCCCACGCCCGAACTGCTGGTGCTCCTTCATCGCCAGTTTGGTGTCGGCATCCCCAGTCGTTCGACCACGCCCGGGGTCACCAGCGCCCTGTTTCACCGGGACGGCGACTACTACTTGATCGCCTCCAATGTGGGTGACGAGGCCAAAACCGCCACAATTCAACTCCCGGCGCCGCAAAGTGGGCATTGGCGCGATCTCGTAAACGGAACGGTGGTCGTGGCCTCCGGGCAGATCAACGTAGCGCTCGCCCGTAAAGACAGTACAATGCTGCGGTTGTCCGGCGGGCAAAAATAAACATCTTCTTTACGCAACATATGCGTACTGATGTAGTATATTGAAAATAACGAATTATTACGGCTGGAAACTAACCTCTCTTTCGCACCCACCTCCGCATCATTTGCGTTAATTTCCAACTGCAACATGACTGCTGGGGGGCGTCATGCGGCAACTGTTGGGCAATCTGTTCGTCTACTACGACACGTGCAATGTCTATGTGCTGCGTTCCGGCAGCGACGCGCTGCTAATCGATTTTGGGAGCGGCGCAGTGCTCGACCACCTCGCCGCTATCGGCGTCGAGCGCGTCACCCATATCCTGATGACGCACCATCATCGCGATCAAGGTCAAGGTTTGCCGCGCGCGGTCGCGGCGGGCATCCCGATTCTCGTTCCGGAAGCCGAGCACGACCTATTCGCGCAGGTCGACGCGCACTGGCAGGCCCGGTCTGTAACCAACAATTACAACCTGCGACAGGATCGCTTTTCGCTGCTCGACTCGGTGCCCGTCGCCGGGACGCTGCTCGATTACGCCACTTATCACTTGGGCGGCTACGCGCTGACCGTCATTCCCACGCCCAGCCATACGATTGGTTCGATCACCCTGCTGGTCGAGCACGACGGCGAACGGATCGCCTTCACGGGCGATCTGATCTGCGCGCCGGGCAAGGTGTGGAGCATGGCGGCGACGCAGTGGGGCTACAATTCGGCTGACGGTGTGCCCGCCGGTATTGCCTCCCTGCTTAACCTGAAGGAACGGCAGCCGAGTCTGCTGCTGCCCGCCCACGGCGACCCGATGGATGATCCCAACACCGCCATTGATCTGCTGGTAGCGCGCTTCTGGCAGCTTCTGGAACTGCGCGGCGAACATGTGCGCCTCTTCGAACTGCGCGACGAACCCTATCGCCATGTCACGCCCCATGTGCTCAAGTCGCGGGTGTGCCTCGCCAACAGCTATGTCGTGCTGTCGGAGAGCGGCAAAGCCCTCATGATCGACTTCGGCTACGACTTCGAAACCGGACTCGCCGCTGGAGCAGACCGCGCGGCGCGCCGCCCGTGGCTGTACACGCTCAACACTCTCAAACGCCAGTTCAACATCATCCACATCGACGCCGTCATCCCGACCCACTACCACGACGATCATGTGGCCGGTTGTAACGTACTCCGCCGCGTCGAAGGGGCAGAGGTATGGGCGGCGGCGACCTTCGTCGACATCCTTGAACATCCCGCCGACTACGATTTACCGTGCTTATGGTACGACCCGATCCCGGTGGATCGCGTGCTGCCGCTTGAAACCGCCTTCCAGTGGGAAGAATACACCTTCCGACTGTACGCGCTCCCCGGTCACACTAAATACGCGGTCGCGATCTGCTTTGAGGCTGATGGCCATGTCGTCTTGGCGACGGGCGACCAGTATCAGAGCGCGCTAGGTACGCAGTTGAACTACGTGTATGGTGGCGGTTTCGAAGCGGCTGACTACGCGAAAAGCGCCGAACTCTACACGCGTCTATGCCCCGCAGTAATTCTGAGCGGCCATTGGAATCCCCTGTGGACAACGCCCGAATATTTCGAGAAGATCCGCGCGATTGGGGCAGAACTCGAAGGCTTGCACCGCGCTTTACTGCCGAGCCACCTCGATCTGGGCACGAGCGGCTTTCTCGCACACCTCGCCCCTTACCAAACCACCGCCCGGCGCGGCGAGCCGATTGACATCCGCGCGGAAGTCCGCAGCCCGCACCCCTTCCCGGTCGAGGCGGCGCTCAAGCTAATCACACCGCCCGGTTGGCACGTGATCGGCGCAACGTTCCGCGGCGCGGCGCTCACCTTCGACACGCAGGAACGCGTCACCGTGTGTTTGGAGGGCGCGGAAGCCTATTCGGTCACGTTCCATGTCACCCCAACTGATACGCCTGTCCGGCGCGCGCGCTTGGCGCTGGATCTCACCGTGCATGGTCAGGCTTTCGGCCAGCAGGCCGAGGCGCTGGTCACGATTGTCTGACAAATCTGAGTCTTTACGAGAGAACGCATGAAGGCGAATACCCTGCATATGATCGGCCATGCCCACATCGACCCGGTGTGGCTGTGGCAGTGGCACGAAGGTTTCCACGAAGTCAAAGCGACGTTCCGTTCGGCGCTCGACCGCATGAACGAATACGAGGAATTTATCTTCGTCGCCAGTTCCGCCGCCCACTATGAATGGGTCGAAAAGTCCGACCCGGCCATGTTCGCCGAGATTCGGCAGCGTGTCACCGAAGGCCGCTGGCAGTTGGTCGGCGGCTGGTGGGTGGAACCCGACTGCAATATCCCGAGCGGCGAGTCGTTTGTACGGCAGGGGCTGTATGGTCAGCGCTATTTCCAAGAGAAGTTCGGCAGGATGGCACGAGTCGGCTTCAACGTGGACAGCTTCGGGCACACCGCCAGCCTGCCGCAGATCCTGCTCAAGAGTGGTTTTCCTTACTACGTGTTTATGAGGCCGCAGCCCCACGAAAAAACGCTGCCCTCACGCATCTTTTGGTGGGAGTCTGATGATCAGTCGCGCGTGCTGGCGTTTCGCATCCCCTTCGAATACCTGTCATGGGGCAAGGAACTCGACGAGCACGCCAAGCGCTGCGCCGACGAGATGAGCGCGCCGATCGACCAAATGATGTGCTTCTACGGCGTGGGCAATCATGGTGGGGGTCCAACCAAAGCGAATCTCGACAGCATCCGCCACTTGCAGACGCTGCCTGACTATCCGCAAATTGTGTGCAGTTCGCCGGAGCAATTCTTCGCCGCGGTCGAAGCCAAGAACTGGACGCTCCCGGTCATCCATTCCGATTTGCAGCGCCATGCGACCGGCTGCTACGCCGCACATTCGACCATTAAGCGGCTGAATCGCCGCTCGGAACATGCGCTGCTGGCCGCGGAAAAGTGGTCGACGGTCGCGGCGGCGGTCGCTGATCAGCCCTACCCCACCGATTTCGACCGCGCGTGGAAGGCCGTGCTCTTCAATCAGTTTCATGACATCATGGGCGGGACGAGCCTCGAAGCGGCCTACGACGACGCCCAAAATGCCTTCGGCGAAGCCCTGTCGATTGCCGACCGGAACCTCAACTACGCCGTGCAGGCGCTGGCGTGGAACATCCGCATCGAAGAACAGGATGGCGTCTATCCGATCGTCGTGTTCAACCCGCACGCCTGGCCCGTGCGCGCCAACATCGAGTTGGAGACAAACCGCATCCCCGACACAGTGGTCCTGCTGGATGACGCGGGGAATGTCGTACCGCATCAGGCCGTGCGCTCGGCCTCGCTGACGCACCGCCGCCGCTTGAGCTTCACCGCCGATTTGCCCGCGCTCGGCTACCGCACCTATCGACTGCTGCCCACGGGCGGCATTCCCGCACAGATTACGACCCAGGCGACCGATACGCTGCTGGAAAACGAGTACCTCCGTCTGGAACTCGATCCCGTCAGCGGCAGTATTGCCAGCTTATACGACAAAGCCCATGATCGGCAGGTCTTCGCCGGCGCCGCCGCGCACGCCGTCGTCATCAACGACTCGTCCGATACCTGGGGGCACAACGTCATCCGCTTCGACGAACGCCTTGCCACCTTCCAGGATGCCCGTGTCAAGCTGATCGAGCATGGCGCGGTCAAGTCGGTCATCCGCGTGACCAGCCGTTATGGAGGATCGACGCTCACGCAGGACTTCATCCTCTATCCCGGTCAACAGCAGATCGACGTGAACGCGGTGGTCGATTGGCACGAACAATCGAAGCTGCTCAAGCTGCGCTTCCCGGTCAATCTGAACGCGGCGCGCGTCACGCACGAAATCCCTTACGGCCACTACGAACAGGTAGCTAATGGCGACGAAGTCCCATTCCAGAGTTGGGTTGACGTGACCACCCGCGATGGCACGTACGGTTTCAGTCTGCTCAACGACAGCAAATACAGTGTGGACATCGACTGCGCGGATATCGGCCTGACGATTTTGCGCAGCCCTGCCTACGCACATCACATCCCGGCGACGCTCGATCCGGAAGGCTTGTACAGCTTTATCGATCAGGGCGTACAGCGCTTCAGCTATTCGCTGCTGCCGCACGCAGGCAGTTGGGAAACGGCGGGCACGGTCAAACGCGTCGCCGAACTCAACCAGCGGCCGTTTGCGCTGTTCGGCACGTTCCACCCCAACGCGAAGCTGCCACAGTCGGCATCCTACATCGATATCGACCAACCGAACATCGTGGTCAGCGCTATCAAGCAGGCGGAAGACGGCGGCGATGTGATCGTGCGCGCCTACGAAACCGACAAGCAGCCGACGCGAGCGCGCATTTCCCTGCTCGCATGGAATCGCATCATCGAAGCCGACTTTGAGCCGTGTGAAATCAAGACCTTCCGCCTGCCCGCCGACCCGAGTTTGCCTGTGGTCGAAACCAATCTACTGGAGCTTTGATGCCGCGCACGCTGTCGCTGAATGGGTCGGACTGGCAGTTCAAAGCGTTTGAAGGCGAAGACTGGCGCTGGCGGGACGCGCACAAACCGCAGACTAAAGACATCCGTCACTGGTACAGCGGCAGCGTGCCCGGCAGTGTGCACCATGATCTGTGGCAGGTCGGCGCAGTGCCGAACCCGTATTTTGAGCTCAACAGTCTGTTGCTCGAATGGATTCCGGCGCGCACCTGGCTCTACAAAAAGACGTTCCACGTCGGCGACGAGCTGCACGGCCAACGACTGCGGCTGTGCTTCGGTGGCGTGGACTACGAGGCGCAGTTCTTCCTGAATGGGGAACTGCTCGGCACGCATGTCGGCATGTTCACGCCCGCCCACTTCGACGTGAGCGACCGTCTGCTCTATGGGCAGGACAACCTGATCGCGGTCGTCATCGAACCTGCGCCCCACGAACAGCCGCAGGTGGGGCGCACCAGCCTCGTCCGCACGCACAAAAGCCGCATGACCTACTGGTGGGACTTTTGCCCGCGGATGATCCACCTCGGCATTTGGGCTGACGTCTGGCTGGAAGTTACCGGGGAGGCACGCATCGATTCTGTGTTCGTGCGCCCCCAGTTGAGTGAAAATTTCACGCATGCCGATGTGATTATATCGCTGGAGCTCGACGCCCTCACCCCACAGTCCGCACGGGTGGAAACGACACTGCGCTTTGCAGGCGAAACCGTCGCTAGCGGTCACGCCGATGTCGCAGTCGCCGAAGGGCGCACCTCATTCATGCAGTTTCTTCCCATCGATCATCCGCGCCTGTGGTGGCCGAATGATCACGGTGACCAGCCGCTCTACGAGGCTGAGATCACGCTGTACGACGCTGATTCAACCCAACTCGATCAGCGCACGGTGCGCTTCGGCGTACGCCGCGTCGAATTGGTCCGCAACGACACCTCCGACCTCAGCGCCCGGCCGTACACCTTGCAGGTCAACGGCCTGAAACTGTTCGCGAAAGGCTGGAACTGGGTGCCGATGGATGTGCTGTACGGCGTCCCTCGCCCCGATAAGCTGGAACACCTGCTGACGCTGGCACAACGCGCGCACGTCAACCTGCTGCGCGTGTGGGGCGGCGGCTTGATTGAAACCGAGGCGTTCTATAACCGCTGCGACGAACTCGGGATCATGGTCTGGCAGGAATTCATTCAATCGAGTTCCGGCATCGAAAACACCCCAGCAACCGATCCCGAGTTCGTCGAGTTCATCGTCGGTGAAGCTGAGCAGATCATCCCGCGTAAGCGCAACCACCCGTCGCTGGTCATCTGGTGCGGTGGCAACGAACTCACGGCTGCGGACAACACACCGCTTGATGATCGCCATCCGCTGCTCGGTGCGCTCGGCGCAACCGTCGCCCGCCTCGATCCCGACCGCGTGTGGCTGCCCACCTCACCGACTGGGCGCGCGTTCATGAACTCGCTGGAGAATATCGTCCGCGACCCGACCAACTTACATGATGTTCACGGACCGTGGGAGTATCAGGGGGTGCACGAGCAGTATGAGCTCTACAATCACAGCACCTCGCTGCTGCACAGCGAATTCGGCGTCGAGGGGGTGACGAACCTCTCCACGCTCAATCGCACCATCGCGCCGGAGCATCAACTCCCGCCCGCGCTGGATAACCCGTACTGGCAGCATCTCGGCGCCTGGTGGAATCAAACGCGCACATGGACGGCGATATGGGGTGAAATTGCCGACGTGCCGACGCTCGTCCGCGCGACGCAGTTCACGCAGGCGGAAGGGCTGCGCTACGCCGTCGAAGCTGACCAGCGGCGCAAGTTCCAGAACAGCGGCACAATCCCGTGGCAGTTCAACGAGCCCTACCCCAACGCAACCTGCACCGCCGCCGTCGACTATTACGGCATCGCCAAACCCGCCTACTATGCGGTCGCCCGCGCCTACGCGCCGATCCACGTCTCCGCCCGCTTTGCGACCATGGCATGGGGGAACACTTCGACGTTCACCACGCAGGTGTGGGTCAACAACGCCACTGAACGCGCCTATGCCGAGGTCGAACTGCGCGTGCGGCTGCACTCGGTGCACGGCGACGTTGTCCACGAATGGATCAGCTCTGTGGCATGGGCGGCGAACAGCGCGCAGCAGATCTTCGCGCTCGCGCACCCGCTTGTCGATCTCGCCGATGTCTTCTTCCTTGACCTGCGTTTGACGGACACAGACGGCAGCGTGCTCGCCCAGAATCGCTATCCATTCACGCGGAGCGATACGCTCACGCCGCTGCTCAATCTTGCGCCCGCCATCGTTTCCATGCAGCAAACGGATGTAGATGGGGTGACAAATCTGCATATGACCAACGAGGGCACCGGCGTCGCCTTTGGCCTGTGGCTCGAAGATGAGGTCGATAGTCACTACACGCAATTCAGCGACAATTACTTGTATCTGCTGCCCGGCGAAATGGCGACCATCACCGCGCGGCGCTGTGATGGCACGCGCCCTGTCATCAGTCTGACGACGGGCATCGTCCAGTGAACGGCGGAGAACAGCGGCCAACGTTATACTTGCGGTCAGGTTGAACTCATTTCCTCTGGATGCCTAAACATGTCTGACCTATATCGCTATTTCGCGCCCGAGCATAAAATGCTCGCCTTTGAGCTGTACGCGCCCGTCAGCGGATTGCCGCTGATCTGCCCGCACGGTCATGTCGATCCCCGCCTGCTCGCCGACCCTGACTATCAATTCGGCTCCCCGGTCGATTTGCTCATCATCCCCGACCACTACATCTTCCGCATGTTGTATTCGCAGGGCATTCGGCTGGAAGCATTGGGCATTCCGCGCGTGGATGGCGGCGCGGTCGAAACCGATCACCGCAAGATCTGGCAGTTGGTGTGCGATCACTGGCACTTGTTCCGCGGTACGCCGACGGGCGTGTGGCTGCGCGACGAACTGCGCGACGTCTTCGGCGTCGAGGCGAAGCTCAACGGGGAGAACGCGCAGGCGATCTACGACACGATCAGCGCCAAGCTGGAACAACCTGAGTTTCGGCCACGCGCGCTGTTCCAACGCTTCAAAATCGAAGTACTGGCGACGACCGACGCCGCCACTGATTCGCTGCAGTATCATCAGTCGCTTCGCGACTCCGGCTGGGGGGGTCGCGTCATCCCGACGTTCCGCCCCGACGCCGTGGTGAACATTGGCACACCCGGTTGGCGCAAGAACATCGACGCGCTGACCGAGATGTCCGGCGTCACGGTGACCGACTACAAGAGTTACATCACCGCACTGGAAAAGCGGCGCTGGTTCTTCAAATCCATGGGCGCGACCGCCACGGATCACGCAGCGGTGAGCGCCTACACGGAGATCATGAGCGCTGGCGCGGCGCATGCGCTCTTCGACCGGGCGCTCAAGGGCACAGCCGATGAGCGGGACGCCATGCGCTTCACGGGTCACATGCTCTGCGAAATGGCGCGTATGAGTCTCGAAGATGGGCTGGTCATGCAGCTCCATGTCGGCAGTCGGCGTGATCATAACCCAGCGCTGTACGAAGCGTTCGGCGCCAATATGGGCGCGGACATCCCCACCCAGACCGAATGGACGTACGCGCTCAAGCCGCTGCTCGACCGCTTCGGCAACGATCCCCGGCTGACAGTGGTGCTGTTCACGCTGGACGAAACGACCTACAGCCGTGAACTCGCGCCGCTGGCGGGGCACTATCCGATTCTGCGCCTCGGCCCGCCGTGGTGGTTCTTCGACAGCTTCAACGGCATGCGCCGCTACTTCGAGCAGGTGATCGAAACAGCGGGCATCTACAACACCGCTGGCTTCAACGACGATACCCGCGCCTACCCGTCGATTCCGGCGCGGCATGACCTGTGGCGGCGGCACGCGGCGGATTGGCTGGCGGAGATGGTATCACGCGGTTTCATCGATATGGACGACGCCCGTGACATGATGACCGCGCTGGCCTACGGTCTCGCCAAACAAACCTACAAGCTATAGGCTCGACGCGCCCGGACAACAAAAACGCTCTCAAAGTGAGAGCGTTTTTCGCTTCAATTGGAAAACTTGCCCGACCTAGCCCTTCACGCTGCCGAGCGTCAGGCCGGAGATCAGGTACTTCGACTGCCACATAAACAGCAGCAGTACCGGCAGCGTCACCAGCACTGACCCGGCGGCATACTTGCCCCAGTCGGTGTTGAAGGTGCCGATAAGTTCGTTCAAGCCGAGCGGCCACGTCATCACGCTGTTCGCCTGCAAAATCACCTTTGCGACGATGAATTCCGACCACGACGCGAGGAAGTTGAACAGGAACACAATCGAGAGCGCGGGCGTGGACAGCGGCAGAATGATGCGCCAGAACGCTTGCAGGCGTTCGCAGCCATCGACCATCGCCGCTTCTTCCAGATCCGGCGGAATGGTGTCGTAGTAGCCCTTCAGAATCCAGATGCTGAAGGGCACGGCGGTCGACGTATACGCCAACACGAGGCCGATGATGTTATTGGTCAGGTTCAACTGCGCGACGATCACGAAGATCGGGATGAGCAGCATGGATGCGGGCAGCATCTGCGTGGTAAGCAGGAAAATCAGCATCGGACGGCGACCAGGGAAGCGCCAGCGGCTGAAGGCATACGCGCCCGTCGCTGCAATGGCGATACCGATCAGCGACACGGTGATGGTGATCGCGAGGCTGTTGAACATCCAGCGCAAAAACTCTTCCTCGGTGAACAACTGCACGAAGCTGTTGAAGTTCGCACCGGGCGGAATGATATCCAGCGAGCGTGAGAGCAGACCGCTCGTCGGGCGCAGCGAAATGCTGATGACGCGCAGCACGGGGTAGACCGAAATGATCGAATAGAACACAAGAATGCCGTGATACGGCTTCCATACCAGCAGACCCAACCACAGGCCGATCAGCAGATAGCCAATGGCAAAGCCATTCAGCAGTGCGAGCACCAGTCCGCCCGCTGCCAGCACGATCGCGACAATTTGCCGCACGCGCGTCACCGTGCTCACGGGTTCCTGATACTGACGAGCAGGACTTACAGCAGCATTGGCGCTCATCGGTCGTAAATCTCCTTCAAACCACCGCTGGTCGTAATCCAGATCAACGCGAACAAGAACAGGATGATGAAAATGATGATCGAGAAGGCGGCGGCGAACCCGAGTTCTTGTGTAGCGGCCGGACCAAAGGCAGCGTTATACAGGGCGGAAACCAATATGTTCGTACTCTCTTGCGGCCCGCCACCCGTGATCAGGAAGATGATGTCGAGCTTGTTAAATGTCCAGATCACGTCGAGCGTCACCGCCGGGATGACAATCGGTTTGAGCAGCGGCATCGTGATTTTATTGAAGCGCTGCCACGCGCTCGCGCCGTCCATCGACGCGGCTTCATAGTATTCGCCCGGGATGCTTTGCATCCCGCCGAGCAGCATCACCATATAGAATGGCACACCGAGCCAGATGTTGACGAACACCACGGCGATGAACGCGGCGGTCGGTTCATCCAACCAGCTCACGGGCTGGCCGCCGAGTGCGGTGATTAGGGCGTTAACGAAACCATACTGGGCGTGGAATTCCTGCCTCCACGTTAACCCGACGATGACCGCCGGAATCGCCCACGGGATGACGATCAACGCGCGGTACAGGCCTTTGAATTTGATCTTTTGATTCATGATCAACGCCAAGCCCATACCAATGCTGAAGTGGAAGATCACATTCGTGACCGTCCAGAGAACCGTGCGGGCAAACAGGATCGGAAACGTCGAATCAGCGGTGCGGAGCAGGCGTCCCCAACCGACGATTTCGCCATCACGCTGCCGGACGAACACGTCGGAGAAGTTCTTGACAGCATAGTCGACACCATAGGTGTGATCGAGTTCACACTCCCCAATGGCGACCGGGCTGTAACACGGGAAGGTGCTGCGCTTGAGGTCGGAGAACGCCAGTGCGACGTTGAACACCAGCGGATAGATCATGAACACGACGAGCGCGATAATGGCCGGGGCGAGCAGCGTGTACGGTAGGGCGTGCTTGGACTTCACCACCTTCGTGAGAAACTGGTACAGAGCGACTTCCAGCACCACAATCCCGAGGATCACACCGATCAGTAAGGGAACTAATTGCCCCAACGTATTGAGAACAATATCGACAGATAAACCGCTGAATTCCATAAGTACGTCTCCTAGTACACACAGGGCGGGATCATCTGACCCCGCCCTGTGATGTCTTTACGGCAAGCGGTACAGCTTACGAATCGAGGCAGTCCTCAGCCGAGATCTGCGCTTCCATGGCGGCATCTTCTGCCGTCATGCTGTCGCTCATCACGCCTTCGAGGCTCGGGCGGACGCTGTCCCACATGCAGCGCAGCGTCGGGTCGGCGGGCATACCCACACCAGTCGACAGCGCTTCGTTCGAGGCGGCGAGAATCGGGTTGGTTTCGGCATCAACCGTCACAGCGGCGATAGCGGGCAGGCGGCCCGTGCCGAGCGCGTAGGCTTCAACCGCACCGGGGTCCGTGGTCAGCCACGTCGCAAACGCGACGGCCGCGTCCAACTGCGCGCCTTCGACGGTCACGGGGATGCTCAGGAACTTACCAGCGGTGAACGGCTGCGGACGCGAACCATTCGGCAGTTCCGGCCACGGCGCGAGGCCGAGGTTGTCCGCGCCGAGCGCCGGCGAGGATTCGACGTTGCTGTATTCGGCGATGGCCCAGTCACCATTAATGATCATGGCGACGCTGCCTTCTTTGAAGAGGTCGTTCGCGCAGGCATAGTCGCATTCCTGCGGCACAGCTTCGGAGACGAACTTCAGGTCATGGACGAACTGGTAGGCGTTCACCCACGCTTCGCTGTCCAGAACCATGCTGCCATCTTCCGCGTAGGTGCTGCCACCAAAACCGTGCACGAAGGGCAGGAACCAGAACGGTTCGTTGAGGTTGTAGGCAAAGCCCTGAACTTCCGGATTCGCCGCTTCGATTTCGGCGGCGGTCGCGATCAGTTCATCCCACGTCTGGGGAGCTTCGGCGACGAGGCTCTTGTTGTACATCAACATGAGGTGGTTGCCCGCGTTCGTGGGCACGCCGTAGGTCACGCCACCGATTTGCGCCGCACCGAGGTTGTACGGATACAGCGACGTATCGAACAGTTCATCCAGCGGCTGGAGCAGGCCAGCGTCAACGAACACGCCGATGGCATCGTTCGGGCCGAGGATGAGATCCGGCAGGCCAGAGCCAGCGAGACCGGCGGTCAGGATGTCGTTACGCAGAACTTCGGTTTCCTTCTGGACGATTTCAATGGTCGCGCCGGGGGCATTTTCCGCCGCCCACGCTTCGAACTGCGCCTGCAGCACGACGTTGTTTTCGTCGCCGTCTTGGCTCCACACTACCAGATTGACCGCGTCCTGCGCGGCCACCGCGCTCACCGTACCGAGGGCGAGAACGAACAGCATAACGAACACGAGGAATTTACGATTCATGAAAACCAATCTCCTTGAAAGGCGAATGCTAACCAAATGGACGACAAGACCGAATTACTCTTTACCGATACGCCTCCTAGACTACTATGAGCAGCAGGCTCTCAACCGGGCGAGTAGCTATGGTGCATGTCGAGTCGACACTCGGCACAACCATCCTGCTTAAAATTACATTCCCAGCGCTTAGTGTCAAGCGCGCTAGAACCAAGACATGAGAAGCGTCATTAGTTTGGGTGATGTTCGGACTAACTAGTACCCCGCACCACATGACTGCCGCACCATCAGCTTCCCTGCAATTGTGGTGGACTCCGCTGGCTGACCCGCGATCAACTGCATCAACGTGTTTACCAGCACCCGAGCGCCCGTCGGCTGGACTTCCTGACTCACCGTAGTCAAGGGCAAGCCGAAATGCATCCCCAAACTGATGTTGTCAAAGCCAATCACGGCGACATCCTGCGGTACCCGGCGCCCGGCTTGCCCCAACGCTTGAATCGCCGCCAGCGCCACTACATCGCTGTGCGCCGCGAATAACGCGTCAATCTGCGGTGCTTGATCGAGAATTTGCCGCGCGGCACAGTAGGCCGAATTGGCGTCAAATTCTGTGAAGACGACGAGCGCCGGGTCATAGGTCAGGCCAGCAGCGGTTAACGCTTGACAGTAGCCGCGGTAGCGCAGGTACGACTCGGTGTTGTTTGCGCCGAACGTGCCGACGATGATGCCGATACGCCGCCGCCCCAACCGGATGAGATGTTCAACCGCCTGCTGAGCCAGTTCAGTGTTGTCGACCCCTACCGTAACGTACCGCTGTTCCGCTAGTCGATTGCCCCAGACTACGAGCGGAACGAGGCTGGCAACTTCATTGAGCAGGTCGGGATCATTTCCGTGGCCAAGCATCAGGTAGCCATCTACCAAACCGGAATTCCACAACTGCGGGTTGATGATGCGCTCCTGCAGCAGCAGTAAATTGCACTCATACTGCCGCAGTTCCAGGCCCACCGCTCCAACAAATTCGAGCACGAACGGGTTGGAGAGCGTAGCCGCGTCGTTGGCTTCAATCGGTAAGACCAAGCCGATCACATTGGTCTTTTTCAAGCGCAGATTGCGCGCACCGAGATGCGGATGATAGTTATGCTGCCGAGCCAACGCCTTAATGCTGCGTTTGACGGTGTCGCTGATTTGCGGGCTGTCTGTGAGCGCCCGAGAGACGGTGGAGGTCGAAACGCCCGCGAGTTTGGCAATGTCAGCTAAGGTAATCTTCGAATTCGGCATCAAAAATATATCTTCGCAATCGATTGCGTTGATTCTAAGCTTAACGCCTTCCGCAAACGCCTGTCAAGGAGAGTCTTTGTATAGTTTGCACACACAACCGGATTTTCTTATATTTCTGGAGTGTTGCTTGCGCAACAAATAAAAACCCGGCCGTCATCAGGGGAATGACGGCCGGGTTACAGCGAGGATGCTGGTGGGAGGGAACTAGAAGGCTTGCGTCCAGTTGTAGGTATACCCCGCGCCAGTGAGGGTCAGGCTGCCGTCCGCTTCGAGGATCAGCGTGTAGCCATTCGCCGCAGCTACGACCGCGCTGCCCGCCGAATTATCGGTCGCCTGAAGCTGCGCGGAGCTCACATCCAGCACCTTTTCGACGTGATCTTCATACGTGATGCCCCAGAATTCGAGACTTTCCAGCACGCCCATATTGATGTCATCGGCGTAGGGATAGCTGTAATTGGCGAAGATGGCGACCGGGCTGGCAATGTCAAACTTGTTGATGCGACCGTCTTCAATGGTCGGCAGCACGACGTCGTCATCAGCATACGCGACGACGGCGAAGGACATCAGCACGAAGGCGAGGACGGCGAGAATAGTGAGGTTGCGTTTCATGATTGGTGTTGCTCCTTGTTTGAATTCGAACTTGTCCTAAGCATAGGCCGCCGCTGTGAGGAACTTAGGTAGACAATGTGGAGTCTGGTCGAGCGAGCGTAAACTTTCTGTAAACTGATTCAGGCATAAAAATACCCGTGGTCGAATCGAGCACGGGTATTCGAAAAGCCGATGTTGTCCCTAGAAACTACGCGCCGATCTGCGGGGCGGTGATGGTGACCGGCTGGTTGAAGGCCGAGAAATCGGTGATGCTGGTGACCGTCGATACAACGCCGCTGCCGTCCTGCGAGGTTGAAGCAGTTTCGATCACGCTGTAAACGCGATGCACGAAGCCATCATCAGCACCGATGTAGACCGCGATGGTGACGATCACATTTGCCGGATCAAGCGCCTGATTAAAGCCGGGGCGCTGACCATCGATCGGTGTGCCTTGTCCATCGCTCGGCGGTGTCTGACCGTCGGCGGGTGCAGGCGGCGTGAAATCCGCCGCGGGTGCGCCATTGCCAACACCTTGCGGCGGTTGACCACCGCCGAACCCGCCGCCAAACCCACTGCCCCGCAGCAGCGCGCTGGCGTCGCTGTCAATCACCGACTGCGCGTCGACGCTGACTTGATAAACGCGCATGGTCTGCCCGTCAATCGTATCGTCAGGCAGCGCGCTGATCGCGGTGATGCTGGTCGCGCTCATCGGGAGCAGCAAGGCACCGAACGCCTGCGCTGACAAATTGCCAGCCGCTCCCAGCATTGGGAAACCCGCCGCCTGATCTGTACTGTCAGCGCTGAGTTCGATCCAGCCCTGCGGTGTAGTCGCCTGATCCGTTTGGCCGGGCATCTGGCCGATCTGTGCGCCGTCAAGGTTGACGTAAGTCACACCGTCCACCACCACATACTGAATGGTATTCTGCATCTGGTTGTCGCCCATTTGCAGCACGGTTGACGTTGAACCAGAAAGATCCCAAGAACCATCCGCCGCCAATGCCAAATCCCACGCCGACTGTCCCTGCTGACTACCCCCACCAAACCCGGCCTCGCCGCCGCTGCGTTCCGTCAGGCTTTGCGTCGCGACATGCAGGCTGGTACTGGCGCGCGTTTGCTCAAAGGCCTGCACGACCGTGTCAACCAGCGTTGGGTCGCTTTGCGCGTGAGCTGCGCTGAATGCGCCCACAACCAGTACCAGTACCGCGAGCAATGTAATTCGTTTCATTCGAAAGTCCCTTCTCCTCTTGGAGAGTGCTAACCTAGTTTCCAGTCAATGCGATACAGGCGGTGGCGGCAGAGACGTATTCCCCATTCACCCAGCCCATCTGCCCGGCATAGTCCACCCGCCACCACCCATCGCTGTTGACTTCATAGGCCGTGAGCGTGGTCGAGAATGGAATGGTGGTGAGCAGCTGCGCGTCGGCGCTCGGCTCTGCGCGTAGATTCAGGTTGTAGATCGTGAGCAAAGCGCAGGTTGGTCCGGTCGTGGGTACGGCGGTCGCCTGCACCAGCGGCGTCACCGTGACCGCCAGCGTCGGCGTGATCGTCGGCAGCACCGCTTGCCGCGATGGCGCGCGCGTCGGCACTTCGGTGGCGGTCGCTTCCGGCACGGCGGCGCTATCCGCTTCCTGCGTGCTCTCGGCGGCCGCCAAGCCCGCTGGCGCTTCGAACCCCACCGGCGCAGCAAAACCAGCGGGCGCAGCCGGGAAAGCGCTGGCCCCGGCATCCGTCGATCCGTCAGTTGACGCGGCGGCGGTCGTATCGGTGCTGCCCGGTGCGGCTAGCCCCTGCCCTTGTCCGAAGGCAGGAAACGTGCCAGCGGTCGTCGCCGCGCTGACGGTCGCGTTCGGGATCAGTGTGAGAATCGTCGGCGTGGCGACCAGACCGAGCGCGAGCAGCGCGCTCACGCCGAGATTCAGCAGGCCATACGACCGGGCGACCTTGTGCCCGGGGCGGCGCAGTTCGCGCACCAGCAGCACAAGGCCAAACACGAGGCTGATCGCCGCGCTGCTGACGATGATCAGCGTGAGCAGATCGGGCAGCGTTTGCCGCGCCGTCCCCCACGCGAACACGCCCACCGGAATGAGCACAGCCAGGTACGCCAGCAGCACGCCGAAGAAGTTCGCCTGCGGGCGTTTCCGCAGCGTCTGCACAATCGAGTAGAGCACGTAGGGCAGCGGCACAAAGCCGGCCACGAGCATCAGTTGTTCCATGAGTGACCACCACTTTCTGCGCTATTCGTAGCGCAGCGCATCAATCGGGTTGAGACGGGCAGCGCGGCTGGCCGGGTAGACGCCGAAGAACACGCCGACGCTCACCGAAATGCCGACTGCAAGGAGAATGCTTGAGGCTTGCACGACGACCGCCAGGCTGTCTACCAGTGCTGTGATCAGCAGAGAACCGCCGACGGCCAGCAGAATACCGAGCAGACCGCCGAACAAAGCCATGACGACCGCTTCGGTCAGAAACTGAAAGACGATGTCGCCACGCTGCGCACCGACCGCCTTGCGTAAGCCGATTTCGCGGGTGCGCTCGTTAACGGTCACCAGCATGATGTTCATCACGCCAATGCCACCGACGACGAGCGAAATGCCCGCCAGCACGCCGAGAAACACGGTCAACGTCTCAAGCGTCGTGGAGAGCGAGTCGATGATGGTCGTCGCCGTGAACAGGCGGAAATCGTCATCAGCACTCGAGGCGATAATCCGTTCTTCGCGGATGATGCGCGTCGCTTGTTCAAGCGTGGCATCAACCTGCTCGTTATCGACCGCTTTGATCTGGATGGTATTGATCACGGGATCGCCCGTCAGACTGCGCGACGCATTCAGGCGCGTCTGCGAGGTTGTGAGCGGCACAACGATCAAATCGTCGTTCTCGCCGCCCGTGTCGTCCAGCACGCCGATGACTTCAAAGAACACCTGCCGCACGCGGATCTGCTGCCCGATGGGGTTAGCCGATTCGAAGAAGTTTTCCGCCGTATCCACGCCGATGAGGGCGACGCGCGCGCTGTCATCGAGTTCGGCCTGCGTGAACATGCGCCCGCTGCTGATCGCGCGGTCATTCACGGCGAGATAGTCGGTCGTCGCCCCGGTGACCGAAATATTGTCTTCGACGCCGTTATACACGACGGCGTAATTGCCGCTCGTGGTGGGCATGGCGTAGGCAATCGCCGGGGCGCGGCTTTCGTCGGCCAGCGCATCGGCCAGCGCCTGCGTGAGCGGCTTGGTCGAACTGTTGCCCGTCAGCGACAGGCGAATCAGGCTCGCGCCCAGCCCTTCAAACTGCGAGGTGATGCTCGATTGCACGGCCTGACCCAGCGAGAGCAGCAGCACGACGGACGTGATGCCGATGATGATGCCGAGCATGGTCAGCGTGGTGCGCAGCTTATTGCCCAGCAGTTGGTTGAGGGCGATGCGAATGTTTTCCAGGATGGGTGTGAACATCATTCGAACCTCAGCGCTTTAATCGGGCTCATCTTGGCGGCGCGGTTGGCCGGGAACAAACCAAAGAAGATGCCAATGCCGCTGCTCACGCCCGTCGCCAGCACAATCACATCCGGGCTGAGGCTGAATGTCACGCCGGAGAGGAAATTCGGCGCGACCTGCAGAATCCCCCAACTCACTGCGACCCCACCCGCGCCGCCGAGCAGCGAGAGCAGCACGCTTTCGATCAGGAACTGGCTGAGGATGTCGCCGTGCTGCGCGCCGACCGCCTTGCGCAAGCCGATCTCCTGCGTGCGCTCCGAGACCGACACCAGCATGATGTTCATCACGCCGATGCCGCCCACCAGCAGCGAGATCGCCGCAATGCCGCTCAGAAACATGGTGAGCGTGCCGAGCACCGCCGTGCGCGATTCCGCGATAGTTTCGGCGCTCGTCACGTCGAAGTCTGCCTGATCGGGGTCAGTGATGCCGTGCTTGTCGAGCAAATACGCTTCGATCTGCGTTTGCGCCGCGTCCATCGACCCAGCTTCGCTCACCTGCGCGTAAATGGTTGAGACGGTATAGCCTTCGCCGGCCACCCGCGCATTGGCTAAACGCGCCTGCGCCGTCGAGATCGGTACAAGGATTTCATCGTTAGGGTCGCTGCGGGTGGCGGTGCGTTCTTCCATCACGCCGACGATGACAAAGGCGAGATCGTTGATGCGGATGGTTTGCCCAACCGGGTTGTAGGCGGCATCCCCAAATAGGTCTTCGACGACGGTTGTGCCGAGCAGCGCGATCTGGGATTGCGCGGCAATGTCCTGCTGCGTGAACAGGCTGCCCGTACTCGGCAGCCAGTCCTGCACGGCGAAGTAGCTGCCCGTCACGCCGCGCACGGTCACGCTGACACTGGTATAGCCATCGACGACGGTGCCGTTCACCGAGTAGTCCGCCGCCACCTGATTCACATCCGGCGCGATGCTGTCATCCGCCAGTTTTTCGACGTCGACCATCGTCAGCGGGTTGGTCGCCTGAAAGAACCCGCGCATCGGCGGCGACCCGCGCACCGTCAGAATGTCCGCGCCCAGCCCTTCGAACTGCGAGGCGACGTAATCCTGCACGCCGCGCCCTAAGCTCATCAGGCTGACCACCGCGCCCACGCCGATGATGATGCCGAGCATCGTCAGCAGCGCGCGCGTGCGGTTGAGCAGCAGGCTCACCACCGCGATGCGGAAGCTTTCGAAGAAGCGCATCAGGTGTACTCCTCCGCCTTGCCGCTGTAATACGTCTCCTGGAAGATCGACTGCAGCTCGTGCGCTTCCGAGGGTCGCTCGTCCACGCCCGCCACCAGCGGCTGTTCGACTTTTTGATCGGCAACGATCTGACCATCGCGGATCATGACGACCCGCTTGGTGTGCCGCGCGATCCATGGGTCATGGGTGACGAAGATCGTGGTGATGCCTTCTTCGTTGTTCATACGTTGGAAGATCTGCATGACTTCCGTGCCGCTGCGCGAGTCGAGGTTGCCCGTCGGCTCGTCCGCGAGGATGATCGCCGGGTTGGTGACCAGCGCACGCGCAATCGCTACGCGCTGCTGCTGCCCGCCGGAGAGTTCGCTCGGCAGGTGATGCAAACGCTGCCCTAGGCCGACCGACTCGAGCGCCGCCTGCGCCCGCTTGCGCCGATCCCCGGTGTTCGCGTAAATCAGCGGCAGTTCGACCTGCCGCAGCGCCGACGTGCGCTTGAGCAGGTTGAAATTCTGGAAGACGAAGCCGATCTTGCGATTGCGGATCTTCGCCAGCGCCGCCGGGCTTAGGCGCGCAATATCTTCTCCATCGAGGAAGTATTCCCCGCTCGTCGGCGAATCGAGCGCGCCGAGGATGTTCATCAGCGTGCTCTTGCCCGAGCCGGATGGTCCCATGATGGAGACGAACTCGCCTTTCTGTACGTCCAGCGAAATCCCTTTGAGGACTTGCAGCGTCTCTTCGCCCATCTGGTACTGCTTGGTGATCTCCCGGATGGAGATGACCGGCTGGTCGATTTCGGGTTCGTGTGCCCCATTCCCGTTAGAACGATTGAATAGTTTCATGATCAGCCTCCACCGCCGGGGAAACCACCACCGCTCGGCATACCCCCGCTCGGCGGCTGGAAGTTCGCCGGAGGTTGACCGCCGCCAGCCCCGCCGCCGAGCAAACCGCCCAAACCGAGACCGCCCTGCGTGCTGCCCGTCGCCGCGTCGACTTCGCGCGCAATGATCACAATCGTCTGTCCGGCTTCCAGCCCGCTCGTAATTTCGCTCGAGTCGGTGCTGCGTTCGCCAATCGTGACCGGGACACTCGTGGTCGTGCCGTCGGCGTTTTCCACCGTGACCACGTTTTCACCTGTCGCGGTGTCCGTCGAGATGAAGCGGTTGGGAATGAGCAGCACATCATTCAACTGCTTGAGGATGACCGTCGCCGTCGCGCTCATGTTGGGGCGCAGCGTGACGCTGTCCACCGCATCGAGCAGCACTTCCGCGTCGTAGGTGACCAACTGGCTGCTCTGCGTTGGCGTGTCGGCGAGGTAGGTGATCGTCCCATTGATACTTTCGCCCGAGAACGCCTGCACATCGACCGTCACCGCCTGCCCTTCGCCTACATTGACCACATCGGCTTCGGCGATCCTCAGGTCAATCGTGTACTGACTGGTGTCCAGCAGCATAATCGCGCCCGTCGCGGGCGGATTCACGCCGACGATCAGCGACTGTTCGGCGACAATGCCCGCAAACGGCGCGACCAGCACGTAGTTGGCGAGCGTTTCCTGGGTGGTGTCGAGGCTCAACTGCGCCTGTTCCACCTTGATTTCGGCCTGCCGGATTTCATCTTCGGTCGCCCCGGCCAGCAAGCTGTCCAACTGCGCCTGCGCGTTCTCGACCGACGCGCTCGCCGACACCACGCCCGAACTGGAGGTTGTCGGGTTCAACGCTTCTTCGTAATTCGATTCAGCCAGCGTCACATTATCGGTCGCGTTGTTGACCGATTGGTCGTAGGCCTGCGACTCCACCCACGTCAGTTCGCCGCTGCGAAAAACATCCTGTGCCACGTTCTGATCGCGCCGGAGCTGCGCCTGCCATAACGAATTGCGCGCCAGCTCTTCCTGCAAGCGCGCGATTTCCACATCCGCGTCGCTCGTCGTCCCGGACTGCGACGCCGAATACAACTGCGCCTGCGCCAACGTCACATTCGCTTCCGCGAGGTCGATGGCAATCTGCGTGGGCGGCGCGAGCAGCGCGTCCAGCGCGGCCTGTGCCTGCGCCAACTGGAGTTCGGCCAACCGGATGCGGGCATCCGCATCGGTGGTGTCCAGCCGTGCCAACACGGCGCCCGCCTGCACCGTGTCGCCCACCTGCGCGAGCACTTCGGTCACCGGGGCGGACGCGCCGAAGCTCAGGGTTTCGCTGGCCGCCGGGCTAAGCGACCCCGCCGCGTCGAGCGTGAGCATCAGCGTGCCAGTTGATACGGTCGCGCGCTCGCTGATGCTCACCATTTCACTGCCGGTGACTTCGCTCGTCACCGAACTATCCTGTGATCGCACAATGGTGTAGCCGCCAAAGCCGATGATCGTTACGCCAGCGACCAAGCTGATGATCACGATGCCGCGCCGCAAACCGCGCCTGGGATACTTTTTGACTGTCATGTTCCGTTCTCCTTTACGTGTCCAGCGTGATCGTGGCTTCGCCCGTCATGCCCGGTCGAATGCGCTGATCGTCCGTGTTGAGCAGGAAGCGCGCCATATACTGCACGATCCCATCACTCTCCGTGCCCACCCACGCGATCTGTTCGATGGTGGCGGCGAACGTTTCGTCGGGGATGGCGTCGAGGACAATGCTCGCGCTCATCCCTTCCGTCACCTGATCGAGATCGAGTTCATGGATCGGAGCGGTTAACCACAGATGCGAGAGATCGGTCATGGTGATGGCCGCCGACCCCGTCCCTGCCGTACCGCCCGCTTCGATGTTCACCGCGCTGATCACGCCCGCAATCGGCGAGATCAGGTCGAGGCGGCGGAGCGTGGTCTCCGCGCTGGCGAGGTTCGCCTCCGCGATTTGCACAGCGAGCTGCGCATTGGTCACCTGTGACTCATCCGCGCCCGCCAGCAGTTCGTCATACTGAAGCTGCGCGATCTGAATGCGGACGCCCGCCGCCCACAGACTGGAGTTATCCGTCGTCTGTGTCTCTTCGAGCTGCAAACGCGCGATTTCCATGTTGAACGAGGCCTGCCCGATGGCGGCTTCTTGCAGCGCGATCTCTTGCTCTGAACCGCTCATGTTGGCGCGCTGCTGCACGGCGAGGTTGTAGCTCGTGACGGCCTGGTCATACTTGATCTGTGCCTGCTGCACCGCCGAGTCGTTGTTATTGTTCGCCGAATCACTGTAGCTGGCCTGCGCGCTGGTGATGCTCAGTTCGGCCTGCCGGATCTCGTCTTCGCTCGGCGGATCGAGCAGGTTTTGCAGGTTGATCTGCGCGTTTTCGAGGCTCAACTGTGCTTGACGGTAAGCAATCTGGGCGTCAGTATCGTCCAAGCGTGCCAGCACCGTCCCGACTTCCACGTAATCCCCGGGCTGCACATAGACTTCGCCGACCGTCCCGGACGTTTGAAACGTGAGATCGGCGGTCAGGTTTTCTTCGACCGATCCTAAGACGGCGACACTCGTCACCGTATCAGTCGTGGTCTCGGCGCTGGCCGACTGTCCCATTTGCGGGAACGTGCCGCCGTTCGCGGCGATCCGAGTCGCGACCTGCGCGGGAACCTGCGCTTGCTGCCCATTCGGCAGCGTGATCGTCTCCATGCTGGCCGCAGCCCCACCCTGACTAGCGGAGAACACGCCGATCCCGGCGGGCACGGCGAGCGTCAAGAGCAAGAGTAGAAACAAAGCGAGTGTGACACGCATACCCCCTCCAACCTTTCGATATGACCCTGATTGTCGCGAGCGATTTTGAAGGTCTGGTGTGGGGATTTTGGGGAAACTGTAAACTTTTCCGGGGCGCGCGATATTTTACACTTTTGCCACAATCGTCCTTTACAATGTGGGCATAACGTTGAACTATGGCAAGGCACCATGGCTGCACAAACCATCCTGATCGTCGACGACAGCCGCGAAACCGTCCGCGCGCTGCGCGTCTTTTTGGAAGACGCCGGCTTCCGCATTCTCAGCGCCTATGACGGCACAAGCGGTCTCCAACTCATCCGCACGGAGCACCCCGATCTCATCATCCTCGACCTCATGCTGCCCGATCAAAACGGGCTGGATATCACCCGCACGCTGCGCGCCGATTCCGCGCTTAAGTCGATCCCGATCATCATGCTCACCGCTCGCGTAGACGACACCGACAAGATCGTCGGTCTGGAAGTCGGCGCGGATGACTACATCACCAAACCGTACAACCCACGCGAAGTCGCCGCGCGCGTTCGTTCAGTACTGCGCCGCGCCAGAGGCGATCTCGACGCCGAGGTCGAACGGGTGCTCACTTACCACGAGCTGCGCTTGGACGTCGCGCGGCGGCAGTTGACCCTGCGCGGCGACGAAGTCGAACTCACGCGGATCGAATTCGACCTCATGCACGCTCTCATCCGCAGTCCAGAACACATCTTCACGCGTGGTGAACTGATCGAGTCGGCGCTCAACTACCAGTACGACGGCATGGAGCGGTCGCTGGACACACATATCAAGAATTTGCGGCGCAAGCTAGGCGACGACCCGCGCGATCCAGAATACATTCAGACCGTCTACGGCGTGGGCTATCGGCTGGGGAATCGATGATCATGAAGCAAATGTGGGTACGCCTGAGTCTCGCCTTCAGCGCGGTTGTATTCATCTCGTTCGCGCTGGTGGCCGTCCTCACCGTGACGATTGTGCGCGCCAACGCGCAGAACTCGTTTGAGCAGGAACGCCAACGCATTGTCGAAGGTCTGGCGGCACAGTTGCAGGATTACTACATCACGGGCGGCAACTGGAATGGGGTCGCCTCGCTGTTCAGCGGCGCGCAGGCGGCTTTCCCTTACCGCATGTTCAATGACGGCGTGCGACTCGTGGACGCGAACGGAAACATCGTTGCGGGCGAGCTGCCAACCGATGCGCAGGTTGGCGAGAGTGTTGCGATCACGGAGGGCGACGTCACCATTGGCACGCTCGAAATCGCCGCGCCGCCCGCGCCTGAGAACAAGCCGATTGGCGGCGGCTTCTGGATTTTTCGCGATATGGTACGCCTTGACGAACTGCTCGTGCTGCTGATGTTCGTGGGCGGCACCTTGAGCCTGCTGTTCGGCATCATGATCAGCCGCTGGCTGACCACTTCGCTGGACGAGCTCGCCGAGGCCACCCGAGCCATCGGCGAGGGCAAGCTGGATCGCCGCGTCGAAGAAGCCGGAACAGAAGAAGTCAAAACGCTGGCCAAATCATTTAACCGCATGGTCGACCAACTGCATGACGCCGAACAGCTTCGCCGCAACCTCGTCGCCGATGTAGCGCACGAACTGCGCACGCCGATCACCGCGCTGCAAGCCAACCTTTACGCCATTCTCGACGATGCCTACCCCATGACCAAGACTGAAATCGCCGGGCTGTATGAGCAGACGCGCACGCTCAGCCGCCTCGTCACCGACCTGCACGAAATCGCGCAGGCCGAAGCGCGTCAACTGCCGCTGAACTGCAAACCAACCGACCTTGGCAACATCATTGAAGAGATCGCCGCGCCGTTCAGTGTCGTTGCGGAGAGCAAAGAAATCGCCTTCGAAGTCGCGATCGCACCCGCACTGCCCACGGTGCTGGCCGATAAGCACCGCATCACGCAGGTGATCAACAACCTGCTGAGCAACGCATTGCGCCACACCCCGGAAGGCGGCAAGATCACGTTGGCGGTGGACAAAAGCGCGTCGGATCTGCAAATAACGATCAGTGATACCGGCGAAGGCATCGCCGCTGAACATCTGCCCCACGTGTTTGATCGCTTCTATCGCGTCGACTCGGGGCGCAGCCGCGATACCGGGGGCACGGGGTTGGGCTTGGCCATCGTCAAGGCGATCATTAGTGCACATGGCGGACAAGTGAGTGTATGCAGCGACCTCGGCCAAGGCACGCGCATGCTCGTATCGCTGCCCGTGGGTGCGACCTCAATTGCAGCCTGAACCATGTTAGGTGGGGATTGTTGTGGCACGGTGTGCCTTTGCCCCTCCCCCACTGGTTGTGGAGAGACCCTATCACAATCCAGCCATTGTAGGGACGCGCTTCTGCGCGTCCGTGGTCAGCGGACGGCTAGAAAGCCGTCCCTACAATGGGTTGCTTGAGGGAAGAGCATCTCGGAGTGTGAAATCTGTCCTGCCGTGGAGCCCTCTGGTGAGGTTACGCCCCGTCGGCAAACACCATGATCTTGCGGTAGTCCAGCCCGCCCGTATTGATCTGCGCGAACATGTCTGGCAGTTCGGGCAGCGTCAGCTTGTGCGTGATCATCTCTTCGAGGTTGAGTTCGCCCGCCTGCATCAGGTCGAGGCAGTGCTGCCACTCCATACCGGGGAACGGCTTCGAGTACGACATCCACGAGCCATGCATGTTGAGTTGGCGGCGCATGAACTGCTCGAAGAAATCGAGCGAAATGTCCTTATGCACGGGTTGATTCCCCACCAACACGAGATCACCGCCCGCGCGCGTGCTCAGCGTCGCCTGCATGAGCGTCGCCGGAACACCCGCCACTTCGACCGACACATCCGCGCCGAACTCGGTGACGTCCATGATCGCCTTAACCGCGTCGCTCGCCTTGGGGTTGATCGTCACGTGCGCACCGAAGTGCTTCGCCGCTTCAAGATGGGCATCGGAGAGGTCGACGGCGATGATCTGCCGCGCGCCGAGCGCCTTCGCTACCTGAATGGTCAGCAGGCCAATCGCGCCGACGCCGAACACGCTCACCGATTTGCCCTGCACACCCCCGCCGCGATTCAGCGCGTGATGCGCCACCGTGCACGGTTCGAGCAGCGCGCCGAGGTGCAGCGGCACATCCGCAGGTAGTTCGATGATGTTCGCGGCGGGCACAGCCACGTAGTCGGCGAAACCGCCGTTGATGCGCGAGCCGATGAACGAATAGCCGGGCGACGATGAGTAGAAGCCCATATCGCTGATCAGCGAGTCCATGTTCGGGATCAACGGGATGAGCGCAAAGCGCCGTCCCATCAGCCCCGCGTCCACACCGTCACCGACGGCAACCACTGTACCCGCACATTCGTGACCGAGCACAATCGGCAGCACGCGGGCATGTCCCGCCCAGACGCGCAGCACATCCGACCCGCAGATCGACACCGCCCCCACCTTGAGCAGCACCCAACCGGGTTCGAGCGTGGGCACCGGAATTTGCTTGTAGACGATCTGCTGCGGCGCTTCGAGCACGACCGCATTCATCATCTCCGGGAGAGTCATGAGGTTTGTTCCTTTGCTTTCTGGGTAAACGCCGCCAAGGCCGTAAAAGTTGGCTTGAGCGGTTCGTAAGCGCTGAGGTAAATCGGGTACAGGTCTTGATAGACAGCGTGGTTTTTCGGGTTCGGCTGGTAGACCTGCCGCTTGGGCAAAAACTGCTCGATGGTCTGCGCGAGATCGGCGTAATGCCCGACGCCATAACCCGCCATCACGGCCACGCCGAGCGAATTGTCCCCAGCCTCGCCATTGGCGCGCCGATTGACCGTGAACGTCCGGTTGGTGATGTCCGCCTTAAGCTGGCACCAGCTTGCACTGTTCGCTCCGCCGCCGATGCCGATCCATTCAGCCACAGGTGCGCCCGAGTCCTCGGCGACCTGCATGTTGTGATAGACAGCCAGCGCGCAGCCTTCCATCAAGGCGCGGATAATATCTGAGCGTTTGGTGCTGAAGTTCAGGCCGATGAAGACGCCGCGCGCGTCGCTGTCCCAGATCGGGCTGCGTTCGCCAGACATGTACGGCAGGAAGATCAGGCCGTTCGCTCCAGCGGGCGCGCGTTCCGCTTCCGCCGTCATGATTGAGAACACATTCTCGCTCGTGATCTCGGCAGCCAGTTGTTCGGCTTGACCAAGCTGAGCGCGGAACCATTCAAAGGTGCCGCCGCCGACTGTCCCGCCCTGCAGCAGATACAGCCCCGGCACGACATGCGGCGAGAAAATCAGGCGTGGCTCGACGACCACCTGATCGACGGCAATGGACATTCCGAACGCCGTCCCACCCTGATCTGCCGTCTGCCCAACCCGAGTCACGCCATTGCCAAACGCGCCGACCGCCGCATCGAGACCGCCCGCAATCACTGGGATGCCCGCCACCAGTCCAAGTTCAGCGGCGGCACGCGTTGTGACTTCGCCGACGACCGCGCACGACTGGAAGAGCGGCGGCAGCTTGGCGAGATCGAGGCCGATGAGGTCAGCGGCGGCTTCATCCCAGCGCAAATTCCACTCATCGAAGCAGTGAAAGGCGTACGCCTGGGTATAGTCGCAGGTATTGACATCGGTCAGCTTGCGCACGAGGAAGCTAGAGGCGATCAACAGTTGATCGGCTCCAGCGTAAATGTCCGGGTGATACTTCTGCAGCCACTGCACTTTGGCCGTCGAATACGCTTCGTCAAGTGGATTCGCGTTCAGGTGGACGAGTTGGTCGGCTTGAGGATGCGCGCGCAGCGCTGCCGCTTCGTCCTTCGCGCGGCGATCCTGCCACGTGAGCGCGGAGTACAGGGGATCACCCGCTTTGTCGACCGGGACGAACGTCCAGCCCATGCTGTCCACGCCGATCCCAGCGATCTCCGCCGGGCGGACGCCGCTCTTGTTGAGCACCTGCGCGACGGTCTCGGTCAGCGCGCGCCACCAATCCAGCGGATCCTGCTCCGCCCAACTCGGCGCGAGGCGCACAGTCGGGTAGGGGCGACTGGCATTCGCCGCGAGTTCACCATCCTCACGCCACAACCCCGTCTTCAGGCTTGATGTACCGACATCAATGCCGAGGAAATATTTCATTTTTGTCGTCTATGCTCTCGTTTGACCAGATGTAGGCGCGCGCTGCTCCGGCCACCACATGCGGCGCGCAGCGCAGAAGATACCACCGAAATACCGCTTAATCAACACGTGTAGCATGCGGGCACGGTGAACGCCGGATTGATGTAGTATAGACGGCAGCGCTCAGCGAATTCACGCATATTTAAGCTGCATTTAACCATCATTCGCCGTGGGCCATTACACTTGGAAGAGTGTGCAGACGAATAGCACAGCGGATAGGACGCCTATGACAACCCGCCTCATTCTCTTTCTCACCTTTACACTTCTGTGGATCGCGCCGACCGCCGCACAGGCACAAACCGGCCCGATTGGCACCGACGACCTGGGGCTGATCTGGGAGCAGATCGCCGATCAACCGGGTGATGTTGGCATTGCGTGTATGCCGCTGGACAACCCCGCCAACACAGTGCTGTATAACGCCAATGATGCGTTTCCGCTGGCGTCGGTCACCAAACTGCTGATCTTCATCGCCTATGCGCAGCGGCTGGACTCGGGCGAGCTGACGTTCAGCGAGTTGGTGAACGTGGATGAGCTGGATCGCTACAACCTGCCGCGCACCGACCGCGGCGCGCATGATCGCTTCATGGCGCAGTACCCGGAGAATATCCAGCAGATTTCGCTGTGGGAGCTGGCGCTCGGTATGGTGCAGTACAGCTCCAACGCCGCCTCCGACTATCTCCTCAGCCTACTCGATCCAATCGATTGGGATGCGATTTACCGCGCTATCGGCATCACCAACACCGACTACCCGAACTCGCTGACGATGATCCCGCTGCTCATGAACAATCACGTCACCGGGAAGGCCACGTTGAGCGAAGTCGACACCCTCAACCGGACGATTGGCGAAGGCTATCTCGACCTGTATGTGAATGACGAGGACTGGCGAGCAGCGGAAATCGAGTACCGTTCCGGTCGCGGCACGCAGTTCCCCACATGGGACGTGCAGACCGCGATTCTCGCCCGGCACACCGCGAACGGATCGCCGAGCGACTTCTTGCAGGTGCTGCGGGCGATCTACGAGGATGGCAATACCGCGCTCACCGAGAATGTGAAGGCGCTGACGCGGCTGGCGTTATTCTGGAGCGAGAGCGACTTCATTCGCGAATGGTATCTTGAGTTTGGGTCAAAGCTCGGCTTCTATTCCGGCGGCACACTGACTCTCGTCGCCTACGGTCATCCCTATGACCGCAGTCCGGTGCTCTCGGTGATCTTCTTTCGCGATATTCCCCGCAGCCAATACAACGATCTCGTCCGCGAGGACGCCATCGGCAATTTCGCGCATTGGCTCAATTTCAATGATTGTCAGGGGTTGTGGTCGGTGCTGCCGCGTCAATAAAACTTAATCCGAATATCGCTGATTAAGTTGGCAGCTTGTTCAGCGCTGCCAATGGCATGATACATGTGACGGTATATCTCGCGCAGCTTGAACATCATGACGACATCGTTGAGATCCCGCGGATCTTTGAACAAGGCAGCGAGCGCCCGCGCGTACAGCTTCTCCATGCGGTTCTCGATGGCCTTCGCGCGCATCGCGTGGAGATCGGCAATCGCCGGTTCGCGCTCCAGATGCTCCATCGAGATCTGAATCTCCTGCGCACTCAGCAGCAGCAGCCGTGCCATCGCGCGTAAATAGGTGTTCGGGCGCACATTGAGGATGTCGAGTTCGTTGGTCGTCGAATAGGCATAGTCGAGGATATCGTCAATTGCCCGCGACAAACCGAACAGATCCTCACGATCAATCGGCGTGACAAACGTGTGATTCAGCTCACTGATTAACTGGCGGCGGACATCATCCGCCTCGTGTTCCAACTGACGCACGCGATTGGCGTTAGGCTTGGTCGGCGCGTTCATGTAGTCGAGCAGCGCCTGCGCGCCGCACACGACGATCTTCGTTTGCAGCGCCAGCCGCGTGATGAACTTATCCGGTTTGCGCCGCGTCGCATTCTGCGCCCGGTTTTTGATCCGTGCAAAGACATTCATACTAGGCGATCCGGCTGAGGAGCAGGTAAATGCTCGCACCCGCCAGCGCCGAGATCGGCAGGGTGAGCAGCCAACCGGACAAAATGCGGCGTACAACCTGCCAGCGCACCTGCTGGACCCGTTCCGCGCTCCCTGCGCCCACAATCGCCGAGGTGATCACCTGCGAGGAACTCACCGGGCCGCCGAGCAGTGACGCGCTGAGCAGAATCGTACCGGAGGCGACCTGTGCGCCGAAGCCGTGCACCGGGCGAATGTGATAAAATTTGTTCCCCAGCGTGTGGATTAAGCGCCAACTACCGAGCAGCGTGCCGAGCAGCATGGTGAAGGCGCTCAGCGCAACCACCCACTCGGGCACGGCGAAGCTCTTGATCAAGCCCGTGGCTACCAGCCCAAAGACGAGGATGCCGACGATCTTCTGGCCGTCATTCGCACCATAGGCGAGTGCCAGCAGAGCGCACAGCGGGACTTGCCCGCGCTTGAACCACACATTCATATGCGGGCTGGCGCTGGCGCTGGCGACATAGCACGCCTTAACCAGCCAGTACCCGCCGATGATGCCAAGTATGGGCGATAGGAACAGCGCGATCAACGTTTTGGTCAAACCGGGGACGAGCACGGCATCTTGCCCGAAGCCGATCCACACCGCGCCAACCAGCGCGCCGACAAAAGCCTGCGTCGTACTCGACGGAATCTTCAGCCACACGGCGACGATCACCCAAGCAATGGCCCCGGCTAATGCAGCGACCAGCACGCTCGCCGTTTGCGCCTGTGACGCGACCATATCCGTGCCCACCGCACCCGCGACTGCCACCCCGAGCAGAAACGGCCCGGAACACATGAACAGCGCGGCGAGGAGAATCGCCCGGCGGGGCGACAACGCGCGCGACGAGATCAGCGTCGCCACGATGCTCGCGGCGCCGTTGAGACTGTTCAGGTATCCGAAAATGACGGTGAGGAGCAGGATGGGAATGAAATAGAGCACAGGCGTCAGACTTTCAACTCACACTTTAAATTAAGTTTAAGTGAATGTTAAACCCATGTCAAGTAAAGATGAAGCTGATATATAGCAAAATACTCATCTAGGGAGAAATTTACTTAATACACAGAGTTACTCATCCTCGTTGCATGGTCAGTTTTGTTAAGCCGTCACGTGCAAACGCAATCCGCTGTGCATGGTCTGAGGTTTCGGGAAGATGAGCGGGCAAACCGAACTGCTCAACCATGTAAGAGGCCGCCGCAACCGCCTGGCACGCCGCGGCTTGCAACCCTTGATCGAGAGTCGCGAGCAGCGCGCCACAAAAGGCATTCCCAGCGCCGACCGTGTCGACCACCGTGGTCGGAACCGCCGGTACGCGCACGGCGGCACCCGAACGGAAATCCCACACTTCTGCCCCTGCCGACCCACGGCGCAGCGCCAGCACCTGACAACCCGCCTCGCGAAAGGCATCGATCACCGTCGCATAATCAGTGCTGCCGATGATGCCCGCCGCCTCTGACCAGTTCGGCGAAAATACAGTACATGCGCTGATCAAGTCGCGGAGCGCGTCGGCCGTCAACGGTTGCTCCGGTGGCTTGAAGGTCTCCAGCGACACTTGGGCACCACGTTGAATCAGATGCTGCGCCTCAACCAGCGGCGGATTTTCCGGATGCAGCCCCCAATGAAAACCGCGCGCCCCCACATAACTGGCGGGCAGGAGTTCCGCCACACTCGTACCGAAGGTGATCGATTTGAGCGGCGGCGCTTGCCATTGATGCGTGCGGCCACCCTCCGCGTCGATGTGCTGCCACGCGCGCGGGGTTTGCGCTGCTGTCGAGCGCACACCATCCAGGTTGATGCGTGCCGCGTGGAGCGGCGCCAGTGAAGCAGCCTCGAAATCCGCGCCGACTTCCGCTACGAGTCCAACCCGCTCCCCACCGCCGAGCGCCGCCGCCATGCCCCACACCGTCTGCGGCCCACCCCCACCGAGAATCCCCATGTACGCCGAATTATCCGGCAGAACAATGTCGTCGATGACGATGCCAAAGCTGATGTACTGGATCATGAGGAGAACTCCACAGTGCGCGTAAGTCGGGTCTATTCTACGGCAGCTGGTGGTCTCAAAGAAGTGCTAGGGCGGACACGGCGTGGTGAGGGAGTCAGGAACAGCACGCGCGGTAGAGAGTTTCTCTAGATTACAGAGACAGATGTAGGGACGAGGCATGAGCGTATTTCACAATTGGTGAAAATACTCAACCTCACCCTGCTTGCTGCGCAAGCCGTCCCTCTCCGTAGGGAGAGGGACACGACCCGCCGTTCTTTTGCCCCTCGCCCTCCGGAGAGGGGCGGTTGAGCGAAGCGAAACGGGGTGAGGTTAGGCAAAATACCGATTCTGAAATAGCCTCATGCCTTGTCCTATTCCTTTTTCTCACGAATTAGGACGAGGGATGCCTCGTTCCTACGAAATCGGCTGACAGCCAGGCATTGTCGATACGTTATCAGCTTCTAGCTCGCTTCTTCTCTCGCCAGCACGTGATATGCCCCTAGGCCAACCCACAGCTCCTGCCCCACCGCTAGGCCGAGTGTACGCGCTTCGGCGGGCGAGACCAGCACCTGCACCGCGGTCTGGGCCGGTTCGTGCAAGCGCACGACAGCACGCGTCATGGCCCCGGCAAAGTTGATCGATTCAACTTTCCCGCTGCCGATCACCTGCCCGTTAGCGGCGCTGCGCGTCGGGTACAGCGTGATCTCTTCCGGTCGCGCCAGTAAATGTACAGCCTGACCGCTTAAGTGCTCGGTGTTGGGCGGCGCGGGCAAATGCACATCGCCGAGATGCACGTATTTGCCATTCCGATGCGCTTGCAATAAGTTCGCCGTGCCGAGGAAAGTCGCCGTGAAGTGGCGCTGCGGGCGCTGGTACAAATCGCTCGGCGTGCCAACTTCCAGCAGTTCGCCGTTTTCAATCACGCCGATGCGGTCCGCAATGTCGAAGGCTTCTTCCTGATCATGCGTGACCAGAATCGTCGTCACGCCCAAGCGCCGCTGAATTTCGCGCAGGCTCTCACGGAGCTGCACGCGGATCTTCACGTCGAGAGCGCCAAACGGCTCGTCGAGCAGGAGCACATTCGGCTGATAGGCGAGCGCCCGTGCTAAGGCGACACGCTGCTGCTGCCCGCCCGAAAGCTGGGTCGGCAGGCGGTTGCCGTAGCCCGGTAAGCCAATCAAGTCGAGGAGCTCGGCGGTGCGCTGATCGCGTTCTTTGCGGCTCACCTGCCGGATGCTCAAGCCAAATTCGATGTTCTGCGCCACCGTCATATGGCGAAACAGCGAATAGTTCTGAAACACGAAGCCCGTCCCGCGCGCCTGCGGCGATAGGGTGGTCACATCGCGCTCGTTGAGGTAAATGCGCCCGCTGTCGGGCAGGAGCAAACCAGAAATCAGGCGCAGCAGCGTGCTTTTGCCGCTGCCGCTCGCGCCGAGCAGGACGAACAATTCGCCCGTTTCAATGTGGAGCGAGACATCACGCACCACTTGATGCGCGCCATACGCCTTGTTGACGTTCTCCAGTTGAATCGACATCATGCCTCCTTACGAACGATACGACCGCGCAGCAAACTCATGACAATCAGGATCACCAGTGAGAACACACACAGCAGCGCCGAAACGCCGTACGCTCCAACATTGTTGCGATCATTCATCGCGCGGAAGACGAAGCTCGTCGCCGTCTCCGTATAACCTTCGATGTTGCCGCTCACGACCGACACCGCGCCGAATTCGCCGATGGCGCGGGCAAATGTCAGCACCACACCGTAAAGCAGCGCCGTCCACAGTTCTGGCAAAATCACGCGGCGGAAGGTCGTCCAGCGGCTCGCACCGATGGTGTAGGCGGCCTGTTCTGGCTCGGGCGCGAGCGCTTCCAGCACGGGTTGCACTTCGCGCGTGACGAATGGCAGCGAAACGAAGATCTTCGCCAGCAAAATCCCCGGCAGCGCGAACACGACCGGGAAAATGGGCGGCGCCAGCCACCCTTCCCGCCCAAACAACACGATCAGCGCGTAACCCGCGATCACCGGAGAGAAGACAAAGGGAATATCCACGAGCGTATCGAACAACTTGCGCCCGCGGAAACGGTGGCGCACCAGCACCCATGCCGTCGTCAAGCCGAGCAACGCATTGATCGCGACCGCCGCCAGCGACAGAATCAGCGTCACCTGAAAGGCATGGATCACGCTAGGATCGCGGAATGTTTCCAGCAGTGGTTCGATGCCCCGCGCAAATGCGCCCTGAATCATGGCAAACAGCGGCGCAACGAACAGCGCCGCCGCGTACAGTACCACAACCAAAATCAACAGGATGGCGATCGGTGACCGCGCTTCAGTCTCACGCATGGCGCCTCCATTGCAGCAAGTCGATCCCGAGCGTCACACCGAACGCGATCAGCAGCAGCACCATGGACACGCCGCTGGCCGCCTGCAGATTCCCGGCTTCGACCTGCGTATACACGTAGACCGTGCCCGTTTGCGAACGCAGCGGGATGTTGCCCGCCACGACAATGACCGAACCAAATTCCCCCAGCGACCGCGCAAAACTCAGCAGCGCGCCCGTCACCACGGCGGGGCGAATCGCGGGGAAGTTCACACGGCGGAAGGTCGTCCACGCCGACGCGCCAATTGTGTGCGCGGCTTCCATCTGACTGGGATCCACTTGCAGCAACACAGGCTGTACCGTGCGGATCACGAACGGGTAGCCCACCAGCAGCAGCGCCAGAATGATCCCCGGCGTTTCGAACAGGATTTGCACGTCAAGCTGCCGATCAAAGAAGCGCCCGACGGGCGTCTGCGGCCCGTAGAGCAGCACCAGCATCACCCCGATGACCAGCGTGGGAATGGCGAACGGCAGGTCGATCAGCGTGTTGAACAGCCGCTTGCCGGGAAAACGATAGCGCACCAGTACGTAGGCGGTCAACGTGCCGACGACTATGTTGATCGCCGCCACGATGACCGAAGTGTAGAGCGAGAGCCCGACCGCGCTCATCGCCTCTGGTCGGGTAATGCTGGCCCAGAACTCCGCCAAACCGAAGCGCAGCCCCTGAATGTGGATCACCAGCACCGGGACGAGAATGAACGCGCCCAAATAGATCAAGGCCGTGAGCCGCAGCCCCCAGGCTCCGAAATTCGGAGCCTGAGTGCGCGTCACAGCCGCCTCGTTCGCCGTGGGGTACGAGAGCGGAATCTGAGCCATTTAGCCTCCCTGAACTTCGGCGATGATCTGCGTGAAGATGCCCGTATCGCCGAAATAGGCCGGACGCGCTTCTGACCACCCGCCAAATTCGGCGATAGTGAACAGGTCTTGCACGGCTGGGAAGGTGATGTTGGGGTTCGCTTCGATGATGGGCGCGTTCGAGTCGGGCGTCACTTCTACGCCGCCATCGTCGAGACCGTAGGCCGCGCGCACTGTCGGGTTGACCGGACGGAAACCGTGATCCGCGAAGGCCGCCTGCGCTTCCACCGACCACAGAAACTGCACGAACGCCTCGGCAACTTCGCGCGTGCCGTGCTTGTCGACGTAGCTGTCGATCACGGCGACCGGGTTTTCGATCAGGATGGTCGACGTTGGGTAGATGAGCGCATATTCGCCGCCCGCCGCCTGTCCCGCGTACACTTCATTCTCATAGGTGATGGCCACATCGCCGATTCCGCGTTCAAAGGTCAGGAAGCTTTCACGCCCATCACGATCCAGCACGGCGATGTTGCCCGCTAGCGCGCGCAGGAAATTCGCCGCCCCCTCTTCGCCTTCGTAGCCGGGGACGAACCCGCGCGCCGCCGCGCCCACCGCGCCGAGGATGTTCCACTGCGCGCCGCCGCTCGTCGCCGGGTCGGGCGTGATCACCTGCACGCCCTCGTTCGCCAGATCCCCCCAGTCGGTGATGCCGAGCGGGTTGTCCGGACGCGCCGCCAGCACCACCAGCGACTGCGTCGCAAAGCCTTGATACGGGTTATCCGTCTTCCAGTCTTCCGAGACCAGCCCCGCATCCACGAGGCGGGTGATGTCCGGTTCAATCGACAGCGCGGCGACATCCGCTTCAAACCCGCCCGCGATGGCACGAGACTGTGCGCCCGACCCCTGATACGATTCGAGCACGATCACTTGCTGGCCAGTTTGTTCCTGCCAGTAACGTTGGAACAGGGGGATGATGTCGCCGTAGGCTTCCCGTGGCACCGCATAGCCAGCGAGGGTGATAGTGACAGCATCCTGTGCGAACACCGGAACAACAGCGAGAACAACCAGAACGACGAACGTAAACAGCACTAAACGAGCACGAGCCATGGGGTTTACCCTCCTTAGAGATACAGTTCAAAAACGAGCGATCGGTTTTGAAGTCGGGCGCTGGCCCGGCTTCCCAACATCAAGCAGCCTTGTTCAGCGACAACAACAGTCGCGCCGACAACACATAACCGGACGTTGAACGATCATTCGTGGTTGGAGCTGTACCGGACGGATCACCTTAGCCAATCCTCTCTCTCACGGCGCGCATAAGCACGCGGCTGACTTCAGGGCGGGTGAATTCGGTGGGGAGCAGATCGCCGCGCGCCAGAATCTCGCGCACCTGCGTGCCGCTCAAGGTGACATGGTGGCTGCTGTCATGCGGGCATGTCTTCAAACTGACAACGCCGCCACACTGCTTGCAGTAGAAGGTATGCTCAAAAAACAGCGGAGTAATGCCGATTTCTTCAGGGGTGAATTCATCAAAGATGTAGTGCGCGTCGTAGGTGCCGTAGTACTTACCCACCCCGGCATGATCCCGCCCCACAATAAAGTGTGAGCAGCCATAGTTCTTACGCGCAATGGCATGGAAAATGGCTTCACGGGGCCCGGCATACCGCATCGCCGCGGGAAACACGCCGAGCAAGACGCGCGTTTGCGGATAGTATACATCCAGAATCGCTTTATAACTCTCAATGCGAATATCGGCGGGGATATCGTCGGCTTTGGTCTCACCCACGAGTGGATGCAGCAGCAAGCCATCGACGATTTCGAGGGCGCTCTTCTGAATGTATTCATGGGCGCGGTGAATAGGATTGCGCGTCTGGAACCCAACAATGCGCCGCCAGCCGCGTTCGGCGAAAATCCGGCGCGATTCAGTCGGCGTGTAGCGGAGATCGGCGAATTCGCTTGAGGCGCGGGCGGGCAAATCGATCACGTCGATCTCGCCAGCGAGCAGCACGTCGCCCTGCTTGTACAGGCGCGCAACGCCGGGATGCGCCGTTTCGGTCGTGCGATACACGTTCTGCGCTTCAGCTTCGCGGTCATAGTGGTACTTTTCGGCCACATTCAGCAGGGCCAGCGCGTTGCCATTCTCCACCAGTGCGACCTGATCGCCGATTTTGATCTGCGCGGCGAGGTCAGCGCTCACCGCCAGCGTGACCGGGATCGTCCACGGCAGGCCATTCGCGAGGCGCAGGTTGTGCACCACCGACTTGTAATCGGCTTCGCCCATGAACCCGGTCAGCGGGCTGAGCGCCCCGGTGGCGATCATTTCGAGGTCAGCAAGATTGGTATCCGTCAGCGGCACTTGCACGAGCGTCAGCGCGGAGTCACGGGCGCTGTCGCGGGCGACGTCCGTCAGCAAACGATTAACCAGGGTGCCGCCGTGCGGCTGGATCAGCGGGAAAGCCATCGAATTAGTCTCCACTCACGGCGGATTCGACCACCGGGATCAAGTTGTGCGCTTCGAGATAGTCCAGCACCGTCTGCACGCTCTCTTGGAGCGTTTCGTTTTCGGTGTGCAGCGTGATTTCCGGGTTCAGCGGCGCTTCATAGGGATCATCCACGCCCGTAAAATCCTTCAATTCGCCCGCGAACGCCTTGGCATACAAGCCTTTGACATCCCGCGCGGCACATGTCTCAATCGGCGTGGCGACATACACTTCGATGAAGTTGGTCGTTTCACGACGGGCAGTGTCGCGCGCTTCGCGGTACGGCGAAATGAACGAGGCGATCACGCCCACGCGGTTGCGCGAGAGCAGCTTGGCGACGAACGTCACGCGTTCGATGTTTTTGTCACGATCCGCCTTGCTGAAACCGAGGTCGCGAGTCAGCCCCTGCCGCACCGTATCCCCGTCCAGCCGTTCGACCAGCACACCGCGCGCTTGCAGTTCGCGTTCCAGTTCTACAGCGATCGTCGTCTTGCCCGCGCCGGACAACCCGGTGAGCCACAGTGTAAAGCCTTGCGTCATGCCTTCTTCTCCAGAGGTAAGTGAATGCCACATTCGATTTTCGCCTGCCCACTCCACCGACCCGCCCGCGCGTCTTCGCCGGGGCGAACGGCGCGCGTGCACGGCTGGCAGCCGATGCTCAGATAGTTTTGGTCGTGGAGCGAATTATACGGAAGGTCATAAGCGTAGATGTAGGTCCACACCATCTCCTCCGTCCACGTCGCGAGCGGCGCGAGTTTCACATTGTCATACTTGCTATCCCACGAAACGACTGCTGAACTGCGGCGCGTTTCCGCTTGATCGCGCCGGATGCCCGTAATCCACGCGGCGTACCCGCGCAGCGTATCGCCGAGCGGCACGGTCTTACGCAGATGACAGCATTGGTCAGGGTTATGCTGCCACAGTGCGTCACCGTAGGCTTCCGCCTGCTGCGCGACTGATTGCGCCGCGCGAACTCGCGTCACGCTGAGATTGTACTGGCGTTCCCACTGCTCGACCAGCGTGTAGGTTTCCGGGAACAGCAGCCCCGTATCCAGCGTCAAAATCGAGATCTCCGGCGCGATGTCGAGCAGCATGTGCAGCATGACCAGCCCGGTCGGCTGAAAGCTGGTGACGAGTGCCAGCCCGGCGCCATAAGTGTCCGCCGCCCAGCGCAGAATGTCCTGCGGCGCTGCCTGTTCAAACTGCTGACTCAGTTCAGTCAGGTCGTCTCGTAGTTGGGTCACGTGCGTTTCGCTTTCAGAACTTGAGTATGCGATAGCTTACTTCAGTTTTATGACTTAGCCTATTGTGTAAGTCATCATAAGTTAAAGGCGTTGAATTGGTGTAAAATATGCTGCAAAGTATTTTGTCTTCTCCGTTCGTTTGGGAATCTATGAAACTGACATCACGCAGCGAGTACGCGTTGCTCGCCCTGGTTTACTTGGCACGGCAGCCCGCCGATACTTATACGCGGGTGGAGGAGATTGCAACGCAGCAAGGCATCCCCCCCAAATTTCTCGAACAAATCCTGCTGACGCTCAAGCGCGGGCAGTACTTGTCCAGCCTCAAAGGGCACAACGGCGGCTACCGCTTGAACAAAGCGCCGGAAGACATCACGCTCGCCGATGTGATCCGCCTGCTGGACGGCCCCATCGCGCCGACCGAGTCGGTCAGCAAGTATTTCTACCGCTCCACGCCCATCGAGAAGGAGCCGAATCTGGTCAAGCTGTTCACCGAAATTCGGGACTGCGTGCTCAGTATCATCGAAGGCACGACGCTCGCGGACATTTGCTGAGATCACGTTGGCGGCTCCGGTTACTGCCACGTCGTCGGCAGGCGGTCGGGATTGAACACATCGTCACGCTGACGCAGCTTGTCGCGCCAGGCGGGCAGGCGTGGGAACAGTAGTTCCGCCACCTGATACGTCTCTTCGAGATGCGGATAGCTGGAGAGGATGAAACTGTCCGCGCCGATGTCGACGTATTCCTGCAGACGTTCCGCCAACGTATCGGGATCGCCCACCAGCGCCGTCCCGACGCCCTTGTTGATCAAGCCGATGCCCGCCCACAAGTTCGGGCTGACTTCGAGCGCCTCGCGGCTGCCATTGTGCAGCGAGGCCATGCGCGCCTGCCCTACCGAGTCGAAGCGCGCGAGATGTGCCTGACTCGCCGCGATGGCCGTGTCGTCGGCGTAGCGCAGCACATTTTCGGCGGCCTTCCAAGCATCTTCGGCGCGTTCGCGCACGAAGATGTGCGCGCGCACGCCAAAGCGGATCGTGCGGCCAAAGCGGGCGGCGTGTTCACGCACGCGGTCGAACTTTTCTTTCATCATGGCGGGCGGTTCAGCCAGCGACAAGTACACGTCGACATGCTTAGCCGATACTTCCAGCGCCACGGGCGATGACCCGCCAAAGTACAGCGGCGGGTAGGGTCGCTGCACGGGCGGCAGCAGCAGCTTACCGCCTTCGATGCGCAGATGTTCGCCCGCAAAATCAACTGGGTTGCCGCTGAACAATTGCCGCCAGATTGTCAGGAATTCATCCGTCATTCGATAGCGATCATCGTGGCTCAGAAACGTGCCATCACCTGCCAGTTCGACCGGATCACCGCCCGTGATGATGTTGAGCAGCAAGCGTCCGCCCGACAAGCGGTCAAAGGTGGCTGCCATGCGCGCCGCCAGCGTCACCGACAGACTGCCCGGGCGCACAGCGATCAAGAACTTCATGCGCTGCGTCAACGGGATGAGCGAAGCGGCCAGCATCCACGAATCTTCGCAGCCCGCTCCGGTCGGCAGCAGCGCCCCGGTGAAACCGAGCGTATCCACCGCCCGCGCCACCGTTTCCAGATAGCTCGCACTCGTGTTACGGCGGCTGACCTGCGTCCCCAAATAACGCGTATCGCCGTGACCGGGAATAAACCACAGAATCTCCATCATTAACCTTTGCTGGTGAGCAGCCCAGCGAGCTGCTTGATTGTCGAGTTGAGGCGGTAATCGGCGGCAGCCTCGAGCTGAACTTCAGCCCCCGGTGCGTTGATGAACTGGCTGTCCTGTAAGTACACCCCGCCGAGGATGTGCGTCGAACCAAGCGCGCTCAGTACGGGGCGCAGCGCATAATCGATGGCTAACATGTGCGCCAGCGATCCGCCCGTCGCGATCGGCAGCACGATCTTCCCGGCGAAGGCATCCTGCGGCAGCAAGTCGAGAAACGCCTTGAGGATGCCGCTGTACGCAGCTTTGTAGATTGGTGTGGCCACGACGACCCCGCGCGCCGACGCGACCAGCTCAATGGCCGAAGCGATGGCCAAGGCCGATGACCGGGCGTAGAGCACATCTTCGGCGGGCAGATCGCGCACGTTGAGGGCGGCGGTCGTCACGCCGAGCCTTTCCAGCCGGGTGCGGACGAGTCCCAGGAGCGCCGCGGATTTCGATGTGGCGGAAGGGCTGCCGCCGATGGTTACGATTGAGGGCATGGTCTGCGTCCGATCCTTCTCTACTGGGTTCTTGTCTCAGTCGCCGTACGCGCCGAGCGTACGCCACTCGTCGGCGATGAGCGCCCGCAAGTCATCGAGCCCGGCACGCATCACATAGTCGCCGAAAGCCTCGCCCAGCTCCCGTTGATCGCGGTACGCCGCCAGCACCGGATAGAGCGCGGCGATCAATTGGTCAAGCGGCACAAGGTCGAGGAACGGTCGAGCCAAGCGCGTACCGACCGGACTGCCGCCAAGAAAGATTGTGTATTTGTCGAGCGACCGACCGACGAACGCTATCTCCGCCACATACGGACGCGCGCACCCGTTTGGGCAACCCGTCATCCGCGCGGTGATGTCGGCGTCGGGAATGCCGAGTGCATCGAGTGTCGTTTCAAGTTGGTCAATGACGCGGGGGAAGACGCGCTCCGCCTCGGTGATGGCGAGGCCGCAGGTCGGCAGCGCGACGCACGCGAGCGCATTCCGGCGTGCGTTCGAAATCGCCTCCACGCGGCGGATGCCGTACTCGTCGAGCAGCACGTCGACCGCCGCGCGATCCTCCGCCTGAATCTCCGTGAGCAGGAGGTTCTGCTGCGGCGTCAGGCGCACCGACAAACCGAAGCGTTCGATCACCGCGCGCAGGCCAGAACGTAGTCGGTACGCGCCGCGATCTGCGATGCGTCCGTTTTCGACGTGCAGACCGAGATACCAGCGGCCATCGCCCTGCTCGTTCCAGCCAAGGTGATCGTGCACGGCAAAAGCGGGCTGCGGCTTGACCGGAGTGAGCGCGAAACCAACACGCCGTTCCAGCTCGTCGCGGAACCACTGCACACCGCGATCCGCCAGAATGTACTTGAGGCGGGCATGCTTGCGATTCTCGCGGTCGCCGAAGTCGCGGTGAATGGTGACGACCGCCGTCACCGCTTCGACCACCTGCTCCGGCGTGACGAACGCGATCTCATCGGCGAGCCGGGCATACGTCGCATCGTTGTTGTGCGTCATGCCCATGCCGCCACCCGCCAGCAGGTTGAAGCCGATCAACTGCTGGTCGTCGTCAAACAGCGCTACCAAGCCGACGTCATTGGTGTACACGTCGACGCAGTTATCGCCCGCGTAGGCGATGGCAATCTTGAACTTGCGCGGCAGATACGTCTTCTTGTACAGCGGATCGTCGATCTCGTGGTCGTCGATGATTTCTTCGTCGTCCACCCAAATCTGGTGATAAGCGTTGGTTTTCGGGAAGAACGCTTCGGTCAGCGTGAGCGCGAAGTCTTGCACCGCGCGGCGCTGCGGGTCGGCTGTAGGCGCTGGGCACGCCACCACATTGCGCACAATGTCGCCGCACGCGCCGAGCGTGGTCACGAACGCATGGTTGATCTCGCGGATCGTCTCGCGCAGTTCGCCTTTGAGAACGCCGTGAAACTGGAACGTCTGGCGGGTGGTGATGCGCAGCGTACCGTTCGCGTACTTGTCGGCGATATCGTCGTGCGCAATGTACTGCGCGGTCGTGAGCTGACCGCCGGGCAAGCGCGTGCGGATCATAAACGAGTGGTGATCCGCCGTGCGATCCAGTTTGCGCGCATCGCGGTCTTCCTGCTGGTAAATGCCGTGAAACTTCAGCAGCTTGTCCGCCGCGCCGCTGAAAAAGCGGTCACTGTTGGCGAGTTCTTCGCCGATGGTTCCGCGTAATCCGCGGCTTTCCGCCTTGATTTGCTCTACGCTTTGTTTCGCCATAATCCTGCTTCTGACAACAAAAAAGCCCCGGCACATGTGCCGGGGCTTTTGCGATCTTCGTGAATTTCGATCCGCGGGTTAAGCGCGCGCGTCCAGGCAGCATGCAGTATGTGGTCTTGCACACAGACAACACATCGTACATGCCGGACAGAACGCAAAATGCGCCACAGATCAACCTGTTTTTTGTCGCAAACGAGTAACGCTGGAAGAATATAGTAGAATGACGAACTTGTCAACCAACTGAATCAACTAGATTGGGATTGTCAGGTAACGATGACAACAGCCTTAATTCTTGCAGGTCACGGATCACACATCAGTCCACAGACGGCGGGTTTAGTCTGGAAGCATGTGGATCGACTGCGCGCGCTCGGGGTGGCTGATGAAGTCACAGCGGCGTTCTGGAAGGAACAGCCGTCGTATTCCAATGTGCTCTACTCGATCTATGCTCACGACATCACCGTGATTCCGGTGTTCACGGCGAAAGGCTTCTTCACGCAGTTGATTATCCCGGCGGAGATGGGTTTGACTGGGCCAGTGACTGACATCGACTGGAGGCGCGTTCGCTACACGCCCTCGCTGCACGAGCATCCGTACCTCGCGCAGGTCGTCCGCGCTCGCGTTGACACGGCGCTGCATGAGCATGATCTTCTTCCGGAGCAGACAGCCGTCGCCATCATCGGGCACAGCACGCGGCGCAACCCAGACAGCCGCAAAGCGACCGAAGCGCACGCCGAACGCTTACGCGCGGCTGGCGTCGTGGCGGAAGTTCATGCGGTTTATCTGGACGACGAACCGGAAATCGCTGAAATCTACACGCTCAGCGCTGCGCCCAACCTGATCGCCGTGCCGTATTTCCTCGCCGCCGGGTCGCACACCACCATCGATGTGCCGCGCGAGCTGGGGCTGGAACCGGGGATGAATCAGGGGACGGTGAACAGGCGGCAAGTCATCTATACTGCTCCGGTCGGCGTGGATGACGACCTGCTCAACGTGATCCTCGCGCTGGCGCGGGAGGCAGGCGCGCCGCTGTATGAGCCGAAACCCACCGTCGACGCGTGGCAAGGCTTTCCGGCAGTCGCTCGAGGAATTCCGGCAGCCGCCTTACGGCATCAACCCGACGGAGTGAGTCGTTTCGGCGGCCTGCGGCTGAGCTTGGACGATGTGCGCGCCTGGGGTGACGACGACGCGAGTGAAGTCATCGAGACGCCCGCGGCCCTACGTCAGCGGGTGCGCGAAAACCCGTTCCGCTCGCTGGCCACGTCGGACGATCTACCGCGCGGCTGGCGCGTGCCCATCACTGATCCGGCACAGATTGATGCGGTGATTGAAACCGTCTACCCCGGCGTCCTAGGGTTATATGCATCCGAACCGATGGGCCAGTTCCGCCCAAATACGTTGGCGGAGACGGCACGGCGACAGTTGGGCATGTATCGCAGCTTGGAGACGCTGCCGCGAGCAGCCCAGACGAAGCTGGTCGAGCGGGTGTGCGGTCGCTGCATTCTCGAACCCGTTTGGTTTGACCAGCCGGAGATATACGAGCTACCGTGCTCTGAACCCTGCAATCACTGGTTGAGCGCCGCCTTGGAGGAAACATCATGAGCGTAGGCAAGGTCTATTTGGTGGGTGCGGGGCCGGGTGATCCGGGGTTGATCACCGTGAAAGGGCTCGACGTGCTGCGCCGCGCGGATGTGGTCATCCACGATCGGCTCATCCCACACGAACTGCTGCGCGAATGTCGCCCCGACGCCGAAGTCATCGACGCGGGCAAGGCGCAGCACGATCACCGCATCCCGCAGCCCCAGATCAACGCGCTGCTGGTGGAAAAAGCGCAAGCGGGCAAGCTGGTCGTCCGGTTGAAAGGCGGCGACCCGTTTGTGTTCGGGCGAGGGGGTGAAGAAGCGTTGTACTGCCATGCCGCGGGCATCCCGTTTGAAGTCGTGCCGGGTGTCTCCAGCGCCATCGCCGCGCCGGCCTACGCGGGCATCCCGGTGACAGATCGCAGCCTCGCCAGCGCCTTCACCGTACTGACGGGACACGAAAACCCGAACAAGCCGGAAAGCGCAATCGATTATGCGGCGGTCGCCGCCGCGGCGCGCGCGGGGACGCTGGTGCTGCTCATGGGCGTGACCTACCTGCCGCAGATCATCGCCGAGCTGCTGAAGGCGGGGATCGACGGTACCAAACCTGCCGCCTGCATCGAATCCGGCACCACGCCTGAGCAGCGGGTGATCGTCGGCACCGTGAATACGATTGTCGATTTGGCGCAGGCCGCCAAGGTCGGCTCCCCCGCGCTGTTTGTGATTGGCGATGTGGTCAATCTGCGCGCGCAGGGGCTCGACTGGCATGCACCCTAGATCGCGAAGTCGAGTTCATCCTGCCAGGCGTCCTGATCTTCGCGCAGGTGCGATTCGATGCGTTCCAGCCGCGCTAGTACGAGGTCAAGGCGCGTCGCCAGCACATCCGGCAGTTGATCGTGCTGCAAATCGACCGGGTCCGCGCGGCGCTCCCGCGTCACGACCTTGCCGGGAATGCCGACCACGACTTTTTCCGCCTCAACATCTTTGACCACGACCGAATTCGCGCCGATGCGGCTGTGCTTGCCAATCGTGATCGCGCCGAGCACCTTCGCCCCCGCCCCGACTGTCACGTGATCTTCGAGCGTGGGGTGACGCTTGCCGTGCGACAAGCTCACCCCGCCGAGCGTCACGCCGTGATACAGCGTGACATCGTCGCCGATCTCCGCCGTCTCGCCGATGACCACCCCCATGCCGTGATCAATGAACAGCCGGCGCCCGATTTTCGCCGCAGGGTGAATCTCGATGCCCGTCAGCCAGCGCGCGAACACGGCCAGACCATGCGCGAGGAAGTGCAACCGCGCGTTCCACATACGGTGAGCAATCCGGTGCAGCCAGATAGCGTGCAGCCCCGGATAAAACAGGATCACTTGCAGCGGCGAGTACGCTGCCGGATCGCGCGTCAGCACCGACTGAATATCTTCGCGCATGGTCGAGAACATGATTACTCCATCAAATGACTGTACAGAGCGGTCGAAAGGTAGCGTTCGCCGAAGGACGGGATGATCACGACGATCAGCTTGCCCGCGTTTTCCGGTCGTTTCGCCACTTGCAGCGCGGCCCATGTCGCCGCGCCGGACGAAATGCCAACCAGCAAACCTTCATCGGTCGCCATGCGGCGGGCGGTCGTGAAGGCGTCATCAGCGGCGACGGTGACAACTTCATCGTAGACCTGTGTATTGAGCACCTTCGGCACAAAGCCCGCGCCGATGCCTTGAATGGGATGCGGCCCTTTCTGCCCGCCAGAGAGCACGGGCGACGCCGCCGGTTCGACGGCGATCAGCTTGACGCCCGGCTTGCGTTCCTTGAGCACTTCGCCCACGCCCGTGATCGTGCCACCCGTACCAATACCGCTCACGAGGAAATCAATCTGGCCGTCCGTGTCGCGCCAGATTTCCTCGGCGGTCGTGCGGCGGTGCACCGCGGGGTTGGCCGGGTTTTCGAACTGCTGCGGAATCCACACGTTCGGGTCAGCGGCGGCGAGTTCCTGCGCTTTGGCAATGGCCGCGCCCATGCCGCCCGGCCCCGGCGTGAGGATCAATTCCGCGCCATATGCCTTGAGCAGCGCGCGGCGTTCCTTGCTCATCGTCTCCGGCATGATCAGGATCAGGCGATAGCCGCGCTGCGCGCACACCATCGCCAGCGCGATGCCGGTGTTGCCGCTGGTCGGCTCGACGATCACTGTCTCCGGCTTGATCAGCCCGGCTTTTTCCGCCGCTTCGATCATCGACACGCCAATGCGGTCTTTGACGCTGTGCGCCGGGTTGAAGTATTCGAGCTTGGCGACCACCTGCGCACCCGCGCCATCGGTGATGCGGTGCAGGCGGACGAGCGGCGTATTTCCGATGAGTTCGGTGATATTGTCGGCAATTTTCATGGTCAGTTCTCTCTCCTCAGCATGAATAAAAAAAGCGAGCCACTCTTGAGAGCGGCTCGCTGGGTTCACCGGGTTACGGAAATGTCGGAGCGACCTCACACCTCAAGTGGTGGCGGTTGGGAAGCGCACAGACACAGACAACAAACAAACGACAACATGGGGCGACATTTCCTGATTGCAGTGTGGTCGCATTATCGCACGACTTGGTCAAGTGCGCCATAGTGCGCTGTCATCTCCCATCTGTGTCAATGCTCACGGCCTGAGACTCTCCAACAGCGCGATTTCCCGCTGCTGCGCGTCGATAATTGACTGCGCCAAACGCCGCACCACCGGGTTCTCGGAGCGCGCCAACAGACCCTGGGCCATATGTACCCCGCCTTGATGATGCGCAATCATCAGCGGGATGAAGATCGCATCGGCCTCCGTTCCATCCGCCGCGCGCAGGCTGGCAAGCTCGTCGTCGGTCGCCATGCCGGGCATCAGGCCGCTGCTGATGGGCATATCCATCCACGCCATCGGCAGATCGGCGCTGGCGATCGGTTCGCCCCACACGCTGAGCCACCCCTGCATCTGGCCGATCTGCGCCTGCTGCGTCAGCGCCATATCGAGCGCAATCGTCTTGAGGTCGGGGTTCGCGGTGCGATCGTACAGCAGAATCGCCATATCGACGGCCTGCGCGTGATGCACGATCATGTCCCGCGCAAAGCCGATTTCTGCTGAGTTAGCTGGCGGTTCCGGCGTCGTCCGGAACACCAGCAGCGCGATCAAGGCCGCGAGCAAGCACACGAACAGCGCGATCTCACGGAGTCCTCCGCGAGGCGCGGCCTGTGTGCTGGCGGTCGACTGTTGAATCACGGTCATCGCGTTAGCTCTTGGTCAGCGTGACGCCGCCGCTGCAGACCGCGCCCGGTTCCGGCGTCTGTTCGCCCTGTTCATACTTGAGAATAAACTGCATCAGGCGCACATCGTCAGCATTCTCCAGCCGCAGTTGGTAGCCCCACGCCGACAAAATGATCGGGCTGTCGATGCCGGGGTACGGGCTGAGCAAGCGGTGTGTGCTGCGACGCGTGATGTCCTGAAGCGTCGCCACCTGTTCCGCGTCTAGATCCGGCTGATACGTAATCCATACCGCGCCATGTTCGAGCGAATGCACCGCATATTCATCAAAGAGCGGCTCGGTGTACACGCCGCACTGCTGCCACACACTGTAATGCGGCCCGCCGACCGGGGGCGTCTGCTCATAGTCGACCGGATCGTTCACGTGCGAGGGCTGCGGACGCGGGAACACGTCAACACCTTCAATATCGGTGTTGCGAATGGCGAAATTATTGCCTGAGCTGATGGCTACAATGCCAATGATGAGTACGGTGACGAGCACCGTACCGCCAATGATGATGCGATCCAGCGTCAGCCACTGCGCCCAAAAACTCGGTGCGGGTTGCTTCGGCGCGCCGCGCTTCTCGCTGCGTTGAGACGACATGCTTGTATCCTTTTGGTGCGGTTGTGAACTAGGCCAAGTGTCAAAACCCGAGGTGAGGCTGGACTTGACGTTTCCTGAAAGTTCGCTGATTGCACGGCGGTTTCAGCGATCTTTCAGTCAGCGGATGGTTTACAATGCAGGACATACTCAATCTATAAATGCAGGTCTGAACCATGCCGACTGTGCTAATCGTCGATGACAACCAGAAAATGATCGATATGCTGCGCCGCACGCTCGTTTACGAGGGCTACGACGTGCTCACCGCCTTTGATGGCCAGCAGGCGCTCACGCTGGCGCAGGCGCACCGCCCGGACGTGATCGTGCTGGACTGGCTCATGCCCCGCGTTGATGGTCTGGAAGTCGCCAAACGCGTGCGCAAGGCTGACGGTATTCCGATCATTATGCTGACCGCGCGCGACACGCTCGAGGACAAAATCATGGGGCTGGACAGCGGCGCAGACGATTATCTGGTTAAGCCATTTGAACCGGGCGAGCTGCTGGCACGCATTCGCGCGCTGCTCCGGCGCTCCGTTCCGAATGAGGGCGAGACGCCGCTCGTCTTTGATGATCTCAGCATTGACCCACTCACCCGCGATGTGCGCCGTGGCGGTCGGCTGATCCCGCTGAGTCCCAAGGAATATGACCTGCTCACGTGCTTTTTGCGCCAGCCGCGCCGCGTGATCAGCCGCGAAAAGCTGCTCGAAGACGTGTGGAGCTACGACTTTGGCGGCGACGCCAACGTGCTCGAAGTCACCGTGGGTCACTTGCGCGCCAAACTGGAAGCGGGCGGTGAACCGCGCCTGATTCAGACTGTCCGCGGCGTTGGCTACATGCTGCGCCTCAACGAATAGCAAACAACCATGTCCATTCGCCTGCGCCTCACCCTGCTCTACAGTCTGATCCTCGCGGCTACGCTGACCGTGTTCAGCGTGGTCGTATTGGTCGTGGTCAAGCATTCGACGCGCGACATGCTGCAAGACACTCTCGCCAATGAAATGAGCCGCCTGATCGAAAATGCGGGCAACGCGCCGAATTATGTGCAGTGGCCGACCGATACCCTGAGCAGCGGCGAGACCTACTGGCAGGCCTGTGACCGCTCCGGCCATATGATTGACCAGACGAGCAACTTACAGGGCAACATTTTGCCGCTCAGCACGCCGGGGTTGGAACTGGTTCAAGCGGGACAGCCCGTCTATGAGACGACCTACGTTGAAGACCTGCCCATGATGATCTACAGCCAACCGATGCTCGACCGGGGGCGTGTGACGGGCATCTTACAGGTGGCGCGCTCCACGGCGGATCAGGAACAGGGACTGATCGTGCTTGAGACCACGCTGATCGTCGGCAGTCTGGCGATGTTCGCGCTGGCCGTCGGCAGTGGCTGGGTGCTCTCGGGCGCGGCGCTGCGCCCCGTCGATCAACTGACACGAACAGCCGGGTTGATCCGCGCCGAGCGCAACTTCGAGCGGCGCGTCGAGTACCGCGGCCCGCCGGACGAGATCGGCAAGCTGGCGACAACCTTCAACGCCATGCTCGCCGCGCTGCAGGAAGCTTATCACCAAGTGACAGACGCGTTGCAAACACAGCGACATTTCGTCGCCGATGCCTCGCATGAACTACGGACGCCCCTCACGACCATGCGCGGCAACCTCGCCCTGCTCCAGCGTGAACCTCCGATCAGCGCCGCCGACCGGCAGGAGGTTCTGAATGACATTGTCGACGAAAACCAGCGCATGATCCGGTTAGTGCACGACCTGCTCACGTTGGCGCGCACGGATAGCACACCACAGGCCAACCCTGTTCCTGTGGCCGTCCCCCCGCTCATCCGCGAAGTTGAGCGGCAGTTGAACGGGTGGAATCGCGAGTGCGACTTCCGCATCACCATGCCCGAGGCGGTTACCGTACTCGGCGACCGGGATATGCTCAAGCAGGTGCTGATCATCTTGCTGGACAATGCCTGCAAGTTCACACCGCCGGATGGCGACATTCATCTGCGCGTGACGTGTAATGAGAGCTATGCGCGCATTCAGGTGACGGATACTGGAATCGGCATCGCACCGCGCGATCTGCCGCACATTTTCCAGCGCTTCTACCGCAGCGACCACGCCCGCAACGGCGCGGGTTACGGCTTGGGTCTCTCAATTGCGGAAGTACTGGTGAAGAAACAGGGCGGGACGATCAGCGTGGCGAGCACCGAAGGCAGCGGGTCCACCTTTACCGTTAGCCTGCCTCTGATCACGGCGCACGAAGACGCGCCGCTTGTCACGCATCTGGAATCCGCGCTGTAATGCCGCAGTAACCCTCGACCTCACCCAGATTATGTGGAACGCAGACACGAGTAGTTCCGGTCGCTAACCAGCGCTCACAAAACAAACGCCCGCGATCTTCGAAGATCGCGGGCAGCACCTCATTTATCGTCACTGCTGTGCAGATCTACGAACGGATGCTCATCGAACACAACGCGCGATCAGCGACGACGTGCATCCCATGCAGGAAGAAGCCGATGAACGTCGAAACGATACCGAACCCTAACACAAGGAACGCGATCAGCGCCAGTTGCGCCATGAACTCCCCAAACAGAAGTTGGCCGACCACCATCACGAGGCCGAGTGGCAGCCCAACGCCAAGGGCGATGGCTCCGAGCATGGAAAACGTCAGCAGCAGACGGTCTTGTTTGACGTAGCCGATCAACAGGTGCAGCATTGACCAGAGCGCGACCAGCAGCCCCTGCCCCGCGGCGTTCAACGGGTGAATTTCAACGGGCGCATCGACCACGTTCAAGCCGTAGTTAGTCGCCAACCGCTTGATCTCGGCGCTGCATTCAAACGCCACCGGGATCAGGCTGAACACATCCAGCGCCTGCGGTGAGTACACGCGGCACACGCTTCGCCCATTCTGATAGGCGATACGGCCGCGGGCCAGCACGTGCTGCCCGACCACCAAATCCGCTTCATCGTGCAGCACAGGCGAAACTAGGGCACTCACGTCATCCAGCCGATATTTCCACTCACCTTCCAGCGTGATGACCGCGTCGGGTTCATATTCACGCGCCTTCAGCAGGGCAACCGCGAGCGGCGCTGCTCCACCGGCCTGCGCCGCCGGTTCGACGACCACTGCACCCGCTGCCGCTGCGATCGCGCTGGTCGCATCCACCGAACCTAAGTCGAGCACGATCACCGTCTCGACCTGCGCGCAAGCTTTGATGACGACACTGCCAATTGTGCGTTCTTCATTACAGGCCGGAATAACGGCAATAGTTTTCACCGAGTCAACGAAAATCTTGTTCGTCAAAATTGCCTCCATTCATCTCTTGAGCAGCGCGGCTTGGAGCGGCAGCCAACGTGTCCGGTTGCAGTTGGTAAGTCGGCGCACACAGCTTCAACCTGAACTGTCTTCAGTGTAGCGTGGAGGTTACAATTATTTAATTAAGGAATTGGAGATATATCAATTATTCTCAACGTTTTACAACTACCTGTTCATATCAGAACAAACAGCGCGCCAACTCGTCGATCGGACGCATTGGCGCGCGCCTTGTTAGAGAACAGCTAGATCAGTTTGTGCTTGAGGGCGACTGCCACGGCTTCGGCGCGATTGCTCACGCCAAGTTTGGCGATGATAGCGCTGACATGATATTTGACTGTTGAGCGGCTGATGTTGAGGAGCCGAGCAATCTCGATATTATTCTTGCCTTCTACCAGCAGGCGCACCACACTGAGTTCGCGCTCGGTCAGGTTATAGCGCGGTTCGGGCGGCAGCATGGCCACTTCGATCAAGGCTTGAATGGCATGCGCCGAAAACGCGGGCTTCCCCTCCGCCGCTGCCCTAATCGCGGTCGCGAGTTCATCGTTGGAGATGCTTTTCGAAAGATAGCCGACGGCGCCCGCCCGCGCAGCGGTCGCTACTGTCAGCGCATCGTAGGAGCTTGACAGGGCGATTACCCGGACATCCGGCAGCTGTTCGCGCAGCAGCGCGATGGCCGTGAAACCGTCCATTTCCGGCATCATGAGATCCATCAGCACAACTTTGGGGACTAGTTCGCGGCAGCGCTCAATCGCTTCCTGTCCGTTTGCCGCTTCTCCCACAAGAACAAAGTCGGGCGATGTCCGCAAAAATGTCGCCAAACCCCGCCGAACCATTTCATGATCGTCCACGACGACGATGCGGATTGTCGACATTGTCATCAGTTACCTACATCATCTGTTTGCCAGCATACGAGCACTTCCGTGCCTTGGCCGGGTCTGCTGGTAACACAGCAGTGGACGCCTGCCGTTTGCGCTCGCTCCTGCATCATCTTCAGTCCGAAACGACCGGGATATGACTTCGCTGTATCGAACCCCCGCCCATCGTCCACGACGCGCAGCAGCACTTCCTCGCGCCCCGTCAAAAATTCGACCTTTACCACTTTCGCCCGCGCATGTTTGACCACATTGTTCAGCGCCTCCTGCGTGATGCGGTAGAGCGCAATTTTTACCGCCGCCGTTAACATGAGCGAAGCGTCGCGTGGTGGTGCGGCAAAAACTATCTCGATGCGCGTGCGTCCCCGGAACGTATCGATCAATTGCTGCAACAAGTCGTGAATATTCGCGTTGGCCAGCACATCCGGGCGCAGTTCAAACAGCAGCGTGCGCATTTCAGCCAATGCGCCGCGAACCAGCGCATGCAGATCGGTGAGTTCCTGACCCACCTGCCCGGGGTTTTGCTCGTAGAGCGTGATCACCGACTCGGTCATCACTGAGGCTGAAAACAGCGTCTGCGTGACCGAATCGTGCAGGTCACGGGCGATCTGCTGACGTTCCTGTAACGCCGCGAGTTCCGCCGACTGGTGATACAATCGCGCATTTTCCAGCGCGACCGTCGCCTGCGCGGCGAACGCCTGCAAACGCTCCGCGTACGGCGGCACAAAGTGATCTTTCGTTTGACTGTCGAGGTTGATGAACCCAATCACCTCATCACTGGCAATCAGCGGCGCGGCGAGGTACGAGGCCGGATTATCAATCCCGGGAAAATAGATATCGACGGCGGCGGCGGCCACATCGCCGACAAGGTATGGTTTCTGGCTGGCGAACATCTGCTGAAAGTGCTCAGCCGCGTCCAGCGAACAGCACACCGTGTCCAGGGTCAGCGGGTAGCCCTCCGACGACTGCACGATACGCACGCGCTCCCCTTCGATCAGCATGATGTTCGCCCGATCATGCGGGACAACCTTACGCACATTCAAGAGTATGCGCTGGAGGACTTCAGTCAGTTCAAGGGTACTGGTGAGGGCTAGAGCGGTGTCGCGCAGTGCCGAGGCGAGAATCCGCTGTTCGCGCTCGTCGGTTTCTAGTCTATGCCGACGCAGCACGGTTTCGACGGTGACTGGCAGCACCTTGAGGTACCGGCGCTCATGATCTTTCACCAGATAGTCGGAGACTCCGGCTTTGAGCGCGCGCACGGCGATTTCTTCGTCGCCCACGCCGGTCACAATGATCATAGGGATGCCTTCGACCACCGTGAGCAGGTCGAGCGCCACCCCATCGCCTAAGCGATAGTCAGAGATAATGAGGTCATAGGCGCGCGCCTTGAGCGCCTCCCGTGCCTCTGAGAGGGAAAAAACAGCCGTACATTCGCTGTCCCAGCGCGTATCCTTGAGGGCGCGAACGAAGGCTTTCTGATCGATAAGGTCATCTTCGATGAGCAGTAACCGGATCGGCGTCACGTTGTGGCTACCATTTCTACACGCGCCAGAGGGGCAGCAACACCCGGAAGGTGCTGCCTTCTCCAACCGTGCTTTCGACTTCAATGCGTCCGTGATGCAGTTCGACGAGCTGTTTGACAATTGCCAGACCGAGGCCGCTCCCGGATTGAGCCGCCGCCCGCGAGGAATCGACCCGGTAGAATCGGTTGAAAATGCGGCTCAAATCTTCTGGCGCGATGCCTACCCCCGTATCCTTAATGGACAGCACAGCCTCTTCGTCTCTTACGGATATGCACACCGTCACCGTGCCGTTCTTCGGCGTATAGTCGAGCGCGTTTTTGATGAGTTGATAGACGATGGCCGCCATCTCATTCGGGTCAGCGCGCACCCACACGCCTTGCGGGTACGGCGTAAAGCTCACCGAGCGTTGATTCTGTTCGGCGCGGGGCTGCTGCGCCTGAATGATACTGGCGATCAAGTAGTTGAATTCACTGGGCTGCAGGTCAATCGCTTCCAGATTGTCAACCCGCACCATTTCCAGCATGTCGGTGATGATGAATTCCAGCCGCGCTTCCTGCTCGACGAGCAGCTTGGCGCGGTCATCAACGCGAATCACCGTCGCGTAGATCTCCGTTGGGTTCGTGTCCGGCGACGCCAGCATGGGCAGAAGCTGCTGCACATACCGCGTAAGCAGGTACAGTGAGGTCTTGAGCGTCGTCAGCGGGGTGCGCAGGTCGTGCGACGCGTCGCGGATGAACGTTTGCAGCGTCTCACGCCGGATGCGTTCCCGCATCAGTTCGACCGACTCGCGTTCTGCCATGCGCCGCGCCACCACATTTTCGACGACGATGGGCAGGAGGGCAAGGTAGTGCTGCTCGCTATCCTTCGACAGATAGTCATAAGCGCCGGCCTTCATCGCCTGCACCGCCACCGTTTCGTTCCCCGCGCCGGTGGCCACGATCAGCGGCACATTATTCTGGAAGGCTAAGATGTCGAGCGCAGTACCATCACCTAACTGAAAATCGGCAATAATCACATCAAACGGTTCTTCCTGCAGCAGTTGTTTGGCCTCGCTCACTGAACTGGCAAGTCGATACGTATAGCCTAACTGCTCTCGGGTCACCAAACTCAGAAAAGCCAGTTGATCGATACGATCATCTTCAACATAAAGGAGCGTGATCGGCATTTTGTTCGACGCTTTCTTCGCTGCTGTATTTAGTTCGGCGATTCATTGTGCAACCAGTACGACGCGACCACCTTCATAATATCGACGAAGGCATCATAATTCATGGGCTTGACCAGATATCCCGCTGCTGACAGATCAAACGCCTGATGTCGATCCCGTTCCTCGTTGGACGTCGTCAGCACAATCACGGGGATCCGCCGCCAGCGGGTCTGGCTTTTGATATGGAGTAAAAAGTCGAGCCCGGACATGCCAGGCAGGTTAAGATCCAATAAAATGAGACCCGGCAGGGGCACATCCTCTTTCAGAAGCCGTTCCAACGCTTCTTTTCCGCTGGAGCAAATCTGCATCGGGTTCGTCACACCGGCGTCGCGAAACGCATGCGTCAGCGCCAACGCGTCCACGCGGTCATCTTCCAGAACAAGAATGAGTTCGTTCGGTTTCATAGGTCACGCGGTCGGCAGTGTAAAGTGGAATGTTGTGCCATGATGTTCCTGTGATTCGAGCCAGATCTTGCCGTTGTACATTTCAATGATGCGCTTCGTCAACGCGAGACCGACTCCGGTACTTTCGAGTTTATCCTTAGGGTTCAGGGTCTGGAACAGTTGAAACACCCGCTCAAAATGTTCCGGCGCGATGCCCGGGCCATTGTCCTGAATGTCGAAACGCCACATTGTCTCATCTCGCTGGCAGCGAATGCAAATTTCGCCTACCGGCTTGTCCATGAACTTGACCCCATTGTCGATCAAATTCTGAAACACCTGCCGGATGCGCGTCGCATCGCCCCGGACAATCGGGAGCGGCGTCTCCACGCGGACATGAATCCGTTCGGCCGGGACAATGTCCTGAACCACCTGCGTGACAATCTGGTGCACATCTACCCGAGTCGTGATGCTGGTTTCGCGCCCAATCCGTGAGTATTCGAGCACCCCATTGATCATCTGCTCCATGCGCCGCACCCGCCCCGCGAGCAAGTTGAGCAGTTCTTGACTCTCGCCGTCGAATCGCTCGCCGTATTCGGTCACCAACCAGTGTGCAATCGAACTCACGCCGCGCAGCGGAGCACGCAGATCGTGCGAGATGACGTACGCGAAGTCCTTGAGTTCCTGGTTGGCCGCTTCCAACCGGGCGAGTAACTGCTGGCGCTGTTCTTCGGCCTGCTTGCGTTCCGTCACATCGCGCATGGTGCCGAGGATTTGTTTGACCTGCCCGTCTGGCGTGCGCTCATAGACCATTTCGCGGGTGTTGAGCCAGATCGTGCCGCGCACCTTGTGCATCCAACGCGCTTCCGACTCGATGATCGCTCCATCGGCCAGATGCGCATACCGTTCACGCCAATCCGGCAGCGCCGCATAATCGTCCGGGTGCATCAGCGACGCATAGGCGGTGTGACCGTGCACCTGCGCGGACACCTCCGCTTCATCGTAGCCAAGCAGGTCATGGATGGAGCGATTGTAATAAATGGATTTCACGTCCACCACGTCGAACACGTGGATGATATCGGGGAGCATATGCGCGATCTGCTCCAGCATCTTGCGCGTGCGCTCGAGCGCGAGTTCGGCCTGTTTCTGCGCGGTGATATCCAGCTCCACCCCATTCCAGACGACCGTCCCGTCGTCGAGGCGGGTCGGCATCGACTCGATATGATGCCAGCGCTCCGCTCCGGTTGGTCCTAGGGTCCAGTCCCAGACGAACTGCGTCAGCTCACGGGCAGAGACCTCCTGCGCCTCGATCAAAGCGGCGTAAGTGGCGGGTTCCAGCTGACCGAACAGTTGGTGCGGATCCTCGATTATCGCCTCCGCGTCCACACCGACGAACCGGACGGCATTTGGGCTCACATAGTTGAAGCGATAGTCGCCCTGGGGTGACCGCTGTAGTTGGTAGACCATGGCGGGGAGATTCGTGACCAGCGTGTCATAGCGCTGGTTGCTGTCGCGCAGAGCTGCTTCCACCTGTTTCCGCGCATCAATGTTGTGAAAGACGCTCATCAGGTGCGTGGGCTGTCCGTCCGTGTCAACGATGAGTTTAGCACTGACTTCGGCCCAGTAGGCGGTCGCATCTTTGCGTAAATAGCGGCTCTCCCAGCTCGCTGGCCCTTCGCCTGTGAGCAGATTGATGAAATTGCCCGAGCTCATGGCGCGATCTTCCGGATGGATGAGCTCGGTGACGCGATCAGCCGGCATATTCAGCAGTTCGGCCTCCGTGTATCCCGTCAGCGAGAGGCCAGAAGGGCTGACGTAGAGAAAGCGCCCGTCCAAGGCATTGAGCGCAATCATGTCACTGCTGTTCTCCGCCAGCAACCGGTACAGTTTTTCCGATTCGCGATGCGCCCGTTCGGCACGCCGATAATCGGTAACATCTCGAAATTGGAGGATCTGCCCGCCCACATACCCATTCGACATTTGCAGCAGCGACAACCGCACATCGTAGATCTTGCCGTGTAGGGTCAACTCATAACCTGCTTCAACGCTCGCCGGCAGCGGCTGATTCAGCCCAGCGTCCGCCAGCGCCTGGTTGATCGGTCGGTACATCAGGGTTGCGCCGCTCGACCCTAATAAGTGCTGCGCCGCCGCATTCCATTGGACAATCTCGCGACTGCTGTTGAGCACAATGACTGCATCCTGCAGGCTCTCAAACACAGTGTGATAGGCTGCCGTGAGCAGATCGAACAAGCGATGCCGAAAGAGTCCCCACCCACTCACGATGAGACCCAGCGTGATGCTAATCGGGGTCAGGTTTAACGGCGAAACATTCCCCGTAGCCGCCGGAATCGATGCTACAACCGTCACGACGAGATTGCCCGCCAGCATCCACACCACGCCCGGCCGCTGCGATCCTTTGGACGCGGCCAAGCTGGCAATTACGAAGTAGTAGGCAACGATCAGCACAATCCACGTATGGAGTGAGTGCACCTGAAACCACAGTCCAAAGCGCGAATATTCCACGGTCAAAAAACTGTAATTGCGCGTCGACCATTCAGTAAAAAACAGTGGAGTCGCCGCGCCGCTCCACAGCACGATCTGCGTGAGCGTCGGCACAATGAAGATCGCTCGTGTCAGCAGTCGCTGGTACTGGAACTGTTTGCCGGTATAATCCCACACGAACAGCAGAAACGCGGCGGGGCTGTATGCAAACCCCACAAAGCGCAGCCGCGCCCACAGGAATGCCTGTTCTGGTGTGTGGCTGATTGAGAGAAACCCAAACGAAAGAATGGCAACAAAGCCTAAGGTGATGTAGATCAGAAAGTAGCGGCCACCGGGGAATTTTTCGAAACGCAGGGCGTAAACGCCCAGCATGAGAACAATAGCAAAGCCCAGAAAAATGACGGTGATGTAAGCGGTTGCGATGACGTCCATACAGTGCTTTCATCAAGAAGCAGTTGTGCAATCCATTAAATTATAGCGTGTCTTCATGTTAGTTTTCGTCTGCCAAATGGTTAGTCTGAAGCACCACATTTAGACTAACCAAATGACTAGTCCAATGAGACATCCCACTTGCTAGGTAAAAACTCGCCTTACGGCGGGTGTACAAATTCGTAATCCCCCGTAGAGTCAGAAAACTGCAGAATAATAGTCGGACTCGCACTACAACATGAGTCAATCCATCCGAATTAACTCCGAAGCTGCCCCTGCCCCCGAATGGGAAGAAGTCGTTCGTCAAGGTCTCTATCGTCACAACCGTGCCAAAACCGGCAGTCGAGAAATCGTTCGGCTGAGCGTGCTGGCGCGTGACGCTCAGGGTCAGGTCGTTGGCGGCGTGCTAGGTGAAAGCATCTGGGGTTGGATGCTGATCGAAACGCTGTGGGTGCATGAAGATCTGCGCGGACAGGGTTACGGCCGCCAACTCATGCTGGAAGCGGAGAAGGTCGCGCGGGAGCGCGGCTGCACACACATCACGCTGGAGACATTCAGCTTTCAGGCGCTTCCCTTCTACCAGAAACTGGGTTACGTCATTTACGGCGCGCTCGATGGCTTTCCTCCCGGTCAAACCCGCTATTCTCTGAAAAAAGACCTGCTGCCGGAAGGTGAGTTGCCTTCAGCCGCCCCCTCTGCGCAGCATCAAACCGATCTCTACCAATACAACATCGACTCGTCGTCGCTGGCAGATGCTTACAGCAGCGCGCTCTACAGCATCATCATCGATCTGCTCAACCGGCATGATCAAGGCGATTTGCTCAGCCGCATCGTCGAGCACGCCGCCACCATCCTCGACGCCCCCTTCGGCGAAATCATGCTGCGGGAAGGCGAAGAACTGGTCGTCAAGGCGTTCACGAGCAATCAGCCCAACCTCGCGGGCGACCGCGTCAAGCGCGGTGAGGCGCTCGTCACATGGCGCGCGTTTGACAGTCACCAGCCCGTCTTAATCGACGACTACTTCAACTGGTCGGGCAAGCGCGTGCTCTACGATGACGCGCAGCTCCGTGCGGTGGCGGACTTCCCCATCATGCTCGGCGAAAACTGCCTCGGCGTGCTGGCCATGGCACGCACCGTGGAGAATCACCCTTTCAAAGAGATGGATGTGCGCCGCGGGATGCAGTTCGCACAGTTGGTCGCCGTCGTGCTCGACAACGCCAACCTCTACGAGGTCGCGCAGCAGGAAATCCGCGAACGCCGGATGGTCGAACAGGCGCTGCGGCTCTCGTTCGAAGAGCTGAAAGACGCGCAGCAGCAGATTCAAGCACAGAACGATACGCTGATCCAGACGAACCGCGATCTGGAAGTTGCCCGCATCCAAGCGGACGCAGCTAACCAGCTCAAAAGCCAGTTCCTGGCGACCATGTCGCACGAACTGCGCACGCCGCTCAACGCGATCATCGGCTACGCACAGTTGCTAAGCGGTGGGTTGACCGGCGACGTCACGCCGGAACAGCGCGCCTTTCAGGAACGCATCATTGTCAACGCCCATCACCTGCTCTATCTGATCAATCAGGTACTGGACATCTCCAAAATCGAAGCCGGGCGCATGGAACTGGCGGAAAAGCCATATGATCTTCGTAAAGCGCTGCAAGAAGTTGAACGCCAAAATCGCATTCTGGCCGACAACAAGCATCTGGACTTTGCTATCACCGTCGACGCGGAACTGCCCGAGAAGCTGGTGGGCGACGAAACGCGCGTCAAGCAGATCGTCATCAATCTGGTGGGCAACGCCATCAAGTTTACTGACCGAGGCAGCGTGCACGTCAAAGCCGTCTTACACGAGCAGACTGAATGGCGCATTCTGGTTCAGGACACGGGCGTCGGTATTTCCCCCACCCTGCAGCAGATCATCTTCGACGAATTCCGGCAGTCAGACGAAGGCGTGCAGCGGGGCGGCACAGGCTTGGGTTTAGCGATCAGCCAGAAATTGATCCGCCTGATGGGCGGAACCATCCGCGTTGAGAGTGAAGTCGGGCGCGGCAGCACCTTCATCGTCACCTTGCCGCTCACGGTCGCGGTTCCCCAGCCAGCACTGAGCACATCGAAGGGGTGAGAACATGAATCCCGTATTGAACAGCAAAAGCCCGGAACCCTGTGACTGGGTCGTCCTCGTCGTCGACGATACGCCCGACAATTTGTCGATTGCCGAGACGGTGTTGTCATTTTCCGGTGCCAAGGTGCATACGGCCCGCAATGGCGCGGAAGGTCTTGCCGTCCTGGAACGCCTTCGCCCGACCGTCATTTTGCTGGACATTCGCATGCCCACCATGGACGGTTGGGAGATGTACCGACTGGTGCGCGGCAACCCGGAAACGCAGTCGATTCCGATCATCGCACTGACCGCCTACGCTATGACAGGCGACAAGCAGCAAATCCTGAGTGCCGGCTTTGATGGCTATATCGCCAAGCCATATGAAGTCTTCTCGTTGATACCGCAAATCCGTGCTGTCCTCGAAGCATCTGCGGCGAAGAGCGGCCAGTCGGCCTAAGTCCCAGCCAGACCATCTTCGCCCCAAAGGTCACACCAACTTATGCCTAAACTCCTCGTCATCGAAGACGAATCCGCTGTTCGGGAAACGCTGGTCGAGATCCTCGCGCTGGCAGGCTATGAGACGCTGGCGGCGGCTGATGGCGCGGTTGGGGTAGAGTTAGCGCTCGCCTCCCCGCCCGATCTGATCATCTGCGATGTGGCCATGCCGAATCTCGATGGTTTTGGCGTGCTGCAGCGCTTACAGAGCGTCGACAAGCTGGCTGATGTCCCTATTATCTTCCTGTCCGGGCAAGCGGATGCCAAAACGATCCGTATGGGCATGGCTCAGGGCGCAGACGACTTCCTGACTAAACCGTTCTCCGTGCCCGAACTCCTGCGCGTCATCAAAGTACGCCTCGATAAACGCGCGCGCCGTCAGTCGCTGCTGAACAAAGCCATCGACGAACTACGGTTGAACATTACTACCGCGCTGCCGCACGAATTGCGCACCGCCATCATGATCATCGAGGGCTATACGTATCTTGTGCTCGACGACGCGCAGCATATCGACCCGGTCCAGCGTGAAATGATCGAATCGATTCAGGCGAATGCCATGCGCCTGCGCTATATGGCGGAAAAATACCTGTGGTACCTCACCACGCAGATGCAGATCGGGCGCAATTCCGACCGGATGATGAGCGATGTCGGCGTCCTCGGTACTAGCCGGGCGCGCGAGGTCGCGGAACGGATGCAGCGCAGAGACGATCTCGCCTGTTGGTTACCGAGCTTCAACATGTTCATTCAACAGGATTACTTTAACAAGATCGTCGAGGAAATCGTCGAGAATGCCTTCAAGTTCTCGCGCCCGGGCACGCCCGTCACGGTCACCGGGACCGAACACCCGAACGCCTATGCCATCACTGTGCAGAACTATGGGCCAGAATTCACCTCCGAGCAAATCCAGCAGATCGGCGGTTTCATGCAGTTCAACCGCCAGACCTATGAGCAGCAAGGGACAGGTCTGGGCTTGGTGATCGCCAAGGGTTTGTGTGATTTGGCGGGCGGTGAACTCAAACTGACATCCGAAAATGGCGAAACCACGGTGACGATTCTGCTGCGTGTGCCCCGCGGTGTGCAGTAACAGAACCACAATGCTTCCCCAATAGATTACAGGTCTATAATTCTTTTATGCTTGTGACGCACTACAACCTTTAGCCTCGTAGGACAACAGACTCAATGACAACCGCAGTCCAATCCACTCGCCCACGGGCGCGCAGTATTCGTCAAAGTGTTATCCTCTTACAGCTCGCCCTCCAGATCTTGTTTCTGGTCTTATTTGCCATCTTTGGCAACCTCATTCTCGCGCAGACCGTACGTGGTCTGTGGACCGCGCGGCTCGACGCGGCCGCTACCCACGCGACGCACGATGTCGAATCCCAGATTGTGAACGCGCTCGGAACCCTCAAAATCGCCGGGAACCTGGATCTTTCGCAAGCAGAAGAGGACATCGCCGATTTGCAGGGGCTAGTCGATTCGATCCTTGCGGCTAATCCTAGTTTTCGTGAAATCGTCGTAACCGCGGCCAACGGCGATATTCTGCTGAGCAGCGCCGTGACTGATCCCATCTTGAGTAGGCAATCAAATATTACCGACCAACTCTGGTTTACCGCCTCTGCCGACTCCGATTTTGTCAGCGATGTCGAATTCAGTCCCGATAGCCAAGCCTACCTCACCGTTTCTACCCGCCGCACCGATGGCGGCGTGGTCGCTGCCGTGATCAACATGACGGTGTTCAACGAAGCCCTCCAAGAAATCCATCTTGGCGAAAGCACCGACTCCTATGTGGTCGACAGCGATGGCCATGTGCTCGCTCATGTGGAATATGAGTGGGTCGAGGCGCGGTCCAGCCTTGTCGGACGCGAAGAATGGGAGCGCATCCTTAGCGCCCCGGATCGCGTCACGAGTGACATCAACTACACCAATTTTGAAGGCGAATCCGTCGTCGGATCGAGCAAAGGCATTCCCGGTACGGGTTGGACCGTCATCACCGAAGTCAGCACAACCCTTGCCAACGAAGCCCGGACACAAATGCAGCTCTTTGTCATTACGCTGATAATCGGCTTCTCGGTGATCGCCGGATTCCTAAACGAACGGGCGTTCAAACGTCTGCTGTTCGATCCGCTCAAGCGCCTGCAGAACGGTGCGGAGAATGTCGCGAAGGGCGACCTCAATACCAGCGTACCGATCCAGCGCTACAACGAACTCGGCATCGTCACGGAAGAATTCAACGCGATGGTGGTACGCATCCGTGAGCAAACGGAAGACCTCAAGCGCGCGAATGCGGAAGCGCTGCGCGCGCAGCGTCTGGCGCAGGAAAACAACCGCCTCAAGTCCGAATTCCTCTCGACCATGTCGCACGAGCTGCGCACCCCGCTCAACGCCATTGAAGGCTTCACCAGCATCATGCTCGGCAACATGGGCGTGGACTTAGGCCCGCAGGCGCGCAAGATGGTGGAACGCATCAGCGCCAACAGCAAACGTCTCCTCTCGCTCATCAACGACTTCCTTGATCTCTCCCGCATCGAATCCGGGCGCATGGAACTGGTCAGCGAACCGATCACACCGGCAGCCTTCACCGAACGCATCCAGAAACAGATGAGCGCGCTCGCTGATACCAAACGCCTCGCCTTCACCACCTCGGTCGACCCGGAACTGCCGCCAACCGTGTACGGCGACGAGGAAGCGATCTCGAAAATCGCCATCAATCTGGTGGGCAATGCCATCAAGTTCACAGCGAATGGTTCCGTCGCCATGAATGTGCGCAAAGACGGGGACCAGTGGGCCATCGAAGTTAGCGATACCGGCATCGGCATTCCACCCCATGCCCGCGAATTCATCTTTGACGAATTCCGGCAGGTGGACAGCACATCCAAGCGCGAGTTTGGCGGCACAGGTTTAGGTCTGGCGATTGTGCAAAAGCTCACCCGCATGATGGGCGGGCAAGTCCAGCTCGAAAGTGAAGTCGGCAAAGGCAGCAAATTCACAGTACTGCTCCCGCTCAATAGCACGCCGAGCGCGAATTAAGGCAGGCAGTCATGAATGCAATTCCGCTGGATCTGTTCACTGGCTGGACCATCCTCGTCGTCGATGATGAGCAGGATAGCCTCGAAGTCGCGCGCTTCATCCTCGATTTCTACGGCGCGGAAGTGCTCAGCGCCTCCGATGGCCGGGAAGCGCTGGAGGTGATCAAACAGCAGCGTCCGAATTTCATCATTTCGGATCTGTCGATGCCGGTGATGGATGGCTGGGAATTCCTACACAATTTGCGTTCCAGCCCGCTCACCGCCGACCTTCCGATCATCGCGCTGACGGCGCATGCCATGGTCGGTGACCGGGAGCGCGTGCTCGCCGCCGGTTTCACTGACTATCTCACCAAGCCGTTATCCGCCGACACGTTTATCCAGCAATTGGTTAACATGCTGGCTACTATCCCAACGTTCAAAGCCGCCTTGCACCTTTAGGAGCGAACTCTTATGGCTTATCAACGCCTGCTCGTTGTCGAAGACGATCCCGATGGACAAGCGGTCGTCGCGCACATTCTGTCGTACATGAACATCCCGATCGATGTGGCGGGTGACGCGGAGACGGCTGAATTTTACCTGTTCCAGAAACACATCCAGTACGGCCTCGCCATCATCGATTTAGCGCTGCCGGGCAAAGATGGGTTCGCGCTGCTCAACGATATTATCAGCCACCCGGAGACGTCCGAACTGCCGTGCGTCGCCGTGACCGCGTATCACACATCCAAACTGCGCGAACAGGCGATTGCCGCCGGTTTCCGCGCGTACTTCGCCAAGCCGATTGACGCGACCTCGTTTGGCCGTGAAGTGACTTCACTGATCTAAAGCCGTTTCTGCGTCCAACCTTCCGCGAGCGGCGGGAGGTTGGACGCCCCCTGCCCCAGCCCACGCGCTATAATCATGATCTTCACCCTTACAAAAAGACTAAGGTTATGCACGTGTTACGTTTGCTGGTTACCCTTGCTTTATGTACGCTCGTCCTGCAGCTCGCCCCTGTCACCGCCCAACATCAACAACTCCTCACCCAATGGGCCGCCGATGTGGACCCGGAGAATGTGCTGCCGGAGTATCCGCGTCCGCAACTGGTGCGCGCGGACTGGCTCAACCTGAACGGCTGGTGGGACTACGCGCTCACCCGTATGAACGACCCCGCGCCCACGGAGTTCGAGGGCCAAATCCTCGTCCCATTCCCGATTGAGTCGTATCTCTCCGGCGTGCAGCGTCGCGTCGATTTCAAGCACATCTGGTATCAGCGCACCTTCACCGTTCCGGAAACGTGGACGGGAGAGCGGGTGCTGCTGCACTTCGGCGCGGTCGATTGGCGCGTGACCGCCTGGGTGAACGGCACCGAGGTCGGCAGTCACATTGGCGGCTACGACGCCTTCACATTCGACATCACCGACGCGCTGCGCCCTGACGGCGAACAGCACATCCTGCTCGACGTGTTTGACCCCACTGAAGGCACGCAGCCCCGCGGTAAACAGGTTTTCCGTCCCGATGGCATCTGGTACACCCCATCTTCGGGCATCTGGCAAACGGTCTGGCTCGAACCCGTGCCGACCGCCGCCATTGACGCCTTGCAGATGGAAACCGACATCGACACGGGCGTGCTGCGCCTGAGCGCAGACCTCAGCGGTGCGACCGACATGAGCGGCTATACGCTTGAAGTCGACGCGCGGGCGGGTGCTGAGGTGGTCGGCACAGCCAGTGGCGCCGCGGATACCACACTCGAAGTCGTCATCCCCGATCCCCAGCTATGGTCACCGGACTCGCCGTTCCTGTACGATCTCGACGTGCGCCTTGTGCACGCGGGTGCAGTCGTCGATCAGGTGGGCAGTTACTTCGGCCTGCGCAAGATCGAGGTCGCGCCGGATGCCGAGGGCGTGCTGCGCCTCTGGCTCAACAACGCGCCGCTGTTCCAGTTTGGTCTGCTCGATCAGGGCTTCTGGCCGGATGGCCTGTACACCGCGCCGACCGATGAAGCGCTGCGCCACGATATCGAAGTGACCCGGCAGCTCGGCTTCAACACCATCCGCAAACACGTCAAGGTCGAACCGGAGCGCTGGTATTACTGGGCGGATCGGCTGGGCGTGCTGGTGTGGCAGGACATGCCCAGCGGCGACGAGTTTGTCGACCCCGGTCAGGGTGAAATCGACCGCTCGGACGCCTCCGCCGCGCAGTTCGAACTGGAATTGCAGCGGTTGGTCGATACCCATTCGAACCACCCATCGATTGTGATGTGGGTGATCTTCAACGAGGGCTGGGGCCAATACGACACTGCGCGCCTCGCCGAGTGGCTGCAAGCCTACGATCCGACGCGCCTGGTGAACAGTGCCAGCGGGTGGAACGACGTCGGCGCGGGGGATGTCTATGACATTCACTCGTATCCGGGGCCGGATGTGCCCGGGTTCGACTCGCAGCGCGCCCGCGTGTTAGGGGAGTTTGGCGGGCTGGGACTGCCGCTCAGCGGGCACACCTACCTCGCGCAGAACAGTTGGGGCTACCGCCAATACGAGACCGTCGCGGACCTGACCGAGGCTTACAGCGACCTGATCGAGCAGTTGTACACGCTGTATACGGAGCAGGGACTGGCGGCGGCAATCTACACGCAGACGACCGATGTCGAGACGGAAGTCAACGGCATGCTGACCTATGACCGCGCCATAATCAAAATGGACGCGGATCAGCTCTACGCGCTCAACAGCGCCTTTTACCAACCGCTGACAGCGTCAAACTAGCGAACCAGTGCCGCGCGGCGTTGGCAGACCTTGAGCGTTTGTCAGCGCCGCCGGCAGCGTGAACTCGAAACTGCTGCCGCCTTCGGGCAGGGCCGTCACCCACACACGCCCGTTGTTCAACTCCACGATGCGTTTAACCAGCGGCAGCCCCATCCCCGTGCTCTCGGTCTGGTCCGGCGAACCCAACGTCTGGAACATCTGGAAAATCCGCTCCGTCTGGTTGGGTGGAATGCCGACGCCATTGTCGCGCACCCAGAAGCGCCATTCCACCCCCTGCTGCTGCGCGCCGATCCGAATTTCCCCCTGCGGCTTATCCATATACTTCACCGCATTGTCGATCAGATTCTGGAAGACCTGCCGCAGGCGCACCGCATCCATGTAAAGCGTCGGCAGAGGCGTTTCAATCACGGTCTGAATGCGGTCAGCCGGGACAATATCCTGCACAATCTGATCGATCAGCGCGCGCACGTTCACTTCATCGCGCGTGGTCTGGTCATGACCGATGCGCGCGTATTCCAGCACGCCGTTGATCATCTGCTCCATCCGCTGCACGCGCCCCAGCAGCAGTTCGATGAGTTCGTTGCCTTCGGCATCCAGCTTATCGGCATACTCCTCGACCAGCCAATGCGCAATCGAGTTAACGCCACGCAGTGGCGCGCGCAAATCGTGCGAAATCACGTAGGCGAAATCCTTGAGTTCCCGGTTCGCCGCCGCAATCCGTTCGATCAGCTTGGCTTCTTGCTCCTCAGCCGCCACCCGCTCGGACACATCCATCTGCGTGGTGATGAAGTGCGCGACCTTGCCCGCCGCGTCGACAACCGGGGCAATCCAGATCTCATTCCAGAATGGACTGCCATCTTTGCGGTACGCCCGTACCAGCAGCTTGGCGGGACGTTCTTCGCGCAGCGCCCGGCGCAGCTCATCGAGCCCAGGCTGATCGTTATCCGCGCGCTGGAGGAACTGCAGCCCACGTCCAATGAAGTCCTCACGCGCATAACCGGTGATGTCGAGAAATGTATCGTTCACATAAATCGCCGGATACACACCTTCATTCGTGACGATGACCATCCCCGCCGGGCTGCTGTTCGCCGCCCGTTCCAACAGTCGGAGATGTTCCTCGGTGCGTTTGCGCCCCGTGATCTCCTGCACCATGACCACGCGTCCGGCCAAGCGCCCGGGAGAGCGGAAAATCGGTTGAATCTGAATCGCCCAATAGCGTCGCTCATTGTCGATGCGCTGCATGAATTCATCGCTCACTTCATAGAGCGGGCGAAATCGATCAATTGTGGATGCAAACGTCGGAAACACCTGTTCAATCGGCTTGCCTTCGACTGCCTTGAGTGCGGCAAACGGGCGCGCTGTGGTGTTAACGCTGACGACCCGATCCTGTGTGTCGATCACAACGACGCCGACGTTCAGGCTGTCGAGAATGGTGCTGTGCGCGGCTGGAATCACATGGAGCAGGCTGCCGCCGAGCAGCGCCCACGTATTGACTAAGGCCGAAGCGGCGAGCAGCGTCGGCGTCTGCCGGATGAAGTTAAAATCAAGATCAAGGACATAAAACAGCACATGGACTGCAACCGGCACCAACGCCGCCAGAAACAAAAGGAAGGCCTGCCGCTGGAAACCGCCCTGCGTCCGTCGAATTTCCCGCAGGATCAAGACAAAACCGATCCCGAGCAGCAGGTAGGCATAGAGTAAGGGGACGCCGGCCCATCCCTGATACGAAGCTACTTCGATGTAGAACAACCCTTGACGCTCAACCGACCAGGTCGCGAAAAACCAATCGAAGATGCGGTCGCTCCACACGATTAGGTTAGTAATGATCGGAATGATGAAGAGGAACCAGTAGCGGCGCGGTCGGTGCCAGATGGAATAACCCGTAGCTTCCAGCACGCGCAGAAGATAGAACACTGCCAGCGGCGTATTGCCAATAAACCGCAGTCGCGCCCAGAAAAACGCCCACGTTTCATCCGGGCTGATCATCTGCATGAGGAGGCAGAAACCCCAGAACGCGGTGCAGGCGATTTCCGCCGTGAACGGAGGGGCAGCAATTTCGCCGCGGCGGCGCCAACCATAAAGCACAAGCGCCACCAGAATGATCGTGGAGGCGCTCAACGTGAGAAACGACAGAGTATCAGCAGAGGTCATGCTTAAATCCGGCAGTTACAGAATGCGGTGTAAGTATACCTCTATTGTCGCGGCAATAGCACTTATCCCAAGCTTTACTTTTTGTTAATTATCATCACCTTGACCTAAGCAGGCACCGCGATCAACCGTTGGGCAAAGGTGATCAGTTCGCTGATGTTCACCGGCTTGATCAGGATTAGATCGGCGTATTCCGCTTCCGGCGCTTGCAGCACCGTGTTATTGCCCGTCACGACGATCACCTTCATGTTGCGGGTGCGCTGGTTATGGCGCACAAAGGTGAGCACATCATAGCCGGACATTCGCGGCATATTGATATCCAGAATCAGAATGTCGGGAACCTCATTATTCAGATGTTCAACGGCTTCGACACCGTCTGCCGCGGCTTCGAGAGCAAAGTGCCGCCGATCGAAAGTACACGCGAAAATCGCCCGCAGGTCCGGGTTATCTTCCGCGATCAAAACCTTGATCTTCTCCTGCGCTGGCACCGCGCGCTGGTCCTTATGACCGGGCGTACCCAGTTTTTCCGCATAACCGCGAATCGTATCCAGCAGCATGAAGCGGCTCACCGGTTTGTGGAGCACCTGCGCACAGCCCACCTCCAGACACGCACGGTACGTCTCATCCGACACATCGGCGGTCAGTGCAATGATCGGAATGTGCTTGAGGGTCGGCGTCTCCTTCATCTGCCGGGCGATCTCGATGCCGTTTACATCTGGCAGACCGATATCCATGATGATGAGATCCGGTACTGCCTGCACCGCCTTCGCATACCCATTCGCGCCATCTTCAGCTTCGATCAGTTCGTGATCGGTGAACCGCAGCATTTTGCGCACGAGCAGCATATTGATCGGGTTATCTTCGATGTAGAGTACCTTGAGCTTCATGTAACAACGTCCTTCAAGCGGCAATGTCAGCAGGATGCTTTAAATGTAACCGATCACGCATTCGAATGCACCAACCGGACGGACGGTTTTTTACTACCCAAGATCTTAGCCCCCTGACCTAACCACTTGGCTAGCTTAGTGCTGTGAGCACGTCAAAATACGCCGTGAACGACGACTCTGGTCTAGAGGAGCGCAAAATCTACACAGTTGAAATGCGCAAGGACAGCGTACAATGAGATGTGATTGTGCGGCACAGGCGCAGCATGGCGGTCGGTGCCTCGTGGTGCAATCCAGCCAGCACGCGCGTCTGTGCGCTCACAAACTCGGTATAAGTCGATCTCGACTGACCCGCTGGACGGCGGTTGTGACCGCCAGGCGTGCCGCCTTAATCAATGACGCGCTGCCTGTCCGCGGTTGGTCTCGGTTAGGGCTTGCGTAGTTGTGTGTACTCAAGAATAATGTGGTGTTGGCTTGACATGCAGTTAGACACCCGCGAACAATGATTCCCAAGCAGGACACTTGATGATGGCTCAACCAAGCGACCATGACAAGCTCGTAGACGCTCTGACAGCGGCACAACTTGAAATTGAACGGCTGAAGGCCGAAACTGAACAAGCCAAGAGCAGTTACGCCAATCTATTTGAGAGCGCGGGCGACTCCATCTTTATCATCGATGTCAACACCTATACGATTGTTGCGGCAAATGCGCATGCCGCGCGTCGCTTCGGGTACGCACCGGACGAACTCATCGGCCTGTCGATGGAAGCGCTCGAAGTCATCGACCCAGTCGACGATACCCAGCCTTTCGCCTGGGAATCCACCGTCAGCCAAACGACAATCTACGAATGCTTCTATCGCCACAAAAACGGCGACCGCATTCCGGTGGAAGTCAGCAGCCGCGTGGTGAAGGTCGGCCAGCAGCAGACGATTCAGAACTTCGTGCGCAACATCAGCCTGCGCAAACAGCTCGAAGCGGAACGTGAGCAGTTAATCGCGGATCTCGACAGCTTCGCGCACACCGTCGCGCACGATCTCAAAGACCCGATGTCGACGGTCTTCAGCTATACCGAATTTCTCAAAGAAATTTGCGTCGAAACCCCCGGTGATGAACTGCTGCCGCATTTGCAGCACATCTCCGCAGTCGCCTGGCGCGCGATCAACATCGTCGATGCGCTGCTGCTGTTCGCCAGCGTCCGTAAGCAGGAACAGATTGAACGTGAACCGCTCAAAACCGCCGAGATCGTGATGCAGGTGCAGGAACGGCTGGCGAACATGGCCAAGCAGTACAACGCCGAGATCATCGTGCCCACCCAATGGCCGACCGCTATCGGCTTTGCGCCGTGGGTTGCGGAAATCTGGACGAACTACATCAGCAACGCCATCAAGTATGGCGGCGCACCGCCGCGCATTGAACTTGGCGCCGCGCCCGCTGACAACAATATGGTGCGCTTCTGGGTGCGCGACAATGGCGCTGGCATCCCCGATGACAAACTGCACCTACTGTTCGACAAGTTCAACCGCCTCGGCGATTTCCGCGTCGAGGGTCACGGACTCGGCCTCTCAATTGCCAAGCGCATCGCCGAAAAGCTCGGCGGATCCGTCGATGTAACGAGCGTGGTCGGCGAAGGCAGCATCTTCAGTTTCTTGCTGCCTGCCCTGTAACCGATACCAGAGTAACCACGCTCATCGCTTGCGATTACTGGGCCGAAAGCAGCTGCTCAATGGGCTGGCCATTCACAAAGATGCGCACGCGCTCGACCGTAGCAAACTGCAAGGCGGTTAGCTGAAGCTGTGCCTGCAAGCGCGGCACATCGCACACGCCGCCTACTACCAACTGCCCCGTCAATTGAATGATCGCCTCCCGGTTGACAATGTTCACGCTGTCCAACCGTAAGCTCGACTGGTACAGCGCGTTGTACAGCCCAGACTCGCCATAGTAGGGGTTGCTGCCGAGTGAAAGCAGTACCTGCAGCGCGGCGGTCAGCGGCGCAACGGTCGGCGTGAATGTGCGCACAACCGGGATCGCGCTGTCATTGCAACCGACCGCCTGCCCCGTGCTGCCCGCATCCTCCAGCGCGATCAGGTAGATGTTGGCCCGGTCAAACAACGTCCCGCCCGGTGCTGGCGTCGGGGCTTGCGCGCCGCCGACCACAAAGAACCCCTGCGATGTAGCACTCTGCCCGGTTGGCGTGGTCACTGTCACCACGTACACCTGACCGCCAGTCGCCGTCGACGGGATCGTGACGGCAGTTTGCAGACCGCCATAAGCATCGGTTGTCACCTGTTGAAGCGTGGCGAACCCGGCGTTCCGCAGCCCGATACCGACATTTACAATTGTGTTGATGGGCAACCCGTTCGCGATAACGGTGATCTGCGCGCCGGGTACGCCACCCAGCGGATAGATCGCGACAGCGGCTGGAGCTGCGGGGTTGGTCACACCGGGTACAGTCAGCACTTGCCCCACCAGCAGCCGATTGGGATCGGCAATCTGCGGGTTCGCGGCGAGCAGCGCATCGACTGTCGTATTGCAGCGCTGCGCGATGCGCACGAGCGTGTCGCCGGAACTCACGGTCACCGTCGCGCCACAGGTCGACTGCGCGAATGCTGCCTGCGTGCTGTACAGCAGGACTGTGCAGACAATAGTCACTAGGAGCAGAACTCGTGTTTTCATGTCACCTCTCTATAACAGGCCGTATTATTACCTAACACCTTAGCACAGGGAAAGCTTTTGCGAAAGCACCGCCCAGCACCCAACAACTAGGGGGAAAGATTGCACGAATCAAAAGCGGGATAATAATGTAGTTACCAATTAGGTTTCTTTGAAACAGGGCTTTGCCCAGCGAGGATGATGATGGCTGTCTCCACTCCAACTGCGAGTCCATCCCCTCTTAATCGCAACGTGCTTCTGCAAGCGTGGGCGCGGATGATCGTTTACGATCAGACGGCCAGCAACCTCAAAGGTAATTTCATCCGGCGGCGGCGATGGGTTATCCTGCTCACGCTGATCTCGACAGTCGCTTCTATCGTGGTCGCAGTCCTCAGCCAGAACGCACAGATTGCCTTCCTACTCGCCGTGACCAGCATTTTACTGCCTATAGTGGCGTCCTACCTGATGAACGACATTATTCGCTTCACCGGAACGACCTCGTGGATCAAGTACCGCTACATCGCCGAAATGATGCGCATGCACATTTACCTCTACCGCATGCGCGCGGATGTGTATGCCGAAGGCCGTCCGGAAGAGGAGATGGACGACCTGCTCGTGGAAAATCTCAACAAGATTCGCGAGTCTGTTAAGTGGGATGAGGTCATTCCGGCCAGCATCAGCGAACCCCACGATCCGCCTGCGATTGAGAGTTATATCAAACAGGCAAACGCCTACACGCCTGAAGACGACGGACTGAAAGCGCTCGCCGTTAATGAGTATATCGATTGGCGGCTGGAAAATCAGCGCAAGTGGTATGAGAACAACATTCAGGGTGACTTCAATAAGATGAAGTTCTTCGTTCGCTTGGCGCAGTTTGCGCTGCTGCTGGGCGCTGCGGCGAGCACCTTGGGTGGCACCCTCAGCTATGAGTTTGTCGCGGTAGTCGCCATCACTAATGCGGTGTCGGTGGCGCTGACATCGTGGTCGAACGTGGGGATGTTCGGCAAGACCTACAGCCTGTTCCAGATTGCCGAGCAAAAGCTTGCCGATCAAAAACTGAAATGGCTCGCGCTCGAAGACAATACGGCGATGAAAGACGCGGCGCATCGCGAAACGCAAGTGCGTAATCTCGCGAAGCAGGTCGAGGCGATTCTGCTGTGGGAACGGCAAGAATGGTACGAAATGGCGCTGCAGGCGCAGACAGTCACCGACAAGATGATCCTCGGCGACCTGACCCGCCTGACGCAGCGCGCGGACGAAACCAGCCGCCAGAGTCCCGGCGCGTCAACCAACAACAGCGCCGGGCGCTAGCCTCGGCTCATCGGTGGAGCGCCGTCCTACGAGACGGCGCTTTTGCTTTCGTAGGAAATGTGTGTCCAGTTGTCCTCAAACTGCTCGATCCAGGCCGCCGTGAGTTCAGAGTCGAGCATACGCTGGTAGACATCGTGCTGCATCACGAGGATCGACGCGCCCGCCAGCAGCATCTGTTCCGCGTCTGCGGGCGAGGAAATACTCGCCGCCGCGACCTGTGTCATCGCGCCACTGCGCTGATACATCGCCACCATGTCGCCGATCAGCTTGGTTGTGTCAATTCCCGCTTTATGCAAGCGTCCAACATAGGGCGCGGCGTAGCTGGCCCCCGCGCAGGCCGCCAGATACGCCTGATTAAGCGTCGCCACCGTGGTGATGAGCGGCCGCAAACCGGAATCCGCGATCTGTTTAGCGGCGGCGAGTCCGGCATGGGTCGCGACCAGCTTCGGATGAATCAGGTCGGAAATAGTGCGCAATTGCTCCATCTCGCGCAGATATTCATCGACCGTCGGACCGTGAAGCTGCACATAGACCGGGATATTCACATTTGCGCAGACCTGCGCGACCACCGCTTCGAGGCTCCGACCGCCACTCGTCCAGCGGTCGATGATGGTGGGGTTGGTCGCAATGGCGCTGGCCACGCCCGAATTGGCGACCGCAATGACCTGCTCAATCGTACCTTCGATCCACAAATGCATGGAGTAGAGCCTTTCTTACATAAGCGGGGCAAACCCGCCTGTTTCATTGGCACAATACTTGCACTCTACTGTGAGGAAGTTGGGGAAGCTAGTGCCAGATGTCACCAGCGGGGGATGTGCGACTGCACCGGGGCGCCACACCCTGCGCCCCGGTGCGAGTGGTTAAGCTTACGCCGCGTCGACCGCGTTCACATGGTCGAACTGGCTGTTGTAGAGTTCCGCATAGAACCCGCCCGCCGCCAGCAGTTCTTCATGATTGCCCTGCTCCACGATGTCGCCGTCACGCATCACGAGGATGAGATCAGCATTGCGGATGGTCGACAAGCGGTGCGCGATGATGAAACTGGTGCGGTTGTGCATCAGGTTATCCATCGCCTTCTGGATCAGGATTTCCGTGCGCGTGTCGACCGAGCTGGTCGCTTCGTCGAGGATGAGCATCGGCGGGTCGGCGAGGATGGCGCGCGCGATGGTCAAGAGCTGCTTCTGCCCCTGCGACACGTTCGACGCCTCTTCGTTCAGCACCGTGTTGTAGCCGTCCGGCAGGGTGCGCACAAAGTGATCGGCGTGCGCGGCGCGGGCGGCGGCGTACACTTCTTCATCCGTCGCATCCAGCCGACCGTAGCGGATGTTCTCCATGATTGTGCCGCTGTAGAGCCACGCGTCTTGCAGCACCATGCCGAACATCTTGCGCAGATCATGCCGCGTGAACTCGCGGATTTCGTGTCCGTCGATGAGGATTTCGCCGCTGTTCACATCGTAGAAGCGCATGAGCAGCTTGACCATAGTCGTCTTGCCTGCACCCGTCGGCCCCACGATAGCGATCTTCTGGCCGGGCCTGACCGTCGCCGAGAAGTCGTTGATGACGATCTTGTCGGGGTTGTAGCCGAAGTGCACGTTTCTGAATTCCACATTCCCGGCGACCACTTCTTCCTTGAACGGCGTCGCGGTGTCGGCCACTTCTTCCGGCACTTCGAGGAATTCGAAGACGCGTTCGGCGGCGGCGGCCGTCTGCTGCATGATGTTTGAGATGTTGGCGATCTGCCCGATGGGCTGCGTGAACGAGCGCACATACTGGATGAAGGCCTGTACATCGCCGACGGTGACCGAACCATTGACCGCCAGGTAGCCGCCCACGATTGCCACACCCACGTAACCAAGGTTGCCGACGAAGCCCATGATCGGGAAAAGCAAGCTGGTCAGGAACTGTGACTTCCACGCTGAACCGTACAACCGCGTATTGTATTCGTCGAACTTCTGAATGCTCTGCTTCTCGCCGTTGAACGCCTTGACGACCGCGTGACTGCCATACATCTCTTCAATGTGGCCGTTGACGTTGCCGAGGTAATCCTGCTGTTCCTTGAAGAACGTCTGCGATTTGCCGACCACCAGCGCGATGATGCCAAACGACAGCGGGATCATCACCAGCGCGACGAGCGTCATCGTCCAACTGATCGAGAGCATCATGATCAGCACGCCGATCATGCTGGTGACCGAGGTGACGATCTGCCCGAGGCTCTGGTTCAGCGTCTGGCTGATCGTATCAACGTCGTTGGTCACTCGGGATAGAACTTCACCCTGATTCGTCGTGTCGTAGTACTTCAGCGGCAGACGATTGATTTTTTCGGAAATGTCCGTGCGCAGGCGGTAGGTCACCTTCATCGAGATGCCCGCCATGACGTAACCCTGAATGTAGGCAAACAGCGTCGAAATCAGGTAGAGGACGATGAGGAGAACGATGATATTGCCGATGTACTCAAAGTCGATGCCCATGCCCGTGCCAGAAATCTGCCCCATCACGCCTTCGAAGAGCTTGGTCGTCGCCTGCCCAAGGATCTTCGGGCCGACAATCATGAAGATCGTCGAGGCGATCGCGAACAGCAGGACGACCACAATCGACAGCTTGTACTCGCCGATGTAAGCGATCAGCTTCTTCATCGTCCCGCGGAAATCACGGGCGGATTCGCCCTTCATCATGGCCATGGGGCCGTGCCCCTGACCACCGGGACGCGCCTGCCCCGGTCTGCCTCCAGCTAAGGGTCCACCCATCATGATGCAAGTTCCTCCATGCCCAACTGCGACAGGGCGATTTCACGATACACTTCACAGGTTTCCATTAATTCGCGATGTGTGCCCTTGCCGACAATTTTGCCTTCGTCGAGCACGATGATTTGTTCGGCATTCTTGACCGTCGAGACGCGCTGGGTGACGATCAACAGCGTGCTGTCGCCAGTCTTCTCTTTGAGCGCGCGGCGCAGCGCGGCATCCGTCTTGAAGTCGAGCGCCGAGAAGCTGTCGTCAAAGACGTAGATCGGCGCGTGTTTGACGAGCGCCCGCGCAATCGACAAGCGCTGGCGCTGACCACCCGACACGTTGCTGCCACCCTGCGCGATCTCCGTACCCAGCCCTTCCGGCTTGGTGCTCACGAACTCGCGGGCTTGTGCGGTGTCAATCGCATCGTTCATCAGGTCCAGTTCGGCGTATTCATCGGCATAGCGCAGGTTCGATTCAATCGTGCCGGTGAACAGATTCGCCTTCTGCGGCACAAACCCGATCTTCTCGCGCAGGTCGTACTGCGTGACTTCGCGAATATCGACCCCGTCGATCAGGATCGCGCCCTGCGTCACATCGTAGAAGCGCGGCAGTAGGTTGACCAGCGTGGATTTGCCCGAACCAGTCGAGCCAATGAACGCAGTCATCTCGCCCGGCTGTGCCGTGAAGCTGATGTTATGCAGCACGTCCTCTTCCGCACCGGGATAGCGGAATGACACGTCGTGGAATTCCACTGTGCCGCTGAACGGTTCGGGGAAGCGCTTCGGGTTCTTCGGATCGTGGATGACCAGATCTGTGTGGATCACTTCGGCGATGCGATCCGCCGACACCGACGCGCGCGGCAGGATGATGAACATGATCGACAGCATGATGAAAGCGAAGACCACTTGCAGCGCGTACTGCATGAAGGCGATCATGTCGCCAACCTGCATCTGCGCGGCGGCCACCTGATGCGCGCCAACCCACACGATCAACAGGGTCAGCCCGTTCATGATAAGCATCATGAGCGGCATCATCGCCGACATCACCCGCGCGACGAACAGGTTGTTATCGGTCAGGTCCTGATTCGCCTGATCGAACCGCTTTTCTTCAAACTTCTGCGTGTTGAAGGCGCGCACGACCAGCATACCAGAGAGGTTTTCACGTGTGACGAGGTTCAAGCGGTCGACCAGCGTCTGGATGAGGCGGAATTTGGGAATGGCGATGGAGAACACCACGATAATCAGCGTGATCAGCGCGCCTAGGCCAACCGCGAGAATCCACCACATCTCCGCGTCCGTCTGCACAGCCTTGATGATCCCGCCGATCCCCAGGATCGGCGCGTAGAAGACCATACGAATGATCATGACCATCAGCATTTGCAGTTGGGTAACGTCATTGGTCGAGCGGGTGATCAGTGAGGACACCGAGAACTTGTCGAACTCGTTATTCGAGAAGCTTTCGACCTTCTGGAAGATGTCACGGCGCAGATTGCGCGCCATACCCGCCGCCGTCTTCGCGGCGAGGAAACCAACGGCGATGGTACACGCGCCCGAGAGCAGCGAAATCGCCAGCATCAGGCCACCGACCCTCAGGATGTACTGATTCTGGATCGCGCCTGTGTCCATCCCAAGCGCCGTGTATTCCGCCTTGATGCCAGAAGCCGCGGCCTGCACGATCATCGAATCGCTCATTGCCGAGAACCGTTCCAGCATTGAGTTGAGCAGTGGCGTCCGAATGAGCGGAGTCATGCCTTCCAACAGCGCGAACAGATCCGTGCCTTCGGGCAGCGCGGACAGATCAAACGCGCCCGTCGACATCCCTTCCATGCTCGCCGGGTCGTCCATCATCCGCTGAATGCCGGAGACGGCCACCAACGGCTTGCCGATAATCGGATTGAGGCGGTCGATTTCCGCCGCATCAATGTTCGCCTTGAGCACATACACGGGCTCATTCGCGAGCGCGGGATATTGGCCGAGGTACGTTTGATAATCCGGCGACGTATTGTCGATCAGGGTGTAATGCGCCACGACATCGGCGAGTTCGTCGCCGCTCATGAACAGCGCGAGCTTATCCATGGTGCTCTGGCGCAGCGCGTTCGGCACGGCATTCTCGATACCGCCCGCCTGAATGCCGGTATTTACAATCTGACCGATGTAGTCAGGCAGGGACAGATCGGCGATCCCTTGCACAAACAGCAAGGCGATGGCGAGCAGCACCATCAGGAGGTACGGCCTGATGTATTTGGTTAGTCGAAACATGTGAGCGATAGTCTCTTTCTCGAGGAGAAAACGTTAGGGCAGCGGTTCCGTCACATCATCGGGGTGCAGCTGCGTGGTGATCACACGATGTAGGGCAGGCAAGAATACGCCCGCCGCTTGAAGTTCTTCCGGTGTCAAGTCTTGCACGACGGCGGCGATTAAGCCGATCATCTGGTCGTGGACAGCCCGTGCGCGCTCCGCGCCTTCCGGCGTGACCTCCAGCAACTGCTGGCGGCGATCATTGGGGTCGGGCGTGCGCGTCAACCACCCGCGATCCACCAGTGCCTGAACGAGCACGCTGGCCGACTGCAAGCTGACCTTACGCATCTTGGCGAGGTCGCTGGTGGTCATGCGGCATTCCTGAATCCGCGCCAGCACACCCATTTGCATAAAAGTCGCTTCTTCTTCGCCGGTTTCGCGCATCCGCAGGTGCATGAGTCGCCCTAGATTCGGGAACACATCAAGCATGGCTTGCGCCGTTTGTTCTGGCGTCCAGGTCTGCGTCATCTCATTCATCAATCCTGCTGATTATCAACATCGTTGACTATCATCCTAGTTGATGAATTATAAGTTGTCAAGGGGCGGTGTGCGTTAAGAATTGTGCACCATACCGCGGGATTCACCCCCCGGTATAAGTGGAATTCCACCTTAGGAGGATGAGCGCGCGCCTCCATTACTGCTATAAATCAAACAACAAGATGACGGCAGTGATGTCAGAGAGGACAATAATCATGGCTAAGCAGACGGTTCGCCCCATGTTCCCGGTCAATCGCGTCACCCAGCCCAGCGCAGACTTCGCCGAAGCGCTGCGCGAAGACTCGAATCGGATTTTTGACTGGCTCTTCTGGGCGTCACGCATGAAGACGCGCGACGAACAGTTGTATTGCTTCGAACGCGCGCACTATATCGATCCGTACAACCGTGAAGCCCTCGACGGTATCAACCAGCTTCAGCGCGCCGCGCAGCAGCGCCTGCCCGTGACCGCCGTTGTGCGCCGTCCGTGGGGCGCTTCCGCAATTGACGAACTCTAGGAACGGTGAACAGAGTGCCTTAATCGCGTTGAAGGCGCTTAGTTTGGTGCTGGTCAGCGCAGGCCGCGCAGCCGCGGATCGAGCACATCGCGCAGACCGTCGCCGAGCAGGTTAAAGCCGAGCACGCCAAGCATAATCGCCAGCGCGGGGAACAGCATCAGCCACGGCGCCATCTCCGCGATGCCCCGGCTCTCGCTCAACATAACGCCCCACGAGGGCAGCGGTGGCTGCGTCCCCAAACCGAGGAAGCTCAACCCCGCTTCGGTCAGCAGTGACCACGAGAGCGCGAGGCTCACTTGAACAATGAGCGGCGCGAGGGTGTTCGGCAGCACATGACGATACAGAATACGTCCGTTCCCAGCACCAACACAGCGTGCCGCCTGCACAAACTCCATCTGCTTGACGGCCAGCACCGGGCCGCGCGCCACCCGCGCGAAGATCGGCGTGTAGACCGTGCCAATAGCGAGCACGGTGTTGTTCATCCCCGGCCCTAACACGCTGACCACCACTAATGCCAGCAGCAGCGCGGGCAGCGCGAAGAACACATCCATGATGCGCATGATGATGATGTCGAACGTGCCGCCGAAATAGCCAGAGAGCGTGCCGAGCAGCGTGCCCAGCGTCGTCGCCAGCGTGACCGAGAGGAGCGCCACGCGCAGCGAATTCGCCGCGCCGCCCATGATGCGGCTGGCAATATCGCGCCCGAACAAGTCCGTGCCCATGACATAGGTCGCGCTCGGCGGCTTGAGGCGGTCGCGGGCGTGCTGCTCCAATTCGGGATACGGCGTCACGCCCAACCAACCGAGCAAACCGACGACCAGATAGAGCGTGACCAACACCAAACCGACCGCCCCGCTGCGATTGCGCAGCAGCCGCTGGAACAGCGTGGGAGTCGCGATTTCAGGCGGATTTGGCATAGGACACTCGCGGGTCAATCATGGTGTAAATCACGTCGACAAGCAGGTTAATCAGAATGAAGTTGAAGGCGACAAACAGCGCGATCCCCTGCACGAGGGCGTAATCGCGCTGAGAAATGGCATTGTAGACGAGGCGACCAATCCCCGGCAGCGCGAAGATCTCTTCGATGATGACCGTGCCACCGAGCAGATAACCGAGTTCGACGCCAACGAGCGTGATCACCGGGATGAGCGCGTTACGCAGCGCGTGCTGGGTGACCACATTTCCTTCACGTAAGCCTTTGCTGCGCGCCGTGCGAATGTAATCCTGACCGAGTACTTCGAGCATGGCAGAGCGTGTGGTGCGCATCACCGAGGCGGCGAACGGAAAGCCGAGCGTGAACGCCGGGAAGATCATTTGCTGCACGTTGAGCAGCGGGTCTTCGTTGAAGCGCACGTAGTCGCCGGAATTCGGCAGATAGCGAAACACGACGGACAGCACATAGATGATCAGCGTGCCAAGCAGAAAGGCGGGCGTTGCCAAACCGATCAGCGCGACCAAACGCCCGATCAGGTCGATGAAGGAATTGTGTTTGACGGCGGAGAGCACGCCGAGCGGAATACCGATGATGAGCGCAATCGTCAGCGCCATGAGCGCAAGCTGCAGCGTCACCGGGAAGCGCGACAGAATCACGTCGAGGACGGGCGCGCCGTGGCGCACCGATAGACCGAGGTTGCCTTGCAGAGCGTTGCCCAACCAGACGACGTACTGCTCAAACGGCGGCTTATCCAGCCCGAAATAAGCTTCCAGCGAGGCGCGCTGCACATCGGTGAGCATGCCCGCTTCGGTGCCCAGCATGGCTGTGATGGTATCGCCGGGGACGAGGCGAATTGCTAGAAAGATCAAGACCGAGACGCCAAACAGCGTGGGTAAGAAGGCGATGGCGCGTTGCGTGAGGTAACGGATCATCAGAATGAAATGGGGCGCGGTTCAGCACCGCGCCCCACCCAAGTCTTAGCGGTTCAGCGAAACCTGCGCCAGCGAAATCAGCGAGTCGGTCGGGTAGGGCACAAAGCCTTCCACGTACGACTGCTGCGCCGTGTATTCATAGCCCGTGTACAACCACACCCACGGGGCCATTTCGGCAAGGTGACGCTGGAACTGGGCGAAAATCTCGTAACGCGCCGCCGGGTCAGTTTCCGCGCGACCCGCCGCCATCAGTTCGTCAAGCGTGCTGTCGATGTACCCGGCAGTATTGTTCAAGTTGCCGGAGGTCTGCCAGTAACGCGCGTACATCGTGTACGGGTCCGGGCGGCCACCATTGAGCGCAATCGCGGCTTCAAAGTCACCCGCCAACCAACGGTCGACGTACACGCTCAGTTCGAGCGATTCGATCTCAACCGTGATGCCGATTTCGGCCAACTGCGCCTGAATGCTCTGCGCTTCCGAGAGCGCCGTCGGCGGTTCGGCATTGGCAGCGATCACCGTCATCGTGAAGCCATCGGCATAACCAGCATCGGCCATGAGCTGACGCGCCTGATCGAGGTTCTTCTCATAGCAGAACAGTTCGTTCGGGTCGAGCGCAAACGCGGCCATCGTGAGCGGCCCGGTCACCGAGCCTTCGCCGAGCGACGCGGTATCCAGCACTTCCTGCCGATCAATCGCGCAAGAGATCGCCTGCCGCACGCCGAGTTCCACCAGCGGCGAATCGGGCGCGGTCGAGCGGAGCTGCAGCACATGGTAGGCCACCGCGGGGACGCGGTTGAGCGTGACGGTCGCATCGTCGGTGAGCAGCGTCGCCACGAGCGGATCATTCAGCAGCGCGAAATCAATCGTGCCCGCGCGCAGGGCCGCAAGGATCGACGTTTCGTCAGGGATGATGCGGATTTCGATGCCGTCGACGTTCGGGCCTTCACCCCACCACTCAGCATTGGCGCTCAGCATGGTCGTTTCTTCTGGGGTCCAGCTATCCAGCTTGAACGGCCCGGTGCCATTGGCGACGGTCGCAATCGCGCCCGATTCAATATCTTCCTTGTTGGCAATCGCCGCGTTGGTCGTCGCCAGCGCCGCCAGGAGCGGCACATCCGACTGCGACAGGTTGAACACGACCGTGTAATCATCCGGCGTATCAATCGACGCGATGCTCAGGTAGTTTGCGCGCGCCGCGGCGCCGGTCGCTTCGTCGAGGATGCGGGTGAAGGTCGCTACGACATCTTCCGCCGTGAAGGCCGCACCATCGTGGAAGGTCACGCCCTGACGCAGATTGAGTGTGAGCTGCGTCGCATCGTCGTTGAACGCCCAGCTTTCCGCCAGAGCGGGGATAACACTCAGATCAGGGGCGAGGTTGACGAGCGGTTCGTAGATCAGTTCCAGCAGGCGGAACGAGGCAAACGCGGTCTGCGTGTGCGGATCCAAACCAGTCGTATCGGCGGCGCGCGCCATCACCAGCACATTGTCCTGCGCGGCGACGGGCAGCCCAAAGCTCAAGACGAGCAAAACGAGTGTAAACAGCAAAGTCATCTTCTTAAACATCGATATTTTCTCCTGAGATGCTGTACGCACCTTTACTTTAGCGCAAAATTCACGTTCGCAACACCAATTGGACTAAACTGGACTAGTCCACTCACCGCAAGCGTTTTCGATAGATCAGTTCGGTGACATCCGGCAGCACATAACCGGGAATCGCGCCGATTTGCTCGTAGCCCTGCCGCTGATAAAACCGCTGCGCATCGACGTTGAAGTCCGACGTGAGCAGGAACAAGTCGTGACTTGCGACCGTCGCTTCGAGCGCGCTGAGCAGCCCCGCGCCCACCCCCGCCCCCGCTTGATCGGGACGTACGCCCAGCATCTTCAGATAGGCGCTGCGACCAAACCCACCCTGCGGGACGCACCACGCCAAGCCAACCGCTTGATCGTCGGTGTCCGCCGTGAGAATCAGGTCGGTATCGAGCGCCATCAGCAGCCGCTGCGCCAGAACCTCCGCCGATGCGCCGTAGCGCTGCCACAGCGGAATCGTCACCACCCACGCGGCGACGACAGTGACGTCTTCGGCATTCAAGGGGCGGATGTTCATCCCGCACCGCCAAACGTGCGCCTGATCAGATCAACATAGTTGTGTCCCGGCGTGATGTCACCGAGGATGACGGCGCGGCTCGCGCCCGTTAGCGAGGGCAGGTTGCCCGCCCGCGCGTGCCACGTTTCATGCGCCAGCAGCGCGAAGACCAGCGCTTCTTTATTGTCGCCATCCACGCCGATCTGATCGCTCGCCAACACTTTAGCCGGAATCAACGCTTCGAGCAGTTCCATGATCACCGGGTTGCTGCGCCCGCCGCCGCTCAGGATGACCTCGTCCAACTGCGCCGGAGCGAAATGCTCATACGCGTCGGCAATCGACTGGGCGGTGAGCGCCGTCAGCGTTGCGATGATGCTGGCGTTATCCAACCCGCGGGTGTGCCCCTCGTCGACCAAATCCCGCGCCATCTTCGCGCTGAACAACTCGCGTCCAGTCGTCTTGGGCGGCTTGACCACGTAGTACGGGTGACCGAGCAGGTTTTGCAGCCACTCTTCATCCAGCTTGCCGCCGCGCGCCCATTGACCATCGCGGTCATAAGCCTGTGCCCCGTCGGTGAGCAGCAGCATCGCCGAATCGATCAGCGCGTTGCCGGGTCCGGTATCAAACGCGGTTGGCCAACTGGTCGAATCGGACAGCGGCGGCAGAAAAGTCACGTTGCCGATACCGCCGATATTCTGCACGGCGCGCCACTTAGTCGGATGACGCAGCAGCAGCCAATCGGCGTAGCCTGTGAGGGGCGCGCCCTGCCCGCCGACCGCCACGTCGCGCGTGCGAAAGTTGCTGATCGTGGTCACGCCCGTGCGTTCGGCGATCACAGCGGGTTCGCCAAGCTGAAGCGTCGCCGACACGTGACCTGTCGCGTCCACCGCGTGCCAGAAGGTCTGCCCATGCGAGCCGATCACGTCGATATCGGCGGGCGTAAACCCGCCTTCTTCGATCACGCGCCGCGCGGCGGCGGCGAACAGTTCGCCGAGTTCAAAGTTGAGCGCGCACAATTCATCGACGCGCCCGCCCTGCCCGGCATCGACAATCCGGCGCTGAAAACCGTCCGGATAGGGAAAGGTGATCGCATGCAGAATTTGTGCTTGTAACTGCGGCGGCGCACCACTGATTTCGCACAGGGCGGCGTCAATCGCATCCGCCGATGTGCCTGACATGAGTCCAACAATCCGCATTTCAGTTTCGTCCTAGTTCGTTTCCAGCCCATTGCGATCCGGCAGCGCGGGGAATTGGGCATGGGGTTCCGTTTGATACCAAAAGACCGTCGACGCAATATCGTCTTGCAGCGGCAGGTAGCGACCATCCGGACGCCAACCGAGCGCCTGAATGGTCACGCGCAGCGCCGACTGGAAGCGGATCGGGTCCATAATGTGCCAGCGATACATGCCAAAACGCATCTGCGAGCGGTACAGCCCATTCGGCTTGATCACCTGCGACAAGCCCGAATAGGGTGAACTGAACACGCCATATTCCCCAGCAGGGTGCTCAAAGTTCCACGCGCCGCCGAAGTAATCTTCGGTGCCCGTACCGCAGATCGTCGGGAAATCGGCGTCATCGTCCATATAGAACTTGATTTCGCCTTCGCCCCACCACCCATTGTTGTTGACGCCCCACGCCAGGTACGTACCGACATACTGTCCCCGTCCGACGACGTCATCCAGCAGTGTGTGGACCTCCATATAGGGCAGTGGATTGTTGCGCCGGTACTGGGCATGGAAGTAGGCCGCGTCGTCGGGCACGTCGGTCTGCGTATACGTGATTTGATAGTAGAGCGGGTCACTCTGGCCGTCCATCAAGTTTTCGACGGTGATGCGCGCCTCCTGCCGAAAGGGCATCTCCCAGTAGCAGTTAAACCCACCCGCCGGGTTGACCGCGACCGCGAGCGACGACACATTGCTGCGCACCCCCCAGCCATTGCAGAAGAAATCACCGAGGGGAACTTCCACCGACGGTGTGGGTTCACCGTCCCAATACATGCGAATGATCACCCGTCGCCACCAATCGGGATGGATGGTCAGCCAAATGTGTTGAATCGCCCCGCTGCCGCTGATTTCGGCAATCGTATGCTCAGTCCTGGCAGGGATGTGAATACTCGGTGACAGCTTCCAGCCCAAGCCGAGTTCGCGCGCCGAACGCGCTCCTGTCCCGCTCGTTGCCATGCCACCCTGCCCCACCGCGCCCGCAAAGTTTTCCGGACTGATCGAGCGCGTCCGCGCGCCAGACAAGCGCGAGAGTGAACCCAACGACATATTCAAACCGTTGAACATCAAAGTCTCCTAATCTTTTTGTGTTTCTTGTTCCACTAAGTTACGCAGCACATTCAGCGACCGCCGGATATGTTCTTCAATCACGGTGCGCGCCCGCTCGCCATCGCGTGAGCAGCACGCATCGAGGATGTCCTGGTGCTCGGCGTTGATGATGGGGTGCCGATCTTTGCTAGAAAGATAACGATATCGGTAGCGTTCCGCCAGATCCCACCACGCCGACAGAACTTCAGTGAGGTAGGTATTCCCCGCTGTGCTGTAAATCGTGAAGTGAAAGGTGCGGTTAGAGCGCAAGAAATCTTCGTAGCGGTCTTCTTCCATAGCGATGCGCATGCTCTCCAGAATCGTTCGGAGATCGTCGAGCTGCTCATCCGTCAGTCGCGGCACCGCCTGCGCCGCCACCTGACCCTCCACAAAACAGCGCGCTTCATACAGGTTTTCGAGATCGGTCAGGGAGGATTTCGCCACAAATGCCCCGCGCCGTGGAATGATCTGCACCAGGCCCTCGCTGGCCAGCGCTTTCAGGGCTTCGCGCACGGGGATGAGGCTGGTGTTGAGTTCAGTCGCTAACTGCGTCTGGTCAATGCGGGTGCCGGGGGGCAAAGTTCCGCGGAGAATTGCTTCGCGGATGCGCTCTTGAGCAATGCCGGACACAGTTTTGATGCCATCTTCAATGGGTTTGAGCATTTTGCTCATGGTAACAACCTTGCATTAAATCCACTTTACACTTTTAAGGCTAATTATAAAGTAGAATTTATATAGTACCATCCACCCACAACTTTTGAGCGGCAAGGGCGTAGTTCGGCGTCCCCTGACAGACCACGCGGCTCATTATTGCTCCCCGCTGGAATGGCGATAAGCCAGACGTGACGGCGTCTCTCCAAACATCCTGCCAATGTCAGGACGCTAGACCAGCACACCGGCAATCTGCCGCAGCTGCTGGCTGCGCTCCAATTTGTGACTTGAAGTGGGCGACCGACTGTTCTTGTGTAGGGGCAGACTTATGTGTCTGCCCGATTTCAGGCACATGGACAGGTGCACCGCGACATCCGTTCGCGCATCTCTGTCGCGAACCTACTTTTGAGTCGTTTGCCGAAAGAGTCTGGATTAGAGCTGTTTGTCCTTCATGGGACGCACACAGGTGCGCCCCACCGTTGTTCTCAGCTCGCTTCTGCGAACGCACTTTACGCCAACTGCCCGTGCAGCGTCGGGCCTTCGACCGGACTAAATCCAACATTCCCGCGCTGCTCAACCGTCACTTGGTCGCCGTCGAAGTGGCAGGTGAACGTCCACGCAAATGGCGTCTCGACCCACCACAGCTTCGCCGTGAACGTCCTGTCGTCCGTCCACGCGCCGCTGGCGGCAATCGGCCATGCCCCCCGGCGCATGCTGACTAAACCGGCGAAAGCCGCGTCTCGCGGATGGATTACCTCCGACCCGCGCACCCAACGTCCATGTCCAAACGTGATCCGCTGCTTCGACCGCGCTTTGCCAAGGGTGATCACGGTTTCATCCGCGCCAAACTCAAAACACAGCGTCTTGAGGCGATCCGGATTGGCGGTCATGGTGTAGGTCTGACCGCTGATCTCCCCAGCCAACCGAGCATTGGCCGTGCATTGCGGCATCTGAAGCTGCAAGCTGGCCAGGTGGCGAGCGAGCGCGCTTTGCGCGACGGTATCTTCAGGCAGGGCGTTGGGCTGGAAGGCGGGCAGCAGATGCTCCCAGGCCAGCGCCATCGGCTTCGCCATATCGCCCAGACCGGAGGTCAGCACCAGCACAGCGTCCTGTTCGGGCATGACGATGCAGTATTGTCCCATCGCCCCATCACCGCGATACAGGTTGTGGCGGCAGCGCCAGAACTGATAGCCGTAACCCTGTTCCCAATCATTGTTGGAGTTGTCGCCGTTGCTCACCTGCCAACTCGTCGCGGCTTCGACCCAACTCTCAGGCAGAATCCTCTGACCCCGCCACACACCTTTTTGCAGATACATCTGCCCGAATGCGGCAATATCACCCGTCGTGATGTGGAGTCCCCAACCGCCCGTGTTGATACCCTGCGGCGACACTTCCCAGAATGGCTTTTGAATGCCAAGCGGTTCAAACAGGCGCGGGCGCAGATAGTCCACTAGCCGCTCGCCCGTCACCTGCGTCACAATGGCCGACAGCATATAGGTCGCCATCGAGTTATAGAGGAAGTGAGTCCCCGGCTCGTACTTCACGGGATGCGCGAGGAACGCCCGAACCCAGCTTTTCTGCCACTGCGCGCGCGTCCGCAATGCCGGTTCGGTCTCGTGCCCCGTCGCCATGGAGAGTAAGTGACGTACCCGCATGACCTGCAGATGCGCGCTCACCTGCGCGGGGGTCTCGTCGGGGAAAAACTTCAAGACCGGGTCGTCAATCGACAGGCGGCCTTCGGCGACCAGCAGCCCAATCGCGCTCGACGTGAAACTCTTGCTCAACGAAAACAGCGCATGCGGGTCGTCCCGGCGAAAGGGCTCCCACCACCCTTCCGCGATGACATGCCCGTGCCGCAGCAGCATCACGCTGTGGACGGCATCGACCTCGCGCTCTAGCGCGGCGATGAAGTTGTGAATAGCAGTGGAGGAAACGCCTTGAGCTTCGGGGGTACTGTAGGGGAAACGGGACATGAGTTTGGTTCTCCGGATAGGGGCAGCGCCCCGCCTCTGCGGGGGGATGCGGCAAAATCGACCCAACTGTACCACGGAGTCGCGCAACGGGGATGAGGCCGGATTGGTCTGCATAGCAAACCGGATGCTCGCTGGAACATCCGGTCATTTTTGGGGCAAAGTCAGAGATTAAAGTGCACCTTCACACGTTTAGGATCTTTTTCTGCTAGATCCAGACCACGAGCAAAGTCGTCGAGCGGCAGCTGGTGCGAGATCAGCGGTTCGACCTGCACCGCGCCGCTCTTGATCAGCGTAATGGCCTGCGGGAACGTTCGGTTGACGGCAAAGCTGCCGATAATCTTGAGATCGCGGCGGAAAACTTCATAGGCGGGGAACTTGACATACGTGCCGACGGGCGTCACACCGAACACCCACACTTTGCCGCGCGGTTTCACATACGCGAACGTGCTTTCGAGCACCGCCGGAATGCCTGTCGCATCGACCACGATCTCGAAGCCATCCGGCGCAATCGATTTGAGCTTGGCCGCCTGCCCCGCGTCCGCAGTCACCGTCGCCGATGCGCCCAACCGCTCGGCCATTTCTAAGCGCCACGGTACGACATCGCTCACGACGACCCGCGCCGCCCCCGCGCTTCTGAGACTTTGCGCGACCAGCACGCCCATCGGCCCCGCACCAATCACGAGCGCGCTGTCACCGGGCTGCACCTCCACCTGTTTGAGCCCCCACACCACACACGCCAGCGGTTCGATCAGCGCAGCAGCCGAATAGCTCATGTCGCCGATGTGGAAAGTATTGCCTTCCGGCACCACCACATATTCAGCGAAACCGCCGCTGCGCGTCACGCCGACCGCCCGCAGATCGCGGCACTGGTTCGGCTCGTTACGCTGGCAGTAATCACATTTATTGCAGGGGATGTTCGGATCCGCCGTGACGCGGTCGCCCACCTGAAAGTTACGCACCTGGGCGCCAACCGCCACGACTTCACCGCTGAACTCGTGACCGGGAATTAGCGGATAGGTCGCCTCGTATTCGCCTTTGAAGATATGCAAATCAGTGCCGCAGATGCCCGCCGCTCGTACCTTGATGAGGACGTCATCCGCGCCAACGCTCGGTTCGTCGACCAGAGCCACCGCTGCTGCGCCGGGACGTATGATCTGTGCCGCTTTCATCGTGAATTCTCCATCGCCAAGCCGCGTATGGCGCAGAGTTTACCACGCCGCCTCCGGATGTGCTTTAGGGCAGCTTTTCGCCCGCGTAAATGGGAATGGACAGGTGATTCTCTTTCGGCGCGAGTGGGCAAGTCGCGTACGGCGTGAAGGCGCACGGCGGTGACACAGCCTTGTTGAAGTCGAGGTCGACGGAGTTGTCGGTCTGCCA